>NZ_JALCBM010000028.1:26794-49594 GCF_028066395.1 Ruegeria sp.
ATCATTGGTCCCTTTGTTCCGCGTGACGCGGATGGCAAAACCGATGGCTTCCAATATGTCGTATCGCAGACATTCGAGCGTATCTCTTACGATGTTCCCGAACACACGTTCTGATCCGAATGTCCAAGCCAACTGCCCCACAGTCAGCCACCTTCCGTAAGTCAGGCTCTTCAGCGCTGGTCATTGGCGGTGGCATTGCAGGGCTGCTGGCCGCGCATATGCTGAAAGACCGGTTTTCCGAAGTCACGGTTCTGGAACGCGCCACCTATGTGGACCCGGCGACCAGCGGGCCCGCTGCACGGCCATCCGTGCCGCAAAGCCATTGCTTGCATATGCTGATGGGCGCTGGTGCCCTTGCTTTTGATGAACTGGTGCCCGGTTGGCGCGCCGAGTTGATCGCGCAGGGCGCAGTGCCTTTTGACGCGGGCGCAGATATGGCCTTGCGTGTGGCATCCGGGTGGTTGCCGCGGGTCGGCACGGGCATCACCCTTTATGGTGCTTCCCGGTGCCTGATCGAAGCGGCCCTGCTTGCGCTGTTGCGTGATGCGGGCAATGTGCGCATCCAAACGGGTCAGCGCGTCATCGGGATCGAACTGGCGAAGGATGGTGCGCGCGTGCAAGGTGTAAGGCTGCAGCCTGTTGACGAGGTTGAGGAAAGCTTCCTTCAGGCCGACATTGTGGTCGATGCCAGCGGCGCCGCGTCACGGTTGCCCCGTTGGCTGGCCCGGCAGTTCGGCGCGGAGCATCAGATCGCGATGACCGAGCACGCCTCGGGCCGACAATATGTATCGCGCTGGGTACGTCTTGCGCCTGATCACGCACCGGATTGGCAGGGTCTTGCGCTGGCCCCAACACCCGAAACCGGCGGGCGTGCGGGAATGATGATCCGGGCCGAGCGTGATCTCTGGGGCGTGGTTTTGCAGGCTCCGGACGGCACCGCGCTGCCAACGGATGACCGGAGTTTTCTGACCCTGTCGGCAGAGTTGTCCGACCCCGCGCTTCACAATGTTCTCGTGCAGGCCGAACCGGCAGGCCCCGTACATCTGTTTGGACGCACCGTAAACCGCCGTCGGCATTATGAAGATTACCCGAACTGGCCGGACAACCTTTTCGCGCTTGGCGACAGCGTTTGTGCGCTTGATCCCTATGCCGGGCTGGGCATGACAGCTGCCGCGCGCGGTGTTCAGTTGCTTTCGCACCATCTGGATCGACCGGGCCGCCAGTTTCAGGCCCGTCTCGCCGAACATAACAAATGGCCATGGAGGATCGCCACGGATGCTGGAACCGGCTGCGCGAACCGTCTCGCCAGCCTGACCAAGGCCGCACCTTTTGACCCGTCCTTGGCGCAGCTTTTGTTGGAGGTCCAGCATATGTTGCGCAAACCCGAAACGCTCTCAGAGGAGGCTGTGGCATGAAGATCGCCATACTGGGTGGCGGCACCGCCGGATTCATCGCTGCCGCCCATATGACCCGCTATTTTCCACAAGCCAGGCTGTGGCACATCTACGATTCCCGCATCCCGACAATCGGCGTGGGGGAAGGAACCACCCCGCGGTTTCCACTGTGGCTTAACGAAGTCACCGGTGTGGGGCCAGACGAGATTGCGACCCGGTGTGGGGCAACGGTGAAGTTGGGCTCTTACTACGAAGGCTGGGGGTCTCGGAATGCTGACTTCGTGAACCGGTTCCAGCCGCCGCGCCTTTATGGGTACCATTTTGACGCCGGTCGGGTCACCGGAATCATCGGCGACCACGTGCGGGCAACGCGGCTTGATGCGCGGGTGACATCGCTGGAAACCCTGCCGGGCGGGGTCACGGTCGGGTTTGAAGATGGCAGCCATCTGGATTGTGATTACGTGCTGGACGCACGCGGATTTCCCCCGGGCGCGTGGACGCAGGCACCGGAAGACCCGGACATAATCCGCATGGACTGGATTCCCACGGGCCGTGCAATGGTTCGCAGGCTTCCACCAAGCGCGGAAACCAGCATGTCCCGCTCGATTGCCCGGCCACATGGCTGGGCGTTCCAAATCCCGTTACAGGAATGGACCTCGTGCGGGTATGTTTTCAACCCGTCCCTCAGCAGTGATGAGGAGGTGCTGGAAGATTTCGACGCCTTCCTTGAAGACGAAGGGGCTGAACCGACAGAGATTCGCGTTCGGGTCAGTTTTCCGAACTTCATGCGCCGCAATTGGTTTGATGGCCGCATCTTCACGATTGGCAACGCCGCGTCCTTTGTCGAACCGCTGGAGGCCACGGCCATCGGGGCCACGATCATGCAGGTCCGCACCGCACAGCGTTGGATGGCGGAACAGGATCGCCAAAGCCCGCCGGACAAGGATGCTGTGGGTTTCGCGAACCAAACAATGCGTTCTTATGTCTTGCGCAATTCGCTTTTTATTGCATGGCATTACGCTTGCGGATCGCGGTGGGACACACCGTTCTGGGATCTGGCCGCGCGTAGCCTTGAGCGCGCGGGCAAACACAGGTACTTGAAGGGGCATGTGCAGGCGATGACCGATTTTCTGGACGTGGGCCGCGACTTGCCCGGTGCGAAAATCGGGGCCTGTACCGAACAGGAGAGATGGGAACGGGAAATCCTGCCAAAACTGACCAAGTATGTCCCGTTTGGCAATTTCTCCGAGCTCAATTTTGCACAGGTCGGTCATGGTATAGGCTACTATGATGCAGACAAAATTTCGGCAGGCGGCGGTGTAAATGGCTAATGTGAATGTCTCTTTCGTTCCCGGTTTTCAATTGTCCGAGCGACTTTATGAAAGCGCCGACTCGTTTGTGTTCCGCGCAACGCGAGATGCGGATGGTGAACGGGTGGTCATCAAAATCCTCAAAAGTGAGTTCCCGACCGCAAGCAGGCTTGCGCGGTATCGCAGAGAGTTTGAGATAACCAGCAGTCTCGCCCTGCCGGGCGTCATCCGGGCGCTGGAGCTTCGGCGCCATGACAAATCGCTGTTGATGGTGCTGGAGGATTTCGACGGCATCTCCATTGCCGATCTGTTGTCCACCCGTTCCCTCTCGCATGACGAGTTTCTTGATACGGCCCTGCAGATCGCCCGCACGGTTGACGGCATTCATCAGTCGCATGTGATTCACAAGGATATCTCGCCGCAGAATATCCTTATCCACCCGGGAACGGGTGAGGTTAAGGTCATCGATTTCGGTATCGCAACGCAGTTTTCAACCGAGCATCCGGTTTTGATGAGCCCCGAGGTTCTGGAAGGCACCCTGCCCTACATCTCGCCGGAACAAACCGGGCGCATGAATCGGGCGCTTGATCACCGCACCGATTTCTATTCGATGGGCGCAACATTCTATCAGATGCTGACCGGAATGCCGCCATTCGAAGTGGATGACAAGCTGGAGCTTGTGCATTGTCACGTCGCCCGGGAACCGGTGCCGGCTCATCGGCGAAACCCTGACATATCACTGGCCCTGTCCAAGATCATCAGCCGGATGATGGCGAAAAAGGCCGAAGACCGGTATCAAAGCACGGCCGGTATCATCGCTGATCTGGAAGCCGTGCGCGCGGGGGGCAATCTTGACCGGTTCGAGCCGGGCCGCAGGGACCGGACCGAACGTTTCACTGTTCCTGAACGGCTTTATGGTCGCGACCGTGAAGTCCGCACATTGATGGAAGCCTTTGAAAGAGTGCGGCAGGGACCGGCAGAAATGATGCTGGTGTCGGGCTATTCCGGCGCGGGCAAGACAGCTTTGGTCAACGAAGTGCACAAGCCGATTACCCGTGCACGCGGATATTTCATCAAGGGCAAGTTTGATCAGTTCAAGAAGAATGATCCGTATTCGGGCCTGATGCATGCGTTGCAGGATCTGGTGCGGCAATTGCTGACCGAAAGCCCGGCCCGCCATGCCACCTGGCGCAAGGAACTTAACGAGGCGCTGGCCCCGAATGCGTCGGTCATCCTTGATGTTCTGCCCGAGCTGGAGCTGATCATCGGGCCGCAACCTTCGGCCCCTGAACTGGACGCCACAGAGGCGACGAACCGCTTCAATCAGACAATCCGCAGATTGCTGCGCGCGCTGTGTGCGCGTGACAGGGTTGTTGTGCTGTTCCTGGATGATCTTCAGTGGGCCGATAGCGCAACGCTGGGGCTTTTGAAGGTCATTCTGACCGATGATCAGATCGGGCGGTTGCTGCTTATTGGCGCCTATCGCAGCAACGAAGTTGACGCCATGCACCCCATGATGCGGGCGTTGGACGCGGTGCGCGAGGCCGAAGGTCGCGTGTCCAGCCTGTCGCTTGCCCCGTTGGGCCTGTCCGATATTGCGAACCTGCTTGCCGATACGTTGCATGCAGAGGTGGCGCAGTTGATCGAACTGGCGCAGTTGGTGGTGCAGAAAACCCAGGGTAATCCGTTCTTTGCACGCCAGTTCCTGATGGATCTGCATCACGAAAAGCTGATCAGACAGCAAATCGAACGCCCCGATGAGCCCGCGACATGGACATGGGATATAAAGGCCATCCGCGCGGCACAGATCACCGATAACGTGGTTGATCTTCTGCTGGAAAAGATGCGCCGATTGAAACAGGACACGCAAACCGTCCTGCGTATTGCGGCCTGTATTGGCAGCCGTTTTGACATCGACACTCTGGCGTTGATCCTGAAGATCGAACCGCAGGAAGCGTTCGACTGTCTTTTGCCCGCCATTCAGGAAGAAATGATCCAGCCGCTCTCGGATCTGGTCGTGAGCGAAACCGAAAATGCACTGTCCCCGCTTTTGGTCAGGGACTTCGCGTTTCAGCACGACCGTGTCCAGCAGGCAGCCTATGGCCTGATCGAGGCAGATGATCACAACGACGTGCATCTTGCCATCGGCCGCCAGCTCAGAGCTCAATTGACGACAGAAGAGCTGAATGACCGGATTTTCGAGGTTGTCGATCAACTCAACCTCGGACGAGATGGCATCGAAGAGCGTGCCGAGCAGCTTGACCTGGCGCGCCTTGATCTGATCGCTGCACGCAAGGCGTCCGATTCCGCCGCGTATGGTGCGGCCCTTTCCTTTGCGAATGTGGCGTCAGAGCTTTTGGGGCCGGACGGATGGGATGAAGACTATGACCTGATGTTCGAGGCGCAGCGTCAATCGGCGGCGCTGGAATATCTGACCGGCAATTTTGAACGATGCACTGAAATTGTCACCACGACGCTGGATCATGCCCGGACGGACCTCGAAAAGGCGGAAATCTACTTCACCCGGATTGCCCAGCACACGCTGCTGATGGAGTTCGAAGAAGCCATCGACGCCGGTATCAAAGCGCTGGGGCTGGTGGGCGTTCAGATGCGCCTTGATAACCTCGAAGAGGACGGCCAGAACGCGATCGGACAGGCTGCTGCGATGCTGGGGGCGACGAACCCGGCAGCGCTGTTCGACAACCCGGATGTCACGAGCCCCGAGATTGCATTGGCACAGCGCAGCTTGCGGCATTTGACCATCGCTGCGTTTCTTTACAACCAGCAGCTTTTCCCGCTGATCGTCGGAACCTCGGTGCAATTGTCTCTGAAACACGGGAATGCCCCGGAATCCGCGCTGTTCTTTGCCAATTTCGGGCTTATCCTTGGCGCATTCATGGGGAAGTACCGCGAAGGTCTGGCCTTTGGTGAGCTGGCGTTGCGGCTGTGTGACAAGTTTGGCGCCCGGGCACCGACGGCAACGGTCTGTCTGGTCACGGGCGTTGAGCTGGTCCCTTGGGTACAGCATGTCCGCAATGCAATTCCGGTGATCGAACGTGGCTATCATGAAGGGTTGAATTCCGGCGATATCCTCTGGGCTGGCTACCTGGTGATGTATCGGGTCGTGATCGACAGTTTTGCCGGCAAGCCCCTGAATGAAGTGCTGGATGCCATGCCCGCGCAACTGGATACGGTCCAACGGGCGCAGAACCATGGCGCCGCCGCAGGCATTCATGCGTATCGGCTGGTGTTGTCCACGCTGGCGGGGCGGTCTCATTCCAGCGCGGATTTCTCTACCGAGGATCTGGACGAGGCAACATTTCTGGCCAGGTGCGAAGAGAACCAGATGTCCATGGCAATCTGTTTCTACCGCGTTCTCAAGGCGCAGGCTCTTTATGTTTTCGGCCGCCCGCAAGAGGCGCTGGCCGAAACGCGGTTGGTTGAGCCGATCCTCCATTTTGTGGTCAATCACCCCTGCCTTGCCGATCATCTTCTGTATCAGTCGCTCTCGATTGCAGCGCTTTATTCGGGTGACGGATCTGATGCCGACGCCGACATGATGCGCCAGCTTGAGGCGAACGACCAACGTCTGAGCCAATGGGCTGAAAGCGGACCGGATAATTTCGAGGCCAAGCGCCTGATTGTGGCGGCAGAGATTGCCCGTCTCAAGGGCAGTGAAACAGAAGTGCTGGATCTGCTGGATGGCGCGATTGCGGCGGCCCAAAAAGGCCGGTTCCTGCAGGATGAGGCTTTGGCTTGCGAGCTTGCCGCGCGTTACGTGATGAACCGCCGGCCCGATGCACGTATTGGCATGATGTATCTGCGGGATGCGCGCTATGCCTACCGGCTGTGGGGGGCGCAGCGCAAGGTCGAGGAGCTTGAGCTGGAGTTTCCCCAACTGCTCACCGATCATCGTGACAGCCGTGTGCTGACACAGACGCTAAGCGAAAGTATCGCCGGAACCACGGAAATGACGGCCAACCAATCGCTGAGGCGGGATCTTGACCTCGATACGCTTTTGAAGGCCGCGCAGACGATCTCGGCAGAGGTGGTCCTGGATCGGCTTCTGGATCGGTTGCTTGGGCTTTTGATCGAAAACGCCGGTGCCCAACGCGGTGTGTTGTTGCTGGCGCGCGGAGACGAGTTGATGATCGACGCCGAGGTCAGCGTCATATCCGAGGGTGTCCCGCCTCCAATGCCGGTGCCACTTGAATCCGAAGACGGTGCCAAAATCCTGCCGACCAGTGTCATCAATTATACGGCGCGCACACGCGACAGTGTTCTGGTCGATGATGCCCAGATTGACGAACGTTTCATGGTCGACCCCTACGTCCAGGAAAATGAAACGCGCTCGGTCCTGTGTCAGCCGATCCTGCATCAAAACGAACTGATCGGCCTGGTGTATCTTGAAAACAACCTGATCAGTGCGGCCTTCAAGCCGGAACGCGCACATCTTCTATCGCTGCTGTCGGGTCAGATCGCCGTCTCCATGCGCAATGCGGAAATCGTGGAGCATCTGGAAGAAAAGGTTCGGGAACGCACGGAACAGCTTGAAGTCCATGCGAATTTTCTGGAACAGACATTTGGCCAGTTTCTGGCCAGTGAAGTCGTCGATCAGTTGCTGAAATCACCGGACGGGGTCGATTTCAGCGGTAAAAAGACAACGGTCACGGTGATGATGTCTGATCTGCGGGGGTTTGCGACGCTGTCTGACACGCTGCCACCAGAGAGCATCGTGACGATGCTGAACAACTATCTCAGCGAGATGACGAATGTCATCCAAAAGTACAACGGCACCATTGATGCCTTTATCGGTGATGCGATCCTTGTAGTTTTCGGGGCGCCCTTGCAAAGGCCCGACGATGCCGAACGCGCACTGGCCTGTGCGCTGGAAATGCAGCGACGGATGGACCGGGTCAACGAGTGGAACACCAGAAACGATTTCCCTGAAATCGAAATGGGGATCGGGGTGAACACGGGCGAAGTTGTCGTCGGCAATATCGGCTCGGACAAACGCGCAAAGTACAGTGTTGTCGGTCGCACGACCAATTTTGCCGCGCGGATCGAAAGCTATACCGTTGGTGGTCAAATCCTGATTGCAGATGCAACGCGCCGCGCGGTCAAGGCGCCTCTTGATTTGGGCAGCACGCGCATCGTTGAGCCCAAGGGCGCAGGAAAACCCTTGGAACTGCATGAATTGATTGGTCTGGGCGGCGCCTATGCAATCAGTCTCTCTGCGCAGCCGGTGGAGATGGCGGAAATCGACCCGCCTCTTGCCCTTTTGTACCGGTCCGTCATCGGCAAGCAGGTTGTGGGGGATGCGATAGAGGGTGAATTGGTGCAGCTATCATCAAACGGTGCGCGCATAAAAAGTGCGGTGGTGCCAAAGCTGTTCACTGATCTGCAGCTTCAAATCACATGGCCGGAAGCCTCAGGCGGTACATTAAGTTTGTACGCCAAGGTGCTGGGCCAAAACGAAGAAATGGGCTGTTTCGCGGTACGGTTTACGGCTGTTCCGCCCAACGTGCGTGCTGCCATTGATGAGGTCACCAAGAAACATTGAACGTCATCTTGGGCTAGCGTCGTCGCCTGAGCAGGCTGTTGCCGCGCTATTGGTCAGTAAAGGCCAATTCTGATCGTATCGGTAACACCCGGCCGCATAACGGCCGGGTGTTGGTCTGTTTACCCGATAATCGCGTTCAATGTCGCGCTGGGGCGCATCACTGCTGCGGCCTTGGTCGGGTCGGTGTGATAATACCCGCCCAGATCAGCCGCGGCACCCTGTGCGGCGGCCAGTTCGGACAGGATCTGCCCTTCCTTATCCGCCAGGTCCTTAGCAATCGGCGCGAATTCAGCGGCCAGGTCGGCGTCGTCGGATTGTGCAGCCAGCGCCTCGGCCCAGTAGCGCGCGAACCAATAGTGGCTGTCGCGGTTGTCGGGCTGTCCAACCTTGCGGCTGGGTGAGCGGTTGTTGTCCAGAATGCCCTGTGTCGCCGCTTCGGCTGCGGCACCCAGAACGCCCGCCTTGGCGTTGCCCTTGCTGTCGGCCAGGAAGTTCAGCGATTCCCCCAGCGCACAGAATTCCCCCATCGAATCCCAGCGCAGGTGGTTTTCCTCAACCAATTGCTGCACGTGCTTCGGGGCCGAACCGCCAGCGCCGGTCTCAAAAAGACCGCCGCCATTCATCAGCTTGACGATGGACAGCATCTTGGCCGAGGTGCCCAGTTCCAGGATCGGGAACAGGTCGGTCAGATAGTCGCGTAACACGTTGCCGGTGATGGCGATGCTGTCCTTACCTGCCGTGATCGTTTCCAGCGACTGGCGGGTGGCTTCGCGCGGAGCCGTGATCAGGAATTTGTCTGCGACACCAGCAGCTTCCAGCGCAGGCTTCACGTATTGGATTAACTGTGCGTCATGGGCGCGGCTGGCGTCCAGCCAGAAGATCGCCTCGGAACCGGTCAGACGCTGACGGTCCATCGCCAGCTGAATCCAGTTCTCGATCGGCGCTTTCTTGACGGTGCAAGCGCGCCAGATATCGCCCTGTTCAACCTCGTGCGAATGCAGCGTCTCACCATTGGCCAATACGATCCGGATCGTGCCATCGGCAGGCGCCTGGAATGTGGTGGGGTGAGAGCCGTATTCCTCGGCCTTCTGCGCCATCAGGCCGACATTCGCCACGGCTCCGGCGGTGGCTGGGTTCAGCGCGCCATTGGCTTTGAAGAACTTGATGGTCTCGTCGTAAACCGGCGCATAGCAACGGTCCGGGATCACGCAGTTGGTGTCGCCTTTGGCGCCGGTCTCATCCCAGCCCTTGCCGCCCGCGCGGATTACGGCGGGCATCGAGGCATCGATGATCACGTCCGACGGCACATGCAGGTTGGTGATGCCACGGTCGCTGTCGACCATATACATCGTCGGACGGTCGCCCTTGATCGCGTCAATGGCCGCCATGATGTCGGCATTGTCCTGAACACGCTCCAGCAGGTCGCCCAGACCCGAGTTGGGGTTCACACCCAAGGCGTCCAGTTCGGCGCCGAATTTCTCGAACACCGGGGCCAGCCATGCCTTGACCGCATAGCCGAAGATGATCGGGTCACTGACCTTCATCATCGTCGCCTTCAGGTGCAGCGAGAACATGGTGCCGTCTTTCTTGGTGTCTTCAATGGCCTCCGCCAGGAACGAAGACAGCGCCTTGACCGACATGAAGGTCGCATCGGCAACCGTACCCTCGGCCAGCGGCCAGCCGTCTTTCAGAACGGTCACGCTGCCGTCATTGCCGACAAATTCGATCTTGGCGTCACCCGCCTGCGCGGCAGTGATGGTGGCCGATTTCTCATTGGCGTAGAAATCATTGCCCGGCATTGACGACACTTTGGTCTGGCTGGACGCCGCCCATTCCCCCATCGAATGCGGGTTCTTCTGCGCGTAGTTCTTCACGGCCCGCGCCGCGCGACGGTCGCTGTTGCCCTCACGCAGAACCGGGTTCACCGCCGATCCCTTGATTGCATCATAGCGCGCCCGGATCGCATTTTCCGCGTCAGTTGCGGGCTCTTCGGGATAGGTCGGAATATCGTAGCCTTGCGATTGCAGCTCTTCGATGGCTGCCACCAACTGCGGGACCGAGGCCGAGATGTTTGGCAGTTTGATCACATTGGCGTCGGGTGTCTTCACCAGTTCACCCAATGCGGCCAGATCGTCCGAAATCCGCTGCGCGTCGGTCAGGTTTTCCGGGAAGGTCGCCAGAATGCGCCCGGCCAGCGAGATATCCTTGGTGCCGACGCTGACACCCGCAGCGCTGGCGAACTTGCGAATGATCGGCAGGAACGAGGCGCTGGCCAGCTCGGGCGCTTCGTCTACAATGGTATACAATATATCGAAGTTCGAATTTTCTGCCATATTCCTTACCTTTTCTAAGCCTTTCAGGGGCGTGCGATCCAAGAGTATGTGCCTTTGACCCGGGCACACGAGCCGTAACGGGACCACCGGGCCCCACGGGTGACTCTGATTTGACAGGGCCTCCCTTAAAACAGGTTGCGCCCGGGATCAATCACAATGCGGGGCGCATATTGACACGGGCAGCCGGCCCGCGCTGTCAGGCACAGTTTTACTTTCGTCCCGCCCAACGCGGGGCTTTGCTCAATTCCTGTTCGATATAGGCATCAATGATTGCCACTCCGTTTTCTTTGCCCGTGCGTTGGACCTCTGTACCGCGCCTCTCGACGTGCCGCACAAAATGCTCCCATGTTGCTTGATCAGACATCTCCCAGAACTGCAAAAGCTGGGGGCGGGCAAGATCATCTCGTGCAAACACCAGATAGAAAATACCCTTTATGAAAGCTTCGCCGCTCTCACCTGGGACAAGATGGTCCGGCGATTTCCCTGTGATCCAATCCCACAGAGAGCGTTTTGCGGCAACAGACTCTTCATACCAAGCTGCATATCGTTCAACTGTTTCGATACCCTTCTTGTCATCCCCAATTGTCAGATGAACTGCAGCCGGTGCAATAAATTTCATTGCAGGAGTATCCGACAACGCAATGATCTTTTCCGCAGCATTGAGCGCACTTTTGACATCCTGAGTATGTATAATGTCCAATTGGATCTGTGTGTTGTAAATCCAATACAAGTCGGGCCATCGCGTCTTTGCATCAGAAACAACGGCAAGCGCTTTTTCATATTCCTCGGCAGCAAAATGATAACTGGCGATGTATTTGGCCGCATTGCTTGCTTCCGGGTTGAGGTCCAGCACGCGCTGATAGCCTTGAAAAGCCTCGGAACGCGCGCCCTGTTTTTCCAAATACCGCGCCCGGTTCCAGTGGGTATAGGAGTTCTCGGGTGACTGTTCGACCGCCAGATCATAATCTTCCCGCGCGGCCTGAGAATTTCCGTTTGCAGCGTGAATACGCGCCCGTAGCACGCGTGTTTTCACATTCTGCGGCTGCAACTTTAAGGCGTGATCAACGTCGGCGATTGCCTTGTCGTAATGCCCGTTGCACCGGTGTGCCCAAGCCCGTTCCGTCAGGAAAAGATGCCGGTAGTCCGGGGGCACGTCTTTCGCCTCAATCAAACTCGTACAGGCTGCAATCACAACAGGTCGCGGGGTTTTGGAACTGACGCATAGCCCAGCCAGGTTTTCCGATTTCAAAGGCTCGGCATACCATACAAAAGCAGCAGCACAGGCGGTGATCAAGGCGGCAAAGCGGACTTTCATTCGAACTCCTACATTTCTAAGATGCTCCTCCATAGGTAGTAATGGCAAGTTATGTATACAATTGTATACAGTGCCTAAAGCGCTGGAAACATGACCTCAAACCGCGCGCCTATGTCTGACGGCACCAGTGTTATCTGCGCCCCATGCGCGGCCAGCAGGTTGGCGGCGATGGTCAGGCCCATGCCGGTGCCGCCTTCTTCGCGCATGGTGGTGAAGAAAGGGGTGAAGATGCGATCCCGGTTGCCGTCCGAGATGCCGGGGCCGTCATCCTGAATGGTCAACCGACCGGGTGAGGCGGACAGGATCACCCGTCCGGCCCCGTGACGGCGGGCGTTGTCCAGCAGGTGTTGCAGCACCACGCGCAGGCCCGAGGCGGCAAGAGGCAAAGCCTGATCCCCCGCCTCGACCAGCAGTTCCAACTCAGGGAAGGTCGCGTGCAGGTCCGGGACCAGAGCGGCAAGCTGGGTAGAGCCGTGGTGTTCCGGCACACGCGCCGCAGCAACCTTATTCAGCGCGGTCAGTTGCGTTTGCATCTGGTCGCTGGCGCCCAGTATTTGCCTCAACAGGGCGCGATCAGCCTCGCCCAGCGTATCCGCGTCCTGCAACAGTTCGCCCGCCGCGCGGATGGCCGTGACGGGGGTTTTCAACTCATGCGTGACATGGTCCGCGAAACTGCGGATCGAGGCTTCGCGTCGTTGCAGCGTCTCGGCCATGTCCAGAACCGAGCCTGCCAGACGTGACAGTTCCTGCGTCCCATAGTGGTCCGGAGGGTCGGCAGGTTCGCCCTGTTGCACCGTCGCCGAATACTCTGCCAAAGCTGTCATCGGGCGCAGCAGAAGGCGCACCAGAAGATATCCCAGCGCCCCGGTCGCCAAGCCAATCAGAACGGCCAGCAGGATGGCCGCATTGCGAAAGCCGATTTCAGGCCCCAGATAGCGCAGCGCGATCAGGCCAAGCAGCGACAGGGCCAGCGTGCCTGCCAGCCCTCCGCCCAGAACAAGGGCCAGTGAGGGGCGCCATTTGCGCCTCAGCCCGGCCATTGACCCATCCGCAGCCCGATCCCGTGGACGGTGTCGATGGCCCCGGCCCAGCCCTGCTCACCCAGTTTGCGTCGCAGGTTGCGCAGGTGGCTGTCCAACGTCCGGTCCGCCACCGGACTGCCCGCGCCATAGATCGCGTCGATCAGTTGCGGGCGTGAGACGATGGCCTGTGGCGTTTGCATCAGGCGGCGCAAGATCGACAGCTCGGTCGCGGTCAGGGTCAGCGCCGCGCCATCCACACGCACGGTGTGGCCTGTCGCGTCCAGCTCCAGCGGGCCATGGCGCAGCACCGGGCCGTTGCCCTGCGATTGGCTGCGCTTCAGGATCGCCTTGATCCGCGCCGCCAACTCGCGCGGGCTGAAGGGTTTGGTGACGTAATCGTCGGCGCCAAGCTCAAGACCCAAGATCCGGTCGACCTCATCATCGCGGGCGGTTAGGAACAGGATCGGCACATCAGAGCGTGCGCGCAGGCGGCGGCAGACTTCCAACCCGTCAAGCTCGGGTAGGCCCACGTCCAGAACCACCAGCGCGGGGGTCTCGCGTGCCGCGTGGGTTAGGGCCATTTGCCCGTCGCGGGCAGTGACCACCTGATATCCCGCGCGTTCCAGCGTGATCGAGACCAGTTCGCGCAGGCGCGGGTCGTCATCCACGACGAGGATTTTCATGGCCTGTCTCCTGCCCGGTTTCTGTCTGCAGATTACGGATCACACGATCCGCACGAAACCCCCATTCCCGCCAATTGCCGATCTGTGGTGCGATTGTCCGGCATCCGGTGGCGCGTGGAGAGGATGCGATTTCGGCAGCCGCCATGGCCCCCAGATTACAGACGTAGTATTCGTCATAGCGTTGCGGATGGCGCAGGTTCTCGCGGGCGATCAGGGCGGCGAAGTTGATAAAACAACAGGCATATAGCACCGCCAGCGCCAGACCCGCCGTTCGCGTCAGCAGCCAGCGGTTCGGGCGTCCACGCATGATCTGCCAGCCGGTCAGGCACAGGCCCGCCGCGACCAGCGCCATCCAGATCGCCGCATGGATGCGCAGATAGGTCAGGCCATACGCCTCGACATAGAGCGACAGGCGCAACAGCGACGAGATCACCAGCAGCACATTCTGTCCCAGCCACAGCAGCATCCAGCCGCGCAGCCCGCGCCCCTCGCCCAGATAGGGGCGTGCGGCAAGTGCAAAGGCTCCGGCCAGCAACGCGGTGACCAGCAGGGGATAGGCACCGCGATGGGCGTATTCGGCATAGCTCATCCCGTCCGGCAGGCCCGCATTGCCCCACAGATACAGGGCATCCATCCCGGTTTGCACCGCCAGCAGCAGGTTGAACAGGATCAATGCATTCGCAACCGACTGCGCATTCAGGCCGAAGGACGGCAGGCGACGACCCCGGCGGGGGCCCTGTTTGGGGCGTAACAAATCCGGGTCGGTGGCCACGGCCAGAACCGGCCACAACAGCACCGCCATGCCCAGCCAGAACAGCACCCGATCCAGCCGGATATCGAACCGCCAGAGCTGATCGGCCCAATCCGACAGCAGCGGGTTGGCCGAGATCATCAGGCTGGTCAGAACCAACGCCACGCCCAACGGGAAGCCCCAACTGCGCAACAGCGTCAGGCCGATTTTACCGGGTTTCGACACCGCCTTACCGTGCTGCGCCGCCTCAATCATCTGCCGGATCGCCAGCAGGGGCAGCAGCCCCAGAAACCGCCGAACCGAGGCCCCGTCGCGATATCCCAATGCCGCCCAACACAATGCCACCGTCGAACCGCCCAGCAGGAAGGCAACCGACAGCGCCTGCACATATTCGACCACTGGCAACACGCTGAGAACCATCAGCAATGCAGGCCCAACCAGCCCTTTGCGTCGTCCCAGCAACAGCCAGACCACCGCCGCCACAGTCAATGCAAACACTGCCAGCGACACGCCCGCCTCATGATCCAGAAACAACACATCCGCCAGCGCCACCAGCAGCGTCAGCGCGCCGGGTGCCCATCGCCGCCGCCGAACCCAAATCTCCTGCGCCCTACCCTGCGCCTTATCCGCATCGTCCAGCCACCAGCTGTCTTGCAGGACCGAGGCTGGCACGCCACGAACCACAAACTGTCCCATAACATTCTCCTTTTTTCGGGATGTTCTGGCATCGCCTCGTGCAGATACCCGCGCATGGGATGTGCAGATTTCGTGCAGGCGACCGACGCCCCTTCCCCTTGCCCGGCGGTCTGGCTAGAACGACCTTCCAACTGCCAGTATTCGGAGGCCCCCTTGGACCGCATCGCCCGCACCATCGCCACGGAAATCAACGCGCGTTCAGATCAGGTGGGCGCGGCGATCAGGCTGCTGGATGACGGGGCCACGGTCCCCTTCGTGGCCCGCTACAGGAAAGAGGCGACGGGCGGGCTGGACGATTCCCAGTTGCGGGTGCTGTCTGACCGGCTGGCTTACTTGCGTGAGCTTGAGGCGCGGCGCGACACAATTCTGGGCTCGATCAAGGATCAGGGGAAACTGACCGACGATCTGGTGAAATCCATCGCGGGGGCCGAGACCAAGGCGCAGTTGGAAGATATCTATCTGCCCTACAAACCCAAACGCCGCACCAAGGCGATGATCGCGCGCGAAAACGGGCTGGAGCCACTGGCCGACGCGATCCTGTCTGACCGCAATGCCGACCCCGAAACGCTGGCCGCAGGTTACGTGACCGAGGCCGTCCCGGGTACCAAAGAGGCTCTGAACGGCGCGCGCGACATCATCACCGAACGGCTGACCGAGAATGCCGAACTGTTAGGGGAACTGCGCAGTTTCATGCAACGCGAGGCGCTGCTGAGCGCCAAGGTCATCGACGGCAAGCAGCAGGAAGGTGCGAAGTTCAGCGACTATTTCGACCATTCCGAGCTTTGGTCCTCGGTGCCCTCACACCGGGCACTGGCGATGCTGCGCGCCTCGAAGGAAGGGATCGTGACGCTGGATATCGCCCCGGAACCGGAATTCGGCGCGGCACGGGCCGAGGCGATAGTGGCCGCCCATTTGCACACGCGCAGCGACGCGCCGGGAGACAAATGGCTGCGTAAGGCGGCGGGCTGGACCTGGCGGGTGAAACTGTCCCTGTCGATGATGGTCGAGCTGATGGCCGATCTGCGCGCCCGGGCACAGGACGAGGCGATTCAGGTGTTCTCGCGCAATCTCAAGGATTTGCTGTTGTCAGCACCTGCGGGGGCGCAGGCGACGCTGGGGCTTGATCCCGGCATTCGCACCGGCGTGAAAGCGGCTGTGGTGGATGCGACGGGCAAGGTGCTGGCGACGGATACGCTCTATCCTTTCCAGCCCAAGAACGATCTGCGCGGGGCGCAGGATACGATGTTCCGGCTGATCACCACCCACAAGATCGAACTGATCGCCATCGGCAACGGCACTGCCAGTCGCGAAACTGAACGGCTGGTCGCCGACACGTTGAAACTGCTGCCGAAGACGGTGAAAGCGCCCACCAAGGTGGTGGTGTCCGAGGCCGGAGCCTCGGTCTATTCCGCCTCGGAACTGGCGGCGCGGGAGTTTCCCGATCTCGACGTCTCGCTGCGTGGGGCGGTTTCGATCGCGCGCCGGTTGCAGGACCCGCTGGCCGAACTGGTCAAGATCGAGCCCAAAAGCATCGGCGTCGGCCAGTATCAGCACGATGTTGATCAGCACCGCCTGTCGCAATCGCTGGCGGCGGTGATCGAGGATGTGGTGAACGCGGTCGGCGTCGATCTGAACACCGCCTCGGCCCCGCTGTTGTCGCATGTCTCGGGCCTTGGCCCGGGGCTGGCCGAGGCGATTGTGGCGCATCGCGACCTGAACGGTGCCTTTGCCGCGCGCGCGGACCTGCTGGAGGTCGCCCGTCTTGGCCCCCGCGCCTTTGAGCAATGCGCGGGCTTTCTGCGCATCCGCGACGGGGCGGAACCGCTAGACGCATCATCTGTCCACCCCGAGGCCTATGACGTGGCGCGCCGCGTGGTCGCTGCCTGCGGGCGCGATATCCGGCAGATCATGGGCCATGACGGCGCCCTGAAACGTCTGCGGGCCGAGCAGTTCGTCGATGATCGCTTCGGCCTGCCCACCGTCCGCGACATCTTTGCCGAGCTGGAAAAGCCCGGCCGCGACCCGCGCCCCAGTTTTGTCACCGCGTCTTTCACCGACGGGGTTGAAGAGATCACCGACCTGAAACCCGGTATGTCGTTGGAGGGCACGGTTACCAATGTCGCCGCCTTCGGGGCCTTCGTAGATATCGGTGTGCATCAGGACGGGCTGGTGCATATCAGCCAGTTGGCCGACCGGTTCGTCAAAGACCCGCATGAGGTCGTCAAAGCCGGTCAGGTCGTCAAGGTCCGCGTGGTCGAGGTCGACGTGCCCCGCAAACGCATCGGCCTGACCATGCGCAAGAATGGTGGCGCACCGTCCGGCCAATCGCGCGGGGCACGGCGCTGACGAAAAACAATTCTTGACGCCAGCCGTCCTGCTGTCTCAGTATCCGGCCCGAGTACAGCAGGAAGGCCAGCGGTCGTGCAGATCAGCCCAGTCCAGCCCATGATGCGTCGTCAGACCGGGTGCGACCTCGTCGCCTGACCCGGGGGTCCTTGCGCTTTTGCGCCTGAACCGCCTTCGGGCCTGACAGATACTCTTTGCACCAGACAGCTTATGACACAGACAGACGGATTGCGCATGGCAATCGACATTGGCGGCACGTTCACGGACACCGTTCTGATCAATGGCACCTCGGATATTGTGGCGACGACCAAGACACCGACCACCCCACAGCAGCCTGCCCTCGGCGCGCTGGATGGCGCGCGCCGGGTTCTTGCCAGCGCTGGGGCGAATTGGGGGCAGATCAGCGGCCTGATCCACGGCACCACACTGGCCACCAACGCCCTGATCGAACGGCGTGGCGCGGTCACCGCTACGATCACCACGGAAGGCTTCCGTGATATCCTGGAAATCGCTTATGAGCGGCGCTACAGCCAATATGCAATCAATCTGGTCAAACCCGACCTGATCGTGCCCCGCACCCATGCCCTGACCATCGGCGGACGGATGGATGCGCAGGGCTGCGAGTTGTCACCGCTGGACGAGGCGCAGGTGCCCGCATTGGCGGCGCAGTTGAAGGCGTTACAGGTCGAAGCCGTCGCCATCTGTCTGCTGCATGCCTATGCCAACCCCGCGCATGAGCTGCGGCTTAAGGCTCTGCTGGCGCAGGAGATGCCCGACTTGGTCATCTCTCTCAGCCACGAAATCAGCCCCGAGGCGCGCGAGTTCGACCGGCTCTGCACCACCATCGCCAACGCCTATATCCAGCCTTTGATGGCCGGGTATCTGGCGGATTTTAAGGCCCGGTTTACCGAAATGGGTCTCACCTGCCCGATCCTGATGATGACGGCAGGGGGCGGCATGACCACGGTTGAAACCGCCGCGCGCCTGCCGATCCGGCTGGTCGAATCCGGCCCGGCTGGCGGTGCCATTCTGGCCGCCCGGATCGCGCAGGAGACCGGCGAGGCGCAGGTTCTGTCCTTCGATATGGGCGGCACCACGGCCAAGCTGTGCCTGATTGACGACTACCGCCCGCAAACCGCGCGCAAATTCGAAATCTCACGGGCCGAGCGGTTCATCAAAGGCTCGGGCATGCCGGTCCGCATTCCGGTGATCGAGATGATCGAGATCGGCGCGGGTGGTGGTTCCATCGCCCGTGTCGACCGGCTGGGGCGGGTGCAGATCGGCCCGCACAGCGCCGGTTCCGATCCCGGCCCCGCCGCCTTTGGCAAGGGGGGAACCCATCCGACCGTGACGGACGCAGATGTCACCCAAGGCCTGATCGAACCCGCCCGCTTTGCCGAGGGTCGTCTGGCCATTGACCCTGATGCTGCGGCCTCGGCCCTGACCCAAGATGTCGGCCAGCATCTGAACCTACCCCCGGAAAAATCCGCCTTCGCCGTCAGCGAGATCGTGGACGAAAGCATGGCCAGCGCCGGGCGTATGCACGCGGTCGAATCCGGCAAGGATCTGGAGCCACGCGTGATGATCGCCTTCGGTGGCAATGGCCCGCTGCACGCCACTCGCGTGGCCCGGCGGTCACGGATGAACCGGGTACTGATCCCACGCGATCCCGGCGTCGGCTCAGCTGTGGGGTTCCTGTACGCGCCGGTGTCCTATGAGATCATCCGGTCCCGCTATGCCCGCCTTGAAACGCTGGATATCGATGGGCTGAACCGCTTCCTCGACACCATGCTGCAAGAGGCGCAATCGGTGGTCCGCGCAGGCGCTCCGACGGGCGATCTGTCGCAACGCCGCGTCGCCTTCATGCGCTATCACGGGCAGGGTCATGAGATCGAAATCAGACTGCCGGACCGCGCCCTGACCCAATCCGACCTGCCCGCGCTGCAACAGGCGTTCGAGGTCGAATACAGCCGCCAATTCAGCCGCACCGTGCCCGGCATGACCATCGAGATTCTGAACTGGGGCCTATCGGTGTCCTCTGCCGCGCCTGCGCTGCGGGGAACTGCGAACGCTACCGAAGCCACTGACCAGAAGCCCACCGAGACCCGCGATATCCTCTGCGATGTCACCGGTGAATGGCGCCCCGCCGGGCTCTACAACCGCGATGATCTGCACCCGGGGGACAGGGTCCAAGGCCCCGCCCTGATCGTCGAGGCGCAAACCACCACCTTTGTCAGCGCCGATTTCAGCGCGTCCATCGACGGGCCGGGCAATATCTGGCTGACACGCAAAACCGAGGGTCCAGCATGACACAGACCAACACCCGCCTTCAGGTGATGTGGAACCGGCTGCTGGCCGTGGTCGAGGAACAGGGTCAGGCCCTGATCCGCGCCGCCTTCAGCCCCATCGTGCGCGAATGCGGCGACATCTCGGCCGGGATCTTCGACGCACAAGGCCGGATGCTGGCCCAAGCCGTGACAGGCACGCCCGGTCATATCAATACCATGGCCGAGGCGGTGAAGACTCTGCGCGATCGCTTTCCCATCGCAGATATGCGCCCCGGCGACATCTACATGACCAACGATCCGTGGATCGCGTCCGGGCATCTGAACGACTTCCTGCTGATGATGCCGGTTTTCTACCGCGATCGGGTGATCGGGTTTACCTCCTGCACCTCTCATCTGGTCGATCTCGGCGGTCTGGGGATGGGCCCGGAAGGTGCTGATATCTATGACGAGGGCCTGCTGATTCCGCCCTGCAAGCTGGTCAGCGGTGGCGAGGTCAACGCCCTGTTGCTGGACATCGTCAAAGCCAACGCGCGCGAGCCTATCGCCAATGAGGGCGACATCTATGCCCTGATTGCCTGCTGCGAGGCCGGATCGGATCGGCTGGTGCAGATGATGGATGAGTTTGGCATCTCTGACCTTGATGCCCTGTCGGATTACATCATCGAAACCTCTCGCCGCGGCACGCTCGACGCCATCGCGGCCCTGCCCAAAGGCACGTGGCGTCATGTTCTGAAGGTCGACGGTTATGACAGCGAGATTGAACTGCACGCCGCCCTGACCATTGCCGAGGATCACCTGCTGCTGGATTTCAACGGCACCGACAGATGCGTGGGCAAGGGCATCAACGTGCCGCTGAACTATGCCACCGCCTATTCCGTTTTTGCCCTGCGCTGCATCATCGGGGCGGATATCCCGAACAATGCGGGCTCGCTTGGGCCGTTCCGGGTGACCGGCCCCAAGGGCTGTATCCTGAACGCGCAGTCCCCGGCCCCGGTGGCGATGCGGCACACTCTGGGTCAGATGACACCCGATCTGGTCTATGGCTGCCTGTCGCAGGTTCTGCCCGATCTTGTCCCGGCTGAAGGCGCGTCCTGCATGTATGACCTGCCCCTGCGCCACGCGCCCGAGGCGTTGGATCGGGGCGATGACCTGTTCGCGTTGGAGCTGGTCTTCAACGGCGGCACCGGCGCGCGGCCCACGCTGGACGGTCTGTCGGCCACCGCCTTTCCCAGCGGCGTCTGGGGCAGTCAGGTCGAAACCACCGAGGCCGTCGCCCCCGTCCTGTTCCACCGGCGCGAGCTGCGGGTAGATTCCGGCGGCGCAGGCCGTTTGCGCGGCGGGTTGGGGCAACATATCGAAATCAGCGCCTCGAAGGATCAGGACGTGATGCTGTTTCTGTCGGTCGAACGGGTGCTGAACCCCGCCAAGGGCCGTGCAGGCGGACAGGACGGCGCGCCCGGTCGCATCCGGGTCAACACCGACGGGCAAGACCTGCCCGGCAAGGGCGAATTCCGCATCCGAGCGGGAGAGACACTTATCTTCGAAACCCCGGGTGGTGGCGGGTTTGGTCCACCCGCTGAACGGGCCGAGGATGCGCTGAACAGCGACCTGAGTGCAGGTCTGATCAGTGAACAGGCGGCAAATCGCATCTACCGGGGGCGCTCATGACAATACCTCGTCCCCATATCATAAGCATGGCCCCGTATGCACTGGCCGAATTATCCGCGCCCGAAGGCAAGCCACTGATCTCGCTGTCCCAGAACGAAAGCCTGCGCCCGCCCAGCCCCAAGGTGGTCGTGGCGGCGGCAAAGGTACTGGAGAGGGGTATGCTCTACCCCGATCCCGACTGGACTGCGTTGCGCCACACGCTGGCAGACCGGCACGGAATTGAGGCCGGGAACATTCTGTGCGGCAGCGGTTCGCTGGACCTGATCGGCTGCATCGCTCGTGTGTTTGCCGGCCCGGACCGCGCGGTTCTGGCCCCGGCCCATGCCTATCCGTTCTTTCAGACGGCGGCACAGATGGCGGATGCCCGGTTTGACACTGCGCCGGAAGACGCGGCAACAGTCAGCGTCGATTCCATGTTGGACGCAGTGCGAGCCGATACCGGGATCGTCTTCGTCGCCAATCCCGGCAACCCCACCGGAACCCGCATCCCGAAATCCGAGCTGATCTGCCTGCGCGCCGGATTGCGCCCGGACATTCTGCTGGTGATCGACGAGGCCTATGGTGAGTTTGCGGACCATCTGGATGAACGCTGTTTCGATCTGGTTCAGGGCGGCAATACGGTTGTGCTGCGCACCTTCTCCAAAGCCTATGGCATGGCCGGATTCCGCGTCGGGTGGGGCCTGTTCCCGTCTGCTATCGCAACCGAGCTGCGCAAGGTCATGAACCCCAACGCAATCACCGCGGTGGGGCAAGCCGCCGCGCGCGCCGCCGTCGAGGATGACGCCTATATGCGCGAAACCTGCGCCGAAACCGCCAACCTGCGCGACTGGGCAACGGCCGAACTGCACCAGATCGGTCTGACCCCCTATCCCAGCTTCACGAATTTCCTGTTGATCGATATGGGCAGCGCAGCCGCCGCATCCCAAGCGGACGCAGCTCTACGAAGCGAAGGGATCTTCCTGCGCCCCCAATCCGGCGCGGGCCTGCCCCACGCGCTACGCATGACCATCGGCCCGAAACCCGCAATGCAGGCGGCCCTGAACGCCTTGAGACACTGGAAGGAGACCGCGACATGACCGCATCCCGAGGGAAGGCCCGCTTCGGCATTCTGGTGCCCTTCACCAACACCAATCTCGAACCCGACATGGCTCTGATGCGCCCCGATGGCGTGTCGCTGCATTTCGCCCGCATGGGCGGCTATGACGAGGATGAAATCCCCGATGAAACCCAGATGCACGGGCTGGGCGCTGCCGATCTGGACGAGCCTCTGCACTTGCTGATGGGCGTCAAACCGGATGTGATCTTCTACGGCTGCACCTCGGCCACCCTGACGCACGGCCCCGAGTTCGACCGGGAGCTTGCCGCCAAAATCAGCGCCCGCTGCGGGGCGCATACAGTCACCGCTGCCGGGGCGCTGGCCAATGCGCTTGG
>NZ_JALCBM010000124.1 GCF_028066395.1 Ruegeria sp.
GGGCTGGCGCTTTGGGGAGGGTTGCGCCTCGATAAGAGCGCAGATGTATCCGGCACCATAAAGCACGCTGTTCAGCCGGTGCGGCGCCATCCCGCGGGCAGTCACTGGCGCGGCTTTTCGTGCGGATCAAAAGAAAAACCCCCGCACTTGCGGGGGCCTTCATCTTTTAGCGGTCGTGCGGGGTTTACCCGTCCGCCTTCATCTCGGTGTCAATCGCGATGGTGATCGGTCCGGTCGAGAACGAACCCACACCGAACTCCATGTGGTCAATCTCGGTCGAGGCCGAGAAGGCCACCCAGTCGCCCTTGTAATAGTCGATGATGCTGCCCAGCGGGTGCTCGCCCTGATGGGTCAGCGTGGCTTTCAGCACAACCGGCTTGGTCACGCCGTGGATGGTCAGGTCGCCGGTCACATCCGCCGTGCTGTCGCCGGTCCGCTTGATCCCGGTGCTGACAAAGGTGATCTCGGGATAGGTTTCGACCTCAAGGAAATCGGCGGATTTCAGGTGGTCGTCCAGAGGGCCAAAGCCCGACGCGACGCTGCCTGCGTCGATCGTCACGTTCAGGGTCGAGGCTTCGATATCGTCAGCGTTCAGGTCCAGCACGCCTTCGACCGTGGTGAACTCACCATGCTGGGTGGAAACACCCGCGTGGCTCCAGCCGAACCGAACCTCGGTATGTCCCTGGTCGGTTTTGTAGGTCTGCGCGTAAGCCGGAGCAACTGTGGCCATAAGAGCGACTGCGGCGATCGTGGATTTGAATGTCATTGTGAAATCCCTTTCATTCACTTTGGCGCTGGATATTACTTGAATTTTCATCTAATTTGCCTATCGGAATTCCGCAATCATATTCGAAGTGAACACGCAGTTGTGAAATGCGATCTGCCTACGCCGCTGGAAACAGACATCTGGGTCGCGATGAACCGGATCACACGGATCGTTCAGGCCGAAATCGGCGCGGCCCTGAAAAGCGCGGGGCTGCCGCCGCTGAAATGGTACGACCTGCTCTGGTCCCTTGAAAGCCAGGGCGGCAGGCTGCGCCCGTTCGAACTTGGCCGGGACACCATTTTGGAACAATCCAACCTGTCCCATCTCAGCAAGCGGCTAGAGGCCGAGGGCCTTATCGAGATCGTCGAAAACAACGGGGACCGGCGCGGGAAATTCCTGCAGATCACGGACAAGGGCAAGGCCCTGCGCAAGCGGATGTGGGCGATTTACGGTCCCCTGCTGCACGACCAGATGAAAGCGTTCAACGCGGTCGATGGCTGGCAAAGTTTCATTGCCGTCGCCCAAGCACCGGACGCGGGCAATTCATAGCCAAACTGGCGCAGCTCGCGGACAGACCCAACAAAAAAGACCCCCGCCTTCCGGCGAGGGTCTTCATCTCAGTCCAAAGACGTTTCGATCAGAGACCGGTGGATACGTCGATGGTGTTCCCCTCTTCCAGGGTCACATATGCTTTTTTGACGTCTTTCCGACGGCCCAGCTGGCCGCGGAACCGCTTGACCTTGCCTTTGGTCACGGTGGTGTTCACCGCCTTGACCTTCACACCAAACAGCGCCTCAACGGCCTCTTTGATCTGCGGCTTGTTGCTGTCGATCGCCACTTCAAAGACAACCGCGCCGTTTTCGGACGCCATGGTCGACTTTTCGGTGATGACCGGCTTGCGGATCACGTCGTAGTGTTCTGCCTTCGCGCTCATTTCAGACGAGCCTCCAGTGCTTCGACAGCCGCTTTGGTGAGCACCAGGGTGTCACGCTTGAGGATGTCATAGACGTTTGCGCCCATCGACGGCAGGATATCCAGACCTTCGATGTTTTTGGACGCTTTCAGGAACCCTTCGTTCACGGTCGCGCCGTCGATGACCAGAGCGCGTTTCCAGCCCAGGTTTGCAACCTGTTTGGCCAGTGCGGCGGTCTTGCCTTCGGCTTCGGCGTTCTCGATCACAACCAGTTCACCAGCCTTGGCTTTGGCCGACAGAGCGTGGCGCAGGCCAAGCTTGCGGAACTTTTTCGGCAGGTCGTGGCCGTGCGAACGCGGGGTCGGGCCCTTGTAGATACCACCCTTGCGGAAGATCGGCGCGTTGCGGTCACCGTGACGAGCACCACCGGTGCCCTTCTGGCGATAGATCTTCTTGGTCGAGTAGCTGGTTTCCGAGCGGGTCTTGACCTTGTGGGTGCCGGCTTGCGCGTTGTTGCGCTGCCAACGGACCACACGGTGCAGGATGTCCGCGCGCGGCTCCAGGCCGAACAGGTCCGCATCCAGCTCGATGTTGCCGGCTTTGCCGCCGTCCAGTTTGATTACATCAAGTTTCATGCTTCACCACCTTCCGCGGGAGCTTCTTCCGCAGGTGCTTCAGTTGCGGCACCTTTTACGGCTGCCGGGAAAGGCAGGCCTTCCGGTGCTTTCTTCTTGACGGCGTCCTTGACGGTGACCCAGCCCGATTTCGGTCCGGGAACGGCGCCTTTGATGAAGACCAGACCACGGTCGGCGTCGGTTTTGACGACTTCGAGGTTCTGGGTGGTGACACGGGCAGCCCCCATGTGACCGGCCATCTTCTTGCCTTTGAACACCTTGCCCGGGTCCTGACACTGACCGGTCGAACCGTGCGAACGGTGGCTGATCGAAACACCGTGCGAGGCGCGCAGACCACCAAAGTTCCAACGCTTCATCGCACCGGCAAAGCCTTTACCGATCGAGGTACCCGAAACGTCAACCTTCTGACCTTCCAGGAAGTGTTCTGCCGAAATCTCGGCACCCACATCAATCAGGCCATCTTCAGAGACGCGGAACTCGGCCAGTTTACGCTTGGGCTCAACCTTGGCAGCGGCGTAGTGACCGCGCATGGCCTTCGAGGTGCGTTTTGCCTTGGCAGCACCGGCGCCCAGCTGAACGGCGGTGTAGCCGTCTTTGTCAGCGGTCCGCTGTGCAACAACCTGCAGGTTGTCCAGGTGAAGAACGGTCACAGGAATCTGCTTGCCGTCTTCCATGAACAGGCGGGTCATGCCAACTTTTTTTGCGATAATACCAGAGCGCATAATCTATACCCTCCGATCTTACGACTGCAGCTTGATCTCGACATCCACACCAGCAGCGAGGTCGAGCTTCATCAGCGCGTCAACGGTCTGGGGGGTCGGATCAACGATGTCGAGCAGACGCTTGTGCGTGCGGATCTCGAACTGGTCACGGGATTTCTTGTCAACGTGAGGGCCACGGAGAACCGTGAACTTCTCAATCTTGTTCGGCAGCGGGATCGGGCCGCGCACGTTCGCGCCGGTCCGCTTGGCAGTGTTGACGATCTCTTGCGTGCTGGCATCCAGAACGCGATAGTCAAATGCCTTCAGCCGAATACGGATATTTTGGCTTTGCATAGATACAGCCTTTTATCAGGCGTTGAGGTTGAGAGGAGGACAGACGCGCATCGCCAACCCTCATCGAACCCAAAAGGCGGGAATCACCCCGCCTTGACGTTCCTGTTGAGAACTCGCGCGTATTAGTGGGGTTGGCGGGGTTTGGCAAGGGGGAAATGGCTGTCCCTTATAAACCGATGGCCTCCAAAAAAATGCGCCTCAGATGTAGCCAGGCTTTTGCAGTCTTTCATAAAGACCAGCGGCCAAGTTCATGTCCCAACCATCTGAGGGTACCGTCCGCCACTCGTTATCTTCTGACCAAACCCCATTCCGGCACTGGGCAAATAGAATTCTGAGGAAGTCCGGCTCAAACGAGCACATTCGTCCTTTCAATGTTTCCAATGTCTGCACTGGCAGATTTTCGAGTGCGGCGGCGATACTTTCATCATCTGCAGCTTCATATTCTGACAATCTCCAGCAATGTTCATACACTAACCAAGGCCCGAACGAGTCTGTCCAAGCCCAGCCGCGTGAAGTCCTTTCCATGTAGTCGCAAGAACAAAAGGCCTCGCATATTCTTGTCGTTGAATTGGTTTTGGGCACTACGGACACGTAGTGGTCAGCGAACTCATTGGCGTAATGCGAATGACAAGCGAAAGCCTCAAGCAGTTGGTCAAGATCATCGCGTTGGTAATCAGCTGACAACTCAATCATCTGCACGCCTTGCCAAGTCAACCTGCTATAGCGGCCCTCCGCGCGCATCAACCCCGCCTTCTCCAGAGCATCGAAACTATGTTCAAAATTGGACTGCGCCCCATGATGCAAAAGCGTCGGTTCAGGTGAGCTGTCTTTTAATCGCCAAGACATCTCGTGTGCCAGCCATGGGAGAATAGCTAGGGCTAGGGATCGCTCGTTGAAACTTAGTGTTCTATTCATTTGGGAAATGCCGCGCTTTACTATTTTGTATTGTGGGACCAGTTACCAACCTGTCTGCGAGATTGTCCATCAGCAGCAACCGGATCGAAACCTCTCAACAACGAAAAAGGCCGCCCCCTTGGGAGCGGCCTTCTTTAATCTCAACGATGTGCCGGGCTGAAGCCCGGCCTACCATGATTA
>NZ_JALCBM010000029.1:0-20255 GCF_028066395.1 Ruegeria sp.
ACAGGCTGGGACAATGACCGGAACCGTCATCTTCGATCCGCTGATCCCCTGGCCCGTCCTAGCGGTGATTGCCACCGTTGCGCTGGGCGGCATCGTGCTGGCCCTGTGGCGCGGCCTGTCCGGCTGGGCCTTGCGCGGGCTGGCAGCCATGGTCGTCATCGCGGCCCTGTCCGGTCCGGTCTATCAGATCGAAGACCGCGCACCGTTGACCGATATTGTGCTGATGCTGGAAGATGAAAGCGCCAGCCAGACCCTGTCGGACCGCTCCGATCAGACCTCCAGCGCCGCCAATGAACTGGCCGCTGAGATTGAGCGCCGCGACAACACCGAACTGCGCCGCATCCGCGTCGGCGATGGTGAGGGCGACGCGGGCACGCAGGTCATGTCCGCCCTGAACGCCGCACTGGCCGAGGAACCGCGCGCGCGGATTGCCGGTATCCTCGTGGTCTCAGACGGGATCGTGCATGACGTCGATCAGGCTCCTGACCTGCCCGCACCGATGCATCTGCTGCAAACCGGCCGCGAGACCGACTGGGACCGCCGCCTGATCGTCCGCAATGCCCCGGCCTTTGCCATCATCGGTGAGCCGGTCACCTTGACTCTGCGCGTCGAGGACAGCGGCGCGGCACCGGCAGGTGCGGCAACGGCGCCGCTGGAAATCTCGGTCGATGGGGCCGAGCCCGAGAATTTCAATATCCCCATCGGTGTCGATGTCGAACTGCCCGTCACGCTGCCCCATGGCGGGCGCAACGTGCTGCAATTCACCGTGCCGCAGGCCGAAGGTGAGCTGACCGACCGCAACAACACCGCCCTGATCCAGATGAACGGCGTGCGCGACCGGCTGCGGGTGCTGTTGGTCTCGGGTGAGCCGCACCCGGGCGGACGGACATGGCGCAACCTGCTGAAATCCGACAGCTCGGTCGATCTGGTGCATTTCACCATCCTGCGCCCGCCCGAAAAACAGGACGGCGTGCCGGTGGACGAACTGTCGCTGATTGCCTTCCCGACGCGCGAGCTGTTTCTGGAAAAGATCAACGATTTCGACCTGATCATCTTTGACCGCTACAAGCGGCGCGGCATCCTGCCCGCGATCTATCTGGATAACGTCACCAACTATATCAACGATGGCGGTGCCGTGCTGATCGCCGCTGGCCCGGATTTCGCCACTGCTGACAGTATCTTCCGGTCCCCTCTTGCGCCGGTGCTGCCCGCGCAACCCAGCGCACGGGTGATCGAGGAACGCTTTGTCCCCATGGTCTCGGATCTGGGGCAACGCCACCCGGTGACCACCGATCTGGGCGATGCCGAAAGCTGGGGCGCGTGGCTGCGCCAGATTGATGTGAACCACCGGCGGGGTGAGGTGCTGATGACCGGGGTCGAGGACCGCCCGCTGCTGGTGCTGGACCGCGTGGGTGAAGGGCGTGTGGCGCTGCTGGCCTCGGACCATGCCTGGCTCTGGAGCCGCGGCTTCGAAGGCGGCGGCCCGCAACTGGAACTGCTGCGCCGTCTGGCCCATTGGATGATGAAAGAGCCCGAGCTTGAGGAAGAGGCCCTGTGGGCCGAGGCCACCGGCCAATCCATGCGCATCATCCGCCAATCCCTGAGCGATGAGGTCGGCCCCGTCACCGTCACCCGCCCCAATGGCGACACCCTTCAGGTCGATCTGCAAGAGGTTTCCCCCGGTCGGTTCGAAGCGCAGTATTTCGGCCCCGAGATCGGGCTCTATCGCCTGCAAGAGGGCGACCATTCCGCCGTGATCGGCCTCGGCCCCGCCGCCCCCAAAGAGTTCGAGCGCACGATTGCCACGGATGCGATTCTGGACCCGGTTCTGGCCAGCCTGCGCGGTGGCGCGATCCGGCTGGAAGACGGGTTGCCTTCCATCCGCAATGTCCGCGCCGGACGCCCCGCCGCCGGGCGCGGCTGGATCGGACTGACCCCGCGCAACGCCTATGAAACCCGCGATGTCACGCAGGCCGGTCTGCTGCCGCCTTGGCTGGTTCTGCTGCTGGCCGGAGGGTTCCTGTTGGCTGGTTGGTTACGCGAAGGGCGGCACTAGCCGCCCTTAAGCACTTTTTCATCGTCTGCCGGGATGCTGAGCGCAAATAGTCCCGGGAAGATCAACGATGAGTCTTGCACAAAAACTGGCCCAGGAACGGCGCGCGCGGCTGGCGGCGGAACGGTTGTTGCACCTCAAACAGGCAGAACTGTCTGCCGCAAACCGCAAGCTGGGCCGCCATGCCATCGCCCTGACCCGGCAAATCGGCGAAACCCAGGCCGAGGTGGAAACGGTGCGGGGCGAAAACGAAAAGGTCAAATCCGACCTGACCGTCGCCCATGCCAAGATCGAGGTGGCCGAGCGGCGCCTGTGGCATTCGATCCAGACCATTCAGGACGGTTTTGCCTTTTTCGACGGCAACAGCCAGTTGATCAGCGCGAACACCGCCTATCTCAGCGTGTTCGAAGGGCTGGATGAGGTCGCCCCCGGCATCGCCTATCGCCGCATTCTGGAACTGCTGACCGATGAAGGTATCGTCGATATCGGGGATGAGCCGACTGCCGACTGGCAGGCCCGCATGCTGGCCCGCTGGTCCAGCACCACGCCCGAAGCCGTGGTCATCCAGTTGTGGAACGGGGAATATGTCAAACTGATCGACCAGCGCGGCAGCGGCGGTGATATGGTCAGCCTTGCGCTGAACATCACCTCTTCGGTCCGGCACGAAACCGAACTGCGCGCCGCCCGCGAACGGGCCGAGGCCGCAAACCGCGCCAAATCCGCCTTTTTGGCCAATATGAGCCATGAGATTCGCACGCCGATGAACGGCATCGTCGGCATGACGGAACTGCTGACCGAGACACCTTTGGGCGAGGAGCAGCGGCTCTACGTCAACACCATCCGCAACTCGGGCGAGGCGCTGCTGGTCATCATCAATGACGTGCTGGATTATTCCAAGATCGAGGCTGACAAGCTGACCCTGCACCCCGAGCAGTTCGATCTGGAACGCTGCATTCTTGAGGTCGCGATGCTGTTGCAGCCCAGCGTGCGCGACAAGGGGCTGTGCCTGCTGGTCGACTATGACCTGTTCCTGCCCACCCTGTTTGTCGGCGACCCCGGTCGCGTGCGCCAGATCATGACCAATCTGGTGGGCAACGCGGTCAAATTCACCTCGGACGGTCATGTGCTGATCCGCGTCACCGGCGTACCGGACATGGGTGCGCAAAGCTGTGACATCCACGTCGCGATCGAGGATAGCGGTATCGGGATCGAGCCGGAAAAGATCGGCCATATCTTCGGCGAATTCAATCAGGTCGAGGACGAGCGCAACCGACAGTTCGAAGGCACCGGTCTGGGTCTGGCGATCACCAAACGCCTGATCACGATGATGGATGGCAAGGTCTGGGTCGAAAGCGAATTGGGGACGGGTTCGTGCTTTGGTTTTCGTATCTCACTGCCCACGGCAGAAGGCCCGCAACCCGAACCTCCCGATCTGGCCGGGCACCTGCGCCACGTGATGGTGGTCGAGGATCTGGCGGTCAATTGCGCCATCCTGACCAAACAGCTGCGCCGCCTGGGTTCGCACGTCACTGTGTGCAACACCGGCAGTCAGGCGCTGACGGCGATTGATGAGACGGTCGATCTGGTTCTCTGCGATCAGGACCTGCCGGATATGGACGGGTTGGAACTGGCCACAACCCTGCGCGACCGGGGTTGGGGCGATCTGCCCATCGTGGTGATGTCGGCCAACCCGGGCGTGATCCACGCCGACCCGGCCCATCGCCTGATCGAAGGCGTGCTGCAAAAACCTATCCCCCGGGCCGAGCTTTATTCCCGCCTGACGGCGCTGGGTGCACCGGGCTTTGCCCATCATCAGGCCAAGGAAGCAAAACCCGACACCACAGTGCAGCCACAAAATACCCAGGGCCAGCGACGGATGCGCGTTCTGGCCGCCGAAGATAACCGCACCAACCAGTTGATCCTGCAAAAGATGACCAAGGATCTGAATATCGATCTGCATTTTGTGTCCAATGGGATCGAGGCGGTCGAGGCCAACGAAACCTTCGCCCCGGACCTGATCTTCATGGATATCTCGATGCCCAAAATGGACGGCAAACAGGCGACCACCGAAATCCGCCGCCGCGAGATTGCCACGGGCCAACACGTCCCTATCGTCGCGCTGACGGCGCATGCAATGGCAGGGGATGACAAGGGCATCCTATCCGCCGGGCTCGATCACTACCTGACCAAACCGCTGCACAAGAAACTGATCCACGAGATGATTCATAAACACTGCCCCGACAGCGTCACCCGCGTCGCCAAAACCGCCGAGTAGTCAAACTGAAACATCAGGCTCCCGCCGTCGCATCAACGACCGGATTCCCGCTTCATCTGGCTAAAAATATCCCGGGGAGCGCGAGGGGCTGGCCCCTCGCACCCCAGACCGCGTCAGGCGTTACCCTTGATAGGGGCGCAGAAAGACCGGCTTATCCTCGGACGACAAGTCGGGCTGGTATTCATAGCCACCAGTGTCGAAATCCAGCAACCCGACCGGATCGGTCAATCGATGCTGGATGATATACCGCGCCATGGCACCGCGGGCCTTTTTGGCAAAGAAGCTGACGATCTTTGGGGCGCCCGACTTGTCCTCCATGAAAACCGGCGTGATCACGCGCAGGTTCAACGCTTTCAGATCGACCGCGCCGAAATATTCCTGACTGGCGCAGTTCACCAAAACATCTGATCCGATCTCCTGCCCCTGCGCGTTCAGGGCCTTGCTCAACTGATCGCGCCAGTATTCATACAGGTTCTTGCCGCGCCGGGTCTTGAGACGCGAGCCCATCTCAAGCCGATAAGCCTGAATGGCATCCAGCGGACGCAGCACGCCGTAAAGCCCGGACAGGATGCGCAGGTGATCCTGCGCCCAGGCCAGTTCTTCTGCATCCAGCGTCGTGGCCTCAAGCCCCTGATAGGTGTCACCGGCAAAGGCCAGCGCGGCGGGGCGGGTCACCTCTGCCTCGGGCGCGTCCGCAAAAACGCGATAGCGGTCTCGGTTCAGCCGGGCCAGATCGTCGCTGAGGGCCATCAGCTTTTTCAGATCGCCCAGCGTCAGGTTGCGGGCGGTTTTCGACAGGCGGATCGCGTCGTCCTGAAAGTCGGGTTGCGTGACCGCGACATCCCGCTCTGCCCAGTCCAGCCGCTTGGCCGGGGAAATCACTACCAGCATATCCGCCCTCGTTCCTTACCTGTCTTGGGGTATCTAGCTCGCCTGATCCAGCACGTCCAGAAAGGCCGCGCCAAATCGCTCAGTGCGGCGTTCGCCCAGCACCTGCTCCAGTGCCCGCGCATCACCACCGCGCATCTGTGCGATCCGGGCCAGTTGCGAGGCCGAGCAGGTCAACGGCTTGTCGATCCCCTCGGGTCCGCGTGACAATTGGGTCTGCACCTCAAGCAAACGGTCATAAACACCACCCTGATCGCGCCCGGCCAGCTTGCGCCGCGCGGGGTGCACCGCCGCAACCTCGCCCGCGATCACCTCAAGGAAAGTATCCCCGTAGCGTTCCAGCTTCTTGGCGCCAACCCCGCCAATCCGGGCCATGTCGTCCAGCGTGGCAGGACGGTTTTCCGCCATTTCGATCAGGGTGCGGTCGGGGAAAATGACATAGGCCGGCACCCGCGCGGCCTCGGCCAAGGCGCGGCGCTTGGCTTTGAGCGCGGACAGCAGCGGCGCGTCCTCTTCCGAGACCATGGCCTTGACCGCCGGGCGGCGAGAGGTCTTGCGGATCGTGTCCTTGCGCAGATCAATCTGCGCTTCGCCTTTCAGGATCGGTTTTGCCGCTTCGGTCATCCGCAGCGCGCCGTGGCGTTCGGGGTCGGGACGGACCAGATCGTGGCCCATCATCTGCCGGAAGATGGCCTGCCATTGCGGGCGCGACCAGTCCTTGCCGATGCCATAGGTGGGCAGGGCGTCATGGCGGCGGGCGCGGATCTTGTCGGTCTCACTGCCCAGCAGGATGTCGATCAGATGGCCCGCGCCGAACCATTCTTCGGTGCGCAGGATTGCGGACAGAGCCATGCGAACCGGAGTTGTGCCGTCAAACACCTCGGGCGGGGTATCGCACAGATCGCATTTACCGCAGGGCGCGGCCTGTTCGCCGAAATAGCCCAGCAGAGTCTGGCGACGGCACCGCAGCGCCTCGGCCAATCCGAGCAGAGCATTCAGCCGCGCGTGATCCGCCATGCGCCGTTCTGGCGGGGCAAGCCCTTCGTCAATCTGGGACCGGCGCAGGCGGATATCGTCGGCGCCGAACAGGGTCAGGGTCTCGGCAGGCCCGCCGTCCCGTCCGGCGCGGCCGATTTCCTGATAATAAGCCTCGATGGACTTGGGCAGGTCCGCATGGGCGACCCAGCGGATATCGGGTTTGTCGATGCCCATACCGAACGCCACCGTGGCGACAACGATCAGCCCATCCTCACGCGCGAAACGGGTTTCGACGATGCGGCGATCCTCTGCCTCCATGCCGCCGTGATAGTGGCAGGCGGTATGACCTTCGGCGCGCAGGGCCTGCGCCAGCACCTCGGTCTTGTTGCGGGTGCCGCAATAGACAATGCCGGATTGCCCTCTTCGGGCGGCGGCGAAGTCGAGGATCTGTTTGCGCGGCCCGTCTTTGGCGGCAAAGGCCAAGTGGATGTTGGGCCGATCAAAGCCCCGCAGGAATTTGCGGGGCGCGCTGCCGTCGAACAGTTTCTGGACAATCTCGTCCTGTGTTTCCGCATCCGCCGTGGCGGTGAAAGCGGCCAAGGGGACGTTCAGCGCGCGCCGCAGCTCTCCGATCCGCAGGTAATCGGGGCGGAAATCGTGGCCCCATTGACTGACGCAATGCGCCTCGTCCACGGCGATCAGGTTGACATTGATCCGCCGCAGCATCCCCAGCGCCGATCCGGCGGCCAGACGTTCCGGAGCCATGTAGAGCAGCTTCAGCCGCCCGGCTTCCAACGCGTCCCACACCGCATCGGTTTCCTCGGGCGTGTTGCCGGAGGTCAGCGCACCGGCCTCGACGCCCGCTTCCTGCAACCCACGCACCTGATCGCGCATCAGGGCGATCAGAGGAGAAATCACCACCGTGACCCCCTCGCGCAGCAGGGCAGGCAATTGATAGCAAAGGGATTTACCGCCACCCGTCGGCATGATCGCCAGCACGTTCTCGCCCAGCGTGACGGCATCGACGATTTCTTCCTGACCGGGGCGGAAGTCGTCGAATCCAAAGACATCTCGCAGCAGGGGTGCGGAGTCGAACATGTGCGGGGTTGCCCTGTTTTAAGGTTTATCTGCTCTTAAGACAGGACCATCACATACTAAGATTCGGTGAACAAGAGGTCAGTAGAAATAGACCGCATTGTTGATCAGGATGATCCGCAGCGCATAGACCCCGACCAGCACCACCAGCGGCGTCAGATCAAGCCCGCCCATATTGGGCAGGATGCGGCGGATCGGGCCGTAGATGGGTTCAAGTATGCGGTTCAGCCCGTACCAGATTTGCGCCACCAGTTGCTGGTGCAGGTTCAGCACCTGAAAGTTTATCAGCCAGCTCATGATCACATGGGCGAGGATGATGAACCAGACAATGTCCAGGATCAGCAGCAGGATTTGGATCAGCGACAGCATGGGGCCTCCGGTATTCACATCTGCTGAGACCTAAGCGCGCCGGGGCCAAAGAGCAAGCCCGCGCCAACAGAACGCTTGCGAAATGGTCCAAAGCTTCGTCTTATTGGGGTAAAGAAGGCAAGGGGCAGAGATGGCAGAGATTTCCAAGCGCAAGCGCATCTGGGGCTGGTGGTTTTTTGACTGGGCCAGTCAGCCCTATCACACGCTGTTGGTGACCTTTGTCTTTGGTCCCTATTTCGCCGGGGTGGCGGCGGAATACTATCTGACATCCGGTCTGGATGCCGACGCGGCGGATGCGCGGGCGCAGACGGTCTGGGCCAATTGCATGACCATCATCGGGCTGATCATCGCCTTTGGCGCGCCGCTGATGGGGGCGATGGCCGATGTGTCGGGCCGCCGGATGCCGTGGATTTTTGCCTTTTCGGTGATGTATGCGGTGGGCTCGGCTGCGCTGTGGTACACGATGCCTGACGGGTCGAACATGTGGCTGATGCTGTCGGCCTTTGGTCTGGGCTTTGTCGGTGCGGAGTATGCGCTGATCTTCATCAACTCGCAGCTGCCCGATCTGGGCGACGATAGTGAGGTGGGCGAGATTTCGGGGTCCGGCTTTGCCTTCGGCTATTTCGGCGGACTGATTTCGCTGGCGATCCTGCTGTTGTTGTTTGTCGAACAGCCCAATGGCAAGACGCTGATCGGGCTGGACCCTGCACTAGGTCTGGATGCTGCCAGCCGTGAGGGCACCCGCTTTGTCGGGCCGTTTACGGCGGGGTGGTTCATCCTGTTCATGGTGCCTTATTTCCTGTGGGTGCGGGACGATCCGGACAGTCAGAAAACAGGCAGTTTGAGCGAGGCGCTGCGCCTTCTGGGAAAATCGGTGTCGGACCTGCGCCACCGGGTCAGTCTTGCGACCTATCTGGGCTCGTCCATGTTCTACCGCGATGCGCTGAACGGGCTGTATAGCTTCGGCGGCGTTTATGCGGCGCTGGTGCTGGAGTGGGACCTGATCAAGATCGGCGTATTCGGAATTGTCAGCGTTCTGGCCTCGGCCATCTTTGCCTGGGTCGGGGGCAAGATGGATCGCAAATACGGCCCTAAACCGGTCATTTTGGTGGCAATCTGGGTTCTGATCTTTGTGTGCATCACCGTGGTTTCGATGGACCGGACGCAGGTTTATGGCATCACGCTGCCCCAAGGGTCCGGGCTACCGGATCTGGTGTTCTTTGGCTGCGGCGTGCTGATCGGCGGCATGGGAGGCATCCTGCAATCGGCCAGCCGGTCGATGATGGTGCGTCATACCGACCCCGCAGCACCGGTCGAAAGCTTTGGTCTTTACGGCCTGTCGGGCCGCGCCACCGCCTTTGCCGCACCGCTGCTGATCGGGATCGCCACCACGGTAACCGGCAGTGCACGGTTGGGGGTGTCACCAATCATTCTGTTGTTTATTCTGGGCTTGTTCCTAATGCGCTGGGTGAAACCGGAAGGGGATCAGAGCAGATGATTTTATTACGTTTTTTGGCAATAATCGCCGCGATGACATGGGCAGGCATGGCGGGGGCGCAGCCCTTGGCCAAGCAATTGTTCGGGGCGCAAAAGCAAAGTTCACAGCAAAAACCGGCCGCCTTCGGCAGTTATTCGCGCGGCTGTGCGGCAGGGTCGGTGCAACTGCCCGAAACCGGCCCGACATGGCAGGCCATGCGCCTGTCGCGCAACCGCAACTGGGGGCATCCGCAGGCCATTGATTACGTGCAGGACCTGAGCCAGTTTGCGGCCCGGCAACCGGGGTGGAATGGTCTCTATATCGGGGATATCAGCCAGCCGCGGGGTGGGCCGATGACCTCCGGCCATCGCAGCCATCAGCTGGGTCTGGACATCGACATCTGGATGCTGCCGGGCGACAACATGCGCCTGTCCCGCAAGGCGCGCGAGAATATCTCGTCCATCTCCCTGCGCCGTTCGAACGGCGCCTTTGTCAACGGCAACTGGACCAAACAGCATCATGCGGTGCTGCGTGAGGCCGCCAAGGACAAGCGCGTGGCGCGGATTTTTGTCTTTCCCGGTGCCAAGGTGCAGATGTGCAAGGATGAGACGGGCAACCGCGCCTATCTGCGCAAGATCAGGCCGTGGTGGGGACACCATTACCATTTCCACGTGCGGCTGAACTGCCCCAGAGGGTCACGCGGATGCGTCAATCAGGACCCGCCGCCCAAGGGCGACGGCTGTGCCGAGGCGCAGCAATGGGTGAACAACATCCTCAACCCTCCGCCTCCTGATCCGAACGCGCCGCCGCCGAAGAAACGCCGCGAATATGTTCTGGCCGATTTACCCCAGCAATGCGCCGCCGTCTTGCAGTCCAACTGATCACGGCGCTGCTGTTGGCGGGGCCCGTCGGGGCGGTCGAGGTCAAAACGGCCTCGCCCCTTGGCAGTTTCGTCTGGGAACATCCGGCGGACTGGTTCGGCGGGTTTTCCGCGATCCATGTTGATGACGATGGGCAGCAGATCATGGTGCTCAGCGACCGGGCCATGCTGGCAACGGCGCGGATCGGGCGGGAGGGCGACCGGATCACGGGTGTCGCATTTCAGGACCACTGGCCGGTCCTGTCCAGCACCGGGCGGCGGCTGTCTGGCCGCGCCGGGGATTCCGAAGGGCTCGCCCTCGCGCCGGACGAGGGCATTTATATCGCGTTTGAAGGCGTCCACCGGGTGTCGCTTTATTCCAAACCCGGCAGCAACGCCCGCGTTCTGCCGCGCCCCAAGGTGTTTGATGGGTTGTCCCGAAATGGCTCGTTCGAAGGGCTGGCCATTGACGCGCAAGGCCACCTGTATACCCTGACCGAGAAAAGCCGCACCGCCCAAGGCGACATCCCGGTCTATCGCTGGGATGGTCAGGTCTGGTCGACGCCGTTTGTCCTGCCCCAACGGGGCAAATTCCAACCTGTCGCCGCCGATTTCGGCCCTGATGGCCGGTTCTATGTGCTGGAACGGCGGGTCGCTTTTATCGGTTTCCACTCACGTCTGCGGCGCTGGCAGATCGAAGGTGACACGGCAAAGGCCGAGGAGATCCTGTTCGAAACCGGCACCGGCACGCATGACAACCTCGAAGGGCTATCCGTCTGGCGCGACGATCAGGGGCGGTTGCGCGCCACCATGATCTCGGATGATAACTTTCTGGCCCTGCAGCAGACCGAACTGGTGGAATACCTGCTGCCCGATTGACTCGAGGCCACCAACGGTCTAAACGCGCGGCTTGCCTTGGGACGATCCCTTGGCCAAGTCGCCGCTACCTTGTCAAAACGGGCATCTGAACATGCAACGCGCTTACATTCCCGGCATTATTGCCATGGCCGCCATTGTCGTGGCCTCGAACATTCTGGTCCAGTTCCTGATCCTTGACGGGCTGCTGACCTGGGGTGCTTTCACCTATCCGCTGGCCTTTCTGGTCACCGACATCATGAACCGAGTCTACGGCGTGGCCACCGCCCGCAAGGTCGTGTTCGCGGGCTTTGTCACCGGCATCATCTGTTCGCTGATCGGCAGCCAGATCATGCTGCAGGGCGACGGGTTCACCTATGCCGCCGTTCCGCTTCGCATCGCCGTCGCGTCCGGAACCGCCTTCCTGATCGCGCAGTTGACCGACGTCACCGTGTTCAATTCGCTGCGTGGGGGCCGTTGGTGGCGCGCGCCGCTGGTATCGACCCTGATTGGCTCGGCGCTGGATACCGCTCTGTTCTTCACCATCGCCTTCTCGGCCTCGGTCACGATCTTCGGAGCCAATGCCGACGCCGCGATCAACTGGGCGTGGGAACCTGTGCCCTTCATGCTGTCCGGCCCGATGGCCCCGCTTTGGGTGACACTGGCCTTCGCCGACTGGCTGGTGAAACTGTCGCTGGCGATGATTGCGCTGATCCCGTTCAAGGTGATCGTCGCGCGGTTGACCGCGCAGCCTGTGTAAAAAAGTGCTTTGAGAATGGCGCATCTTGTGTCAGGCTCAAAGTTAACCGCAACAGATAGAAAAGGAGGTGATCCAGTGTCGAGAAAGAGATTGGAGAGAGGTGTCGGAACAACCGGGGGGATCGCCTGCTAGGGCAGCCCTTGGCGGGGTGCTCACCCCGGCTGGTCGATTGATCTAACCGACCCGACCTCCTGAACTTTCGAAGGGCCGTCCCACCGGGGCGGCCCTTTTTGTTTTCCCCCGCGCCGGGTAAGGTCGCCCCATGCTGCACATCACCGACGATATCACCCTGCAAGACTGGGAAATGAGCGAAAGCTTCATTCGCGCCTCGGGTCCCGGCGGGCAGAACGTCAACAAGGTGGCCACCGCTGTTGAGCTGCGGTTCGAGGCCGCGCGCTCGCCCTCCCTGCCTGATCCGGTGAAGAACCGGCTCAAACGTCTGGCGGGCCGACGCTGGACCAAGGAGGGCGCGATCATCATCCAATGCGACGAAACCCGCTCACAGGCCCGCAACCGCGACATCGCCCGCACCCGACTGGCCGAGTTAATCACCCGCGCGCTGGTCAAACCCAAACGGCGGATCGCCACCAAGCCCACCTATGGCTCGGTCAAGCGTCGGCTGGCGGCGAAAAAGGCGCGCGGGGATGTCAAAGCGCTGCGGGGTAAGGTCGCCGAAGATTGATCTGGCATCTTTGCGACGCGTTGCTACTCTGACCGCGAGAGGCGGCAGGAGGGCAGGATCATGAGGCTGAAGGGAAAAACCGCAATCGTGACCGGCGGCGCATCCGGGTTCGGGGCTGGGATCGTGCAGAAATTCGTGGCCGAAGGCGCGCAGGTGATGATCGCAGATATCAATGGCGAGGCCGCGCATGAGATGGCTGAAAAACTCGGGGCCAACGCCTTGGCGCAACAGGTCGATGTATCCGACGCTACATCCGTCGAAGCCATGGCCAACGCCGCGACCCAAACCTTCGGCCCCCTCGACATTCTGGTCAACAACGCCGGCGTGACCCACCTGCCAACCCCGCTGGAGGACGTGACCGAGGCCGATTTCGACCGCGTCTTCAACGTGAACATGAAATCCGTCTACCTGACTGCCCGCGCCTTTGTGCCGCAAATGAAGGACCGCGGCACAGGCGCGATCCTGAACGTGGCCTCGACCGCAGGTCTGTCGCCGCGCCCCAATCTGAACTGGTACAACGCCTCCAAGGGCTGGATGATCACCGCCACCAAGACCATGGCCGTCGAACTCGCCCCCAGCGGCGTGCGCGTCAACGCCATCTGCCCTGTGGCAGGTGAAACCCCATTACTGAAATCCTTCATGGGTGAGGACACCCCCGAAATGCGCGCCAAGTTCCTCTCGACCATCCCGCTGGGCCGCTTTTCCACCCCCGAGGACATGGCCAACGCTGCCCTCTACCTGTGCTCGGATGAGGCCAGCATGATCACCGGCACAGCATTGGAGGTCGACGGTGGCCGCTGTATCTGATCCACCCTTCATCTGGCCAAAAATATCCCCGCCGGAGGCAGCGCGCGCCAGCGCGCTTCCCTGTCCAAACACCACAGGCCCAAGATGACCCCCGGATCCAGAAACCTGATCACCGATATCCCCGGCCTGAAGGTTGGCAATGCGCAGGACGATCATCTCAAATCCGGCACCACCGTCCTGACGGCGGATACACCCTTCACTGCATCAGTACATGTGATGGGCGGCGCGCCGGGCACGCGGGAAACCGATCTGCTGGCCCCGGACAAATCGGTGAACCGGGTTGATGCGATTGTCCTGTCGGGCGGTTCGGCCTTTGGGCTGGACGCCTGTTCTGGTGTGTCGGATGCCCTGCGGGCCGAAGGGCGGGGATTTCAGGTCGGCTCTGCCGTGGTTCCGATCGTCCCGGGGGCCATTCTGTTCGATCTGCTGAACGGCGGAGACAAGACCTGGACGGACAATCCCTACCGCGCGCTGGGCCGCGCGGCGTATCTATCGGCCTCGGACTGGTTCGACCTCGGCTCGGCTGGCGCGGGGACCGGAGCCCTGGCGGCGATGCAGAAAGGTGGCCTCGGGTCCGCTTCACTGGTCTTGGACAACGGCGTCACGGTTGGTGCATTGGTTGCGGCCAATCCGCTGGGCAGCGTCACCACGCCCGGGGATCGCCACTTCTGGGCCGCGCCTTTCGAGATCGGGGATGAGTTCGGCGGGCTGGGGCCTGACCCCGCCGCCGGGCTGGGCCAGCCCGAACCCAGCCGCAAAGCGCAGGCCATGCGCCCCGCTGCGCCCGAGGATGGCAACACCACAATCGCCATCGTCGCAACGGATGCGCAGCTGACCAAACCGCAATGCCATCGGCTGGCGGTTGCCGCCCATGACGGCATCGCGCGGGCTGTCGTTCCGGCCCACACGCCGGGCGACGGCGATCTGGTCTTTGGCCTCAGCACCGGGGCCAAACCCATCGACGACTCGGATGTCGGGCTGATCGGTCACGCCGCATCGCTGTGCGTAAGTCGCGCAATTGCGCGAGCGGTCTATCTGGCCACTCCCGCCAAAGGCGACCGCTTGCCCTGCTGGTCCGTGGTAAATGACTTATGTTAAGTGGCACGCTTTTTTTACTGCGTCACAGTGCCGTGACGTGGCAATCTGCGCGTTGACTCTGCCCCCTTGCACAGGCTCCATTTCAGCCAGCCAATTCGTATCGGAGTAGAAGCTATGAAACATGTCCTTGCAACTGCCCTTATCGGCCTTTTAGCGGTTCCCGCCTTGGCAGAAGGCGATGCCGAGGCGGGTAAAAAGACCTTCAACAAATGCAAAGCCTGCCACCTGATCGCCGATCCGGCCGGTGAGGTGATCGTCAAGGGCGGCAAGACCGGACCGAACCTCTATGGGGTCGCAGGTCGCACTGCGGGCACTGTCGAAGGGTTCAAATATGGCGATAGCATCGTTCTGGCAGGTGAAAATGGGCTGGTCTGGGATGAGGCCACATTTGTCGAATATTCACAGGACCCCAAAGGGTTCCTGAAATCCTATCTGGATGACACCGCTGCCAAATCCAAGATGACCTTCAAGCTGAAGAAGGGTGGCGAAGACGTCTACGCCTATATCCAAAGCGTTTCGGGCGAATAACTCCGCCATCATATCGTAAAGAAGATGTACAAAAGGCCGCAGCCCCTGCGGCCTTTCGTGCGCTTGATCATAGGCCCGATCAGGGCCACCTTGAAGCATCCCAGCATTCAGTGGCGCACCCGGACGGCCCGCCCGACCAGCAACAGGAGGTGACAGATGGGTATCATGATCCCGGCCTGGGTCGAGGGCGAACTGGTCCCGGTCGACAAGCTTGAAGCGCATGAAAAGGGCCTCAAGCACAAGGCTGTGTCGGTTTTTGTCGTGCGCGGGACCGAGATTCTGTTGCAACGCCGGGCGCTGGGCAAATATCACACGCCGGGCCTGTGGGCGAATACCTGCTGTACGCATCCCGACTGGGACGAAAGCGCCTCGACCTGTGCGGTGCGCCGCCTGCGCGAGGAACTGGGGATCGCCGGTCTTTATCCGGAATACCGCCACCGGCTGGAATACCACGCCGATGTCGGCAACAACATGATCGAGCATGAGGTGGTCGATGTGTTTCTGGCCCATGTGCGCGGGCCATTGAAAATCGAGCCTAACCCGGACGAAGTCATGGATATCCGCTGGATCGACTATCACGACCTGCTGGCCGAGGTGCAGCGTCACCCGGCGCGGTTCACGCCGTGGCTCAAGATTTACCTGCACAACCACGCGGACACGATTTTCGGTCCCGATCTGATCATTTCTTCCAAAACCTAGGCGTAAGGGCATGCGCCGCCTTGCAAGGCCGCCCCAAGCGGCCTAAATCAACGCGTCATGGCCAAGCAGAAGACAGACCCCAATTACAAAGTCATCGCCGAGAACCGGCGTGCCCGTTTCGATTACGCAATCGAAGACGATCTCGAATGCGGCATCGTGCTGGAAGGGTCCGAGGTCAAATCCCTGCGCGCGGGCGGATCGAACATCGCCGAAAGCTATGCCTCGGTCGATGACGGAGAGTTGTGGCTGGTCAACAGCTATATCGCACCTTACGAGCAGGCGAAGGTCTTCAAGCACGAAGAACGCCGCCGCCGCAAGCTGCTGGTGTCGCGCAAGGAATTGTCAAACCTGTGGAACGCCACGCAGCGCAAAGGCATGACGCTGGTGCCGTTGGTGCTGTATTTCAACCACAAGGGCCGGGCCAAGATCAAAATCGGCATCGCCAAGGGCAAGAAACTGCATGACAAGCGCGAAACTCAGGCCAAGCGGGATTGGTCACGGCAGAAACAGCGGCTGATGAAGGACCACAGCTAGAACGCCATCGCCGCCTGCACCGCGCGTTGCCAGCGGGCATAAGCCGCGTCGCGTTCATCTTCGCCTTGATCAGGCTCGAATCTGCGATCCAATTCCCATGTTTTGGCGAACCCGGCCTGATCGGGGTAGACGCCCGCGCGCATCCCCGCCAGCCATGCAGCCCCCAGCGCGGTGGTTTCCTGCATGACCGGCCGGTCCACGGGTGCGCCCAGACAGTTCGACAGGCCCTGCATGGTCCAGTCCGACGCACTCATCCCGCCATCGACGCGCAGGATGACCTCGGCCTCGGCGCCCCAGTCGCCTTGCATGGCATGCCACAGGTCGCGAGTCTGGAAGGCGATGCTTTCCAGCGTGGCTTTGGCCAGTTCCGCGCGGCCCGAATTGCGGGTCAGCCCGAACACGGCGCCCCGGCAATCGGGCTTCCAATAGGGCGCGCCAAGGCCGGTAAAGGCGGGCACCAGCACCACGTTCTGCGTCGGGTCGGCCTGCAGTGCCAGATCGCCGCTTTGCGGGGCCGCGTCGATGATTTGCAGCGCATCGCGCAGCCATTGCACCGCAGCGCCTGCGATGAAGATCGATCCCTCCAGAGCATAGGTTTTCTGCCCGTCCAGTTGATAGGCAATTGTGGTCAGCAGGCGGTTTTTTGACAGAACCGGCTGATCGCCCGTGTTCAGCAGGGCGAAACAGCCCGTGCCATAGGTGGATTTCATCATGCCGGGCTGGAAACACGCCTGCCCGATGGTCGCGGCCTGCTGATCACCCGCAACGCCCAGAATCGGGATATTACCCTTTAACAGGGTCGTATTCCCGAAATCCGAGGCGCAATCGCGCACCTCGGGCAGCATGGCCATTGGCACACCCAGCAGGTCGCAGATCTCGGCGCTCCATTCACCCTTGTGGATGTCGAACAGCAGCGTGCGCGCGGCGTTGGTGGCGTCGGTGGCGTGGCTGCGACCCTCGGTCAGACGCCAAATCAGGAAACAGTCGATGGTGCCAAACAACAGCTCTCCGGCCTCGGCCTTTTCCCGTGCGCCTGGCACGGTTTCCAGCAGCCACTTGACCTTGGTGCCCGAGAAATAGGGGTCCAGCAGCAACCCGGTCTGGGCGGTCACGTCATCCTCACACCCGGCTTGGCGCAGACGGGCGCAGATATCGGCGGTGCGGCGGTCCTGCCAGACGATGGCGTTGTGGATCGGCTTGCCGGTGGTGCGATCCCAGACCACCGTGGTTTCGCGCTGATTGGTGATGCCGATGCCCGCGATCTGATCCGGGGTGACGCCGGTGCTGTCCATCACCTCGCGGCAGACATGCAGGACGCTGTCCCAGATTTCTTCAGCGTCATGTTCAACCCAGCCTTCCTGCGGAAAATGCTGTGTGAATTCCTGCTGTGCCGTGCCCGCGCGCTGCATCTGCGCGTCAAACAGGATGGCGCGTGACGATGTCGTGCCCTGATCGATTGCCAGAATATAGGTCATGTCCGCGCCCCTCTGCCTGTGTTTCGCGGGACTTTAGCGCAAACATACACGCAGGGGCCAGAGTGGAAATCAGGCGGGTTCGACAGGGATATTGTCGATCAGACGGATGCCACCGGCCCAGGCCGCAACAAACAGCCGGGCGGGACGGTCGGCACCGGGCAGCGCCTGCAACGTATCGGCACAGCGCAGTTCGATATATTCGACCTCGGAAAATCCGGCCTCGGTCAGGTCGGCCCGCGCACCATCCGCCAACGGGGCGAAGGGTTCTCCGGCGGTCAAACGATCCGCCAGCCGCTGCATGATGGCGTGTTTGCGCGCTGCAATTTCAAGCCCCGTTGGGGACAGCCGTTGATTGCGCGAGGACATCGCCAACCCCGAGGGTTCGCGCACCGTGGGGCAGCCGATCACCTCGGTCGGAATGTCCAGATCGCGGGCCATGCGGCGGACGACCAGCAGTTGCTGATAGTCTTTTTCCCCGAAATAGGCCCTATCTGCCTGGGTCTGCAGGAACAGCTTGGCCACCACCGTGGCGACGCCTTCGAAATGCCCGGGGCGGAAGGGCCCCTCCATCGTGTCAGTCAGGCCCGTGACCATCACAGTGGTCGAGAATCCATCGGGGTAGATTTCCCCGGGTTCTGGCACATAGATCGCATCAACGCCGTAAGGGGCCAGCTTTTCCGCGTCGTCATGTTCGGTGCGGGGGTAGTTGGCCAGATCCTCGGGATTGTTGAACTGTTTAGGGTTCACAAAGATCGTGACGATCACCCGGTCGCAATAGGCCTTGGCAGCGGCAGCCAGCGACAGATGCCCCTGATGCAAAGCACCCATGGTGGGGACAACGCCGATAACCTCACCATTGCTGCGCCATTTGGTGGTCAACGCGCGCAGATCAGCCAGACGGCGCAGGATCGGCGCGGTCATGGTTTGGGGCCTTTGGCCGGGGCCTGATCGGCAAAGACATGTTCCGCAGCCGGGAAGGTCCGCGCCCGCACCTCATCGGCGTATTCGGCGATGGCGGCTTCGGCCAGTGGGCCAAGCTCGGCATAGCGTTTGACGAATTTCGGTTTGAAGGCGGTGAAAAAGCCCACCATGTCGTCCACAACAAGGATTTGCCCGTCACACCCGGCCGAGGCGCCAATGCCGATGGTGGGGATCGCAACCTCAGCCGTGATGCGGTCGGCGAGACCTTGAGGAACCTTCTCTAACACAACGGAAAACGCGCCGGCCTCGGTCACGGCGTGGGCGTCGGCCAGCACCGCCTTGGCTTGTTCGTCGCGACCCTGAACCTTGTAGCCGCCCAGCGTGTTGATCGACTGCGGCGTCAGGCCGATATGCGCCATCACCGGAATGCCGCGTTTGACCAGAAAGCGGATGGTCTCGGCCATCTCGACCCCGCCTTCCAGCTTGACCGCGCCCGCGCCGGTCTCGGCCATCAGGCGGGCGGCGTTGCGGAAGGCCTGTGCGGGGCTTTCCTCGTAACTGGCAAAGGGCATGTCGATGACCATCATCGCCTTGTCCAGCCCGCGCGCGACGGCCTGCCCGTGCAGGATCATCATCTCCATCGTCACACCAAGAGTCGATTCCAGCCCGTGCAGCACCATGCCGACGCTGTCGCCCACCAGAACGAAATCGCAATGGGCGTCCATCAGTCGGGCCATTGGCGTGGTGTAGGCCGTCAGAGAGACCAGAGGCGCGCCCCCCTTGCAGGCGCGAATATCCTCGGCATTCGGGGCTTTTTTGCGGGCGGTGGCGCTCATGCTCGCTCCTCGCGGGGTTCATGTTGCGGTGCGGCATAACAGATTGGACCGGTGCCATGTAACCCCGGTTGCGCGAACAATTCCTTGATTGACCCAAGGTTTGAAGGGAAGCTGGTCTCAGAACGATCGCCCGAAAGCGGGCCAATTTCTACAGTGGGGAGTGAATTTCATGAGAATGCAATCGGTTCGGACCTTTGCCTCGACCTTTGCGCTGGGCGCGGCTTTGCTGGCGTCCCAAGCCTTGGCGAAATCGGATATCACTATCGCGATGCAGCTGGAGCCACCGCATCTGGACCCCACCAGCGCCGCAGCGCAGGCCATCGATTCGGTGGTCTATACCAATATTTTCGAGGGTCTGACCCGGTTCATGGGCGATGGCTCGGTCGTGCCGGGGCTGGCCGAAAGCTGGGAGATTTCCGAGGACGGCACCGCCTATACCTTCAAACTGCATGACGGCGTGACCTTTCATGACGGTTCGACCATGGATGCCGAAGACGTCAAGTTCAGCCTCGACCGCGCCCGCGCCGATGACAGCGCCAATGCGCAAAAGGCGCTGTTTGCCGGGATCGAAAGCGTCGATGTGCTTGACCCGCTGACCGTGCAGGTGACCCTGTCCGAACCCAACGGCAATTTCCTGTTCAACATGGCCTGGGGCGACGCGGTGATCGTCGCGCCCGAGAGTATCGACAACATCAAGACCAATCCCGTCGGCACCGGGGCCTTTACCTTTGGCGAATGGGTGCAGGGCGATAGCATCACCGTCAATCGAAACCCCGACTACTGGGGCGATCAGCCCGTGTTAGAGACTGCTACGTTTAAATTCATCTCGGACCCGACCGCCGCTTTTGCCGCCATGATGGCCGAGGATGTCGACGTGTTCGACATCTTCCCGGCGCCGGAAAACCTGCCACAATTCGAGGCCGATCCGCGTTTTCAGGTCCTCGTCGGTTCGACCGAAGGGGAAACCATCCTGTCCACCAACAACAAGCAGCCTCCGTTCGACGATATCCGCGTCCGGCAGGCTGTGGCCCATGCGATTGATCGTCAGGCGATCATCGACGGGGCG
>NZ_JALCBM010000029.1:20355-39152 GCF_028066395.1 Ruegeria sp.
TCGCGGTGATCGAGGTCGCGCCGGGCGATCCGGCCTCGTTCATGCTGGGGGTCAACGCGCAGCCCGATACGCTGGCCGCGCTGCGGGCCGAGTTGGGGTTGGACGCCTCGAAAACCCAGCGCTATTTCGCGTGGGTCGGCGGCATGCTGACCGGAGATTTCGGCATCTCCTACACCTACCGCACGCCTGTGTCACAGATGGTTGCGGATCGGTTGTGGGTGTCGCTGCCGCTGGCGCTTTATGCGCTGACCCTGTCCACGCTGATCGCCTTTCCTGCCGGGATCTACGCCGCCGCGCGGCGCGGCAAGCCGGGTGATCTAACGGTGATGGGGGCGACCCAGCTGGGCATCGCGGTGCCGAATTTCTGGTTTGCCATGATGCTGGTGTTGATCTTCGCCATCAACCTGCGCTGGTTCAATGCCGGAGGGTTTGCGGGCTGGGATCAAGGTCTGTGGACCGGGCTGCACTCGCTGACCCTGCCTGCCATCGCATTGGCCCTACCGCAGGCGGCGATTTTGGCGCGGGTGATGCGCTCATCCCTGCTGGATATCCTGGGTGAGGATTTCATGCGCACCGCCCGCGCCAAGGGGCTGTCCCGCCGACAGGCGCTGTGGCGGCACGGCGTGCGCAACGCGCTGATCCCGGTGCTGACTATCATCGGGCTGCAGTTTTCCTTTCTGCTGGCGGGCTCGATCATTATCGAACAGGTGTTCTATTTGCCCGGCCTCGGGCGGCTGGTGTTTCAGGCGATCTCAGCCCGTGACCTGATCGTGGTGGAATCGGTGGTCATGCTGCTGGTCTTTGCCGTCATCACCGTGAATTTTCTGGTCGATCTGGCCTATGCTGCCGTCGATCCCCGGCTCAGGAGCAGGACATGAACCGCAACCTGATCCTCGGCGCGGCTCTGTCCTCGCTGGTTTTGCTGGCGGCGCTGGTGTCCTTTGTCTGGACGCCCTACGACCACGCGGCGCTGAACATTCCCAACAAACTGCAACCGCCCAATGCGCTGCACTGGTTCGGAACGGATCATTTCGGGCGCGACATGTTCTCGATGATCATGGTGGGCGCACGTACCTCGATTGCCGTAGCGCTGGTGGCGGTGGGTATCGGCGTCGGTTTCGGCGTGCCGCTTGGCCTGACCGCCGCCGCGCGCAAGGGGTCGTGGCTGGATGAGGTCATCATGCGCGGCAATGATCTGGTCTTTGCCTTCCCCTCGCTGGTCATCGCCATTCTGATCACCGCCGTCTTCGGCGCGGGTGCGATCAACGCAATCATCGCCATCGGCATCTTCAACATCCCCGTTTTCGCCCGCATCACCCGCGGCGCGGCCCTGTCCTTGTGGGAGCGTGAATTCATCCTCGCCGCCCGCGTATCCGGCAAGGGAGCGGCGCGGATTTCAGCCGAACATATCCTGCCCAATGTGGCCAATCTGCTGATCGTGCAGGGCACCATCCAGTTCAGCCTTGGCATTCTGGCCGAGGCCGGTCTGTCCTATGTCGGTCTGGGGGCGCAGCCGCCCACGCCCAGCTGGGGCCGCATGCTGGCCGACGCGCAGACAATGGTCAGTTTTGCCCCGCATTTGGCTCTGATTCCCGGTCTGGCGATCATTGTCACCGTACTGGGGCTGAACCTGCTGGGCGACGGTCTGCGCGACTGGCTCGACCCCCGCATAAGGGTGGCGCGCGCATGAGCTTGTTGCAGATCGAAGATCTCTCGCTGTCGATTCACGGCGCGGGCATTCTGAAACAGGTCAGCCTGTCCGTCGCGCCGGGTCAGATCGTGGCTGTGACGGGTGAGAGCGGCTCGGGCAAGTCGATGACCGCACTGGCGGTGATGCAGTTGCTGCCGAACGGATCCGAGACAAATGGTGCGCTTCTGTTAGAGGGGCAAGACCTGTTGAACCGCCCCGAGGATGACATGTGCGCCCTGCGCGGTGCGTCAATCGGCATGGTGTTTCAGGAACCGATGACCGCACTGAACCCGGTGAAAACCATCGGCGATCAGGTGATCGAGACGATCCTGATCCACAAGGCCATGCCCCGCACACAGGCCCGCGACCGCGCGCAAGAGGTGCTGACGCGGGTCGGCCTGCCGGCAGAGCGCTTTCCGATGTCACGCTATCCGCATGAACTGTCCGGAGGTCAGCGGCAGCGGGTGGTGATTGCGATGGCCATCGCGCTACGGCCCAAACTGCTGATCGCGGATGAGCCGACAACGGCGCTGGACGTGACCACGCAGGCGCAGATTCTCGACCTGCTCAAAAGCTTGGTGCGCGAATATGGTATGGGTCTGCTGATGATCACGCATGATCTGGCGGTGGTTGCCGATATGGCGGACCGGATCGTGGTGATGCGTCACGGCGCGGTGGTTGAAAGCGGCGCAACCGGCCATCTGCTGCAAAACATGCAGCACCCCTATACGCGCATGTTGTTCGAGGCGTCGGGCCATCAGGTGAACCTGCCTGATCCCATCGATCCGACCCCGTTGCTTGAGGTGACCAATGTGGTGCGCGACTATCGCCTGCCCCGAAAACGTCTGTTCGATGCGCCGGGGGATCACCGCGCTGTGGATCAGGTGAGTTTCACCCTCAATCGCGGGGAACGTTTGGGGCTTGTAGGGGAGTCCGGCTGTGGAAAATCGACCCTAACACGGGCTATTCTAGGATTGGATGAAGTACAAGGCGGCGATATCCGGCTGGACGGTCAGCCGGTCTTCTCGGGGCACAGGCCCAATCTGGCGGTGCGCCGCAAGATGCAGGTGGTGTTTCAGGACCCCTATGGCAGCTTCAATCCCCGCCACCGGGTCGCCCGCCTGATCACCGAGCCGTTTCACCTGCTGGCGTCACCCCCCTCAGGTACGGACCGGCAGGACCGGATTGCCGAGATGCTGCGCGCAGTGGGTCTCAGCCCCGATGATGCGGGTAAGTATATCCACGAATTCTCGGGCGGACAGCGGCAGCGGATCGCCATCGCCCGCGCCCTGATCATTCGCCCCGACCTGATCCTGTTTGACGAGGCGGTCTCGGCCCTCGATGTCTCGGTCCGGGCGCGGATTCTGGACCTGCTGGCCGAGCTTTGCGCGGCTTATGACCTGACCTATCTGTTCATCAGTCATGACCTGAGCGTTGTGCGCACGATCACCGACCGGGTGATGGTGATGCAGGGGGGCAAGATTGTTGAACAGGGCGAGACCGAGCAGGTCTTTTCCAACCCGCAGCACCCTTACACCCGCACCCTGATCCATGCCGCCCCGACCTTGCCGGATATCGGCAGGGTCGCTTGAAGCCCTGTATTAGAGACGAAAAATGGAGCCTGATATGTCAAATCCCCTCTGGTTCGACCCCGGTCTGTGTCTGATCAACGGGCGGTGGGTCAGACCGGCGTCACAGGCGACCCTGCCGATGATAAACCCGTCAGACGGAACCGAAATCTGCCATATCGCGCGGGGTTCGGCAGAGGATATTGATGTTGCGGTGCAGGCAGCGCAATCCGCTCTGGATGGTGACTGGGGGCGCAAAACCGCGCTGGAACGGGGGCGTATCCTGTCGCGTCTGGGGCAGTTGGTGTTGGAGAGGGTGGACGATCTGGCCCGGCTTGAGGCGATGGATGTGGGCAAACCGCTGACGCAGGCGCGGGCGGATGCGGTGGCGCTGGCGCGGTATTGCGAGTTTTACGGTGGTGCCGCTGACAAGGTGATGGGTCAGACCATCCCTTATCTGGATGGCTACACCGTGTATACCCTGCGCGAACCCCATGGGGTGACCGGCCATATCGTGCCTTGGAACTATCCGATGCAGATCATCGGCCGATCCGTCGGTGCGGCGCTGGCCATGGGCAATGCCTGCGTGCTGAAACCGGCGGAAGAGGCCTGCCTGACCGCGCTGGCCTTTGCCCATCTGGCGCAACAGGCCGGTTTGCCCGCTGGTGCGCTGAACGTGGTGCCCGGTTTGGGGGCCGAGGCCGGGGCGGCGTTGTCGGGGCATCCGGGGGTCAACCATATCTCATTCACCGGGTCGGTTGCCACGGGTGCGCTTGTGCAGCAGGCGGCGGGGCGCAATGTGGTGCCGGTGACGCTGGAACTGGGCGGGAAATCCCCGCAACTGGTCTTTGACGATACCGATCTGGACGCGGCGCTGCCGTTTCTGGTGAATGCGGGCATTCAGAATGCAGGACAAACCTGTTCGGCCTCGTCCCGCATTCTGGTGCAGCGCGGGGTTTATCAGCAGGTCAAATCGCGCATGGCGGCGGCTTATGCTGACCTGACCGTCGGCCCGGCCCCCGAGGATTTGCGGGTCGGCCCCCTGATCTCGGCCCGTCAGAAAGAGATTGTGACGGGATATCTGACCAAGGGCCGCGATCTGACCATTGCGGCTCAGGGGCGCATCGTCGATCACGCCCCGGCTGAGGGGGCTTATGTGCAGCCGACCTTGTTTGCCGATGTCCCGCCAGATCACACCCTGGCGCGGGATGAGATCTTCGGGCCTGTTCAGGTTTTGATCCCGTTTGACACCGAAGAACAGGCTCTAACCGTAGCAAATAGCACCGATTACGGCCTTGTCGCCAGCATCTGGACCCGCGACGGGGCCCGGCAGATGCGGCTGGCGAAACAGCTGCGTTCCGGGCAGGTCTTCATCAACAACTATGGTGCCGGAGGCGGAGTTGAACTGCCCTTTGGGGGTGTTGGCAAATCCGGCCATGGCCGCGAAAAAGGGTTCGAGGCGCTTTATGGCTTTTCACAGCTAAAGACGGTTGCGGCCTATCACGGCTAGACGATCACCTCGATCGCTTCCTGCGCGCCGACGCCGAACACCCGTTTATACCGCGTGATCTGATCCGTCGGACCCATCGCCTTTTCCGGGTTGTCCGACAGCTTGACCGTCGGGCGGCCATTGGCCGACACCGCCTTGCACACCAGCGAGAACGGCGCCAGCGCGTCACCGGGCACCAGTTTGCGGAAATCATTGGTCAGCAAGGTGCCCCAGCCAAAGGACGCATTGACCCGGCCCGCAAATTGCGCATGCAGGTCGCGGATTTTGTCCACGTCCAGCCCGTCAGAGAAGATGATCCTTTTCTGCGTCGGGTCCTCGCCGCGTGCTTTCCACCAGTCAATCGCAATCTCGGCCCCGGTTGCCGGATCGCCGCTGTCGACACGGATGCCGGTCCAACCGGCCAGCCAGTCGGGTGCATTGTCCAGAAACCCTTTGGTACCATAGGTGTCGGGCAGGATGATGCGCAGATTGCCGTCATGTTCTTCGTGCCAGTCGCTGAGAACGTCATAGGGTGCTTGCGCCAGTTCTGCGTCCGTATCGGCCAACGCCGAATAGACCATGGGCAGTTCATGGGCGTTGGTGCCGATGGCCTCAACCTCGCGCCGCATGGCGATCAGGCAGTTCGAGGTGCCGGTAAAGGCCGGACCCAGCCCTTCGATCATCGCCTGCACGCACCAGTCCTGCCACAGGAAGGAATGCCGCCGCCTTGTGCCGAAATCGGCGATACCCAGCCCCTCAATGCCGCGCAACTGCTCGATCTTCTCCCACACGCGGGTCATGGCGCGGGCATAAAGGACCTGCAGTTCGAACCGGCGCATGCCATTCAGAACCGCGCGGGATCGCAGCTCCATCAGCACGGCCAAAGCGGGAATTTCCCACAACATGACCTCGTGCCACTTGCCTTCGAAGGTTAGTTCGTACTGATCGCCCTTACGCTCAAGATGGTAGGGCGGCAGGCGCAGGTTCTCGAACCACTCCATGAAATCCGACCGGAACATCTGACGTTTTCCGTAGAACGTATTGCCCCGCAGCCAGGTGCTTTCCCCCCGGCTGAGGCTGAGCGAGCGGATGTGATCCAGCTGTTCGCGCAGTTCGCCCTCGTCGATCAAACGCGCCAAAGGCACGTGATTCGACCGGTTGATCAGGGAAAAAACGACATCCGTTTGGGGCTTATTTCGAAACACTGACTGGCACATCAGCAGTTTGTAGAAATCTGTGTCGATTAAAGACCTGATAATCGGGTCAATTTTCCATTTGTGATTGTAGACACGCGTCGCGATGTCGACCATGGGGAACTCCTGCGATTTCGATTGTTAGATCAATCGTGGCGGTGATTGGCAAGAGTCGCCAAATTGGTAACAATGCCAAGGACAGGTCACATTGCGGGCTTAATATGAGTGCCCCTCATTGGTTACTGAGGGGGTGGGGATGGTTATAAAGGTTAAGTTTTGTGAATGGGTCTAGAGTACGATTTTGACATAGTCGCCATTGCACCTGATGAAGTCGATCCGGAACATGGTTTTGCCGCGATGACGGGCACGCGCCCAGTTCGCGCATTGTTTCGCGACTTTCATACGGCGCAGGCGCTGCGGTCGGCTTCGCCGAAGATCCGCAGGATTTTTCTTGAATCCGGGTTCAGTCTTGAAACGCGGGACAGCGGCGCGCGGCGCGGGTTTTACCCGCCCGAAGATGCCGTGGATCGCAATCGCATCCTGAAACGGCTGTTCACGAATATCCGCAATATGGGTCTGCAGGGCGAATATTGCGGTGATTTCGATTTTTGGGAGTTTCTGAACCACGTCAGAGCCGCGCAGCCCGGTGATGTTCAAACCGGCAACAGGCCCGAACGGTTGCCTGAATTGCAGGACCCTGTCACCACCACGCCCGAGCGGCGCACAGTGGTTGGCCGGGTCGGGTTTGCGTTGGGGACGGCGGTGATCCTGTTCGTCCTGCTGAAATATCTGGCGGAACGTGGCGCGCAATAGAGCCTAAATCAGGGAAACTCCGGCATCTCGCATGGCTTTTTCAGCGGCTGCCAGCGATCCATCCATGTCGATGGCGCGGCAGGCGGCCATGTTCACCGTGGTGTCAAATCCCAGCCGGGCGGCATCCACGGCTGAAAAATGCACGCAGAAATCGGTGGCCAGACCAACCAGCGTCAATTGCCGGATACCGCGCGTGTCCAGATAGCCTTTCAGGCCCGTCGGGGTGTCATGATCGTTCTCGAAAAACGCCGAATAGCTGTCGATGGCGCTGCGGAACCCTTTGCGGATGATCAGATCACCATCGGTGCGCAGATCGGGGTGAAAACCTGCCCCGTCAGTCCCCTGTACACAGTGATCCGGCCATAGGACTTGCGGGCCGTAGGGCATTTGCGTCATTTCGAACGGGTTTTTGCCCGGATGAGAACTGGCGAAGGATGAATGCCCCGCCGGATGCCAGTCCTGCGTCAGGATCACGGCGTCGAAATCATCCATCATCGCGTTGATCGGGGCAACGATCTGGTCGCCTTCGGCCACGGCCAGCGCACCGCCGGGGCAAAAATCATTCTGGACGTCGATTACGATCAGGGCGTGGGTCATCGGGGCCTCCTCTTTGGTCTCTATCGGTAATGGGGTCGGGTGGGGGGCGTCAATGCGGTCTCTTGCGTCCGATCCGCCCGGGGGCTAAATCGCGGCCATGTATACGATCGCCGCCCTCTATCATTTCACCCGTTTCCCGGACCCCGAGGCCCTGCGCCCCGCCTTGCTGGACCTGTGCCGCGCGCAATCCGTCAAAGGCACGCTGCTGCTGGCGCAAGAGGGGATCAACGGAACAATCGCTGGCCCCCGCGCCGGGATCGACGCGGTTCTGGCCCATATCAGTGCCCTACCGGGGTGCGAGGGGTTGGAGTGGAAAGAGGCGACCTCGGACCATCCGCCCTTTGGCAAGATGAAGGTGCGTCTGAAGAAAGAGATCGTGACCATGGGCCAACCGGATGTCGATCCGCGCGCCAGTGTCGGGCATTATGTCGAGCCCGAAGAGTGGAACGATCTGATCCGGTCAGACGATGTGGTGGTGATTGACACCCGCAATGATTACGAGGTTGCCATCGGCACGTTTGAGGGCGCAATAGACCCTGAAACGGCCAGTTTCCGCGATTTCCCCGCCTGGTGGGAGGCCAATCAGGATCGGTTCCACAACAAGCGTGTTGCCATGTTCTGCACCGGCGGCATCCGGTGTGAGAAGTCGACAAACTACCTGCTGGGGCAGGGGGTCGAGGATGTCTATCACCTGAAAGGCGGCATCCTGCGCTATCTCGAAGAAATGCCTGCCGAGGACAGCACCTGGCAGGGGGAATGTTTTGTGTTCGACAACCGCGTCTCGGTTGGTCACGGGCTGGTCGAGGGGCCACATAACCTGTGCCATGGTTGCCGCCGCCCGATCCTGCCCGAAGACATGAAACGCTCTGAATTTGAACTGGGCGTGTCCTGTCATCAGTGCATCGACGAGACGTCCGAGGCTGACAAGACGCGCTTTCGCGAGCGGCAAAAGCAGATCGCCCTGGCCCGCGCCCGCGGGGCCGAGCATCTGGGATCGGAGTAACCCCGGCAAAACGGGTTGCGAACATGGGCCCAAAACCGGAATATTGCTGACAGCAGAACCGGTTGAGAGAGCCCATGACCCATGAACCCAGAACGCTGGAAGAGTGGAAATCAACGCTGATCGCGGCGTTGGGGTTGGTGATCGCCAGCTTTCTGGCGTGGTACGGCCTGTCCCGGCTCAGCGATGCTACCGCCGGGGATACAATCGGCACCATTGCAGCCGTTGGGCTGGTGGTTTGGATCGCCTCTCAATCCTGGTTCTACATGACCCAGGTGAAATCGCCGCGACGGCTGCTGTTCCTGATGGGCGTGTCCTTCATTCAGGTCGTGCCTTTCCTGTTCGCCGCCGTCTATGGCGCGTTCGGCTATCAGGATCGCTGCGTGGTTGGTGCGCAGGGGCCGGGGGACATCCTGTATTTCTCATATGTCACCTTCACCACAGTCGGCTATGGCGACATGGCGCCAACCGGCCTGTGCCGGGGGTTGGCCGTTGCCGAGGCGGTGACCGGCTATATCCTGCTGGGCATGTTTGTCGCCGCCGCAGTTGCCCTATACGCACGCAATCACGGCAAATAAGACCCTAACAAAGGGCTATTTGTTCCCGTCGATCCAGCGCGACATCATCTGCTTGTCACGAAAACACTCGGCCGGGATTGGGCGACGCTTGCTGCGCGAGATCCTCTCGGCAAAGGCGACCTGCTTGCCGGTCGGGTAATTGGCAAAGGGCGACGGGTCCTGCGGTTTGTGGGCGGAAATCCAGTCCGACATTGATTTGCGATCCCGCTGCGCCTCGACCGGAATTTCAAGGGCCGATTGCTGGGCAATGGCGCGGGCATAGCGCATCTGCCGGTCCGTGACCGGAAGAAGGTGGTAATCGTTGCTGGGTGCATCGAACCAGCTTTGACGGGCAGCGTTGGTCATAGCTCGAAAACCTCCGTTCCACCTGAAAGATTGCGTGGAACAAATATAGAACATTTTAGGAACTTTTTCAAGATTTCCGCTGGTCAGGGCACGTGTGGTGCCGTTTTGCCCAGCCTGTCCCGTCGCCTTGCGACCAATCACGGCACGCTTTTGTGCGTGCTCATACCGAATCAAGGAACTTGCCTTGGGTATTTCAACCTCACGCCCCTTCACATCCGTGCGGGCGCGGGGTTTGGCCGCAGATTATCGCCGATCCATCGGGTCAGGATCACTTCCGGCGCTTGACGCTCTGTTACCGACATTTCTGGTCGGGAACAGAGCATCACAAGGGGGCGGAGTGTGGCTGAGTCGCCCCAACACATGTATCGAGGAGAAAGACCATGAAATCCCACGCTCAGGCCGTTGTTATCGGAGGGGGCCTTGTCGGGTGTTCAATCCTCTATCATCTGGCCAAGCTTGGCTGGCGAGATGTGGTTTTGCTGGAACGGGATGAGCTGACCAGCGGTTCCACCTGGCATGCGGCGGCGAATATTCACGGGCTGCATGACAACAACAACATCACCCGCATCCAGCACTATACGATGAACCTGTATAAGGAACTGGAGCAGGAAACCGGCCAGGGCTGCGGCGTGTTCCAGCCCGGCTCGCTGTATCTGGCGCAGACCGAGGATCGCGAACACCAGCTGCGCCTGCAAGAGGCCAAGGCGAAATTCTACGGTCTGAACTTCCACGAGATCAGCCGCGAGCAGGCCAAGGAACTGCACCCGCTGGCGCAGTTCGATGACGTGCGCTGTATCATGTATGAACCCGATGGCGGCAATGTGGACCCGTCCGGCGTGACCATGGCCTATGCCGCCGGTGCCCGCGCGATGGGCGCCACGGTTGAGCGGTTTTGCCCCGTAATAGGGACTGAACAGCAGCCTGACGGCAGTTGGATCGTGCGCACGGAAAAGGGCGACATTCATACACAATGGGTGGTTAATGCCGGTGGCCTCTGGGGGCGCGAGGTTGCGGCCATGGCGGGGATCGAACTGCCGCTGCAACCGACCGAGCATCAGTATTTTGTCACCGAAACCATTGACGAGGTCGCCAATCTGGGCCGCCGCCTGCCGTCGATTGCCGACCGGGATGGCGAGTACTATTTCCGTCAGGAAGGCAACGGCCTGCTGATCGGCGCGTATGAGAAAGACATGCGGTTCTGGGCCGAAGAGGGCACACCGCTGGATTTCGCCCATGATCTGTTCCCGGACGATCTGGACCGGATCATGGAAAACGTGATCCGCGCCACCGAACGGGTGCCAGTGGCCGCCACTGCAGGCGTCAAACGGGTGATCAATGGCCCGATGATCTGGTCGCCGGATTCAAATGCAATCTGGGGGCCGGTGCCCGAGCTTAAGAACTATTTCTGCTGCACCGGCATTATCCCCGGCTTCTCGCAATCCGGTGGTCTGGGTCTGTTGTCGGCGCAGTGGATGGTCGAGGGTGAACCGCAATACGACATGTTCGCCTGGGATCTGGCCCGGTTCGGCGACTGGGCCGACAAGAAATTCACCAAGGCGCGGGTCGAGGATGTCTACACCCACCGTTTCGCCATCCACTTCCCGAACGAAGAACGCAGCGCCGGTCGTCCCGCCCGCGTGCGTCCGGCCTATGAGATGCAAAAAGAAATGGGCTGCGTCTTTGGCCTGAACTGCGGTTGGGAACATCCGCTGTGGTTCGCCGATCAGCCGGGCGTGGTCGATACCAACGGCTTCACCCGCCAGAACTGGTGGGAACCCGTTGGCCGCGAGGTGCAGATGCTGCGCAACAATGTGGGCGTCATCGACATCTCGAATTTTGCCAACTACGTGGTCAAAGGCCCGGGTGCCTGTGACTGGCTGGACCGGCTGGTGGCCAACCGGGTACCGACCGAAATCGGACGGTCCTGCCTGACCCCGCTGATCTCGGTCCGGGGTGGCGTGGCCGGTGACTTTACCATCACCAAAGTGGCCGAGGACGAATATATGATGATCGGGTCCGGCATGGCCGAACGCTATCATCAGCGGTTCTTCAACATGGTCGATCTGCCCGAAGGCACCACCGTTGAGGTCGCGACCAACCGCATCGCCGGGTTCAACGTCGCCGGTCCCAAATCGCGCGATCTGCTGCAGCGGCTGACCAACGCGGACCTGTCAAACGAGGCGTTCCGCTTCATGCGTTCGGCCACGATCGAGGTCGCGGGTGTCACCTGTCTGGCCATCCGCGTCAGCTTTACCGGCGATCTGGGGTGGGAGCTGCACTGCGCCGAAGAGGATCAGATCAGGCTCTATACCGCGCTTCTAGACGCAGCGAAGGAATTCGACGGCGGCCCGGTTGGCGGCCGCGCGCTGGGCTCGCTGCGGATCGAAAAGGGCTATGGGTCCTGGGGTCGGGAGTATTCTCAGGAATACTGGCCGCAAGAGGTTGGCCTGACCGGACTGGTCAAGCTGGACAAGGATTTCCTGCACAAGGACGCCTATCTGGCCGTCAAGGACAACCCCGCGCGCGAGGTGCTGTCGATCTTCGAGGTCGAGGTCGATCAGGCCGACGCCACCGGGGGCGAGCCGATCTTTACCCCCGACGGCAAATCGGTCGGCCGCGTGACCTCGGGCGCTTATGGCTATTCGGTCGGAAAATCTCTGGCGCTGGGCTTTGCCGACCCGTCGGTGGCGCAGCCGGGGGATGAGGTCGAGGTCTTCATCCTTGGCAAGCCGCACAAGGCCAAAATCCTGTCCGAACCACCCTTCGACCCGGCGGGTAACCGGCTGCGGGACGTGCGGCCCAAGATGGAGCCTGCCCAATGACCAGCACTTTTGAGCGTGCCGCTGAGTTTATTCTGAATCGCCCTGCCGATCAGATGCCAGCGCACGCTCAAGAGGCGGCAGCGCTGATGCTGCTGGATACGCTGGGGGTGCTGATCGCGGCGGGGCCGATGCAGGCCGGGGTTATCGCCCGCGAAACCGCCGCGGCGCTTTACGCCAGCACGGACCCGTCCTGCAGCGCGCGCATGCTGTTCGATGGTCGTCGTGTCAGCCTGGCCGGGGCGGCCTATGCTGCTGCGACCCAGACCGACAATCTGGATGCGCATGACGGGTTCAACCCGACCAAGGGCCATATCGGCGTGGTTGTCATCCCCGCGCTGGCTGCACTGGCCGAGCATCGCCCCGACCTGACCGGCCCCGAGGCGCTGGCCGCCGTCATCACCGGCTACGAAATCGCGGGCCGTGCGGGTTTGGCCCTGCACGCGACGGTCAGCGACTATCACACCTCGGGCGCGTGGAACGCGCTGGGGGTGGTGGCCATGGCTGCGCGGCTGCGCGGCTTTACGTCCGATCAGTTGCGACAGGCGCTGGGCATCGCCGAATATCACGGCCCCCGCAGCCAGATGATGCGCGAGATCGCCAACCCCACGATGCTGCATGACGGGTCCGGCTGGGGTGCGCTGGTCGGCATGTCTGCTGCCATTCTGGCCGAACGTGGCTTTACCGGGGCGCCGGCCATCACTCTGGAAGAGGATCGCGTCGCGCCCTATTGGACGGATCTGGGGCAGGACTGGCAGATGTGCCAGCAATATGTGAAACCCTATCCGATCTGCCGCTGGGCACATGCCGCTATTGATGGCGTCCGGCAGGTGATGCGACAGCACGATCTGACGCACCCCATGATCGAACGTATCGAGGTTAAAAGCTTCCACCAAGCCGCCTGCCTGTTTCCTGGTTTGCCGGAAACCACATCTCAGGCGCAATACTCCCTCCCCTTTGCGGTTGCGGTTCAGGCGGTTTATGGGCGCATCGGGGTCGAACATATCTCGGGCGCGGGCTTGTCTGACCCGCTGGTCGCCGATGTGGTTGAACGGATTGAGGTGTCGGAATGCGACCGCCACAATGCCCGTTTCCCGCAAGGGCGGTGGGCGGATGTTCGGGTCACGACCAAAGACGGACAGGTCTTTGAGTCCGGCGACATCAATGCCCGAGGTGGCCCTGATGTGCCGATGAGCCGTCAGGAAATCGTCGACAAATTCCACGAGTTTGCCGCGCCATTCATTGGCGAAAACCGGGCTGCCAAGATCGAGGCGGCTGTGTTTGGCCTTGTCCAACCGGATGCTCGATATTCGACATTGGCGGATTTGTTGTTTGATCCATCGGAGGCTGACATGTGAACGGGCGTATTGCTCGTCTTGTGACACAACGTTCAACCTTTGAAAAACGGGTCTTCTTTGGGCGGATTGGGAACACGTTTGCCCGGTAGCGTACGGCTATTTTGAAAGAGGCCATTGCCGAACATCCCGCTAGCCTCGTGCCATCACGCGGTGTTTGGAAATCGCCATATCTGCCGGGCGAAGGCACTGTTCCAAATTTATTCAGAAACGTCCCCCCCGAGCATGTTGAACATGTCGTTGATTTGGCTGCGCGTCAGGCTGCTGGCTTCTAGCAGGGCAGTCGCATCAGCCAGGGGCTTTTCCGGTTGGCGGGCGATGGGGTCCGTCAGGGCCTGGCTCAATCCTGCAAGGTTTCCATACATACCGGGGGTCTCGGTCTGCGCCTCTTCGATCAAACCCGCGCGCCAGAAATTCCGTTCTGCCGCATCCGTCTCGCCAATTTCCTTCAGAATCAGGGCTGCCCCGGCGAAATCCTGACTTTTGATCAAGGCTTGTGCCCGCAAACGCATCGCAGGTTCCGAGCGTTCCCCGGCCAGTTCCAACAAGGCGTGGCGCGGGCGGTCTTCATAAATTGACGCACGGGCACGAAGCCGGGTCCGGTCCGCGCGGTGCGCCTTGTCCGCTGGGCGATTTGCCATCTCAAACCCAAGCTCGGCAAATCCCAATTGGGTCAATCGATCTGACAGGGCCATGGCCGTTTCGATGGTCATACCCTCGCGTTCGGTCATCGACAGGGTCAAGACGTGACGCAGAAACGAGACGTCATCGCCACGCTCGGCCAACAGTTGCAACACCTGGTCATGTGTTCGATGCCACGCCTTGTCCTCCATCCCCGCTGGAAACCGGCCAAACGCGGCACCAAACTCCTGGTTGAGCGCCAGGGCCAGAACATGTGCCCGGGCCATCATCGGGCCGCTCTCTGAATTCCTGAATTGCACAGCGTAGGCTGCTGCCAGATCCAGCTCTTGCCCTGTGATTGCGCCACGGTCCGACCAACGTTTTTCGATCAAACGGGCCAGCGCAAGCGGGGCTTCATCGGTTGCCTCGGGCGCGGTTGCCGCCTTGGTCAATAGGTCTGTGGCCTGCTGATCATCCCCTTCGGCCTCAGCGATGCTGGCCTTTGCCAAAACAAGTTCAGGGTCATCGGTGTCATTGACGCGATCTACCGCGCGCAGGATGCGGTGCGCCGATTCAAGCCTGTCTGCCTCAATCAGGATTTCCGACAGTAATGGGCCAAACTGCACCTTCAGATGTTGGGGAAGGCGCGTGAAAGAATGTTCGATAGAGTTCAACTTGGCGTCTTTCGCCAAATACCCTTCGGTCAACACCGCCCAAAGGGCAGCGTCCCCACCACATCGTTGCTGGTCAAAAAACGGGTTTGATCTGGCAATTTGCTGGTCATCGATGAAACGCGCCATCGCCTCGATCCGGTCCCATTTCGCATCGCGTTTGGGCACAAGCTGCATGACCTGAACCGCCTCGGCGCCGAAGCCGAAGTAAGTATACAGCTTCGCCAGTTTTTCTGCCGTCTCAATGTCCAACCGGTCGAATTCCTGAAACAGACCACCTCTGAGTTCGGCCACGTGCTGGGCAAAAGGCTGCGTTCCGGTCCAGGTGTCGAATCCCAGTTCGGCATCGGCGATACATTTGGGCCGGGTCTCGACCTGCAGTAATGCAGATTGATCGAGGCCGGGAATCTCGTCCAGAATTGTCGAAACATGCAGGTTTTCCGGCAGATCGGCAGGTGATTGGATCGGCCCGAAATAGCCCGATTGCCGGGCGCCCACATTGGCGAGGTTCAGGTCAACGACCTCTCGGTCGGCGCCTTGCAGCAGACGGGACATCAATTGGGTTTCGAACCCGCGACGTTGCAACTGCAGCAACGAGGCAGGAAGTTCCACACCCGGATGAGCAGCCCGGGGTTTCGTGACGTCAGGTTTCGGCAGCAGCGGAGGCAGGGCGGCGATGTCCGGCGGAGGGGTAAACGCGCCCGGCGCGATATCGACAACAACCATCGTCTGCCGGTGCAAGAACGCGGTGGCCACGCAATCACATCCAAAATCCAGTTCCAGCGGTGCCCCGGGTTCCGGTTGCAACACAGACGTGAGACGCCCTGCGGAAAGCCGACTGAAAACCGCGTCGGTCTCAAAGGTTGCGTCCTTCAAGGCCACGGCCAGACGCGCGCCATTTTGATGCGACGCCAAATCCCAATCGGTCCCCGGCGGGATTTGAAACACAAGGCGGGTATAGCCGTCATGCTCACCCGACCGGACCCGCACGGTTTGCGCCATGGTCCCACTGGCCATCACGACCCATAGACATGCCAGTATGATACCCCGCCTCATGCCGCCGCCTGTTTCAGTTCTTTCAAGGCGTCCTCAAGTTCCGAGAACCCGGGACGGTTATGGGTCGGCGTGTTCTGGCGACCCACCTCGATGCACATGGCGGCGTTGTGGTTGTGCAGATTGGCGACCAGAACCTCTTTGATCAACTGGTAGAAATGGTTATCCTCTTCGACCACGGCTTTGAGCTTGCCCGCAAACGGCCCCACCAGACCGTAGGCGAGAAACACGCCCAGAAAGGTCCCCACCAACGCGCCACCGATGAGTTTACCCAACACCTCGGGCGGTTGGTCGATTGAGCCCATGGTTTTGATAACCCCAAGCACAGCGGCCACAATTCCCAATGCGGGCAAGCCATCGGCCACGGTCTGCAAGGCGTGGCTGGAATGCATGGCGTGGTGAAAATTCGCCTCCATCCTCTTTTCCAGAACCTCTTCGACCTGATGCGGATCGTCATAGTTCATCGCGGCCGAGCGCATGGTGTCGCAGATCAGATCCACCGCCTCTTTATCGGCCTGAATTTTGGGATAGGCTGAAAACAGGGCTGAGGATTCGGGCTCTTCGATATGCTGCTCGACCTCGACCGGGTTCGAACGCGCGATGCGGATCAGCGAGAACAGCAGGCACAGCAGGTCCCGATAATCCTCGGGCTTCCACTTGGGGCCTTTGAACACTTTGCCCATGTCCTTGATGGTGTGTTTGACGGCGCTCATGTCGTTGCTTATCATAAAGGCACCAACTGCCGCGCCGCCGATCATCATCATTTCAAAGGGCAGTGATTTCAGGATGATCGTCATCTTGCCCCCGGCGGCGAGGTAGCCGCCAAAAACCATCACGAAAATGACAACGATTCCAACCAGTCCAATCATGGGCGGCCTCCGTTTCGGGAATTGGGGGTTTGGGTCATTTCGGCTACTCCTCAGGGACCAAGGCGTTGCGCCCGGCCATCACGACACTAATCGTATAGGCGGCCTCGGGGCTGAGCCCGGCCATCACGCCCGCCGCCGCATCGGGTGGCATGCGCGACAAGAAGCCCGCCGCGAACACGGGGTCCATGTTTTCGAACAGGGCGGCGGCGTCCTTGGGTTTCATGTTCTGATACACATCCGTCAGCCGGGTCAGGTCGGTTTCTGCAGCCTTGTCGGCGATCGAGAGCGTTTCGCGCAGCGATGCCTCGGCCTCTTGCAGTGCGGTCATCCGAGCTTCGATGGCCTGTTGCGCGATCTCCTGCGCCTTTTCCTTATCCATCAAGGCGGCTTCCCGGCGATCCAGATCCTCTTTGCGTTGCAACAGGGCCGTCAGAAGTTGCTGCAAATCTGCCGGAGTGGTGCCTTCTGCCACCGGCTCATTGGCTGGCACATCCGGAGCATTCGCGGTGCGGGCCAGCGCCGGGCCAGCCTCCAGCCCCAGCCGGATGGCGGCAGAGCCGATCATCAGCAACGAAATCACCGTCAGCACCCCGGCGCGCGGCTTTTTGGGGTTGGGACGGGTCATGTTGCGCCCTCACCCAACGGACGTGCGTGGCGGAAGAACATGAGCCCCTCGGGGGCCTTCGCAGGTTCAGGCGCTTCGGTTTGTTCCTCTGCTTTTGCCTCGGTCTGCGCCTCGGACACCACTTCAGCGGCAGGTTCTTCAGGCTCTGCCAGTTCCGTATCTACCTGAACGTCCTCATTTTTCTGAGACGGCTCGGGTATGTCCTGACGCATATCCTCCTCCGAGATCACGTCATGCATCGACGCCATCATCAGCTCCAACCGCTGAGCGACCGTTTCTGCCCGTTCGGTCAGAGCCTGCAAAGTGACCCCCGACTGATCAGACGAAGCCCGCGCGGCATCCAGAGAAGCTTTCAACTCATCCGCCTGCGCAGACAGGACCGAAACCGCCCCGCCAACCCCTTTTTCAAGATCGGTAAACCGTTTCAGGCGCCGGGCCAGAACAAAGCAATACAGCCCGGCACCCAATGCGCCTGCGACCAGCAGAATATCCGCGATCAGTTCCAACGTCGCCTCCTAGTTCAGAACGAATTCCATGACGAGGACGTCACGCACCCGCCCTTCGCCAACCACAATTCCGATGCGCCGCAGCAGGTGGCCCCGGATGCGGACCAACGCCATCGAATCTTCGAGATCGCGCAGCTCGACCGCGCGTAGATAGTTGTTCAGCACGTCCATGATTCGCGGCTGCATCTTTTCGACATCCGCGACGTAATCCGCGTTCACCTCAAGCTGAGCGTGAAACTTCAGATGCCGCGAATCGCCGGCGTTGACCGAGACGATGACCGCTGGAAGATCGACGAATCCAACGGCGGGAAGGGCCTTGGCAGGCATGTCTTTGCCTTTGTCTGCAGCCTTTTCCGGCATGGCTTTGCCGCCCAGGGGCAACAGACCCGAGCTGGTGACATAATACCCGGCCCCGGCCCCTGCGACGGCCAGAATCACCGCAATGATCATGCCCTTTTTGCCTGATTTCTTAGGGGCTTCTGCCTCTTCTGCCGTTGCGTCGGTCATGACGTCCTCATCCTTGCGTTCGACAAGTGTCATAACCCCGCAGGGACTAACCGATTGTTAAGGGCAATCGTTCAAACAAGGGACGAGCCGCACAGAATGTCGGTGAGTCGGAGGTGAGCGTGCAGCAGATCGGAACTGTCTGGGCAAGTTTGGACAGGCGCAAACAAATTATAGTGGCCGGTGCGGTGGCGCTGGTGTTTCTTGGCATTCTCGCCATGTCTCGGGTGGCGACGTCTCCGTCGATGAGCCTGCTTTATGCGGGGCTGGAGGCCGGTGCCGCAGGGGATATCGTTCGCGCGCTGGATCAGCGCGGCGTCCCATATGAGATCAGGGGCGGCTCGATCTATGTCTCGGGCGCGCAGCGGGATGAGCTGCGCCTGACTCTGGCCAGCGAAGGGCTGCCTGCTAATGGCAACCGGGGGTATGAGCTGCTGGATTCGCTCAGCGGGTTCGGCACCACCTCGCAGATGTTCGATGCCGCCTATTGGCGCGCGAAAG
>NZ_JALCBM010000029.1:39252-40729 GCF_028066395.1 Ruegeria sp.
AGCGGGTTCGGCACCACCTCGCAGATGTTCGATGCCGCCTATTGGCGCGCGAAAGAAGGAGAGCTGGCGCGGACAATTGTCGGCAGCCCCCATGTCAGTCAGGCGCGCGTGCATATCGCCAATGGCTCGGCCAACCCGTTTCAACGCAGCGTGGCGCCGACGGCCTCGGTCTATCTTGTGCCCTCGGGCGCGCAGATCACCGGCGATCAGGCCAAGGCGATCCGGTTTCTGGTCGCCTCGGCAGTCAGTGGGTTGGCGCCCGAGAACGTGACGGTGGTCGATTCGAACGGGGCCGTGATCGGTGGGCAAGAGGTGACGGCGGCGGCCGATACCGCCGATGACAAGGCTCGCCAGCTGCGCGAACGCGTCATGCGTTTGGTCGAGGCCCGGGTCGGGGCCGGAAACGCGGTGGTCGAGGTCAGTGTGGACACGGTGACCGAAACCGAATCGATCCGCGAGCGGCGTTTTGATCCAAATGGCCGCGTGGCGATCAGCACGGATGTCGAGGAACGCTCGGACAGCGCGCGCAACCAGTCGGCGGATGTGACCGTGGCGTCGAACCTGCCGGATGGTGATGGGGCGGGTGGCGACGAATCCAATTCAAATGCGACTCAGACGCGCGAGCGGGTGAATTACGAGGTCTCGGAGACCGAGCTGGAGGTGCATCGCGCGCCCGGTGCGATCAAACGCCTGACCGTGGCCGTTCTGGTCAACGGTGTGCGCAGCGCCGGGCCGGACGGGGCGGAAACCTTTGAACCCATGCCGCAGGCTGAACTGGACGCGTTAGAGGAACTGGTCGCCTCGGCCGTGGGTTTCGATGCGGCGCGTGGTGACGTGATCACGCTGAAATCGCTGGACCTGCCGGTGGTCGAACCGCAGGGAACCCTTGTGGCCGCGTCGATCTGGCAAAAGATACATCTGGACGCGATGTCTCTGATCCAGATGGGTGTTTTAGCTCTGGTTTCCCTTGTTTTGGGTCTGTTTGTGATCCGGCCGATCCTGACGAATGCCGCAACGACCCCGGCCCTGCTGCCCGCAGCCGCAGCGCCCGAGATGGACCGCCCGGCCTATCTGGACGGAGAGATTGCGACCGATGATGCGCAGGGTTTTACCTCGCTGCCCGCTCAGGTGGAAAGCGGCGTGCCGGCGCTGGGCGATGGCCAAGGTGAGGATGCGGTTGACCGCTTGCGCGCCATGATCGGTGACAAGCAGGAAGAGACGGTCGAGATCCTGCGCAGCTGGCTTGAGGAAAGCGAGGAGAAGGTGTGATGTCGATTGCCCACCTTCTTGAGGATTTCACCGTACAGACCGGCGCCGGGGCGCTGCATATGCTGGACGATGAGGCGCTGGAAGAACAACGCCTTGCCGCCTTCGAAAATGGCTATGGCGCGGGGTGGGACGACGCGGTTCAGGCGCAGGATCAGGCGCGCGGCCAGCTAAGCGCCGAGCTGTCCGGTGCGCTGTCGGACCTGTCCTT
>NZ_JALCBM010000029.1:40829-47644 GCF_028066395.1 Ruegeria sp.
CGTGAGGTTGATTGCACCGCCCTGCTGACCGCCATTTCCGGCGCATTCGACGCCTATGTTTTTGAAGCAAAAGAGGCTTTGTCCAATGAGTGATCCCCAAGCCCCCAAATCCGAAAAACCCAACCCGTTCGAGGCGGTTCCGATCGAAGTGACCGTCTCGGTCGGACGCGCGCGCCCTCTGATCCGCGACTTGCTGACCATGGGTGAAAACGCGGTCCTGACGCTGGATAAGCGGATCGAGGACCCGGTGGACTTGTATGTTGGCGATCAACTGGTCGCCCGTGGCCTGCTGGAAGAGATGGAGGGCGATCAGGCCGGGCAGCTTGCGGTGCGCCTGACCGAAATTTCGGACCTGCAGAACGGGATCGGATGATGCGTCCCCTGATCTGGCTGGTGGTGGCGTTGCTGTTGCTGCCCGCGATGGCCTCGGCGCAGGAGGTGTCGCTGTCGCTGGGCGACGGTGAGTCGATTTCGGCCCGGACCATACAGCTGATCCTGCTGATCACAGTGCTGAGCCTCGCGCCGGGACTGGCTATCATGATCACCTGTTTCCCGTTCCTGATCACGGTGCTGGCGATCTTGCGGCAGGGGATCGGGCTGCAGCAATCGCCGCCCAACATGCTGATCATCAGTCTGGCGCTGTTTCTGACCTTTTTCATCATGGAGCCGGTCTTTACCGAGGCCTGGACCACCGGAATAAAACCCATGGTCGATGAGACGATGGAGGTGGAGCCCGCCCTTGAACGCGCCCTGATCCCGTTTCGCGAATTCATGGCCGCCCGGCTGGATCCCGAGACGTTTCAGGCCATGGCCGCTCTGCGCCCGGATGGCGACCAGATGCAATTGTCGCCACAGGCGCCTTTGTCGGTTCTGATGCCGTCGTTCATGCTGTCCGAAATCGCGCGGGCGTTTCAGATCGGGTTTCTGATCTTCCTGCCGTTTCTGATCATCGATCTGGTGGTGGCTGCGGTCCTGATGTCGATGGGCATGATGATGGTGCCGCCTGCCACGGTGGCCCTGCCGTTCAAGCTGGCGTTTTTCGTGATCGCCGATGGCTGGGCTCTGATCGCGGGGGCGCTGGTGCGGAGCTATGCGGCTTGACCTATTGCCGACAGATTTCCAGACGGGCGCGCAGGCCCTGTTCCCCGGCCTCGAACCGCAGCGAGCCGCCATGCTGTTCGGCCACGGTCGTGGCGATGGTCAGGCCCAGCCCGAACCCGTCGGATGATCCGATATTGGACCCGCGCCGGAATGGGGTCAGCAGCGCCTCGATATCCGCGACGGAAAGGTCATTGCCCTTATCCTCGACAATGATCGTGGCCATCCGGGCATCGGTTTCCAACGCAACCTCGGCGTGACGGCCGTACTTCAGGGCGTTGTCGATCAGGTTCGTCAGCGCGCGTTTCAATGAGATCGGGCGCGCCATCACCAGAATGCGCCGGGTTTCCGGCAGTGAGCCGCGCCCGCGCCGGGACATGAAGACGGACGGCGCGCCCTCGACCATGACGGGGGCCACCTGCTGCAGGGTCACGGGCTGGCCGGTGTCCTGATAATCGGCAACCAGAGACTCGACGAGCGAGGTCAGTGAAATCTCACGCGGGTCCTCAATGCTCAGCTCGGACCTTGTATAGGTCAGCACGCTTTCGATCATGCCGGTCATCTGGTCCACATCGGCCTCAAGCTTTTCGCGCAGTTCGGCATCGGGGATCAGGGCTGCGCGCAGGCGGACGCGGGTGGCGGGGGTGCCCAGATCGTGACTAACGCCGGACAGCACGGTGGCGCGTTTTTCCAGCTGCGCGCGTTCGCCTTCTAGATATTCGTTCACGGCGGATACGATTTCGCGCAGCTCATCCGGGCCATCAGCGTCATAGCTGTCGGGCCCGCCGCGTCGCCTGCGATTGCGCAGGGCCTGCGAGAAGCGGGTGAACGTGTCCGACACGTTCCCGACCGAGGTCAGAATGACCGCCAGGCTCACCACGGCAGCAAGTATGGCGGGCAGGCGCAGATCGGCAGGCGCGGCGTTGCATCCCCAGATGGCGGTGCCGTCCACCTGTTGCCACGGCCCGCGCCCGAATTGCGCGATCAGGATCGGTTCGCTGCAATAGGTGGCCAGAAGACGGGTCAGGTTGCCCATCTTTTCAGACCCGGTCTGGTCGGTGCCGGACACGATGCCGGAAATCGGATAGACCAGACGATCTGACATCACGGCAAGCGTCAGCTCGCGCCCACTCAGGGGCGCGGAACTGTCGGTCAGGATCGACAGGTTGGTGACAAAGCGGCGGCCTGCGAAACCGGGCACCTGTTCGAACATGCCCTCCTCGGCCAGGGCGGCGGCCTCGGCGGGCAGAGGGGTTATTTTGATCCCGGATGAGGGCGCAGTGCCGGTGCGCAGCTCTTCATAAACCGCAAATCCGGCCACAAAAGACCGGGTCAGATACCGGTCCCACGCCTGCGACGAGGCGAACCACAGGCCCGCCGACAACAGCCCCGAGGCAAACCCGGCCAGCGACCAGATCCAGCCGAGACTGCGTAGCCGCAGGGTCATGTATCCTCTTCCACTGCGACTTCGGCGGCAAAGACGTAACCGACGCCCCGTTCGGTGCGCAGCATTTGCGGGTCTTTCGGGTTGGTCTCGATCTTGGAACGCAGGCGGCCCACCAGCATGTCGATGGCGCGGCCCTGCGCTTCGGGCTTGTCGGCATCGCCGGTGACGTCCAGCGCGGCGGCGATCTCATCCCGGGTCAGGGGGATATGCGGGTTGGCCAGTAGCACTTTCAGCAGGGCGGTTTCGCGTTGCGAGAGGGAGACCAGATAGCCCTCGGGCGAATGCACCTCATCCCGTTTGCCGTCATAGACCCAGCCGTCAAAGCGAAAGCTGCGGGTGCGGCGGCGATAGGCCAGCGAGGGCGTGCGCCGCGCCCGCTGCATCACGGCGCGGACACGGGCCAGTAGCAGCTGCGGGTTGAAAGGTTTGGCGATATAGTCGTCCGCGCCGACCTCATACCCGGCCATCCGCTGATGATCTGCCGACAGGGCCGAGACCAGAATGATAGGCACATCCTGCTCGGCCCGCAGGCGCGCACAAATCTCGACACCGTTCTCATCCCCCAGCATTACGTCCAACAGGATCAGGTCGATCCGCCCCGAGGTCAGATGCGTGCGTATTTCGCTTTCGGAACTGGCAGGCAGAGCGATATACCCGTTCTGCTGAAAGAACTGGGTCATCATCGACCGCATCTCGGAATCGTCGTCCACCACCAAGAGCCGGGGAATGCCCACTCTGTTTCTCCTCCTCAGAGTTCTCCGTCGCCGCCAATTGTAACGAATGGAAACGGATTCAAGCCCAAAGTAACACGGGGTAACAAAAGCGGTGAAAATTTCCACCTTGTCAGGATATTGCACAGCATTCTGCGTTGCCATGCAGCAATCTGTTAGCGCTATATCACGTATGGCTGCCCTCAGGGCGGCACCGAATTCTCAGGGAGGAGAACACAAATGAAGCGTTTTGCATTTGCCACCGTTTCGACCATCGCCATTGCGGCCGGGTCGTCCGTTGTGGCCGAGCCTCAGGCTGAGGTTCTGCATTGGTGGACCTCGGGTGGTGAGGCCAAGTCGGTTGCGGTTCTGCAGGAAGAGTTCGCCTCGAACGGCGGCACATGGACCGATATGCCGGTGGCTGGCGGCGGCGGCGACGCGGCGATGACCGCGCTGCGCGCCCGGGTTCTGGCCGGAAACGCGCCGACTGCGGTTCAGCTGAAAGGCCCCGCCATTCAGGAATGGTATGAAGAGGGCGTTCTGGCCGACATTTCCAGCGTTGCCGAAGCCGAAGGTTGGGCGGACGTGCTGCCTGCATCCATCGCGGGTCACATGAAGTGCGAAGGCACATGGTGTGCGGCCCCTGTCAACGTTCACCGCGTGGACTGGATCTGGGCCAACGCGGACGTATTGGCCGCCAACGGCATCGAAATGCCGACCACATGGGACGAATTCAACGCCGCCGCTGACAAGCTGCAGGCCGCTGGTGTGATCCCGCTGGCCCATGGTGGTCAGGCGTGGCAGGACGCGACCGTCTTTGAAACCGTGGTTCTGGGCATTGGCGGGCCCGAGTTCTTCCAGAAAGCGCTGGTTGATCTGGACCCCGAGGCGCTGACCTCGGACACGATGGTGCAGGCGTTTGACCAGATGCGCACCCTGCGTGGATATGTGGACGAGAACTTCTCGGGCCGTGACTGGAACCTTGCCACTGCCATGGTCATGAACGGCGAAGCGGCGTTCCAGATCATGGGCGACTGGGCCAAGGGTGAATTCCTGGCCGCCGGTAAAACACCGGGTGAGGATTTCCTGTGCGCCTCGACCCCCGGTGACGGCTATCTGTATAACGTCGACAGCTTTGCTATGTTCGACGTGGATGGTGACGACAAGAAAGCCGGTCAGGACCTGCTGGCCAAGCTGATCGTTGCGCCGAACTTCCAGAAAGTGTTCAACCTGAACAAGGGCTCGATCCCGGCGCGGACTGATGTGGGTCTGGATGACTTTGACATCTGCGCCAACCTGTCTGCCGAAGATATGGGCGCGACCTCGGCAAGCGGTTCGCTGCTGCCCTCTTACGCCCATGGCATGGCGCTGCGCGGGTCGCAGGCCGGTGCGATCACCGATGTGGTGACCGCGCATTTCAACTCGGATATGTCCTCGGCTGACGCGGTTCAGCAACTGGCGGACGCGGTGGCAAACAGCTACTGATCCAATAGGCTCTGCCCCCTATACTGCGGGGCAGAGCACCTTTCCCCGGAGGCTAAAATGTCCGAATGGCTGGAAAACCACCTGCCCAAGGTGGTGCTGGCACCGTCGTTCATCGCCGTATTGATCTTTGTCTATGGATTTATCGGATGGACCGCATGGGTGTCGCTGACCCGATCGAAACTGTTGCCGAAATACGAGATCAAGGGCTTCATCCAGTATGAACGCCTGTTCGACTCTCCCCGTTGGGATACGGCAATCAACAACCTGTATATCTTTGGCGCGCTGTTCATCGTGATCGCGATGGTGCTGGGCCTGTTGCTGGCCATCCTGCTGGATCAGAAGATCCGCGTCGAAGGGGCGATCCGCACGATCTACCTGTACCCTATGGCGCTGTCGATGATCGTGACCGGTACGGCGTGGAAGTGGATTTTGAACCCGGGTCTGGGCATTGAATCCATGGTGCAGGGTTGGGGCTTTACCAATTTCGAGTTCGACTGGCTGGTGAACCCGGACTACGCGATCTACACCATCGTGATGGCGGCGATCTGGCAAAGCTCGGGCTTCGTGATGGCGCTGTTTCTGGCCGGGCTGCGGTCCGTGGATGGTGAGATCATCAAGGCCGCTCAAGTCGATGGTATCCCCACATGGCGCATCTATACGGCGATCATCATCCCCTCGATGGCCCCGATCTTCCTGTCGGCCTTCATCGTGCTGGCGCATCTGGCGATCAAGAGCTTTGACCTTGTCATCGCCCTGACCGGCGGCGGTCCGGGCTACGCGACCGATCTGCCCGCCACCTACATGTATGCCATGGCGTTTTCGCGCGGTGACATCGGTCAGGCGGCCTCTTCCGCGATGATCATGATGCTGGTCGTCTTTGCCATCGTGGTTCCCTATCTTTATTCAGAGCTGAGGGCGAAAAATGACTGATCTGTCGATGCCCCAAACCCAAACCCGCACCCAAAGCGCCACTGGCAAGATTGCCCTGCGTTGGCTGCTCTATGTCCTGCTGGGCCTGTTTGCGCTGTATTACCTGATGCCGCTATTTGTGATGTTGACCACGTCGCTGAAAAGTCTTGAGGAAATCCGCACCGGGTCTCTGATCTCGCTCCCGCGTGAGGTCAGTCTGGATGCTTGGAAAACCGCGTGGTCCGGTGCCTGTACCGGTATCCAGTGTGAAGGCCTGCGGCCCTATTTCTGGAACTCGGTCCTGATCGCGGTGCCTGCGGTGGCAATCTCAACCCTGCTGGGTGCGCTGAACGGATATGTCGTGGCGCAATGGCGGTTCAAAGGGGCCAACATCATCTTCTCGCTGATGCTGTTTGGCTGCTTTATCCCGTTTCAAGTTGTCCTGCTGCCGATGGCACGCCTGTTGGGTCTGATGGGGATCGCCGGAACCATTCCGGGCCTGATCTTTGTCCACGTGATCTACGGGCTGGGCTTCACCACGCTGTTTTTCCGCAACTATTATGTCACGATTCCCTCTGAACTCACCAAAGCCGCCCGCGTGGATGGGGCCGGGTTCCTGCGGATTTTCTGGTCGATCTTCCTGCCGCTGTCGCTGCCCATCATCGTGGTGACCGTGATCTGGCAGTTCACGCAGATCTGGAATGACTTCCTGTTCGGCGTGTCGTTCAGCCAGGCGGGCACGCAGCCCGTGACCGTGGCGCTCAACAACATCGTAAACTCCACCACCGGCGTCAAAGAATACAACGTCGACATGGCTGCCGCGATCATCGCGGGGCTGCCGACGCTGCTCGTCTATGTCGTCGCCGGTAAGTATTTCATCCGCGGCCTGACCGCTGGCTCTGTGAAGGGATAAGACCCATGGCTCCCATTCTTGATATCCAAAACCTGTACAAGAATTACGGTGCAACCGAGGTTCTGAAGGACATCAACATCTCAATCGAACCGGGCGATTTTCTGGTACTGGTCGGCCCCTCGGGTTGCGGCAAATCCACCCTGCTGAACTGTATTGCCGGGCTTGAGGAGATCACCGGCGGGACGCTGTCCATTGGCGGCAAGGACATGACCCATGTCAGCCCCAAGGACCGCGACATCGCGATGGTGTTCCA
>NZ_JALCBM010000030.1:0-6695 GCF_028066395.1 Ruegeria sp.
AATCGATCATGGGCGTTGGGCGGCTGCTGGATTTGCCGATGGAACTGGTCGGGCCAGCGGAGGTCGCACGAGGCAACCCGTTCTACAAGACCGATGACGTCAAGGCAGCGGTGCAAACCTTTAGCGACGGGCATATCGACCCGTCTGGCGTGACCATGGCGCTGGCGGCGGCAACACGGGCACGGAGTGCGCGGATTGAACGGCACAATCGCGTCATCGGAGCATCTCGCAAAGGTGACGGCTGGTTGCTACGTACCGAAAAGGGTGATGTTCTGGCCGAGCAGATTGTCATTGCTGCCGGGTCATATGCCAATCAGGTGGGGCAGTGGTTCGGGTTGAAAATCCCTTCGGTCTCCTGTCTGCATCACTATCTGGTCACTGATACTGTGCCCGAATTCGCCGGTCGCCCGGAATTGCCCGTGATGCGCGATAACGCCTTTGGCGGCTATATCCGGCAGGAACAGCAATCCGGATTGATCGGCATTTACGAAGGCCATGTCTGCCCAACCGTCTGGCAGATACCCGATGGCGCGCCCTGGGCTGCCGAGAATGAGTTGTTTGAGGCCGACTACGACTCGATCGGGGATTTCCTGATGATCGCGCTGGACAAGATGCCGGTGCTGGCGGACCTCGGCATCAAACGCGTGGTGCGCGGTGCGATCACCCATACGCCGGATGGAGGCATGCTGGTAGGCCCCTCTGGCGCGCCGAATGTGTGGCTGGCCTGTGGCTCCTCCATCGGGCTGGCCTGGGGCGGCGGCGCGGGCAAGGTGCTGGCGGACTGGATGGTCCATGGCGAGGCCGAGATCAACACGCGGTCGATGGACCCCCGCCGCTATGGCGATTTCGCCAGCGATCACTTCATTGTCGAGCGCACCAAGGACGAGTTCATGCGCCGCCATGACACGCCGTGCCCGGGCAAGCAGTTTCACAGTCTGCGACCGCTCAACCGGCATCCTCTGTACGACCGTCTGGCGGCCAAAGGCGCGGTGTTCGGCGAGGTCTCCGGCTGGGAGCGCCCGAGGTATTTCGGCGCAGTGGGCGAGGTTGAACAGATCGGTTGGGGCCGCCAGCATTGGCATGCAAACGCTATGGCCGAAGCCAAAGCCACCCGTACTGCCGCCGGTGTCATCGACCTCTGCGCCTTTGCGCAATTCGAGATCACCGGCAAGGATGCGGGTCGCCTGCTGGATCGTCTCTCGGCCAATAAAATCCCTGCCCGCGACGGCGGGATGAGCCTCAATCATCTACTCACCCCGAAAGGCCGGTTCGAGACCGAGATTACCATCTGGCGTATCTCCGAGGATCGCTATTTCACCGGCTCGGCCATTGCCCGTGAAACCCCTGATTTCGACTGGATCAGGTCGCATATCCGGGCGGGTGAGGAAGTGCGGGTGATCAACCGCTCGGCCGATTGGGGCATGCTGGCGCTGTCGGGGCCAGCCTCGCGCCAGATTCTGAACCAACTGACGGAAGCCGATCTGGGCAATGCGGCCTTCCCCTGGCTGTCGGGGCAGGAAATCACCGTAGCAGGCATTCCGGTCTATGCGCTGCGGGTCTCCTTTGTTGGCGAGTTGGGGTGGGAGCTTCACGCGCCGCTAGACCGCATTGCCGAGCTTTACGATGCGTTGCACGCGGCTGGCGGCGAACATGGGCTGGTCGATCTGGGCTCTTACGCCTTCAACGGCATGCGGATGGAAAAGGCCTATCGCGCCTCGGCGGAGTTAACCACGGATATCGGCCCCTATGATGTCGGGCTGGACCGGTTCGTGCGCCCAGAGGGCCGCGAATTCATCGGCAAAGACGCGCTTCTGACCCGCGAACCGGGTTGGGAATTGCTGTATGCCGAACTGCAAGACAACGAGGCGGATATTCTGGGCGGAGAGCCGGTGCTGCGCGACGGCAAGCCCGTGGGCCTGACCACCTCGGGCGGTTATGGCTATTCGGTCGGCAAATCGCTGGGCTGGCTGTTCGTGCGCAAAGGCACCCCGCGCGAAAACCTGACCGTTCAGATCCTGAACCGCGAGGTTCCCGTGACCATCCACCCCGACGCGCTTTATGATCCGCAAAACCAGCGCCCCCGATCTCAGGAGTAACCCATGACCACGATCACCGGCGGTGAGGCCGTCTATCGCGTATTGAAAGCCAACCGGATCGACACGGTGTTCGGTCTGCTGGGCGGCTCGATGCTTGAACTCTATGATGCCATGTATCAGGGCGGCGAGATCGCCTATGTCGGCGCGCGGGATGAACGTGCGGCGGGGCATATGGCCGACGCCTGGGCGCGGATGACCGGCAAACCCGGGGTGGTCTTGGGCGCGCAGGCCGGGCCGGGTGTGGTCAATCTGGTCACCGCCGTGGCCGAGGCGCATCTGGCCTATTCCCCGCTGGTGGTGATTGCAGGCGCAATCACGCGGGGCGATCAGGCCAAGGACACGTTTCAGGAGGTCGATCAGGTCGCCCTGTTTGCGCCGATCTGCAAACGCTCGGTCATGGTCACCGATCCTCTGCGACTGGCCCCGATGCTGGAGGACGCCATTCGGCTGGCCAATTCGGGTCGCCGCGGACCCGTCGTGTTGCATGTGCCGCGTGATCTGTTTGCGGCGACTGTGCCCTCGGTCGATCTACAGCCGGTCAATATCGCGCGCCCCGGACCGGCCGCGCCCGAGGATATCGCGGCGATTGCGCAGATGCTGTCGACCGCGCAGCGCCCGGTGATCTTTGCGGGTGGCGGGTTCAAATGGGGCAGGGGGCGCGAAGCACTGACCACGCTGGCCGAGACGCTGGAAATACCCGTGGTTGCCTCGACCGGGCATGCCGATGTGATGCGCCATGGCCACCCGTGGTTTGCCGGTCAGGCCGGTCCGCGCGGCAACCGGGTTGCCAGCCGCTTGACCAAAGAGGCTGACGTGATGGTGGTGCTGGGCGCGCGGTTGGGCTTCAACTCGACCTTTCACAGCAATGATTATGTGGGGGTGGAAACGCGGATTGTCCATGTGGATATCGATGGCGCGGCGGTGGGGCGGTATTTCCCGGCCGAAATCGCAGTGCAGGCCGACGCCCGGCTGACCGCCGAGGCGTTGACGGCGGCGACTCCGAGGCCCGCAGCGGATGCATGGCGAACGGAATTCCAAATGGACATAGCCAGCCTTGGTGCAGAACGGGCAGAGGAGGCGCAGATTGCCACCCTGCCAATGCATCCTCGCCGGGCCTTGGCAGAAATCCGCGAGACGTTGCCGGAAAATGCCATCGTCACGCTGGACACCGGCAACACCTGCCTGCAGGCCGCCGACCGGCTGGCACATTATCAGCCGCTGTCCCTGATCACACCGCTGGATTTCGGTCTGGTCGGGTTTGGCCTTGCCGCCGCCATCGGGGCCAAGGCCGCCACCCCCGACCGCCCGGTGGTGGCGATCATGGGGGACGGGGCAATCGGCTATACGATGATCGAGATTCAGACCGCAATCTCACACAACCTGCCCATCGTCATCGTCGTGCTGGATAATCAGGCCTGGGGGGCCGAGAAAGCCTATCAGCAGGAATTCTACGGCGGGCGTCTGCTGGGGGCCGAAATCCAGTCACCCCGGTTCGATCACTTCGCCGAACTCTGCGGAGGCAAGGGGATATGGGTCGATGGCCCGGGCGACATGGGTCCAGCCCTGACCGAGGCTATCGCCAGCGGTCAGACCACTGTCATACAGGCCAAAATCGACCCTAGCGCGCTGATGACCCTGCGCAAGGACCTGTTCACCGCACCGAAAGAGGATTGAGAGCATGACAACCTGGGACACAATCATCATCGGTGCGGGCAACGCCGCCTTTTGCGCCGCCCACGCCGCGCGGGAAAACGGCGCAAGCGTCCTGATGCTGGAATGCGCGCCCGAGGCCGAGAATGGCGGCAACTCGCGCTATACCGCCGGGGCGATCCGGTTCGCCTATGACGGGGTCGATGACATCCGCGCCCTGTGCCCGGACCTGTCCGAAGATCAGATCGCCATCACAGATTTCGGCACCTACACCACGGATCAATTCTTTGACGACATGTTCCGCGTCACCCGTTACCGCACCGACCCGGCCCTGTGCGAACGGCTGGTCACATCGTCCCGCGAGACCATGCTGTGGATGCGCGACAAGGGTATCCGATTCATGCCGATCTACGGGCGGCAGGCGTTCAAGGTCGATGGACGGTTCAAGTTCTGGGGCGGACTGACGCTTGAGGCATGGGGCGGCGGCCCCGGTCTGGTCGATGCCCATACCCAAATCGCCCGCGCGGCGGGGGTCGAGATCCGCTATGACACGCGCGCACTGTCGTTGCTGACCGATGGCCATGCGGTGACCGGCGTCAAGGTGCGGCACAAGGGTGAGGTGTTTGACCTCAAGGCGCGCTCGGTCGTGCTGGCCTCGGGCGGGTTTCAAGCCAGCACCGAGATGCGCACCCGTTACCTCGGCCCAGGGTGGGAGATGGCACGGGTACGCGGCTCGCGCTTCAACACCGGCGACGGCATTCGCATGGCGCTGGAGGTCGGCGCGTCCAGCTATGGCAACTGGTCCGGCTGCCACGCGGTTGGCTGGGACTACAACGCGCCGGAGTTTGGTGATCTGGATGTAGGGGACGGGTTCCAGAAACACTCTTATCCCTGGGGGATCATGGTCAACGCAACGGGGCGGCGCTTCGTGGATGAGGGCGCGGATTTCCGCAATTACACTTACGCGAAATACGGGCGGGTGATCCTGAACCAGCCCGATCAGTTCGCCTGGCAGGTCTTCGACGCCAAGGTTACCCATTTGCTGCGCGACGAATACCGCATCAAACGGGTCACCAAGGTCTCGGCCCCGACCCTAGAGGAACTGGTCCGCAAGATGGAAGGCGTCGATCCGCAGGGCTTTCTGGATGAAATCGCCACCTATAACGCCGCCGTCGATACTGGCACGCCGTTCGATCCCAACGTCAAGGATGGACGCGCGGCCAAGGGTCTGTCGGTGCCGAAATCGAACTGGGCCAACAGGATGGATGAAGGCCCGTTCGAAGCCTATCAGGTCGGCTGCGGCATCACCTTCACCTTTGGTGGCTTGCGGATCGATCCGGACCGGGCACAGGTGCTGGACAATGACCTGACACCGATTCCCGGCCTGTTCGCCGCTGGAGAACTGGTGGGCGGTGTATTCTTCTTCAACTATCCCGGCGGCACCGGGCTGATCAACGGATCGGTCTTCGGGCGGTTGGCCGGATCGCATGTTCCCGTTGGGTAGAGTGGATTAAGTTAGAAATGTAATATATTGATATGTGAAAGAGAAATGCTTTTCGCATGCATCACGGTGCGAGAAAACGGATATCCGGCATGGACTGCAGGCGCGCGACGTCCTGTTCGTAAAGCTCGGTAAACGCGGCAACTAGATCATTGCTCCATCCCGGCAGGTCCAACTCTTCCTCGATTGCCTCGGGCAGGGCGTGGTCCTGAAAGACCTGCGCCAGAGCCTCGCGAAAGGTTGCGTCCCGTTCGGATGGCGCGACCTCCGCCGCCATTTCGATCTGGTGCTGCCCAGCCTCCGACACCAGTGACGAGAGAAGCCCGAACTCATTCACAACCGGTGTGTCCTGCGGCACATCCGCGATGGCGCGCAGGATATCCCCCCAGATCAGGGGCGAATCCTCATTCCGCCACAGGGTGATCTTAACGTCCGGCGCAAGGTCACGGATATCTTCGATCATGGGCAACCAGCCCAGACAACTCAGGTCGGTCGATGTGACGACAGCGCGTCGCTGGGGGTCAGACAGCTGCATCAGGGCTTTGGGAATGAAGGTGCCGGGATTGCAAAGCCCGACAAACAGCTCAACCGTCACATCCGGCAGGGCACGATCCAAAAGCGCCATACGTTGTCCCGCGTGCGGATAGAGCTGACCATCCGCAATGATCGCAGGATGCTCTCCGATCAATGCCGCCGCGGACAGTATCACGCGCTCAACGGGTTTGCCTTGCGGGATCATGGACAAGAGTTTGGCATGAGTTTCAGGCGCCGCGCCCCCGTCTTCGGGGGTCTTCAAAGCCGGCTCCAGAACCTGTCTGTAGCGTCGATGTCCCCAGACAATTCCTTCGTTCTGACCGATCACTTGAGCATTTGCCTGCAACCCTTTGAGAAGCCTGCCTTCATCCGTAAACAACGCACCTGCGTGGATCACCAAATGCATGTTCAACTTACCCTCAAATTCTCACGCCTTACTGCCCGAGGTATAGGCTGTGAGCTGGGCAGTCAAACCCGGACCTTGGGGTTGGCTTCCTCGCAGGCGCGTCTGGCAATACTGACCCATGATGTTCTGGCAAGAAATCCGACCCCGGCCAATCTGCGGCTGGAACAGCGGCCATTGCGATGATGACATTCCGTTTGAACCCCCTTCGGGCCTGTGCCATGTCTTTGCGATCATTCAAATTCGCCTCGACAAGCGACCCCGTTGAAGGAAATCTGGCGCAATGCTGACAACCCACGACCCGGCGGCCCATGCTGTCAAAATCGCTGAAATCGCCACCCGGACGGCCAGGGGGTATTTTCGCGGGCGGCTGGGGGTTGAGTTCAAGTCGGATGAAAGCCCCGTTACGCAGGCCGACAAGGCGGTCGAGGCCGAAGTGCGCGCTTATCTTGCGGAGCATTTCCCCGATCACGGCATTTTCGGCGAAGAACACGGGTTCGAAGGTCAGGAC
>NZ_JALCBM010000030.1:6795-41838 GCF_028066395.1 Ruegeria sp.
GCATTTCCCCGATCACGGCATTTTCGGCGAAGAACACGGGTTCGAAGGTCAGGACCGCCGCGAGGTCTGGATTGTCGACCCGATTGACGGCACCCGGTCTTTTCTGTCCGGCCACCCGCTGTTCGGCTTCCTGTTGGGGCATCTGGTGGATGGCAAGCCGGATATCGGTGTCATCGGCATGCCTGCGCTGAACGAGGTTTTTCTGGGCGTGCCGGGGCAAGGTGCCACGCTGAATGGCGAACCGATCCGGACGTCGACTCAGACCCGGTTGGACCAATCCATCCTGTTTGTGAACGAGGGCGACAAGATCCACCGGGATTACCCCGTCCTGTTCGGCCGTCTGATGCAATCGGGGCAAACCCGCCGCTTTACCTATGACTGTTACCCGCACGCCCTGCTGGCTGCGGGCTATGTGGACGCGGTGATTGACTATGATCTGCAACCCTATGACTATCTGCCCGTTCAGGCCGTCGTCGCCGCTGCCGGAGGCATTATGACCGATTGGGATGGCAAGGCGCTGGACCTGAACTCTGATGGGCGCGTGATCTCGGCAGCCACGTCCGAGTTGCATGCCGAGATGCTGGATCTGGTGCGCGGGTAACCCAAAATGGCGATTGTCAGTTTTATCATAAGCCTTGCCGGAGCGACCATGCTGCTGCTGTACGCGGTGCGCATGGTGCGTACAGGGATCGAGCGCAGCTATGGTGCCTCGTTCCAGCGGGTGATGACCGGCCAGCGCAGCTATACGCAGGCGTCGATGGTGGGCCTTACGATGGCCATCGTGCTGCAAAGCTCGGCCGCGGTTGCGCTGTTGTCCTCGGGGTTTGCAGCCAGCGGGATGCTGGGGTTTTCCACCGGGTTGGCGATTGTGCTGGGTGGCGATCTGGGTTCGGCCCTGATCATCCAAATCTTGTCGTTCAAACTGGACTGGTTGGTGCCTCTGCTGCTGGCGATAGGTGGTTACCTGTTCGTCAAGACCGAGGCGAAGAAGGCCCGGCAGCTGGGGCGTATCCTGATGGGGGTGGCCTTTATCCTGATCTCGCTGCGGTTCCTGCGCGAGGCGATGGACCCGATCCGCGACAGCGCCTTTCTGCCCGCAATCGCCGATTATCTGGCGCGGGACTATATCACCGCCTTTCTGGTCGGCGGCGCGCTGGCTTTTGTGATGCATTCCTCGGTCGCGGCAATCCTGATGTGTGTGACGCTGGTTCAGATCGGTGCCATTCCCTTTGCCGCTGGCCTGTCGCTGGTGCTGGGCGCAAATTTCGGCTCGGCCTTTATCCCGGTCTGGTTGACGCGCGGGATGGAGATACCTGCGCGGCGCATCCCCTATGCCAACCTCGCTTTACGTGGCAGTTGGGCTGTGGTCACACTGTTTGCGGCCAATCTGGCACTTCGGGGCGGGCTGTTGGGCGACCCGCAGGGTGGGCAGATGCTGGTCAACGCGCATCTGGCCTTCAACGCTTCGCTTCTGGTGCTGGCCCTGCCATTTTGTGGCCGCCTGCAGGGTCTGTTCGTGCGGCTGATGCCTGAACCGATGACGGCCAGTGCCGCTGCACAGAATGCGCGACCGGGCAGCGTTCTAGACATGCGCACCCTCGACAGCCCCAGCCAGTCGCTCTCCAGCCTCAAGCGCGAGCTTTTGCGGATGAGCGATCTGGTCGAGGCGATGTTTCGCCCCATGCTGGAGCTGTACCGGACCGGCGACAAGGAACAAATCCGTGCAGTGCGTGAGATGGATGAGGATGTGAACGACTGCCTGTCCGGCATCCGCCGCTATGTGGCCGCCATACCGGCCGATGGCTTTGGTAAGGACAACGCCAAGATCGCCCGCGACCTGATGGAATATGCCATCCGGCTGGAAACCGCAGGCGATGTGGTGGCCAAACGTCTGGCAGTGCTGGCGGCCACCATGCGCAAAAAGGGGGCCTCATTCTCGAAAGAGGGCTGGCAAGAGCTAATCGAGATGCATGAAAGCATCATGGCCAATCTCAAACTGGCCTCGAACGTGCTGATCTCGGATGATCTGGAAAGCGCGCGGTTGCTGAGCCTGGAAAAGACCGAGATCAAGCGGGCCGAGCGCGACAGCCGCAAACGCCACCTCAAGCGGTTGCAACATGGCACGACCGAAAGCTTTGAGACCAGCGATATCCATCTGGAAACCCTGCGCGCCTTCCGCGAGTTCAACAGTCATATTGCGGCAGTCGCTTATCCGATCCTCTACCGCAATGGGCAGTTGCTGGAAACGCGGCTGATCGAGGATATGCCGCAGGTTGAAGACAGCGAAACCGAGGTCAAGGGATGACCGCCCCGGTCGAAATACTCAACCCGACGGGCAAGGGCCGGGTGGTTGTGCTGTGCGAACATGCCAGCAACCGCATCCCGGACGAATACGATGGCCTGGGATTGGCCGAGGCCGACCGGACCAGCCACGCCGCCTGGGATCCAGGCGCGCGGGCCCTGTCACTGGCCCTGTCGCGGGCGCTGGACGCGCCGGTTGTGGCCTCGACGGTGTCGCGGCTGGTCTATGACTGCAACCGCCCGCCCGAGGCCGCCAGCGCGATGCCCGAGAAATCGGAACTGATCGCGGTGCCCGGGAATGTCGGCCTGACGCAGGCACAGCGCGATGCCCGCACGGCGGCGGTTTACGATCCCTTCTGCGCGGCGGTGGCCCGGGTTCTGGACACGCGCGGGCCGGACACGGTGGTGGTGACGGTGCATTCCTTCACCCCGGTCTACTACGGCAAGCTTCGGGCGGTCGAATTGGGCTTGCTGCATGACGACGACAGCCGTCTGGTCGATGCCATGCTGAATCATGTGGATCGCATCCCGCACCGCCGGACTGAGCGGAACCAGCCCTATGGCCCTGCCGACGGCGTGACCCATTCCCTGCGCCTGCACGCGCTGAGCCGGGGTCTGGCCAATGTCATGATCGAAGTGCGCAACGACCTGATGCGCACCGACGAACAGGTCGCCACCATGGCGACAGACATACTGGCGCTGCTGGAACCGGCGCTGAAGGATATCACGATCAGGGAGGGCGCATCGTGAGCGGAACACTCAGTTTTGACGATCTTAAATCGCGTGTATCGGCGGATGAGATCGACACGGTTTTGGTCTGCATGGTCGACATGCAGGGGCGTTTGATGGGCAAACGCTTTCATGCCGGTCATTTCGTTGCGGGCGCGTGGGAAGAGACCCATTGCTGCAACTACCTGCTGGCCACCGATCTGGAAATGGGCACGCCGGACGGCTATGCCTCGACCTCTTGGGAACGGGGCTATGGCGACTATGTGATGAAGCCTGATCTGGACACGTTGCGCCTGGTACCGTGGCTGGAAGGCACGGCGATGGTGATGTGCGACGTGCTGGATCATCATACGCATGAAGAGGTCCCGCACGCGCCACGCTCGGTCCTGAAAAAGCAGGTCAATCGTCTTAAAGAGATGGGCTATGAGGCGATGTGCGCGACCGAGCTGGAGTTCTTCCTGTTCGAGAAAAGCTTTGATGAAATCCGCAAGGAGGGTTTTCGCAATCTGGAGCCGATCTCGGGCTATAACGAAGACTATCACATCCTTCAGACTACCAAGGAAGAGCATGTGATGCGCCCGATCCGCAACCATTTGTGGAATGCGGGTATCCCGGTCGAAAACAGCAAGGGTGAGGCAGAAACCGGGCAGGAAGAACTGAACATCAAATACGCACCCGCGATGCAGACGGCCGAGTATCACTCGATCGCCAAAAACGCGGTGAAAGAGATTGCTTGGCAACACGGCCATGCAGCGACCTTCTTGCCGAAATGGCATCACGAGAAGGTCGGCAGTTCCAGCCATGTACATCAATCGCTGTGGAAGGACGGGGCGCCAATCTTTTTCGACGAAAAAGATTCGCTCGGCATGTCGGCGGTGATGAAAAGCTACATGGCGGGGCTGCTGAAATACGCCGCCGATTACACCTGTTTCATGGCGCCGTATATCAACAGCTACAAGCGGTTCATGAAGGGCACCTTTGCGCCGACGCGGATCATCTGGTCGGTGGACAACCGCACCGCCGGGTTTCGTTTGTGCGGCGACGGGACCAAGGCGATCCGGGTGGAGTGCCGTATCCCGGGGTCGGACATGAACCCCTATCTGGCGATGGCGGGGATGCTGGCCGCTGGGATCGCGGGCATCGAGGAAGGGCTGGAACTGCAGCCGCCCACCAAAGGCGATGTCTATCAGGGCGAGACGGGCATGATCCCGGCCAATCTGCGCGATGCGCGGGATGCGCTGCACGGGTCGGCGATGCTGCGGGCGGCGATGGGGGATGAGGTGGTTGACCACTATACCCGTGCCGCAGAGGTGGAGATCGAGGAATTCGAGCGCGTGGTGACGGATTGGGAAATTGCCCGCGGGTTCGAGCGAGCTTGAGGTTGGGTCAGGCTGGGGGCTCTGCCCGCCGCCATTGGTGCTCGAACCAATGGCGCACAAATGGCGGCTCCCCGGGATATTTTTGGCCAGATGAAGCAGGGGACCCTGTTTCTTTCGGAAATGGAGCGGACGTGGGGCAGGTTTTGCAATGTGTCTCGCCGATTGACGGATCGGTTTATGCGGAACGTGAGGTTCTGTCGTGTGAGGCGATGTTTGAGGTTGCGGGTCGGGCGCAGGCTTTCCACGGGGCGTGCGGGCCTGAGGATGTGTTCCTGAGCCATGACGTGACCAATGATCTGATTGCAGACAATGAGTTCGACTTCGTGAACCGGGCCGATTATCCAGACGCCGGGTTTTACTGGACCGGCTGAAAGAACACCGGGCGGGGTGGCGGATTGTCCGTCATCGGCTATCACAACCTGACACGCCCCAAATCCTACCATCTGAAGAAGGTAACATCATGAGCCTTGTTGGAAATTGGTCCTATCCGACCGCAATCAAGTTCGGCGCTGGCCGGATCAAGGAACTGCCCGAGGCCTGCGCGGCCGCCGGGATGAAACGTCCCCTGCTGGTCACCGACAAGGGGCTGGCCGATCTGCCGATCACCGCGGCGACGCTGGATATTATGGAGGCCGCCGGTCTGGGCCGGGGCCTGTTTGCGGATGTGGACCCGAACCCGAATGAAAAGAACCTCGAGGCCGGTGTCGCGGCTTACAACGCGGGTGGCCATGACGGGGTGATTGCGTTCGGCGGAGGCTCGGGTCTGGATCTGGGCAAGATGGTTGCCTTCATGTGCGGCCAGACGCGGCCCGTGTGGGATTTTGAGGATATTGGCGACTGGTGGACCCGCGCCGACGCCGCTGCCATCGCGCCGATCATCGCCGTGCCGACGACTGCCGGGACGGGGTCGGAAGTGGGGCGCGCCAGCGTTATCACCAATTCCGAAACCCACGCCAAGAAGATCATCTTTCACCCCAAGGTGCTGCCGACAGTCGTGATCTGCGACCCCGAACTGACCGTGGGCATGCCCAAGTTCATCACCGCAGGCACCGGTCTGGATGCCTTTGCCCATTGTGTCGAGGCGTTCAGCAGTCCGCACTACCATCCGATGAGCCAAGGTATCGCGCTGGAAGGGATGCGTCTGGTCAAGGATTACCTGCCGCGCGCCTATGCCGATGGCACCGATATCGAAGCCCGCGCCCAGATGATGAGCGCAGCGGCCATGGGCGCCACCGCTTTCCAGAAGGGGCTGGGCGCGATCCACGCCATGAGCCATCCGGTCGGGGCGGTGTTCAACACTCATCACGGCACCACCAACGCGGTCTGTATGCCCAGCGTTCTGGAGTTCAATGCCCCTGTGATCGCCAACCGTTTCGATCAGGCTGCGGCCTATCTGGGAATCGCGGGCGGCTTTGATGGGTTCCGTGCCTTCGTGCAGGAGTTCAACGACAGCCTCGGCATCCCGCGCAGGCTTGCCGATCTGGGGGTCACCCAAGAGGCTATCCCCGAACTGGTCAAAGGGGCAATCATCGACCCGTCCTGCGGCGGAAACCCTATCGCGTTGACCGAAGAAAACCTCTCGGACCTTTTCGAGGCGGTGATTTAACGGATTTGGCGGGCATGTGGCGATCTGTCATACCCGAATCCTGGTCCCGGCGCGTGGGCGGCGGGACAACCCTTTGAAATACAAAAAACGACTGAACAACCACGTTTTCCGCCAGTTTCCGGAAGGCTGGAAAAACAGATGCGATATGAGCCTGGATTTCACATAACTGTCGCAATCCAAATCGTATATCTGGACCTATCGAAAGGCTTCAACTGTCACTTTTGGACTGACAGCCCTGCGGGAAAAGTTTAGCCTGCACTTATAACAACAATTCAAAAATCCAACTAAGGGAGAACCTAACTATGACAACTCATAAAACCCTGAACCGCCGTACGGTGCTGAAAGGCGCCGGTGCTGCGGCTCTGGCGGCCCCGCTGTATAGCAAAAGCGCGCTGGCCTCTTCGGGTGAGATCAACATCCTGATGTGGTCGGACTATCTGCCGCCCAGCTTCATTCAGGAGTTCGAGACCCTGACCGGCATCAAGGTGAACTACACCGGTATCGGCTCGAACGAAGAAATCATCAACAAGATGAAGGCGACCAAGGGTCAGGGCTTTGACATCGTCTCGCCGACCAACAACCGTTCGCTTCAGTGGGAGCCGCTGGAACTGCTGCAGCCGTTCGACATGAACAAGGTTCCGATTGATCTGGTGAACCCGGCGATGGCCAAGATCGGCACCGAAGCGTGGAACTTTGGCGGTTCCGGCGCGCATTGGCTGCCGCATATCTGGGGCACCGAAGGTATTGCCTATCGCACCGACCTGTGGCTGCCCGAAGGTGACGCGCCGTCCTATGGCGATGTCTGGTCGGAAGAGAACGCGGGCAAGACCATGGGCCGGGCGCATTCGATGATGCTGGGCGCGGGTCTGTACATGGAAGCCTCGGGCGAGATGGAGCCGGGTTCGGTCTGGGCCGCATATGGTGACGAAGACACCATGCGCAAGGTCTGGGGTCAGATCACCGACTGGTGCATCGCGCGCAAGAACCGGATCAAGCTGATCTGGAACGACGCCGACACCCAGAAAAACGGCCTGCTGAACGAAGGTGTGGTTGTTGGCCAGACCTGGGACGGCCCGCCGCTGGCGCTGAAATCCGCTGGTGAGCCGGTGCATTATCAAGCTCCGGTCGAAGGTGCGATGGCCTGGGTTGATGGTCTGGCAATGCCGTCGGGTGCCGCCAATATCGATCAGATCTATGCCTTCATCGACTTTGCCTATCAGGCGAAGCCGGCCGGTGTGGCGATCGACAGCCATGGCTACAACTCGCCGGTTCTGGGTGCCGACCAGTATTCGGGCGACACCTACAAGAAGAACTTCGCCGAAGCCTATCCGGGCGACTCGCTGGCCAACCTGAACCCGTGGCCGGCCGAAGCACCCTGGTACGCGGAAACCCGGACCGAGTTCGTCAACAAGTTCAAGAGCGCCTGATCGTCTTGAAACAGGGCCCCTCGCGCACGCGCGGGGGGCATCCACCCGCCCACCATCCCGGTGGAGCGGATAATGATGTGGTGTGGCTGCCAGCCATATCTCAGGGAGATACCAAAGATGAGTGCAGGGGTCGGAGTAGATCTGGAAAGCCTGTGGATCCGTTTCGGTGATTTTGTTGCCGTGCGCGATGCGAATGTAAATATCAACGGGGGCGATTTCTTTTCGTTCCTTGGCCCCTCGGGCTGCGGCAAGACCACCATCCTGCGCGCCGTGTCGGGCTTTCTTGAGCCGAGCGAAGGCAATGTCCTGATCGGTGGCAACAACATGAAGGGCATCGGGCCGAACAAACGCCCGACCGCGCTGATCTTCCAGAACCTGGCGCTGTTCCCGCTGATGAAGGTCTGGGAAAACATCACCTTCTCGATGGAAATCAAGGGCGCCAGCGCCGCCGAGCGCCGCAAGCGCGCTGATGAGCTGCTGGACATGATCGCGCTGCCGGGGCAGGGGGACAAGCTGCCCAGCGAGCTTTCGGGCGGTCAGCGCCAGCGTGTCGCCATCGCCCGCGCGCTATGTGCCGAACCCGACGTGCTGCTGCTGGACGAACCGCTGTCGGCGCTGGACCTCAAGCTGCGTCAGCACATGCGGACCGAGCTGCGCGAGATTCAGCAGCGTGTCGGCATTACCTTCATCTATATCACCCACGACCAGGGCGAAGCGCTGACCATGTCGGACAACATCGCCGTCATGCGCGCAGGCGTGATCGACCAGATCGCCGATGGCAAGACCATCTACAACGATCCCAACACGGCATTCGCGGCCTCATTTGTCGGTGAAAACAATGTGTTCCGCGGCAAAATTAAACAAGTCATGGGCAATGAGGCGCTGATCGCGACCAACCGCTCGGGCGAGTTGGTGGCGCGGATCTCGACCGCCAACCAAGGCAAGATGAAAGAAGGCGACGACGCGATGATGTTCGTGCGTCCCGAAGCTTTTGCAATTGCACCCGATGGGGCCACCGGGGACCATTTCGTCACGGCCCGGGTCAACCACGAAGAGTTCGAGGGCAACGTCTTCAACATCTTCACCGAAGGCGAAGGCGGCAAAGAGATCAAGGTCTCGATCCCCAACCACGGTCAGTCCTTCGAAGACCATACAGGTCAGAACATCACGCTGGAATACGAGACCCGCAACGCGGTTCTGGTTCCTGCGGGTGAACTGGCCGCGGAATAAGGGGACCCGAGATGCCCCAATTCCTCAAAGAATTCTTCAACCGAAACGGCACCGGCATGGGGCTGGCGATCCTGGGTCTGGTCCTGTTCTGGACCATTGGCCTGATCATCCTGCCACAGCTGTCGATGCTGGACTTTTCCTTCCGTCCGAACCTGCCGCCGCCAGAGATTGGCGGTCCCAAGGACGTCTATACGCTGGAGAACTACAAGTATCTGATCTACGGGCCGGAAGGCGGTGGTCAGGACTATAACGTGGTCGACCTGAAGGTGTTTTTCCGCACGCTGCTGGCGGCGGTCTGTGTGACCATCTTCAACCTGATCCTGTGCTACCCGATCGCCTATTATCTGGGCCAGAACAAGGGCAATCACATCCGCATCTTCGCGATCATGCTGATCATCCCCTACTGGATCAACGAAATCCTGCGCGCCTTTGCGCTGCGGATCATCTTTGGCGAGACGGGTGTGCTGAACACGTTGTTCGTGGGTCTGGGCATCTGGGATACGCCGTTTGACTTCATCCGCAATGACATCGCGCTCTATGCCGGTCTGGGCTATGCCTATATCCTGCTGATGATCTTCCCGATGTATAACGTGATCGAAAGTCTGGACAAAAACCAGATCGAGGCCGCACGTGACCTGGGTGCGCCCTGGTGGCGGATTCACTGGCGCGTGGTCATTCCTTACGCCAAGCCGGGCATCAGCTCGGGCTGTACCATGGTGTTCATGCTGAGCGCCGGTGCACTGGCCGCACCGCAGATTCTGGGCGGGCCGTCGTCCCTGTGGTTCACGCAGCTGATCTATCAGCAATTCAACGACAACAATGACTGGCCGCAGGGGGCCGCCTACGCCATCGTTCTGCTGGTGACTTGTATCCTGTTCGTGCTGGCGATGATGCGCCTGTTCAAGGTGAATATGGGGGATATCGGGAAATGAATAATTCCTTCCTTCGTATAAGCATCTGGGTCTATCTGGCGATCTTCTTCCTGTATCTGCTGGGTCCGCTGGTGATCATGTCGATCACGGCGTTCAACTCGTCGGAATTCCCGCGGATGACGCCTTGGGAATGCCTGACCTTCCAGTGGTTCGGAGAGTTGATGCAGGATCAGCGCATCCTGAACGGCATCAAGAACTCGCTGATCATCGGTGCCGGGACGGTGGTCCTGTCGGTGGCGATGGGTCTGGCCGGTGCGCTTTTGCTGACCCAGATCTGGCCAAAACTGCGGGCGACCTACTACACGATCATCATCGCTCCGATCCTGATCCCGGGTGTGGTTCTGGGTATCTCGACGCTGGTGTTCTGGGACCGGATCAACCGGATGCTGGGGCTGGGGGCGGACAGCTTCCTGTCGAACGGCATCTTCCTGACGGTGATCGGCCAATCCACCTTTATCGCCAGCTACTGCATGCTGGTGCTGGTGGCGCGGCTGCAGCGTTATGACGTCGCCCTGACCGAAGCGGCACTGGATCTGGGCGCAAGCCATGCGCAAGCGTTCCGCAAGATCCTGCTGCCGTTCATGCGTCCGGCGATTGCATCGGCGGCGGTGCTGGCGTTCTTGGCTTCGTTCGAGAACTACAACACCACCACCTTCACCTTTGGCGGATACCCGACGCTGACGATCGAACTGGCGCAGAAAGTGCGCTATGGCATCACGCCCGCGATCTCGGCGCTGGCCTTCATCATCGTGGCACTGACCGTGTTCTTTGCCCTGCTGAACGAGGCCAAGCTGAAGCGTCAGGAACTGGTGGCTGCGGCCCGCAAGAAAGCCACGGTCGAGGAACTGGCAGGCAAGATCAAACTGCCCAGCTTCTTTGCCGGTAACATGGCAGCGGTCCTGCTGGTGGTGTTCGCGATTGCCACGATCACGGTGGTGGGTACGGCCACGGCCTACAACCCTGGCCAGTGTATCGCCAACGTGAAAGAGCAAAAGCGTCTGGAAGCCGAAGAGCGTATTCAGGAGCTGCGCAGACAACGCGAAGAGCGCCGAAAGCAGAACGAAGCCGAGCAGGGTGGCGCGACGCAATCCGCACCGAAGCCCTCGAACAACAGTGGTTTCGGCAATGTGTTTGCTCCGAACACGCTGGGTGGCGACGAAGGCACTGATGAGGGAGAGGAAGGTTCGAACAACGATACCCAACCCTCGAACAACAGTGGCTTCGGAGGGGCCTTTGACCCCAACAGTCTGCAAAACGACTAAAGAAAAGGGCGCCTTCGGGCGCCCTTTTCCATTTGTACCGTTGGCTTTTTTCTCAACCCGCCGCGCATAAGGCAAAGGCCGAAGAAACCGCGCCCTGACGGTCAATCCGCGTGAAACCGGGGCGGACGTTTTTCCAGAAACGCCGCCATGCCTTCCTGCTGGGCGGGCAGCCCATAAAGCGCGTGATACATCTGCCGTTCGTAGCGCAGGCCAACCTCCAGCGTACTGTGCTCGGCCATATTCACGCAGGCCCGCGCCATCTGGGTGATGTCAGCTGCGTAAGAGGCGATGGTTGCAGCCACCTCCTGCGCAGTGTCGATCAGCGCCTCGGGCGGAACAACACGGCTGACCAGCCCCATCTGCAACGCCTCTTGCGCGTCGATCATGCGACCGGTCAGGATCATGTCCATCGCCCGCGCTCGTCCGATCAACCGGGTCAGGCGTTGGGTGCCGCCGATGCCGGGAATGCAGCCGATCTTGATTTCGGGCTGGCCAAATTTCGCGGTCTCGGCAGCGAGGATAAGATCGCACATCATCGCAACCTCACACCCCCCACCCAGGGCATAGCCGCTGACGGCAGCGATCTTAGGCAGACGCAGGGCCGCGAACCTGTCCCATCCGGCGAAGAAATCGCTGGCCTGCATGGTGGCATAGGTCTGCACCGCTAATTCGCCGATATCGGCCCCGGCGGCAAAGGCGCGGTCATTGCCGGTCAGGATCAGGCAGCCGATGCCGGGGTCGGCGTCGAAACCGGTGGCGGCGGCCAGCACTTCCTCCATCACCTGCGTGTTCAACGCGTTCAGCTGATCGGGCCGGTTGAGGCGGATCGTTGCGACCCGCCCCTGCACTTCGGTTACAATCGTGTCATACATGATCAGCTGTCCCAGATTGCGCCATAGGCCGGGATGCCCAGGCTTTCCATGTCATGCACCACCCGGCGCGTCAGTTTCTGGTTCGAGATCACGATGACCGCCTCGGCCCCGCTGTCGCGCACCGCCTGCAGCGCCAGCGCCGACAGGTTGGGTTTGCCTTGCGAGTCCGTGTCCCAGATCAACGGGTCTTCGGTGTGGGCCTCGATCTCATCCACCAGCGCATCGCCATAGGTCTTGCGAGGGCTGCGGGTGGACCAGATCAGCCGGTTCGGGACATCGTCGGCCAGCAGATGCGGCAGGATTGGTCCGATGCCCGAGCCGGTGCCCACATAGACGACCTTCTTGAACAGAACCTCGATCCGCGCCACGCCCGAGGTGGTGATACCCTTGACCCAGACCTTCTCGGGCGGCGCATCAATGAACCGCCCGGTCCAGTCCCCCGCGCGGCTGATCGCCAGACGATAGCCGCTGTGGCCGGGCGAGGGGATATTGGCGAAGGAATGGTACTCGCCAAACGGACTGTGGCTGATCGCGTTGGAACTGCCTAGGAAAGGCGTATCGCCATAGTCGAACCGCGCAATCACCGCGTGGTTTGACGGCTTCACGATCTCGACCTTCACCCGCTTCAGTGTCAGCCAGGGAGACAGGATCGACAGGGTGATCAGGCACAGCATCCAGAAGGCCGGGCTGTGCAACAGATCGCCACCAGTGTCCCGAGTGATCGACACGGTCTGCGCCCAGAACAGCGCCAGAACGGTCCAGCCGACAAAGCGGTGGATCTTCTCGAACCCGTTGTGAAAGCGCGCGCGGATCGGTCCAAGGGCGGTGATCACCATCAGGCTCATCAACGCCACCATCACCCCGCTCAGGCCCAGTGTCAGGTCCGAGGGAAGGGTGGCTTCGTTCATCCGGTTCCAGATCATCGCATAGAGCAGAAAGCCGAACCAGATCGTGCCCGCAACCGTGCCGCCGGAATGCAACCCTCCGAAATGAAACACCTTTCCGGCGCCCCAGCGTATCCATAGCGGCCATGAGGTTGGCACCCGGGTGGCCAGCCAGAACAGGGCGTTGACCACCCGTTGCTGCCGGATCAGGATGCCAAGGCTCAGGTTGATCAGCGCCATGTCAGCGATGGGGCCAAGCGCATAGGCCCCATGCGAAAACCAGACCCCGTCGCGCAGGCCGGTGGCAAACACATACAGGTTCACCGCAGCGACCAGAAAGGCCAGACGGCGATACTCCATCAACGCGGGGTGGCGGGTGACCCGGCGCCAGTTGCTGGCGCTTGTGTCCAGATTTGTGGTTTGCGTGGTCATCAGTGCATCTCCGGCCCGGTTTCGGCGATGTGGGTCTGCGCCAGTTCCAGCAGCAGCCGCTTGTCCAGCTTGCCGCGCGGGGTGCGGGGCAGGGTGTCCATCGGCATCACCACGGTGGGGTTGCAGTAATAGGGCAACCGGTCCGCCACCGATTGCGCCGCCCGTTTCGGGCAGGCCGACGCCGGAGAGATAAAGCTGACCAGATTGCGGCTGTCATATTGCAGGGTCACCGCCTGCTGACAGCAGGGCGAGGTTTCAAGCGCGTTGGTCACGCTGTCCAGTTCGACCCGGAAGCCGCGTATCTTGACCATGTCATCGACGCGCCCGAAATGCTCCAGCTCTCCGGTCGGGGTCCAGCGGCCCAGATCGCGGGTGCGGAACATCATATGGCCGGGGCGGAACGGGTCGGGGCGATAGCGCTCGGCGGTCAGGGCGGGGTTGGCCAGATATCCGGCGGTCACGCAATCGCCGCCTGCCCACATCTCACCCTTCTGCCCGATGGGCAGGGGCTGCAGGTTCTCGTCCAGAACATAGACCGTGTTGTTGGGCGTCGGGCGCCCAATGGACAGGGTGGGCTTGTCCGGGCGGTGCGGCTCGGCGGTGTTGATGATCGTGGTCTCGGTCGGCCCGCAGGAGTTGTAGAAGGTGCTGAAGGACGACCACGTATCAGCCAGCGGGCGTGGGCAGGGTTCGCCCGCGACGGCGGCCACCCTGACCTGCTGACAACGGCTATGGTCCAGCGCATTCAGGATCGAGGGCGTGGCGATCAGCACATCCACCTGCTCGGCCGTTTCCTGAATCGATTTGCCGCGAATAACCAGCGTCGCGCCATTGGCGAGCGCCCCCAGCGTCTCCCACGCGGCCATATCAAAGGCGATGGAGAGGATCTGCCCGACCTTCAGCCCCGGTCGCATCCCCAGATCACCGGGCGCGGTCAGCAGGATATTGGCCAGATTGCCATGGGTCACCTTCACCCCGTTCGGCACGCCCGTTGTTCCGGACGTAAACAGGATCATCGCCAGATCATCTGGGGCAGGGGCATAGCGGTGCGGGTTGGGTGCGGGGCTGTCCAGCATCGGGTCGAACATCACGGTGTCGATGCGGATCAGGGTTTGGTCCGGCTCTACCGGGACCTGGTCGGCCACATGTGACAGGCTCAGCAGCACTTTCGCGCGGGTCACCTTGGCCACGTGGCGCATGGTTTCGGTCGGGGCGACGCCAACATGCTGCGGCACGTAAGCCGCGCCCAGCTTCATGGCCGCCACGATGCCCACCACCATCTCGATCGAGCGGTGCAGGAACAGGCACACCGCATCGCCACGCTTTACGCCATGGGCACGCAGCACGTTTGCCAACCGGTTCGAGGCGTCGTCCAACGCCCGATAGCTCAGCTGATATCCGGCGCATTCGACGGCGATTGCGTCAGGATGGTGGCGCAGGCTGTGCCGGATCGCGTCCGCAATCGTGGCATGGCGCGGCTGCACCTCTGGGCCCCAGCCAAATCGTTTGAACTGCTCCCGGTCCTTGGGCGCAAGCATGGTCAATGCGCCTGCCGGAATGGACGAGCATGGAGGGAAGGATGTCAGGGGGTGAATGTCTTTCGAAGGATTTACAGCAAAATTCTGCATAGCGTTCTCCGTTAACAAGGGGGTCACGCTTTAGTGATAATGGGAAAATTTCCCACCAATTGTCACAATTGATCACGATATGGTCACGAAGCCGTAAAAATGGTTAACGACCAATAGATGTAATCTGCCAAAGACTTTTAATGAGTGCCGCGATGTCGACTGCCCCGAAGCCTCCTCTGGAATCCGCGCTGCCTGCGTTGCTTGAGCCTTTGGCGCAAGCGATGGTGGCGCATGGCGTGACAATCGGCACCGCGACCGAGGCGTTGAAAAAGGCGCTGCTGACGGCGGCCGAGGCGACATCGGAGGTCAAGCTCAGCGACAGCCGGGCCAGCCTGCTGACCGGGTTGCATCGCAAGGATGTCAAACGGCTGCGTAATCTGGATGACGACACGCCCGAACGGCGCAGTTGCAGCGCCGCGGCGCTGGTGATCAGCTATTGGGCCACCTCGCCCGAGTTTCAATCCACGGACGGCACCCCCCGCGATCTGACCCGCAAGGGCGACAAAACCGGGCCGGGTTTTGACGATCTGGTGCGTCTGGCGCGGGTCGATATGGCATCGGGCACCGTTCTGAACACGCTTCTGGATCAGAAGATCGTCGAAGAACTGAAGACAGGTCAGCTGCGCCTGCTGTCCCACGCTTTTCTGCCGTCGGGTGGTGGGGCCGAACAGGTGGCCGCCTATCAGGCAACCCTGTCGGCGCATCTGACAGCGGCGACGCAGAACCTGTTGGCCGAGCCCGAGGCGGCCCGCAATTTCGACCGCGCCGTCCGCTATTCGCATCTGTCCCCCGACTCCGTCGAAGAGCTGCGCCGTGCCTCTGACACGCAGGCGCAGGCGCTGTTGCAGGACATCAACGCGCTGGCCCGGGCTTTGCAGGACAAGGACCAGAACAAGGGATGTCGGGGTCGGTTCGTTCTGGGGGCCTATATCCTGGCGTCACCACCGGACGCCCGGGGTGAACAGCGGCAAGAGGATGCCTGAGCATGGTTTGGTTTCGCCGGGGTTTGGCCGCGTTGCTGATGGGTTTGTGGCTGTCCGCCGCCGGGGCGCAGGACAGTGAGGAACGGGAAGGCGGGATCATCGGCACCGGCATTGTCGGCACGATCACCCATCTGGGCAGCATCCATGTAAACGGCCAGCATATCCAAATCGATGGCACGATGCCGGTCAACGGGTCGGTCACCGCCCTGACGGCAGGCGGGCTGCGCCCGGGTCATACGGTTGCCGTCATCGTCACCCGCGACGGCAACGACTGGCAGGCGCAACATATCCGTCAGGTCCTGCCTTTGGTTGGTCCGGTCAGTGCCATAAGGGGCGGCGATCTGACCGTTCTGGGCACCCGGATCGATGCCCGGGACCTTGCACCGGACATCGGCGTCGGCGATTGGGTTGCCATCAGCGGCTTGTGGCAGGATGACCGGGTGCGTGCCTCGCGCATCGACAGGCTGCCCGGTCCCGCGCCCGAGGCTCGGCTGAGCGGGACTTACCTTGGCCCCGATGCAACCGGGGGTCTGACAATCGGTGGCAGCAGCATTACCGGCCTGACGCCCCGGCATCTGCAGGCCGGTGATCTGATCCGGGTCCATGGCCAGCCCACCGCAGACGGCATCCGCGCCACTCGTCTTGAAACCGGGCTGTTCGATGAAGCGGTTGGCGTGGTTCAGGTCGAAGGCTACTTTTCCGCGCCGCGCCCCGGTGGGTTGTACACGGTGCTGGGCAGCGGCTTGGTCGCCTATACGGATCGCCCCGACATGATTGATCAGGACGCCCGCGTCATTCGCTGCGGTCAGAGAGGACAGCTTGACGCGGCGACTGGACCCGATCAGACCATGCAGCTCCTTACCGTGCTTGGGTGCTAGGGTCGGGCCCGTGCCTGATCCAGCGACGATAGCCCGATCTGCGCCATGGTGGTGTCCAGCTCGGCGCTGAGGACCGACCAAAGCTGCTCCAGCCCGGCCTCGCCCTCGGCCGCGATGGCGAATTGCATGATGCGTCCGAAAAAGGCGAAATCGGCCCCGCTCTGCAAGGCTTTCATGACGTCCTCACCGGATCGCAGCCCGCTGTCGAAAAACAGCGGGAAATCATCCCCGACTGCATGGCGAATATCCGGCAGGACCGAGATCGGAGGTGGAGCGCTGTCCATTTGCCGCGCGCCGTGGTTCGAGACCTGAATGGCATCGACACCCGCGGCCTTTAACGCCCGTGCATCCTCGGCATCCAGAACGCCCTTGACCACCAGATTACCACCCCATTGATCCCTGAGACGGGCCAGCGTCTCCCACGTTGCTTTGGCGCGGCTTTCGGTGCGGTCGAAATCGTAACCGTCCATCAGGAAATTCGCCATCTGCGGCTTGCCCCGCAGCAACGTATTCAGCGACCAGCGCGGGTGCAGGGCAAAATCCAGCACCTGACGCGGGCCCATTCGAAACGGCATCTTGAACCCGTGGCGTAACTCGCGCGGGCGGCGGCCCAGTTCGGGGACATCCACGGTCAGCACCAGTGTTTCGTACCCGGCGGCCCGGGCGCGGTCGACCAGCTTGAACGTACCCGACCCGTCGCCGCTGAAATAAAGCTGGAACCAGGCGTGGCCCTCAGCCTCGACAATCAGATCCTCCATCGGGGTCGAGGAGACGGTTGAAACGCCCAGAGGCACGCAATAGCGTGCGGCCAGACGAGCCAGCATCAGATCGGCTCCGGGGGCGGACAGGTTGCACATCCCCATCGGCGCGATCCCGAACGGGCGTTGCGCAGGCTGGCCAAAGACCGAACTGGTCATGGACCGGTCGCTGACATCGCGCAGGATGCGCGGGCGCAGGGTCACGGCGTCCAGCGCAGCCCGGTCGCGCGCGGCCCCGGCCTCACGCCCTGCCGCGCCGTCGATATAGTCGAACACCATCCACGGCAGACGCCGCCGCGCGATGCGGCGGGCGTCGTCGGCACTGTGGATGGCACTTGTGCCCATCAGGCCTGAACGGCCTTCATAAAGCGGTCGCGGATCACCACCGGGTCCATGGTGATGACCGGCATCTTTGCATTGCCGCTTTCGCATTTGGCCACGATGATGGTCATCTGCTTGGCATCCAGCGCCTCTTGCAGCACCCGGCCCGTATCCTCGGCGGCGCATTCGATCACCCGCTCGCACCCCGCAGCCTCGGCCATTTTCGACAGCGAGGTCTTCTGGCCGGCATAGGTCGGTTGATCGCCGGTAGACCCGTAAGAACCATTGTCGACGATCAACAGGATATAGTTATCGGCCACATTGTTGGCGATGGTGGGCAGGGTGCCCAGATTGGTCAGGATCGAGCCATCCCCATCGATCACGATCACCGGCTTGGGCTGCGCCAGCGCCAGTCCCAGACCGATGGAGGATGCCAGCCCCATTGTGCCCAGCATGTAGAAATTGGTCGGCTGATCGTCGATGGCATGCAGTTCCTGGCTGGGAATGCCGATATTGCAGACGACAAGCTGATCACGCAGGATCGGGGCGATTTCTTTCAGAATCTCAGAACGGATCATTGGTCGCCATAGCCTCCCCAGAAATTGGCGTCGGTCAGGATGGCGACCGGCTTGTTGCACATGAAGGTGTATTTCAGGATCGCATCCAGTTCCTCGACATCCGCCTGATGGTGGAAATGGTAGGTCGGGATGTTCATCTGCGCCAGCAGCGCTTTGGTATGGACAGCCATCTCGACCTGACAGGCCACCGGCTCGCGCAGCTCACCCCGATACGAGATCAGCATGGGCAGCGGCATCCGATAATACTGGATCAGCGTGGCCAGCGTGTTGATCGTGACGCCGATGGCGGTGTTCTGCATGATGATGGCGGGACGTTTGCCGCCCATCCATGCGCCCGCGCACAGGCCCATCCCCTCGTCTTCCTTGTTCGAGGGGATGTGAAAAATCTCATCCCGCGCGTCGATTTCCTCGATCACGCCTGCAAGTTGCTTGCAGGGCACGGTGGTCACGAACGAGATGTCGTTCGCCACCAGATCATCAGTGATCTTCTTGTCTATGTTCATATCCGGTCTGTCTGTCCTGTATGAGGCCGACCTGCATAGGGTCAGCCGGTTACAACCCGCGATGCACATGCACCGCACAACTTGCGTGACGCACCACGCGCGAGGCGGTCGAGCCCAGAAAATAGTCGCTGAGCCCCGGTTTGTGCGAGCCGATGACGACGCAATCGACCTCGTTATCCGCCGCATAGTCGATGATGGTGCGCGCCGTGTGGCCCTTGACGATTTCCGCCCGGACGCCGTCCAGCCCTTCAACCTTTTCCATCAGGTGAATCCGGGCGCGCTGAAAGCCTTCCTCCACCGCGCTTTTGTCCAGATAGGCGCTGACCGAGCCCTGCGGCATTTCATAGACATGCAGCGCGATGATCTCGGCCCCCTCGGCGGACAGGGCGCGGGCCACTTCCAGCGTGTGTTGCGAGATGCCGTGATCCAGCGCCATCGGGACAAGAACTTTTTTATACATTGAGGGCCTCCAATACGGGCGTAACTATTCCCACGGCGTCAGGATAATCTTGGGTGCCGCTACAGCACCAGCCCGCAGATCACGAAAGGCTTGCGCACCCTCGGACAGGCCACGGGTTTCGACCCAGTCCAGTGCGCCGAGACGCCCGTCGAAAATGGCCTGCGCGGTCTGGCGGAAATCCTCGGCCGTATAGGTGTAAGTGCCGATAAAGGTGATCTCCTGCAAGGTCATTCTGCGCACGTCCAGCCCGCCGGTATCCTCGCCCAAGCCCACATGCGCGATCACCCCGCCGGGTTGCGCACAGGCCGAGGCCGCGGCGCGCGTGGCCGCATAGCCCACCGCGTCGATCACCAGCGGATAGGCCCCTTCCGCCGTATCTGTCAGGATCAGCCCGTCCAGCTTTTGCAGATAGGTCCGGCGCAGGGTGTTGGGTTCGGCAATGGTGACCTCTGCAATCCCCATCGCCCTCAGGGCCAAGGCCGCCGCCACACCGATCGCGCCGCCGCCGATCACCAGCGCGCGCCGGTCCATCGCCGGGTGCAGCGCCTCGATCGCCAGCCGGGCGGCATGCCAGCTGACCGCCAGCGGTTCCGCCAGCGCGGCCTGGGACAGGGGCACATGGGCGGGGACCTCGACCAGATTGCGTTCGGGCATCGCGACGAACTGGGCAAAGGCCCCTTCGCGTGGCGGCATCGAGATGATCTGACGGATCGGGCACAGGTTCTCACGCCCCGATGTGCAGGCCGGACAGGTCCCGCAGGTGACCAGAGGGTTAATGGTCACCCGCATCCCTTCCTGCGGACCGCCAGTGATGATCCCTGCAGCCTCATGCCCCAGAATCAGCGGGGCAGGGCGGCGGGCGTCATGACCGAGATAGGCATGCATGTCGGACCCGCAGATCCCCGAAGCCTCGACCCGGATCAGGTGTTCCCCCGGGTTTGGCGTGGCGTCGGCGACCTCCCGCAGGGCCATCTGTTCCACACCTTCGTAAACCAGTGCTTTCATTTCGCGGTGAACCCTCCGTCAACCATCAGGACCTGACCGGTGACATAGTCGGAGGCCCTGGAACATAGAAACAGGATCGGGCCATCGATATCCTCCAGCCGTCCATTGCGCCGGATGCAGGTCTGCGCCGCATTGCGGGCAGCGCGGTCGGGGTCGTCAAACACGGTCTGCGTCAGCTCGGTCGGGAAAAAGCCGGGGCCGATGGCGTTGGCGGTGATGCCGTGGGGCGACCAGGCCTCGGCCATGGCGCGGGTCAACTGGCCGATCCCGGCCTTGGTCGCGCCATAGGCGATGCCGCCGGGAAAGGCGCGCGTGGTCTGGAGCGAGGCGAAATTCACGATCCGCCCCCAGCCGCGCGCCTTCATCGCGGGCACCATGGCCTGGCTTAGAAAAAACGGCGCGCTGAGGTTCAGGGCCAGCGTCGCATCCCAGCCCGCATCGGTGACGTCATCTGCCGCCTCGCGTGTGTTCACCCCGGCGGCGTGGATCAGAATATCCGGCGCGCCAAAGGGGTCCGAGACCTGCTGCGCCAGCGCGTCCAGCCGCGACCGGTCCGCCACGTCGGCGGTGACGGCAGCGGCGCTGTCTCCGATCTCGTCACAGAGACCGGCCAGCGCCTCTTCCCGACGCGCCACGCCAACGACCCGAGCGCCGGCGGCAGCCAGAACCGTGGCCACCTGCCGCCCAAGGCCCGAGCTTGCGCCGGTGACGCATGCCACCTTGCCCGCAAGGTCAAAAAGGGTGCGGGGGTCATCCATCGGCGGTCAGGTCGAACTGTTCGTCGGGGAAATACTTGGCCAGACGGACATCGGCGGCGCGGGCGTGGCCCTCCATCCCTTCCAGACGGGAAATGCGGGCGGTGGCCTCGGCAATGGATTTCGACCCCTCGCGGGTTGCCCGCTGCCAGGTAACGATTTTCATGTATTTATGCACGCTCAGCCCGCCAGTATAGCTGGCCGCGCCGGAGGTCGGCAGCACGTGGTTGGTCCCGGTGGCTTTGTCGCCATAAGAGACGGTGGTTTCTTCGCCCAGAAACAGCGACCCATAACAGGTCAGGCGGTCCAGCCACCAATCCAGATCCTCGGCCTGCACGGTCAGGTGCTCGGGCGCGTATTCGTCGGAACAGGCGGCCATTTCCTCACGATCCGAACAGACGATCACCTCGGCATAGTCGCGCCATGCGGCAAAGGCGTTGTCGCGGTTCAGTTCGGGTAGGTCGTCGATCAGGGCGGGGACCAGTTCCATCACCTTCTGCGCCAACGCCCGGTCATCCGTCACCAGCCAGACGGGCGAGTTATATCCGTGCTCGGCTTGACTGACCAAATCGGTCGCCACCACATGGGCATCCGCGCTGCCATCGGCCAGGATCAGGCTGTCGGTCGGCCCCGCGATCATGTCGATGCCGACCTTGCCGTAGAGAATACGCTTGGCCTCGGCCACGAACTGGTTGCCGGGACCCACGAGGATGTTGGCGCGGGGCAGGTCGAACAGCCCATAGGTCATCGCCGCCACGCCCTGCACACCGCCCATGGCCAGAATGCTGTCAGCGCCGCAGATATGCGCGGCATAGACAATCGCGGGGGCCACACCCTCGCCGGGGCGCGGCGGGGAACAGGCGGTGATGTGGCGGCAGCCCGCCACCTTGGCGGTGGTCACGGTCATGATTGCGCTGGCGATGTGGCTGTACCGCCCGCCGGGCACGTAGCAGCCCGCCGCATCCACCGGGATTGCCTTTTGACCGGCGATGAAGCCCGGCACGATCTCCATCTGCACATCCGACACCGTGGCCTTTTGCGTTTCGGCAAAGCGGCGCACATTGTCATGGGCAAAGCGGATATCGGCTTTCAGCTTTTCCGGCACCAAGGCGATGGCCGCATCAATCTCGGCCTGCGTCATCAGCACGTTGCCCTCGAACTTGTCGAACTTGGCCGCATATTCCAGCGCCTTGGCATCGCCGCCCGCCTCGATATCGGCAAGGATGGTCTTGACCGTATCATGCACTTCTGACGCATGAGACTGGGCCGTCAGGGTCGCTTTTTTCAAGTAGTCGCGAGGCATTTTCAGCAGGTCCTATTGGTAGATTTCTGGAAGCAGGGTGGTCGAGACCGCAGGCACATAGGCGATCAGGATGACAACAATCAACATGGTCAGCACAAAAGGCACCGCACGGGCCGCGATCTTGAGGATCGACTCGCCGGTGATGCCCGAGACCACGAACAGGTTCAGGCCCAGCGGCGGGGTGATGAACCCCACACCCAGCGCGGTGATCATCATGATACAGAACTGAATTTCGTTCATGCCGATATTGTCGGCCAGCGGTTTCAGGATCGGCGCCAGGATCACGATGTTTGGCGTTGTCTCCATCACACAGCCCGCGGCAATCAGGATGCCGATCATCAGCAGGATCAGCAGATAGGGATCATCGGTCAGCGAGGTAACCGAGGTCACGAAGCCCTGCGGCACGCCCATGATCGCCAGCGCCTCGGCCAGCGGGGCCGAGAATGCGATGATTGGAAGGATCACACCGTTCACCTTGGCCGAACTGACCAGCATCGAGGGGAAATCAGCCAGCGTCAGCGTGCGCAGGACAAAGCCCATGATGATGGTGACCACGACGGCGGTCGCCCCGGCCTCGGTGGGCGTCAGGCGGCCCGAGAAGATGCCATAGAAGATGATGCCCGGCACGATAAAGGCATACCAGCCGGATTTCAGCGCCTTGCCCAGTTTAGCCAGCCATTCGCCCATGGTCATCACGCCGCCGCCCTCATAGGCATAGAGGCGGTTCATGATGATATTGGTGATCAGGATCGACACCAGAATGGCCAGACCGGGGATGAGGGCCGCCAGAAACAGGGTCGAGGCGGAAATGCCCAGCACAAGGCCGATGATGATATAGGCAATCGACGGTGGGATTAGAATGCCGGTACAGGCCCCGGCGGCGACCAACGCGCAGGCATAGGGACGGGGATAGCCGCTTTCGACCAAGCGGTTGATGGTCATCCGACCCACGGCAGCAGCGCCTGCAGCGTCCGAACCCGAGATGGCCGCGAACATGCCGCAAACCAGCACGGTGGCCGATCCGAACCCGCCCTTGGCAAAGCAAGTCAGCGCCTCGGCCACGTCGAGGAATTTTCGCGACAGCCCGGTGCGCACCAGCACGTCGCCGGTCAGGATGAACAGCGGCACGGCGGTCAGGGCAAAGGCGTCGATACCGGTGAACAGGCTTTCGCCCACAAGGCTCAGCGGCAGGTCGCCGGACATGATCAGCATCACGATCGCTGCCGATCCGATCGCGGCCCAGACCGGCACCGCCATCGCAATCAGGCCAACGAACAGAATTACGGGAACATAAAAATCCCAGCCCAGCTCAACGGTTTGATTGAGAGAATTCCACAGCATTCGTCTTCTCCTCAGTCAAACAGCTTGTCACCTTCGAAGACGGGGGTGCCGTCGCGAAGGGATTTCAGGTCGCGCAGAAGGGATTGGATCAGCCGCCAGATCATCAGCGCAAACCCGGTGGGAACGGCCATCAGGAACCAGACCTTGGACACCCGCAACCCATCGGTCACCGACCCGAACTTGGCCGAGACATGGACCGCCTCATACGACCAGTAGAGCGCGATGACGGCGACGACGAACATCACCAGATCGCCAAAGATATACAGTACCGCCTTGGGGCGCGGCCCGAGGTAATGCATGATCACGTCGATGCGGATATGGGCGCGTTCCTTGACCGCTGCCGCCGCACCGATCCAGGCCAGATAGATGAAGGAATAACGCACGATTTCCTCACCCCAGATCGAGGAATAGGCGAAAATCTCCCGCCGCAGCACCTCGATAGCCATGGTGATCACAAGCATCACGTAAAAGACCAGCAGCAGCCAGCGTTCGGCATTGCGGTCTATAGTCTGAAAAACGGTCATCATATCCCTCAACGATGGGACAGCCGGGCACAGGTCTTCTGTTACGGACCCTTCCGAGCCCGGCTGTCAGGAGGATTGGGAGGCGGGCGCCCGGTCAGCGCCCGCGCGGCAGGTATCAGGCGTCGTGGACGTAGTATTTGCCCTGCGTGCCCGCCGCCTCGACCAGTTTCTCGAAGGCGTCCATGGACCCGGCCAGTTCGGTCTTGAACGGGTCCCATTCGGACCGCTGATAGCCACCGACATCTTGCCATTCGGCCAGTTGATCGCTGCTCAGCGAGTGGAACTCGACCCCGGCCTTGTTCAGCTCGGCCATCGCATAGGCGCGGGCCGATGGCACTTTGGACAGGTTCTGATGGCTGGTCATCTCGGACCCCCACATGATGCCTTCCTGCACATCCGCAGGCATCGAGTTGAACCATTCCAGATTACAGGAATAAACCTGACTGTCCGGCACCGCCTGGGTGAAGGTCACATGGCTGAGGATATCCTTGAAGCCAAAGACATAAAGCGCCCCGGCCGCCGGGTCGAGAGCATCTGCCACGCCCTGCTTGATCGCCGAGGGGGTTTCGCCCCACGCCACCGGTGTCGGGTTGGCGCCGACCATCCGGTAATATTGCTGCAACATTTTTGACCCCGGCACGCGGAACTTGATGCCGCTCATGTCACCGGGGGTGATGATGGCATTGCCGCCCTGACGCACGGCCACGACGCGCGGGTCGATCACCACATAGAACAGCGCCTTGAAGCCTGCGGCTTCGACCTTGGGATGAACCTCGTTCTTCCAGGTGTCGGAATGCACCAGATTGGTGAACCGCTGGTTCGAGCCGCACAGATACGGCATGTTGATCAGGTCCACGGTCGAGGCAAAGGGCGCGAAGTTCGACAGCGAATGCTGTGCCGCCTGAATGGTGCCACCCTGCACCTTCTGCACCAGCGCGCCACCGGCACCCAACTGCCCGCCCGGGGCCAGTTTGACATAGACCTTGCCGTTAGTGGCGTTCTGGATGTTTTCCTTCAGGTCCAGTTGCATGATCGGATAGCTGCGCGAAGCCCCCAGCACATAGGCCGTCGCAATCGTCATCACGTGATCAGCGGCCTTTTCACGCTCGCTTTCTTCCTTGGCGGTCTGCGCCGCGGCCTCGGACGACCACAGCACACCACCGGCCCCGGCAACCAGTGCCGCGGTGAACGCCCCACCGGCGCTGAGCTTCAGGAAATTGCGACGCTCCGCCGACGCAAGTTCGTTTCTGTCGTTGTTCATAAATTGCCCTCCCAAGCGAAATTCAGCTGCCGTCCTTGGCTTTGCGGTCAGCCTCCTTTTTCAGAATTGCGACAACGAACAGGATCGACGCCGCGAACAGAACCAACATCTCGCCTACATCCCCAAGAAACGCGCTGTTTGCGAATGCACCCAGCGCCACGTTTGCGAAATAGATGACAAACACGAAGACGGATGCAGCAAGAAACATTTCCCGGACTCCCAGTAGAATCGGCTCTGACCTATTTGTAAGCGCTTACATCAATAATGCAAGCGCTTACATTGATGCTTTCATCTGACCCGCGAAACGGCTAGAGTTGTACCTTAAGCGAATTGCAGGTTCGGAAATGTCAAAACTTCGTTCAGCGCCGACTTTGGATGATGTGGCCAAAAGGGCTGGCGTTTCGACTGCAACCGTGTCGCGGTGTCTGAATGATCCGCAGCGGGTGATCGCCGCCACGCGGGAACGGGTGATGTCCGCCGTCGATGCGCTGGGATACACGCCGAATTTCGCGGCCCGGGTGATGGCGGCCAAGCGGTCCTTTACCATCGGTGCGATCATTCCAACCATGGAAAACGCCATTTTTGCCCGGGGGTTGCAGGCGTTTCAGGAGGAAATCCACCTGCGCGGATACACGCTGCTGGTGTCCAGTTCCGCCTATAAGCCCGAGGTCGAGGAAGAGCAGATCAGGACCCTGGTCGCACGCGGGGCCGATGGGCTGCTGCTGATCGGTCATGACCGGGACGACCGGATTTACGACTATCTCGACCGGCAGAAGGTTCCGGCGATGGTGGCGTGGTCCTTTATCCCGGAAAAGCGCATGCCCTCGATCGGGTTCGACAACCGGCAGGCGATGAAGGCGCTGGCGGAAGAGGTGATCGGGCTGGGGCATAAGCGCCTCGCCACAATTTCCGGCATCACGCAGGGCAATGACCGCGCCCGACTGCGTATCGAGGGGATCAGGGACGCGATGCGCTCCAACGGTTTGTCGCCTGACACGCTGATGACCATCGAAACCCCTTATGAGATCGAAAACGGGGCCGAGGCATTCCGGCAGTTGATGGCCAGCGATCACCCCCCTTCGGCGGTGCTGTGCGGCAACGATGTTCTGGCCGTGGGGGCGGTGCGGCAGGCCGAACTGATGGGCCTGCGGGTGCCGGGTGATGTCTCGATCACCGGGTTTGACGATATCGAACTGGCCCGGATCGTGCATCCCGCCCTGACCACCCTGCATGTCCCCCATCGCGAGATGGGGCGCAAGGCGGCGGCCGGGCTGATCGAGATGATCGAAAGCAATGCGTCGGGTCAGTCGATCCAGTTGGAGACCAGCATCGTCACGCGCACCTCACTTGCCGCGCCGGGCTGAGATCGGACACACGGGTCATTTCCCGACAATCCTGATCGTATAGTCCCGCCGCGCTGCTTCTGGCGGAGGCGGGAAGGGCGCCGCAGCCCGGACCTGCGCCAACGCCACCTGATCCAGCCGTTTCGAACCGGAACTGCGCGAAATGCTGGCGCTCAGCAGGTTGCCATTGTCGGCGATGCGAAAGGAGACAAAGACTGCCCCACGAATTTTAACGCTTTTGCGGCGCGCGCGGGTGATCTTGCGCATGACCGTTCCCGCGTAGTTGTCGGCAGCGGCATTGCCTTGACCACTCGCGGTCTGTTTGTTGGCCTGTGCCGTCGCCGCGCCCTTAGATGTCTTGCCCGCCGCACTGCCTTTTTTCGCATCCTTCGCCGAATTGCCCAGTTGCGAGGCGGTCTGATCAGTCTTTTCCGGTTCCGGCCGTCGGGTATCTTTCACCGGCGGCTTTGCAGCCTTCTGCGCCTTGGGCTGCGGTGTCACAGAGGCTTGCGGTTCAAGCGGCTTTTGCGCTGTTTGGGCCTTGGGTGTAATGGCGACCGTGGGTGTATTCTGAGGCGGCGTCGGTTGCGTCACAATCGGCGATTGCGGCACGGGTTTTTCCACCGGGTCCAACTGATCTGGCTGTTGCGTGTCCTGATGTGTTGTTGCTGGGGCAGGGGTCGCGGTTCCGGCGGCAAAGTCCTTGAACGATGATCCCAACGCCGCGACCTGCGCGTCTCCGCCACCCTGAAACAGCGTGGTGTCCGGCTCTGAAAAATCATGCAGGGCAAGACCATGCGCGGCTGTGGCCAAAAGGATAGCCCCAAGGGCGATGGCGCGGGACCGGGGGATCATTGCAGCCCCCTTTCGGTGACCACGAAGATCTGTTTCGCCCCCAGCGCCCGCAGGGCGTCCCCAGTTTTTTTCAACGCGACTGCAGGCAGCGCCCGGTCCGGCACGATGCGCACCGCGTCCAGCGGCAAATCGATCGAGGCGCGTTCGACATACGCCTCGACATCCGTCAATTCCGCGCCGCGATATTCCAGCACTCCGTCCGCGCGGATGACCAGCGCATCGGGCGGCTCGCGCCCGTCCAGATCCTGCGTGTCGACCAATTGCACCGAGTTACTCAGCGGCGGTGCAAGGCTGCCCGCGATCATGAAAAAGACCAGCATCAGAAACACGACATTGATCAGGGCAATCGTCGGCTCTTTGATCCGTTTCGCTTTGGGTTTCAGTTGCATCATCCCATGACCTGCATTTGCAGTTTCGGAACCACGCGCAGCGCCACCAGCAGCTCGATCAACTGTTGCGAGGTCACCTGAGGCGTCAGACTGATCAGCGCCACCTGCGGTTTGTCCGCCTGCAACGCCGCCCCGACCCGGTCCAGCCCCACCGGGGCGCCATCCAGCAATATCCGGGCGGATTCCAGCTTGATGAACCGAATGGTCGGATCGCTGTTGGTTCCACCGGCAGTGGCGGTGGACAATTCAACCTCGCCGAATTTCGAAAAGGTCGAGGTGAGCATGAAAAACAGCAGCAACAGAAAGATGACATCAATCAGCGATGTCATTGACAGGCGCTTGCGCCGTTTCTTGCGCAGCTCAAGCGCCATGGATCACAGTGATAAAGGGTTCCATCGGATCCGGCTTCGTATGTCCCGGCGCAAACACGGTTCTGAGCGCACGGTTGGCAAAGATGCGTTCACGGGTCATCCGCGCCTCGAACCAGGTCAGGATCAGTGAGGTTGGCATCGCAACCGCCAGCCCCGCAGCCGTGGTCAGCAAGGCCACCCAGATCCCGCCCGCCAGCAGCGACGGATCAACCGCATTCCCGGCCCCTTGCAGGGTCTGGAACGCTTCGATCATGCCCAGAACGGTGCCGAACAGCCCCAGCAACGGGGCCAGTTGGGACACTATGTCCAGAACGTTCAAACCCTGTTCCAACTCGGCAAATCGTGCCTCTGCCTCGGCATCGACACGTTCGGACAGGGTGCGATCATCACCTGTCAGGGCCATCTGAATGACCGGGGCGAGATAGCTGCGGCTTTTGTCCAAATGAGTTGCGGCCGTTGCCCGGTCCTGCCGGTCCCAGGCTTCGATGGCGCGCGACAGTTCGATATGGCGACCAACGCCCGCCGCACGGTATTGCCAGAGCTTGTAAAGAACCAGCGCAAGGGTCGCGATCGAGGCTGCGATCAGGACCATCACGACCGGCCCACCCAGTTCAAGAATGCCCGTCAGCGTCTTTTGTATCTCTGCCATCACCCTATCCAATCATCTCGGTTTCAAGACGGCTTTTCAGCTTCAGCCCACGGATGCAGACGTCGGCGGGGCCGCCGTCCAGATCACATGTCTCGGCCCCGTTGATCAGAATGCGGCTGATCTGGTCGCAGGCCACGGTGTCGAACTGGAATTGCCGCACCCGGGGCCGCCCGGCGGGCAGGTCCTGGAAATCCAGCAGCGTCAGCAGCGCAACCTCTCCTTTCGCCCCGAAGAGGACGGTTTCGTACACCACTTTTGTAATGTCCTGCGCGGAGCCGTTTTCGGCAACAAAGCTGAGCAAACAGCCTTGCCCCCGCACCTCAGCCGCGCTGAGCTCGATGGACACGCCAGCGCTGTCACCGGCATCGTCCGCATGGGCAAGCCCTGCCCCTGAGATCAGAGGCAGGGCAAGCAGGACCGCCCGGACGATATTTTTGTTGGTTCTTCTCGTCATTGTCGGTCCTTTCACTTGAATCAGAAGGTTTTGGCGACTGACAGCTTGAAGTTCCGGCCCACAGCGTCACGAGTGGACAGGCTGCCCCGGTATTGCTTGTCGAAGACATTTTCGATGCCAAAACGGACTTCGAAACCCTGAAGTACGCCTTCCTGAGGGAAGTAGCCCGCCCGAAGGTTGCTTACGCCAAACCCGCCAATCGGATCGTTATTCCCGTCAAATCCTGCGCGCGAACCGACAAGTTCCCAACTGACATCCAGTGTTTCGCCAAATCGTTTTCCCACGGTAAGGCGTGCGGTATCTGCTGGCTCATTGCCCCAACGCTCAATTGTTCCATCGTCTGCCGTTTGCGTTGCATGGACAATGTTGGCGTTGAAGTCCGCGTAGATACCATTGGCGTGGGCGTAAGAGGCTTCAATCTCGGCGCCTTGTGTTTCAACCCGTTCCAAAGGCGTGAACACCAGCGTGAACGGAGGGATGAACTCCGTCGTCACATAGGAGGTGATGTCGGTCAGTTCAGTATCATAGAGATTGACCTTGAACCGCAAAACATCGCCAGAGCTGAAGACATCCCCTTTGTTGTAAGAAAATCCGGCCTCGTATGTTCTGGATTTCTCGGACTGGTTGATGCGACCGGGTTCTTCCAGATCGTCGATGATTGGCAAGTTTTCGGTGTAGGCACCGCTGCCAAAGATCGCAAATCCGTTGTCAAACTCATACCGGACGGACAGCCCACCCATAAGCGCATCATGGTCGAATGTGCCATTTTCCGGTGCCGGTTGATTGGGATCGCCGTCGATCGTCTGGGTTTCATAGCGCAGGGCAGGGGTGATGGTCCAATGATCCCCGATCCGCATATCATCGACCGCAAAGATAGCGAAACGGCGATCCGTCCCACCCGGGGCTGAATCGGCGTCAAGCCGGTCGCGGTGGATGTATTCGACACCTGCCCTGAGATCGTGATCGACAATACCGGTCCGGAAGAATGCCGTGTTCTTGACCGTCAGTTTTGTTGTCTGGAAACGGTGATCCGCATCCAGAAGCGGGTCAGGTCCATTGACGGCTTCGCTGAAGATTTCCTGATCCGAATAGCTCAGATTCACGTCCAGATCGATCAGGTCGTTGTCCGCTGGGCGATACTGATATCGAAGAATGCCAACCTTGGTCTCATACCTCCTGTCGACATTGCCGAAGGTGGCAGTATTGAATGTGTCATACGGAACATCCCGGTCGTCGGATGTTGTATCCTGCCACGAAGCGGTCAGCGAATGTTCGAGGCTGTCGCCGAAGGAGTACTTCGCCTTTGCCAGGTAAGACGGGTTCGAAAACTCACTGTTCGCAATGACATCGCCGTTTCCGTTGTCCGGATTGTCCTGCGTGCGATACGAATAGTTCAGCAGGAATTCATACTGTTCCGTCGGCTGCCACGCCAGAATCGAGGATGACGTAAACCCGTTCCCGTTGCTTGAACCCTCCAGAGTCTGGCGCAGGCGGAAGCCGGGTTCCCCACCGGTAAAGTCCGACGCATCATTGGTTTCCAACAAAACGGCACCACCGACTACACCGGAGCCGAACTCAAACGAACCGACCGTTCCCCGGATCACCGATACGCTTTTGTAAAGCGCCGGGTCGGTAAACAGCTGTGTACCAATCCGATAAATCTCTTCCGAGCCGGTCGTTGCGCCATCAATCTGAATCAGAACTTTTTGGTCGGTCCCAAACGTACTGTTGGCCCCGAATCCGCGAATGTTGATGCCCGAACCCTGCGGCGTCGATCCGTTCACCAGCGTCACACCCGGCACCGTGTCAATCAGTTCCGCGACCGTCCCGGCCTGTCGGTCATAGATTTCTTCCTGATCGATATTGGTGATCGGAACCGCGGTATCCGTCTGAATCTCGCGCTTGCTTTCGCCCAGCTCCAGTGTGCCGAGATAGCCGTCATCCTGTTCCAGCGTCGGGTCCTGCTCCTGCGCCAGGACGCTGGTCGCAATGATGCTCAGGCAAGAGGCCGTCCCCAACAGCCCAATTCGTCGAGTTTGTGCACGCATGTCTGTCCCTTCGATACGTACGAGGGCTGGCACATGGCTGGCATTCGTTCAGTTATTGGTGTTTTTTTAGAATCGCCAATTTGAGTGGCTTGCGTTCGTTAATAAAGCTGACTATTTTAGTCAACATAAATTCATGTTGTTCAGACAACATCCGCAAGCAGGTCGCTGACAGGTTCAGGGGCCGGGCCAGCATGTCTCAAAACCACTCAGAAGATGGGAAAACCCATGATGGAACAGGTGCTTATGGCCCCGGAACTGATACGTGCGGCCCGGGCGGAACAGCCGGGCAAACGGGACCGCGATCTTGCAGATTCGCTGGGCATTGCCGAAGGGCAATTGGTGGCTGCGTTCACTGGCCACGATGTCACACGCATCTCGGCAGAACTGGACGATATATTCCCCCGTCTCAATGGGTTGGGCGAGGTTATGGCGCTGACACGTAACCCGTCCTGTGTGATCGAAAAGATCGGGCAGTATGACAATTATCATTCTGGCACCCATGCCGCGATGGTGCTGACCGAAGAGATTGATCTGCGGATGTTCCCCAGCCATTGGGTGCACGCCTTCGCCGTCGAACGCGAGACCAAGGATGGTGTGCGGCGATCCTTGCAGGTGTTTGATGCGGCGGGCGACGCTGTTCACAAAATCTTTATCCGCGAAACTTCGGATCTGACCGCCTGGGAGGCCTTGGTGGGTGATCTGGCGTTGAAGGATCAGTCCCAAACGCTACAGGTCGCGCCCCGCACGCCGACCGAGGCGGCGAAGTCGAACACCGACAAGGCCGATATCCTGCGCGCCGAATGGGCGAAGATGACCGATACGCATCAGTTCCTGCGCCTGACCTCCAAACTGAAAATGAACCGGCTGGGTGCCTATCGCATCGCCGGGGAGCCGCTGGTCCGGCAACTGCAGCCGGATACCGTGGTCCAGATGTTCGAACAGGTGCGCGATCAGGGGCTTGAGGTCATGGTCTTTGTCGGCAACCGGGGCTGCATCGAAATCCATGGCGGCCCGGTGCAAGAGCTCAAGCAGATGGGGCCGTGGTTCAACGTGCTTGATCCGCGCTTCAATCTGCATCTGCGATCCGATCATATTGCCGAGGTCTGGGCGGTGTCCAAACCGACGCAACGCGGACCTGCTGTCTCGGTCGAGGCGTTCGATGCCGAGGGCGGGCTGATCCTTCAGGTCTTTGGTCGCCGCACCGGTGAGACCGATCATCGTCCGGCCTGGGATGCGCTGGTTGCCGGGTTGCACTCCAAGCTGGAAACGGAGGTCGCGTGATGCGCAACGTCTTCGCCAAAACCGCCACTCTGCTGGCGCTGACCTTCGGCGCGCAGATCGCATTGGCCGATGACACCCGGCCTGACCGCATCATTGCCATTGGCGGATCAGTGACCGAAATCGTTTATGCGCTGGGTCAGGAAGACCGGCTGGTCGGGCGCGACCGGACCTCGAACTACCCGACCGAGGCGCGAGAGCTGCCCGATATCGGTTACATGCGCGCCCTGGCGCCCGAAGGTGTGTTGTCGGTGTCGCCGGATATGATCCTGTCGGTCGAAGGGTCCGGCCCGCCCGAGACGATCTCGGTCCTGCAAAACGCGGGCGTCGAATTCGTCGAAATCCCGGATGATTTCAGCCGCGACGGTATTCTGGCGAAAATCCGGGCGGTCGGTGCTGCCTTGGATGAAGACGAGGCCGCGGAGATACTGGCCCAACAGGTCGGGGCCGAGATTGACGCCGCCCACAACGCCGCCAAGGCGGTGACCGGCAACACCCCGGCGCGGGTGCTGTTCATCCTGTCCGCGCAGGACGGTCGGGTCATGGTCGGTGGCGCGGACACGCAAGCCGACAGCATCATCCGTCTGGCCGGAGGTGTGAATGCCGCCGGTGACGTTGCAGGGTTCAAGCCGATTACGCCCGAGGCGCTGACCGCTGCGGCCCCGGATGTCATCCTGATGATGACCCGGACGGGCGATCACGTAAGCTCGGACGAAGAGATTTTCGCGCTGCCCTCCATCGCTCTGACCCCGGCTGGTCGTGATAAACGTCTGGTGCGGATGAAGGGGAATTACCTGTTGGGTTTCGGACCGCGCACGGCGAGCGCGATCACTGACCTGTCCAGAGAATTGCAGCAGGTCGGGGGCCTATGACAGCCGCGACCGAACATCTGCCCACGGGCACGGCGCTTGACCGACGCGTGTCGGCCCGGCGGTTCACGCTGATGCTGGTGCTGCTTCTGGGGCTGGTCAGTCTGGCCAGCGTGTCGGTCGGGGCGTCCGATGCCTCGGTCCAGGCGGCGCTGGCCGATCTGTTCGCGGGCCGTGCGATGTCGGACCTGAACCGGGTCGTGCTGTTGGACATTCGGCTGCCGCGCCTGGTCATGGGCATTCTGGTTGGCGCGGCGCTGGCGGTGTCTGGTGTGGTCATGCAGGGGCTGTTTCGCAACCCGCTGGCTGATCCGGGGATCGTCGGGGTCAGCGCCGGGGCCAGTCTGGGGGCGATATCCGCCATCATTCTGGGCAGTTATCTGCCAATCTTCATCCAGGAATGGGTTGGGAACGGCCTGATCGCAATCTCCGCCTTTCTCGGCGGTTGGGCCTCGGTGCTGATCCTGTATAGGGTTTCGACCCGACGCGGGCAGACCTCGGTCGCGACCATGCTGCTGGCCGGGATCGCACTGGGTGCGCTGTCCGGGGCGGTCTCGGGTGTGCTGATCTACATGGCCGATGACCAGCAATTGCGCGACCTGACCTTCTGGGGCATGGGATCACTGGCGGGGGCGACCTGGATCAAGGTCATGACCGCCGCGCCGATCATCCTGATCGCGGTGATCAGCACTCAATTTCTGGCCCGCGCCCTGAACGGCATGGCGATGGGAGAGGCGGTGGCCCATCACATCGGCATCCCCGTTCAGCGCAGCAAGAATCTGGCCATTCTGGCCGTCGCCGCCGCAACCGGTGCCGCCGTGGCGGTGTCTGGCGGCATCGGTTTCATCGGCATCGTCGTGCCGCATCTGTTGCGACTGGCCACCGGCCCGGATCACCACCGGCTGCTGATGAACTCGGCCCTGTTGGGGGCAAGCTTGCTGCTATTTGCGGACATGATCAGCCGCGTGGTCGTTGCCCCGGCAGAGCTGCCGATCGGGATCGTCACCGCCATTCTGGGCGCGCCGGTGTTCCTGTGGATACTGCTGCGGCGTCACGGCACCATGGGGATGTAAGTCATGAAAGCTGAAAACATCCGCGTCACACTGGGGCGCAAGCAAATCCTGCATGGTGTCGATTTCACCGCCGAACCCGGCAAGGTCACGGCCATCATCGGCCCCAACGGATCGGGCAAGTCAACCCTGCTGAAGGCGCTGTCGGGGGATATCCCGGCCTTGGGCACCGTCACCCTGAACGGGCAGGATATTGCAACGCTGAAACCGTGGGAACTGGCCCCGATGCGTGGGGTTCTGCCGCAGGCTTCAACGGTCGCCTTCCCCTTCAGCGTGTTGGAAATCGTCCGTCTGGGCCTCGCCAACGGGTTGGCCGCGATGGAGGATCACCTGCCATCGCAAGCTCTGGCCCATGTCGATCTGGC
>NZ_JALCBM010000030.1:41938-47428 GCF_028066395.1 Ruegeria sp.
TGGCCGCGATGGAGGATCACCTGCCATCGCAAGCTCTGGCCCATGTCGATCTGGCCGGGTTCGAGAACCGTTCCTATCAGAACCTGTCGGGGGGTGAGCAGCAACGTGTGCAACTGGCCCGCGTCCTGACACAGGTCTGGGAAAGCGCCGACAGCGACCAACCCCGCTGGCTGCTGCTGGACGAACCGGTCGCCAGCCTCGACATCGCGCATCAGTTCACCGTTCTGGGTATCGCGCGCGATTTCGCCGCGCGCGGCGGCGGGGTGGTTGTGGTCATGCATGACCTGAACCTGACCGCGCTGTTCGCCGATCAGGTCTATGTGCTGTCGCAAGGCCGGGTCTGGGGATCGGGCACCCCGCAAGAGGTTCTGACCAGCGCCACGATGCAGCAGGTCTATGGAATTGACCTGCCCATCAGCACCGTGCCGCCGTCTGAGCTCCCGTTCATCCTGCCGCAGGCGATGGCCCGCTAGGCTATTTCCCCTTCCAGACCGGATCGCGCTTTTCGGCAAAGGCGCGGGCGCCTTCCAACTGGTCCTCGCTGGCATAGAGCACATCGACCGAGCGCAATTGCCGCTTGGTGATCCGGTTCATCGAATCCTGAAACTTGCTGTCTTCCGCGTCGCGGACGATCTCTTTGATCGCCGCATAGACCAGCGGCGGACCCGAGGCGAGCAGGCGAGCCAGTTCCCATGCGCGGTCCATCAACTGATCGGCAGGCAGGATTTCGTTTACCAGTCCCCAACGGTTGGCCTCTTCGGCGTCGAACCAGCGTCCGGTCAGCAGCAGCTCCATCGCGATGTGATAGGGGATGCGTTTGGGCAGCTTGACGCTGGCCGCATCTGCAACGGTGCCGGATCGGATCTCGGGCAGGGCAAAAGTGGCGTGGTCGGCAGCAAGGATCATGTCGGCGGACAGCGCCAGTTCCAACCCGCCGCCGCAGGCGATGCCGTTGACGGCTGCGATGACCGGCTTGTTCAGATCGCGCAACTCCTGCAATCCTCCGAACCCGCCGACGCCGTAATCGCCATCCACGGCGTCGCCGTCTGCGGCGGCCTTCAGGTCCCAGCCGGGGCAAAAGAACTTCTCGCCACCGCCGGTCAGGATGGCCACGCGCAGGTCGGGGTCGTCGCGGAATTCGGCAAAGACCTGACCCATGATCCGGCTGGTGGCCAGATCGATGGCGTTGGCCTTGGGCCGGTCCAGCGTCACCTCTAGGATCGGGCCTTCGCGGCGGGTTTTGATCGGGTCCATGTCTCAGGCCTTTCTGATAAGGGCATCCACCGCCACCGCCGTGTCCGGCGTGCAGAGGAGCGGGTTGATCTCGACCTCGCCAAGCGTGTCGGCATTTTGCAGCACATAGGTCTGAACGGCCTGCACTGCGGCGATGATCGCATCCATATCAGCCGCGGGCTGGCCGCGATAGCCTGCCAGCAGCGGTGCGATTTTCAGTTTTCCAAGGGCTGTGCGAATGTCGTCCGGCGTGCTGGGCACCAGCAGGGATGCGGTGTCGCGCAGCACCTCGGTCAGGACGCCGCCCGCGCCCAGCGTCAGGACAAACCCATGAGCCGGGTCGCGCACGACTCCGACCAACAGTTCGGCTACGGCGCCGGTGATCATCTCTTCGATCAAGATGTCTTCGGTGCCGATTTCAGCGGCTACGTCTGCCACATCTGCTGCCGTGACGCCCAACCGCACGGCGGCATGTTCGGACTTATGCGCCAGCCCCACGCCTTTGACGGCGAAGGGTTCGGCCATGTCCTGCGCGGCGGCTTGTGCCTCGGCCCTGCCTCGGACCGTGCGGTTTTGCGGAACACGCAAACCGCACTCCATCAGCGCTTGCTTGGAGGCCGCCTCGGTCAATGTCCGGGTCGTTTCTGCCGTGCCGGGCAGGCAGATCGGGTCGCGCGCCGGAGGTGCGATTTGCCCTGCCGCGCGCGTGGCAGCGAGGGCCTCACGCAGACCCATCAGCGGCACCACGCCGCCTGTCATCAACTCCTGCGCCACATCTTCAGGCAGTAGTTCCGGCAGGGTCGCGGCAACGGCAAAGCGCGCGCCGGTGTCGGCGCGAACCTTGAGTGCTGCGCGCGAGGCAACGGCCCAATCCGTGGGATCGGTGGTCGGATAGTCAAGGATGGAGAATGTCAGGTCGATGTCATCGCCAGTCATACCGGACCACGCCCGCGCCATCGCGTCTTCATCCCGCCAGATATAGGTGTGATAATCCAGCGGGTTGTTCAGCGCCACCATTGGGCCGAGCGCATCACGCAGGCGGGTTTTCTTGTCCTCGCTCAGGCGCGGGAAAGTCAGGCCGGAGCCTACGGCCATATCGGCAATCAGGCTCGCTTCGCCCCCCGAACAACTGATTGAGGCGATGTTGCCGCCCGGCAGCGGGCCATAACAATGCAGCAGCTTCAGCGTCTCCAAGAAATCGGGCAGGGCGGTCAGGCGTGGAATACCCAGCCGCTCCAACAGCGCCTGCGCCCCGGCATCGCTGCCCGCCAGTGAGGCGGTATGCGACACGGTCGCCGCCTGCGCCTGTTCCGACGCACCCACCTTGAGGGCGATCAGCGGCACGCCTTTATCATAGGCTTTGGCGGCGAACGTCTCCCACTCGCGGATATCCTTGAAGCCTTCGATATGCAGACCCACCGCTGTGACGCGGGGGTCGTCAATCAACGCCGCCGCGATCTGTGCCTGACTGGTCTGCGCCATGTTCCCGCAAGCCACCATGTAGGCAATCGGCAGGGCGCGTTTCTGCATGGTCAGGTTGATCGAGATGTTCGAACTTTGCGTCAGGATCGCCACACCCTTATCGACCGGCACCGCCCCATGCTGGTCAGGCCACAACAGCGCCCCGTCCAAAGCGTTAATGAAGCCATAGCAGTTCGGCCCCAGTATCGGCATATCTCCGGCGGCGTCGATCAACTGCGCCTGCAGGTCGCCGCCGGTGTCATCCTCGGCCACCGCCTCGGAAAAGCCCGAGGCGAAGCAGACCGCGCCGCCCGCGCCCATGGCTGCAAGAGCCCGGACCGCCTCAATCGTCGCGTGCCGGTTGATGCCGATGAACACCGCGTCGGGGGCAGCGGGCAGGTCTTCGAGGCAGGCGAACGCCTTATGCCCCGCAATGTCGCTGGCCTTGGGATGCACCGGCCAGATTTGCCCGGCATAGCCCATGCGTTCGGATTGCAGGAAAACCTGCTGGCACCATGCCCCGCCGCCAATCACGGCGATGGTTTTCGGGCGCAGCAGGCGGGTCAGGTCTTTGGTCATCGTCAAGCGCCCAGCGGACGCAGCAGATCGCGGCTGATGATGTGGCGCTGAATCTCGCTGGTGCCGTCCCAGATGCGTTCGACCCGCGCATCGCGCCAGAAGCGTTCGATGGGGAAGTCATCCATCAGCCCCATGCCGCCAAAAATCTGCAACGTGGTGTCCGTAACCCGTGCCAGTGTTTCCGAGGCATAGAGCTTGGCTGACGCAATCTCTCTGTTCGAAGGCAGGTTCTGATCCAGCCGCCACGCGGCGGCCAAAGTCAGCCAGTCGGCAGCGTCAATCTCGGTGATCATGTCGGCGATCTGGAAGCCCACACCCTGAAACTTACCAATGGGCTGGCCGAACTGCTTGCGCTCTGCCGCATAGTTCAGCGCGTAGTCGAAACAACGCCGCGCACGCCCGACCGAAAACGCCGCAACCGTCAGGCGCGTGGCATAGAGCCATTCGTTCATCACCGCAAAACCGCCGTCGACCTCGCCCAGAACCTGTGCGTCGGGCAGGCGGCAATTATCGAAATAGAGGATGTAGTTCTTGTACCCCTTATGGCTGACCGAGTTATAGCCCTCGCGCACCTCAAACCCCGGCGTGCCGCGATCCACCAGAAAGGTCGTTATCCGCTTCTTTGGACCTTTCGGAGTTTCATCCACACCCGTGGCGATGAAAACGATAAAGAAATCAGCGTGTTCCGCGCCAGAGATAAAGTGCTTTGACCCGTTGACAACCCAATCCCCGCCATCCCGCAGGGCCTGACACTTCATCCCCCGCACGTCCGAGCCCGCGTCCGGCTCGGTCATCGCCAGCGCGTCCATCTTCTCACCCCGCACGGCGGGCAGCAGGTAGCGTTCGCGCTGGTCGTCATTGCAGGCCATCAGGATGTTTTGCGGACGACCGAAGAAATGCGTCAACGCCATCGACCCGCGCCCCAACTCCCGCTCGACCAGGGTGAAGTCGAGATGGGACAGACCCGCGCCGCCGACCTCTTCAGGGAAGTTGCAGGCGTAGAACCCCAGATCGATGCATTTCTGCTTGATCTCTTCGCCCAACTCACGCGGCACCTGACCACTGCGCTCAACGGCATCTTCATGCGGGTAAATCTCGTTTTCCACAAAGCTGCGAACGGTTGAGACGATCATCTCCTGTTCGTCGGACAGACCAAAATTCATCACGCGGGTTCCTTTGGATGAGTGATTGACGAATGAAACCGCAGGGGATTATTCAATGGCATGCCGATTAGGCGTTTTATCGTGCAGGATTGGAAAAAATTGACACGGCAGTTCAACTTTCTTCTGTTTGACGGTTTCTCGAACCATTGCCTTGCCAATTCGGTCGAGCCGTTGCGCGCCGCGAATACCCTGTCCCGGCAGGCGCTTTACGCGTGGCGGTTCTACTCGCCGGACGGGCAGGCGGTGCACAGCTCCAGCGGGCTGCAAGTCACGCCGCACGGAGCGTTGGGGAAGGAAAGTGGTGACGTGCTGGTGGTCATGCCGTCTTATGGGTTCCTCGGGCTGGATACCGCGCCGATCAGCCGGGCCTTGCGGGCGGCTGCGAAACGGCACGCGATTCTGGCGGGGCTGGACACCGGCAGCTGGCTGCTGGCGCGCGCCGGGTTGCTGGACGACCGCCGCGCTACAATCCATTGGGATGAGCTGTCGCGGTTTGAGGAGACCTTTCCCAATATCGACGCCGTGCAGGAGAGGTTCGTGATCGACGGCAATCGCATCACCTGCTCTGGTGCAATGGCGGCGTTCGATCTGGCCGACGCGCTGATCCGGGCCGATCATGGGCCATTGCTGTCGATGGAGGTCGCGCATCTGCTGATGACCCGCGGCACCCCGCAATCCTACGCCCTGCCGATGAAATCCGAGGATACGCTGGTCAACCGCGTACTGGGCATCATGCAATCCACGATCGAATCCCCGATCCGCATTCAGGACATCGCCCGACGGCTGGGCTGTTCACAAAAGAAGATCGAAACCCGCGTTCAGTCTGAACTCGGCACCACCCCGCGCGCGCTCTACCGCCGCCTGCGCCTGAACCTGGCCCGTAAGCTGACCACCGAAACGGATCAGTCGGTGGCCGAAATCGCCAGCCGCTGCGGGTACGACAACGCCAGCGCCATGACGCGGGCGTTCCGGGCCGAATTCGGGCAGACGCCGACCGCGTTCAGAGTGCAAGCAACCTCTGCGCATTCTTGAACCCGATCTTCTCTTTCACCGA
>NZ_JALCBM010000031.1:0-20304 GCF_028066395.1 Ruegeria sp.
TGGCGGAGAGACAGGGATTCGAACCCTGGAGACGGTTTCCCGCCTACACACTTTCCAGGCGTGCGCCTTCGACCACTCGGCCACCTCTCCGTGCCGGCGTTGTTTGGACTATGAGGCGTGGATTTGCAAGGCCCCATTACAAGGAAAAGGGGCCTTAGCCACGAAATTCTGACCTGCTGTTCCGTCCCCGTTTACCCAGGTTCAGGCGCGTTATGTGCCCGGATCAGATTTCGTCCCCATCGCCATTGTCCAGATCGGGTTCAGTCAGCTCAACCGGCCCCGATTGCCTGCGTGTCTCGCCCGGCTCGGCGGCGGGTGTGGCCTCGGGCACTTCGCCGCGCAACACCTCGGCATTGCGCAGCCAGACATCGCGCTGGGCGAACGGAATCTCGATGTTTTCTTCGACAAAGCGGCGGTTGATCTCGTGGTTCATGTCGGATTTGACTGACAGAACCCAGTTCACATCCCGCAGAATCGCGCGGATTTCGAAATCCAGCGAATCTGCGCCAAAGCCTTGAAACACCACGCTGGGCGCAGGGTTGGCCAACACCATGGGATGCGCGTTGGCAATCTCGCCCAAAATTGTCTCGACCTTACGGGTATCGGTGCCATAGGCCACGCCCACCGGCACGATCAGCCGCCCGATCGTGTTGCCGCGCGTATAGTTGGTGACCACGCCGCTGATCAGGTCCGAGTTCGGAACGATCACGTCGCTGCGGTCGAACGTCTCGATCCTTGTCGAGCGTACCGAGATATCGCGCACATAGCCCATCATCCCGTTCACATCGATCCAGTCCCCCTTGGAGATCGGACGTTCCACCAGAAGGATGATGCCCGAGACGAAATTCGACACAATGGTCTGCAGCCCAAAGCCAATTCCGACCGACAGCGCGCCTGCAACGATAGCCAGCGAGGACAGATCAAATCCGGCCACCATAATCGCCGCCAGCGCGGCCAGAACCACACCAACATAGCCGGTGCCCGCCACGATGGCGTTCTGGCTGCCGGGGTCCATGCTGGTCTTGGGCAGTAGCGAGTTGCGCAGCCCGCCCTGCAACAGCCGCGTCAGCATGTAGCCGATGACAAAGATCGCCACGAAGGTCATGAAATTGCTGGGCGAAACGGTCACCCCACCAATGTCAAAGCCCTGCAGCAGACGTGTCCAGACCTCAAGCAGATCGGTTTCCCGCGCGCCCCAGTAAATCGCGAGGATCGGGATCGAACAGATCGCCAGGGCAAAACCCACCAGCACGGAGAACAGTGAATCCCGCGCGGCATCGCCCTGCCCCGTGATCCAGCCATAGACCGATGCAAAGAACCGTTGCACGATCACCAGCGCCGCAATCAGCACCAGCGTCTTAACGGCCGGGAACACGATACCTTCGGCCGCGTTGATGTAACCGAACGCGGCCAGAACCGGCGTTGCAAGGCCCAGCAGGAACAGCGCCCGGCGCAGGAACTCGACCAGTTGGCTGAACCCAGCCAGTCGCGGGTTGGACGGGTCGGCCTCTTGCGGCATCTTCCGGATCTGGCGGACCCGCAGCAACAACAGCGCCGTGGCCAGAACCACCGGAAAGCTCAGAACAGCGCGGGTCGCGTCCGAGACATTTTCGATCTCATCGAACAGGATGGCCAGTTCATGCAGGATCAGCATACCCGCGAGCAGGTCGATATAGATGCGCAGTTCGGTGATCCGCTGCGCGGACAGGCGTTTGAAATCCTGCGCCGCGCCGATCAGATAAATCTGCCGCCCGATCCAGTCGAAATAAAGTACAATCGCTGCCCAATACGGCACGTTCTGGATCAGCAAAGTGCCGCGCAGCCCCAAAACGCCGGTCAGGACAATCGCCTGCACCAGCGCATAGACCCCGGCCCAGGGCAGAATGATGCGGAACAGCGAAATGACAAAGGTCCAGACGCCGCTGCCCTTGCCTCCAAACTGGCGCAGATAATCTCCGCCACGTTCGGACCACCGGCGCCCGTACAACAGCAGAACGGCCGAGACAGCCAGCAGGAACAGTATTCCCAGGCTGCGGTCCTGCACCCGCTGCCGCACCGTCTCTGTGCGCAGGTTTTCCACCGTTTCATTGACCAGACTGCGGACGCCTTCGGTCACATCCACCCAGGCCGGACCCCAATAGGCGGGGTTGAGCGGTGACGGGCCGCGCTCCAGCAGTTCTTTCTTTTGTCGTACGCGGATAATCTGGTCGATCTCGCTGATCAGCCCGTTGGCGCGGGTATATGCCTCTTCCGAGACAATGCGCGGGACCCGCAGGCTGTTGAGCTGGCTTTCCAGATGCGCGCGCAGGGTGGCCAGTTCCTCGGGTTCGGAACTGGCATCCTCGGGCTTGGGTCCCAGCGCCTTTATCTGGTTTTCCAGCGTCTGGATGCGTTCGGTATTGGCCCCACGCGCCTTGTTGAAATCTTCGCGATAACCGTTTATTTCCGAACGCAAATTCTCAAGTGCAGCATTCGAGGCCCGATTGACCTCGATCACCGTCTCGGCGCGGTTCGCCGTATCCAGCCAGCCCTGATAATACTCACTCTGCCTATCGCTCAGCTGGGCATGGGCAGCCCCGCCCAGCCCGAACAGGCAGAATGTCAGAAGGGTCAGGAACAGGCGAACCTGCCGCAGCATCACACGTCCTCGAACACGCCGGGAATGCTGCGGGGGGCCTCGGTCATCCAATCGGGCACCGGCAGTTCCTTTTCGCGCAGGAATTCGGGGTTGAACAGTTTGGACTGATAGCGGGTGCCAAAGTCGCACAGGATGGTCACGATGGTATGGCCCGGGCCCAGATCCTTGGCCAGACGCACCGCGCCCGCCATGTTGATCGCGGTCGAGCCGCCCATGACCAGCCCCTCGTCGCGCAGCAGGTCAAAAATATAGGGCAGCGCCTCGTTATCGGTGACCTGATAGGTGAAATCGGGCGTGAACCCTTCGAGGTTCTTGGTGATCCGCACCTGTCCGATGCCTTCGGCGATCGAGCCACCCTCCATCGCGATCTCACCGGTGGTGTAGTAAGAAAACAGGCCCGCCCCCATCGGATCGGCCAAGGCAACCTTGACGCCCTTGGGCTGCAACACCTCGGCCACACCGGCCAGAGTGCCCCCCGACCCCACGGCGCTGACAAAGCCATCCACCTTGCCGCCGGTCTGGTCCCAGATTTCCGGCCCGGTGGTTTCCACATGGGCCTGACGGTTGGCGACATTGTCGAACTGGTTGGCCCAGATCGCGCCGTTGGGCTCGGTCTGCGCCAGTTCCTCGGCCAGACGGCGCGAGTAATGCACGAAATTGTTGGGGTTGCGATACGGCGCGGCAGGCACCTGCACCAGCTGCGCACCCGCCAGCCGCAGCATATCCTTTTTCTCTTCCGACTGGGTTTCGGGGATCACGATCACCGTCTTGAACCCCATCGAGGCCCCGACCAGCGCCAGACCAATCCCGGTGTTTCCAGCCGTACCTTCGACAATCGTACCACCCGGTTTCAGATCACCGCGCGCGATGGCGTCCTGGATGATATACAGGGCGGCGCGGTCTTTGACCGACTGGCCGGGGTTCATGAACTCGGCCTTGCCGAGGATTTCGCACCCGGTTTCCTCGCTGATGCGGCGCAGGCGGATCAGGGGTGTTTTGCCAACTGCGTCGGCCAGGTCTCGTGCAATGCGCATGGCGCCCTCTTGTCATTTGGTATCGCAGAAGATTTACAGGTGCCCCGCCTTAACCACAAGCGGGGATCATGAACCGCGCAGCCTGTCCCGGTTCCGGATCAGCCAATGCGCCGCTGCCAGCAGTTGCAGATTCTTGAAACCATGGCTGTCCAGCATCTGCTTGAACGTGTCAAAGGGCAGAATCCGGCTGCGGATATCCTCGCCCTCCGTGTCCAGCCCACCGCCACTGATGGTTTCGGTCAGATCAGCCAAGCCTATGTAAAGATGCACAAACTCGGTCGAGGACCCGGTCGAAGAATAGGCCCCACCGGCATAATGCAACGCATTGAGCGTCAGCCCCGCCTCTTCCATACATTCGCGATGAGCGGCCTGTTCGGGTGTTTCGCCGGGGTCGATCATTCCGGCCACCGTTTCCCATATCCACGGCTCGGGGTCGCCGATCAGAAAGGGCGGCGCCCGGAATTGTTCCACCAGCAGGACAGAGTCGCGCAGCGGATCGTAAGGCAGGATGATCACCGCACTGCCCTGCATCAGGGCGCTGCGCTTCAGGACCGGCCCCATGGTTCCGTCATATTTGCGGTGTTGCAGCTCGATCTCATCGACACCGAAATAGTCGAAATAGGCCCGATTGCGCCGATGCACGATGACATCCTCGGCGACATCACGGGAATCGCCGGTCTTGCGCGCCTGTGCCGCCAGTTTGGCCCATGCCCGCATCAGCGTCGCCGGGGCATAGCGCGCGATGGTCGCGGCCTCGACCCGGCCGAAATAGGCCATTTCTTCCTCGGCAGCCAACAGCGTGACCGGACCCCAATTGTCGACCCAATCGCCCAAGGACCACGGCCCGCCGGGTTGCCATGTGCCGGGTGCAGGAAAAAACACCTGCGCCGTTGCGGTTGTTCCATCGGCCCGGGTGACTGTCCGGCGCTGCAGATCGTATTCAAAGCCACCTTCGTAAAACGCCAGCCGCGCGACGTCATTGTCGCTTAACCCCTGCGCAAGAAGGCCATGCGCCGTACCGCCGGGTTCGGCCTGGATCATCGGGAATATCTGATCCTGAACCGCGTATACGGAATGATCGGCCAGTTCGACCCGGGACAGCTGCAAATCTTCGGCTTTGCGCCCCAGCACAAGCTCCAGCAGGGGAACATGTTGCAACGTTCCGTAGAAAAACAGATCAGGCAAAGCTTTGACTTTCGTAATTTGGACTGAGGCGCGTTAGCGCCAGCGGCGCCAGGCTTCTTCCGAGGCCAGCCCGGCCACAACAGCCCCGATGGCCAGCGTCCACAGGATTTCCGGCACCAGCAGTTGCTGGGCAAACTCGACACTCAGCGTGAAGACCGCCGACAGGGCATCGAACGGGCCGCCAAAGCGGTTGCGCATGGCCTGGCGGAACATCTCATACGTGCCCTGCACGAACAGGCCCCAGAACACCAGCGACGCCATGCCGGTCAGCCCGTTGTTCAGGGCCGCGGTCCAGCCGCGACCCGCGCGTTTGCCCATGATCTTCCAGCCACAGACAACGCCTATGATCATGTTCACATAGGTGAAATAGCCATAGGATTTGCCCTCTTCACCATTGGCGATGATCATGCTCGACACGATGAAGGCCACCACCAGCAGGCAAAAGGCGGCAACAAGTCGGGTGGCAGTTGGCATGTGACGGGTCCGTCCGTTAACTCGGTTTTGCTATTGTGATCTGTGTCACATCGCAATTGCCCGTGTCAAAGGCTGCACCGCAGGCGGTCAAATAATAATTCCACATGCGGCGGAAACGCTCATCAAAGCCCATTTCGGCGATCTGATCCCATTTTTCGTTGAAGGTCTCGTACCAGCGGCACAGGGTCAGATCGTAGCTTTTGCCGAATTCCTTGGACCGAACCACATCCAGGCCGGATTGCGTTATATGATCCCGCAGCACCGAAGGCGCGGGTAGCATACCCCCCGGAAAGATATATTTCTGAATGAAATCAACGCCGTTCTTGTAGATATCCCAGCGATGATCGGCCACGGTGATGATCTGCAACGTGGCTTGCGCCCCCGGTTTCAGACGGTCCCGGACCGTGTCAAAGAACACGGGCCAATATTTCTGTCCAACCGCCTCGAACATCTCGATCGAGGCGATGCCGTCATATTGCCCGCGCTCATCCCGGTAATCCTGAAGCTTGAACTCGACCAGATCAGAAAGACCAGCTTTTTCAATACGTTCCTGTGCGAACTTCAACTGTTCCTGACTGATCGTCAGCCCTGTGACCCGCAAGCCACGCTCTTTCGCGGCATATTCCGCGAAGCCGCCCCAGCCGCAGCCGATTTCCAGAATGTGGTCACCGGGCTGTGCGCCCATTTCATCCACCAGACTGGCATATTTCGCGGTCTGCGCCTTTTCCAGACTTTCCTGCCCGGTCTCAAAAATGGCGCTGGAATAGGTCATGGTGTCGTCCAGCCACAGCCCGTAGAACTCATTGCCCAGATCATAATGGTACGAGATGTTCTTTTTCGCCTGCGACCGGTGGTTGCGATGCAGCCAGAACCGCAGCCGTTCATAGGCGCGCACCAGAAACTTGCCGGTGAAATCGTCATAGACGGTTTCAGTGCCCAGATGCACCAGATCCATAAAGGCGCGCAGGTCGGGGGTGCTCCAATCCCCTTCCAGATAGCCGTCGGAGAAACCCAGCTCGCCTTCGCGGATCAGCCGGGCAAAGACGTCGGGATCGTGAATGTCCACCCGCGCGATGGGGCCCGGTTTCGGCGCCTCGGCCCGAAACACCCGTCCATCGGGCAAGGCGATGTCCAGCCGCCCCATACTCATCCGGGTCAGCATCTTGAATACCTGAGCGAAATATCTCGGCAGATTCTCCTGCCCGTCTGTGGTTGTTAGAACCATCCGGCCTCCCCTCCGCGATCGTGCCGTCAGGCTATGACGGGATTTTGTTTCTGGCAAGTTTTCAGTTCCTTACTGGTGTTTTTACGGTTTCATACGACGCCAGCGCCCGTTTGCGACCATCGCTTAGATCAACGATGGGCCGGGGGTAAGCATCCGTGGGGCGCATCGCCCATGATCGGGGGATGGCGTCGAAATAGGCCAGCGCCGTCTCGGGCGGGTCGCGCTGATCTTCGGCGATCCAGCGCTGCAGATAGGTCGATTGCGGGTCAAACTTCTGCCTTTGGCTCTCGGGGTTGAAGATGCGAAAGAACGAGGCCGCATCGGGGCCAGAGCCTGCCACCCATTGCCAGCCCATCGCATTGGCCGCCGGGTCCCAGTCGGTCAGGCAATCGGCGAACCATTCCATACCGATACGCCAATGGGTCATCAAATGTTTGGTCAGATAGCTGGCCACGACCATGCGCGCACGATTGTGCATGCGCCCGGTCACATACATTTGCCGCAACCCCGCATCGACCAGAGGCACCCCGGTCCGTGCCTGCCGCCAAGCCGTCACATGCGCGCCGTTGGGGTCAGTTTGCCACGGGAAATTGTCCCAATCCTGCTTCCAATTGTCGGTCAGGAGATGAGGCCAGTTATACATCAATTGATAGGCGAACTCGCGCCACGCCAGTTGGCGCAGATAGGGTTCGGCCCCCGGTGCCTCTTGTGCGAGATGCCAGATCGTGCGTGGGCCGATCTCACCCAGTGACAGATATTCCGACAGATCCGAGGTCGCGTCCTCGGACAACATATCCCGCCCCGTCTCATATTGGTCGACGCGATGCAGAAATTGGTCCAGTCGATCCTGTGCCGCCGCCTCTCCGGCCTTAACAAAGGGACGCAGGATCGTCGCGCCCCGCTGCATGTCACGGTCGAGTTTCCATGACGCCAAAGTCTCGGACAACGGCCAGTCTGGCGGCGCTGGGATTGTAGCGGGAGCGGACGCAGGGGCCGGAACATCACGTCCCTGCACCGCGCGCCACATCGGGGTGAAGACACGAAACGGTTGGCCGGTCTTCGTTGTCACGTCCCACGGTTCAAACAGCAGATGCCCGGGGAAGGATCGCGCCTGCACCCCCTGCCCGGTCAGGGCGGCCTTGACCTGAGTGTCCCGCTCAATCCCCGCCGGATCATAGGCGCGGGACCAGTAGACAGCGCGCGCGCCGGTTTCGGCGATCAGATCACGCAGCACGGACAAAGGTGCGCCCTGTCGCAGGATCAGCCGACTGCCTTGCGCGCGCAGGGTCCGGTCGAAGGTTTCCAATCCCAGCCCCAGACGCCACTTCGGGGCCGCGCCCAGCCCCTGCACCTGATCATCCAGAATAAAGACCGGCAGCACCGGACGGCCGGCCCGGACCGCCGCATCCAACGCCGGATGGTCAGCCAGACGCAGATCGCGCCGGAACCATAAAATGATCGGAGGTAGCCCGTCAGCCATTGTCACCCTGCCTGTTTTCCTTGAATACGCGACAGGGTGAAAACTGGATCACAAAACGCGGTCAAGCGCCTCTAACAGCTGATCAATTTCCTGTTGAGAGGTATAGTGGGTAAAGCTGACCCGCAACACGCCCACATCCGGATCAACCCCCACCGCCTGCAGCGCGCGCACGGCGTAAAAGTCGCCGCCCCCGGCCATGATGCCATGTTTTGCCAGTTCCGCCGCGACCGGTTCTGCCGGGCGGTTCACCGCCAGCGCCACGGTCGGTGCGCGTTTGCTGGCATCCGACGGGCCGATCAGCCGCACCGCGTTGCGATCCTTGACCGCGTCCAGCAGCGGTTGCAGCAAGGTGACCTCATGCCCGCGCATCAGATCATGGGCAAAGGCCCCACGCGCAGCGGCGCTGTCGGTCGGGCCGCCGTGATGGTCGCTCAGCAGATCGATGTAATCGGCCATACCGGCGCAGGCCGCCACCTGCGCATGGTCGGGACCGGCCGGGGTGAAGCGTTTGTACAGATCACCCGCGTTGAAATAATGCGCCTGATTGGGCAGCAACTGCCCCAGACTGCGACGGATCACCATGCAGCCCTGATGCGGGCCATAGGTCTTGTAGGCCGAGAACAGATAGATATCCGGCCCCAGATCGCCCACGTTGGGAAACCCGTGCGGCGCGTAAGAGACGCCATCGACACAGACAAATGCCCCGGCAGCATGGGCAATCGCGGTGATCTGCGTGACCGGATTGATCTCACCCACCACGTTCGAGCAATGGGGGAAACAGACCAGCCGCACCCGTTCATCCAGCAGGTTTTCCAGATCCTGCGGGTTCAGGCTGCCGGTATCCGGGTCGATCTGCCATTCGCGGATCTCGATCCCGTCCTCGGCCAGGCGCCGCCAGGGGCCGGAATTGGCCTCGTGATCCTGATTGGTCACCACGATGGCATCGCCCGGCTGCATCCACTGCCGGAACGCCTGCGCCAGAACATAGGTGTTCTGCGTGGTCGAGGGGCCAAAGCTGAATTCATCCGTATCCACCCCAAGGATCGCAGCCATGCGGGCACGGGCCTCATCCATCTCTTCGCCACCCAGTCGGCTGACCTCATAAGGCGCATAGGGCTGCACCTTGCGCTGTGTGTAGAAGCGGAACAGGCGGTCGATCACCGGCTTGCAGGTGTAAGAGCCACCGGCGTTTTCGAAAAACGCCTGCCCCTGCAGGCCGGGTTCGGCAAAGGCTGGAAACTGGGACCGCACAAAATTGATGTCCAGAGGGCTCATGACCACGGTCTCCTTATCGTTCGGGTCGGGATTTCGCGGCCAGTAAGCAGCGCAAGACCCGCGCCGTCAAGCCGTGGTCGAGGTCAACGTTTCGTCACCCACAGACCATCGAAAAAGGGCCCCGGGAAAACCCCGAGGCCCTTTCATGTTTTCAATGTGTTACGCGCTTAGTTGCGGCGGCGCTTTTCATTGGCCAGCCCGATGAACAGCGACACGCACATCAGCACAAGAACGATGGCAAAGGGGAAGCCGGTGGCAATGGCCGCCGCCTGCAGCGCCCCAAGACCGCCACCCAGCAACAGCACGATCGCAATAGCCCCTTCCAGCACGCACCAGAACACACGCTGCGCGGTCGGGGCATCGGTCTTGCCGCCTGCGGTGATCGTGTCGATCACCAGCGAGCCGGAGTCCGAGCTGGTGACAAAGAACACAACCACCAGAATGATGCCGACAAAGGACAGCAGCGAGGTCATCGGGAATTGCTCGAACATGGTGAACATCTTCAGTTCCAGCGCGGCATCCGACAGGGCCTGACCCGAACCGGACATGACCTGATCCAACGCGGCTCCGCCAAAGACGCTCATCCACAGGGCGCCGACAACGGTCGGGATCAGGATGACGCAGGTGACGAATTCACGCACGGTACGTCCGCGCGAGATGCGGGCGATGAACATGCCAACAAAGGGCGACCAGGAAATCCACCAGGCCCAGTAGAAGGTGGTCCAGCCCTGCATGAAGTTGGTGTCCTCACGCCCGACCCAGTTCGACAGGGCGGGCAGCGCGATGACGTATTCGATCATGCTGTCGAAGAACCCAGTCAGGATCGCCAGCGTCGGGCCCACGATCAGAACCAGCAGCAGCAGCGCGGCGGCGAGGATCATGTTCGCCTCGGACAGGCGCTTGACGCCCTTATCCAGCCCGGCCACGACCGAGATCAGCGCAAAGACGGTGATCAGGCCGATCAGAAGCACTTTCATCCCGTCCGAAATCGGCACGCCAAACAGATAATTCAGCCCCGCCAGCGCCTGCGTCGCGCCCAGTCCCAGCGAAGTCGCCAGACCGAAGATCGTGGCAAACACCGCCAGCACATCGATGACGTGGCCCAGCGGACCCCATGTCGCCTCACCAAACAGCGGGTAAAAGACTGATCGCATGGTCAGCGGCAGACCCCGGTTAAAGCTGAAGAAGGCCAGCGCCAGCGCCACCACTGCATACACCGCCCAGGGGTGCATGCCCCAGTGGAAGATGGTCGCGGCCATCGCCAGCTTGCGCGCGGCTTCGGGGTCCTCAAGACCGGCCCCCAGCGGCGCCCAGTCGGTACGCACGCCATCCTCGCCCACGGCCACGCCGCCCAGGGACGAGCCGTAATGCGAGATCGGCTCGGCCACGCCCCAGAACACCAGACCGATGCCCATGCCTGCGGCAAACAGCATCGCGAACCAGCCTGCATAGCTGTAATCGGGCTTGGCACCATCACCGCCCAGCCGGATCGAGCCATAGGGCGTGACGATCAGCAGCAGCGAGAACACCACAAAGATGTTCGCCGCGATCATGAAGACCCAGTCGAAATTGCTGGTCAGGGTCGGGCGCAGCCAGCCGAAGAACTCGGTCGATTGTTCGCGAAACACCAGCGAAAAAAAGACGAAAGCGACGACGGTCAGGCCCGAGACGGCGAAGACCGGATTGTGGACGTCCAGACCGAAAATCTGAACATTGTCCTGACCGACCTCATAGTCGGTATCCGTGTTGTCGGACATGTTTTCTCTCCCATTTCCAATGCGCCCCTCATCGGGGAAAGCAGGAAATTCCGGCTTGGGGAAAAAGACTGTCCGCTGATTGAAAACGACATTCGCTGTCTTTTTCGGGTCGATTATGCAACCCGGAAAACGACAAAACAGCGCCCTGTTTGCGACGCTGTCTTGAAAGTGAGGCCCAATTGGGGGCCTTTGAGGCCCCGCGATTCGGCAATGGTCAGTGTCAGCCCTGAACCTTGGTATAGGTCCCCTCACCCGCCAGAATGCCACGGAAACCGCCGGGCTCATCCAGACCAAAGACGATCAGCGGCAGGTTGTTGTCCCGCGCCAGCGCGATGGCCGAGGCATCCATGACCCGCAGCCGCTTGGCCAGCACGTCGTCATAGCTGACCGTGTCATAGCGCACCGCATCGGGATTGGTCTTGGGGTCCTTATCGTAAACCCCGTCGACGCCGTTCTTGCCCATAAAGATCGCCTCACACGCCATTTCATTGGCGCGCAGGGTCGCGGCAGTGTCGGTTGTGAAATAGGGGTTGCCGGTTCCGGCGGCGAAGATGCAGACCCGCTTTTTCTCAAGGTGGCGCACGGCGCGGCGGCGAATATAGGGCTCGCACACCTCATCCATGCGAATGGCCGAGATCACACGGGTGAACACCCCGATCTCTTCCAGCGCCGACTGCATTCCCAGCGCGTTCATCACCGTGGCCAGCATGCCCATATAGTCCGCGGTCGTGCGTTCCATCCCCTGGGCCGAGCCACTGAGGCCGCGAAAGATATTGCCGCCACCGATAACCATGCAGATCTCGACCCCCAGATCATGGACCGATTTGACCTCTTGCGCGATGCGCTGGACCGTTGGCGGGTGCAGCCCGAATCCCTGATCGCCCATCAGCGCCTCGCCTGAGATTTTCAGCATCACGCGGCTATACTTTGTTTTCGGGGTCTCGGCGGTGTCGGTGGTGGGGGAAAGGCTCATGTTGCGCTCCGGGCTGGCACGGGGTTATTTTCCGGCGCAAAATGAAGCAAAACCCCCGCAGGTTCAATGCGGATGGTCAGGAATAAGGCATACCTTGATGGCCGAAGACTCTGCGACCCGGCTGTGGGATCGCCTGCCCGACATTCCGGACGGCAAACCGGTGCTGATCGCGGGGCCAACCGCATCGGGCAAATCCGAGCTGGCACTGCAGATTGCCGAGCGTCTGGGTGGTGTCATCATCAATGCCGATGCCAGCCAGGTCTATGACTGCTGGCGCGTCATCTCGGCCCGTCCGTCGGCGGCGGATGAGGCGCGCGCGCCGCATCGCCTTTACGGGCATGTGGCCTACGATCAAAGCTATTCCACCGGCCATTGGCTGCGCGAGGTCACGCCGCTGCTGACCGCAGGCCCGCGCCCGATCATCGTGGGCGGCACGGGGCTGTATTTCACCGCACTGACCGAGGGCATGGCCGACATACCCGCGACCCCGCCCGGCGTACGGGCTGAGGCGGATCAGATGTCGCTACCGGCGCTGATCGACGGGGTGGATGCCAAAACGCTGCAGCGGATCGACACCCAAAACCGCGCCCGCGTGCAGCGCGCGTGGGAGGTGCAGCGCGCCACGGGCCGCCCACTGATCGACTGGCAGGCCGACACGCCACCGCCGATTCTGGCACCCGGCAACGCGGTGCCCCTCGTCTTTGACGTGGACAAGGACTGGCTGCAGGACCGGATCAACCGCCGTTTCGACCAGATGCTGACCCTTGGCGCACTGGATGAGGTCGCCGCGATGCGCGATCAATACGATCCCGCCCTGCCCGCCTGCAAAGCCATCGGCGTGCCCGAATTGATGGCCTATTTGCAGGGGCAAATGACGCTGGATCAGGCGCGGGACCGGGCTACGATCTCGACCCGGCAATTCGCCAAACGGCAACGCACCTGGTTTCGGGCGCGGATGAAATCCTGGACCCGAATCGACGCAGCCACGTGAAACCCGCGCTTGCCGATGAAGCCCTTTTGAAAAACCAAATATGACAGGGATTTGACACCGGGTCTCTGCCCGAAAATACCGTGCAGGACATCTGCCCCCTTCTGAGCGCCATCAGATATGCATCGTCACAAAAACTTGAGACACTCCAAGATCGACTTTCTCGGGGAATGTCGTTTTTGTGCCTTTAATGACGATTTCGCACATTGACCTTAGCGCAAAACTTGTGCCGAATAACGGCATGGGGATGTATAGAATCCAAAAACGAACACCCGTTATCACACCGTCCGGCCCGGCCCGGGACGCGTAACGCTAAATCACACCAAAAAAACCTAGTGTCACAGGGAGACATCTATGAGTAATCAGAAATCCACCAACGATCAGGTCCATTGGGCGGCCGAGATGCACGCGCAGGAATACCGCGATGGCAAGCTGAGCCGCCGCGAGTTTCTGACCCGTGCAACCAGCTTCGGTCTGTCCGCAGCCGCCGCCTATGGTCTGATCGGTCTGCCCACGCCCGCCAAGGCGGCAGGCGAGGACGCCAAGAAAGAAGGCGGTATAATCCGCGTTCAGCAGGAAGTGCGCGCGCTGAAAGACCCGCGTACCTATGACTGGTCGCAGATCGCCAACTTCAGCCGCGGCACGCTGGAATATCTGGTCGAGTACAACTCGGACGGCTCGTTCCGCGGCATGCTGCTGGAAGGCTGGGAAATCAACGACGACGCCACCCAGTACACGCTCAAGGTTCGCCCGGGCGTGAAATGGAACAATGGCGACGATTTCACCGCCGAAGACGTGGCCTTTAACATCGCGCGCTGGTGCGACAAGAGCTCGGAAACCAACTCGATGGCAGGCCGTTTCGGCACGCTGGTCGATGCTGAAACCGGTCAGGCCATCGAAGGCAGCATTCAGGTTGTGGACGCCCACACCGTGCAGTTGAACCTGCCCAACCCCGACATCACCCTGATCCCGGGCATGTCGGACTATCCGGCGGCGATCGTGCACAAGTCGTTCAGCGAAACCGACCTGCTGAACAATGTCGGCACCGGCCCCTACCTGATGCAGGAGCTGGAAGTTGGCGTCAAAGCCATCATGGTGCGCAACGAAGACCACACCTGGTGGGGTGAAGAAGTGTTCGGTCGCCCCGCGCTGGACCGGGTCGAGTATATCGACTATGGCACCGATCCCTCGGCCTGGCTGGCTGCGATGGAATCGGACGAAGTCGACATGCTGTATGAATCGGTCGGTGAATTCATCGACGTGATGGACGGCCTCGGCTATGTGAAATCCGAAGTTGTCACCATGGCGACCATTGTGGTCCGCCCGAACCAGCAGGCCGAAGTTGACGGCAAGAAGCCTTACGCCGACAAGCGCGTGCGTCAGGCGCTGTCCATGGCAGTCGACAATTCCGTCTGTCTGGAACTGGGCTATGGCGGTCGCGGCTCGCCTGCGGAAAACCACCATGTTGGTCCGATCCACCCCGACTATTACGAACTGCCCCCGCGCAAAGTGGACGCGGCAGCTGCAATGGCGCTGATGGAAGAGGCCGGCATGGCCGATTACGAGCACGAGCTGCTGTCGATCGACGACGACTGGCGCCGCAACACCACCGATGCCGTGGCCGCGCAGCTGCGTGACGCGGGCATCAAGGTCAAGCGGACGGTTCTGCCGGGCAACACCTTCTGGAACGACTGGGCGAAGTATCCGTTCAGCTCGACCAACTGGAACCCGCGTCCGCTGGGTGTCCAAATCTGGGCACTGGCCTATAAGTCGGGCGAAGCCTGGAACGAATTTGGTTGGGAGAACGAAGAATTCGACCAGATTCTGGCCGAAGCTCTGGCCATCGCTGATGCCGACAAGCGCCGCGAAGTCGTCGCCCGCGGCGAGGCACTGATCCAGGAAGAAGGCGTGACCATCCAGCCATACTGGCGCTCGCTCTACCGTCACATGAAAGACGGTCTGGTGGGCACCGAGATGCACGTTGCCTTCGAACATCACCACTACAAGTGGGGTTGGGCGGCGTAACCCGCAACCGACGTAAACCTTTTGGGCGCCCCGATGCGGGCGCCCTTTCCAGCCGCAGGCATCCCGGCGTAACCCGGGCTGTTCGAGGCCAGATAATGGTCCAGTGATCTGCGGAATACCTGAGCAACAGGGGCCATCATGGGACTATTCATCCTCAGACGGTTCGGAGTGATGCTGCTGACGGCGCTATGCCTGACATTTGTAGTTTTCTTTCTGACCAACCTATATCCAAACCTTGAAAAACTGGCCAAGACGCAGGGCAACCAGCGGATGTCCGACGAACAGGTCGAGGCCTGGCTGGACAACCGCGGTTATCTGCAGCCGACATTGATCAAATACGGTCAATGGCTGGGCGTGACGCCCGGGTTCACCAAAACGCTGGCCGATGGACAGTTCGTGGGCACCTGTGTGCGCCCCGGCGGAACGCCCGAGGACACGCGCAACTATTGCGGCGTTTTGCAAGGCGACTGGGGCTATTCCACCGTCTTCAAGGACGAGGTCGGCAGCATCGTCGGCAAACGTCTGGGCAATACCGGTTATCTGATGTTCTGGGTTCTGGTCCTGATGGTCCCGACCGCCCTGATCGTCGGGGTTCTGGCCGGGATGCGCGAAGGGTCTGCCCTTGACCGCTCGCTTTCGACCTTCTCGATCATCACCACGGCGACGCCGGAATATGTATCGGGCGTGATCTTCATCGCCATCTTCACCTCGTCCACGGTGGGCCTGAAATGGTTCAAGGGCACGGCGACCTCGGCGATGGACAACCCGACATTCGAGAACTTCTTCCTGCCGGTGCTGACCATTGCGCTATACGGGATGGGCTATATCGCCCGGATGACCCGCGCCTCGATGACCGAGGTGATGACGGCGCAGTATATCCGCACCGCGCGCCTGAAAGGGGTGTCCTTCTCGAATATCGTCATGAAACACGCGCTGCGCAACGCGCTGATCGCGCCCTTTACCGTCATCATGCTGCAGTTCCCATGGCTGCTGAACGGCGTGGTGATCGTCGAGACCCTGTTCAACTACAAGGGCTTCGGTTGGGCGCTGGTGCAGGCAGCGGGCAATAACGACATCCAGTTGCTGCTGGCGATCTCGGTCGTGTCGGTCTTTGTGGTTCTGATAACGCAGCTGATCTCGGATATCGGCTATGTTTATCTGAACCCACGTATCCGTATTTCATAAGGGAGGACAGAACATGGAACCTCTGAGCTGGACTGGCTCTATCGCCTTTCTGAACCCCCTTCTGATGATCGCGCTGGGGCTGATGATCTTGTCCATCGTGGTCTGGATATTGACCAGCATCTTCCTGCCCGAGACACCGATGACGGTGAACCCGGACGGAACGCTCACCTCGGGTTCGGGGTTGCGCAACACGGTGCAGATGGCGCTGCGCTACAGTTTCCTGGCCAGCGTCGCGATTTCGGTGGCCTATATCGTGCTGGGTATCATTCTGGGCACAGGCGCCGGGATCATCGGCGCCATATCCCAGCAGTTTCTGCCGGTATGGGTGTCGCTGATCATCCTTTACGCCATGTCCATCGCCTTCAAGCGGCGGCTGGGGCTGTATGGCAAGCTGTTTGACAGCCCCATCGGCATGATCGGCTTTGGCCTTGTGATGTTCTGGGTCTTTACCGGCATCTTCGGTGCGCTGGACCTGATCGTGACCCACGACCCGCTGGTGCAGGTCTCGGGCATGAAGAACAAGGTGCCGGGCACGCCGTTGCCGAATGTCGAAGATGGTGAATATGCCTGGTATCTGCTGGGCGGCGACAACCTGGCCCGCGACGTCTTCAGCCGTATGGTCAAAGGCGCGTGGATCGTGGTGCAGATCGCACCGCTGGCCACACTGTTTGCCTTCATGGTCGGTATCACGCTGGGCCTGCCCGCCGGGTATTATGGCGGTCGTCTGGACACCTTCCTGTCCTTCCTGGCAAACCTGATCCTGGCCTTCCCGGTGATCCTGCTGTTCTACCTGCTGGTCACGCCCGAGATCGTGGCGACCGGTGTGCCGAACTATATGGCTGCCGTGCTGTTTGTCTTCCCGATCCTGTTCATCGGCGTTCTGCTGAACTCGCGCTATTATACACGCCCGAAATTCCGCACGCCGCTGTTGATCGGGGTGCTGGGCGTGGCGATCTGGCTGTATCTGTCGCTGATCTCGACCGGGGGCTACATCATCAATACCGACGCCTATCGGATTTGGGGCCTGCCTACCTATCTGGACCTGTTCGATATCCCCGGCGGTATCCTGGTGGTCTTTGTCTCGGTGGTCTTCGTGAACTCGCCCACGGTGTTCCGCATCGTGCGCGGGCTGGCTTTGGACATCAAAACCCGCGACTATGTGGCTGCGGCGCAAACCCGCGGTGAAGGTCCCTGGTACATCATGCTGTGGGAAATCCTGCCCAACGCACGGGGGCCGCTGATCGTCGATTTCTGTCTGCGCATCGGCTATACCACCATCCTTCTGGGAACCTTGGGTTTCTTCGGGCTGGGCCTGCCGCCGGAAAGCCCGGACTGGGGTTCGACGATCAACGAGGGGCGCAAGCTTCTGTCGATTTATCTGCACCCTGCCCTGCCGCCCGCGCTGGCGCTGCTGTCGCTGGTTCTTGGTCTGAACCTGTTGGCAGACGGGCTGCGTGAGGAAAGTCTGAAGGACTGATGTGATCGAGGCCGGGGGCGCTGCCCCCGGACCCCCGGGATATTTTTAGCCAGATGAAGGGGAAACCCGGATTCTCGCGAGGAGATAACAAGATGAACAAACTGGCGGAATATGACGGGCCCATTCTGGAGATCGACAAGCTGTCGATTTCCTTCTTTACCCGTCTGCGGGAGATTCCCGCCGTTATGGATTTCTCGGTCAGTGTGCAGCCGGGTGAGGCTGTCGGGCTGGTCGGTGAGTCCGGTTGCGGCAAATCCACCGTTGCCCTGGGCGTGATGCAGGATCTGGGCAAGAACGGGCGCATCGTTGGCGGCTCGATCAAGTTCAAGGGCCGTGATCTGTCCGAGATGACCAGCGATGAGCTGCGCGACGTTCGCGGCAATGAGATCGCGATGATCTATCAGGAGCCGATGGCCTCGCTGAACCCGGCGATGAAGATCGGCAAGCAGCTGATGGAAGTGCCGATGATCCACGAAGGCGTCAGCACAGAAGAGGCTTATGCCCGCGCGCTGGAGGTGGTCACCGATGTGCGCCTGCCCGACCCCGAGCGAATGTTGAATTCCTTTCCGCACCAGTTGTCGGGCGGTCAGCAGCAGCGGATCGTGATCGCCATGGCGCTGATGTCGAAACCGGCGCTGTTGATTCTGGATGAGCCGACGACCGCCTTGGACGTGACGGTTGAGGCCGCCGTGGTCGAACTGGTCAAGGATCTGGGCAAGAAATACGGCACCTCGATGCTGTTTATCAGCCACAACCTTGGTCTGGTTCTGGAAACCTGCGACCGGCTGTGCGTTATGTATTCCGGCGAGGCGGTCGAGCGTGGCTCGATCAAGGATGTGTTCGACGAGATGCAGCACCCGTATACGCAGGCGCTGTTCCGCTCGATCCCGCTGCCGGGGGCCGACAAGAACTCGCGCCCGTTGGTGGCGATTCCGGGGAACTTCCCGCTGCCGCATGAACGGCCGCCGGGGTGTAACTTTGGCCCGCGCTGCGACTATTTCGAGGAAGGTCGCTGTGACGCGCAGGATATCATGATGGAGGCGGTACCCGGCAATGACCGACATCACACGCGCTGTCTGAAATTCCAGGAGATTGACTGGAACGCGCCGATCACCGTGGCCGAGCAGAAAGAGAAGGCCGAGATTGGCCGGACGGTTCTGAAGATGGACAACCTCAAGAAATATTATGAGGTGGCGGCGAATGCCCTGTTCGGGGGCGGCGAGACCAAGGTGGTCAAGGCCAATGAGACGCTGAGTTTCGAGGCGCATGAATCTGAGACACTGGCCATCGTGGGCGAATCCGGTTGCGGCAAGTCCACTTTCGCCAAGGTTCTGATGGGGCTTGAGACGGCCACGGACGGGCAGATTCTGCTGGATAATCGCAATATCGAGGCGGTGCCCATCGAGGAACGCGACGCCAAGACCGTGGGCGAAGTTCAGATGGTGTTCCAGAACCCGTTCGACACGCTGAACCCGTCTATGACGGTGGGCCGTCAGATCATCCGGGCGCTGGAAATCTTTGGCGTCGGGAATTCCGAGGCGGACCGCAAGAAGCGCATGCTGGAGCTGCTGGATCTGGTGAAACTGCCCCGTGCCTTTGCCGACCGGATGCCACGGCAGCTATCGGGTGGACAAAAACAGCGTGTGGGGATTGCCCGCGCCTTTGCGGGCGACGCGAGGATCGTTGTGGCGGACGAGCCGGTCTCGGCGCTGGATGTGTCGGTGCAGGCCGCTGTGACCGACCTGCTGATGGAGATCCAGCGGGAACAGAAAACCACGCTGCTGTTCATCAGCCACGACCTGTCCATCGTGCGCTATCTCAGCGACCGGGTGATGGTGATGTATCTGGGCCATGTGGTCGAACTGGGCACCACCGATCAGGTCTTTGCCCCGCCCTACCACCCCTATACCGAAGCGTTGCTGAGCGCGGTTCCGATCGCCGATACCTCGGTCGAAAAGCAGCATATCGTGTTGGAGGGCGACATCCCCTCGGCCATGAACCCGCCGCCGGGCTGCCCGTTCCAGACGCGCTGCCGTTGGAAATCCGAGGTGCCGGACGGGCGTTGCGAATCTCATGTGCCGCCGGTTCAGACGCTGGAAGGCGGCCATCAGGTCAAATGCCATCTGGCCGAGGACATTCTGGCCCGCATGGAACCGGTGATCAAAATCGCTGCCGAATAAGGCGCTGCGGCGGTTCGGGACCATCCCGGATCGCCCTGCCCTACATTAACGTCAGAAGGGCCGGTCAATCGACCGGCCCTTCGCAATTTGCGCCGCGGGGAGAGGTGAAAAACGGCGCAATGGCCCGAACATGAGTGGTAGCCTCGACCGATGCGTGTTGACCGGCCATCCGGGTCAGGGTGCCTTGCGGTTCGTCGTGAACCGCAAGACGAGGTTATCAGCCGGTCATCACGTTATTGCCGAAATGCATGAATTCCTGATTCATGCCCGCAACTTCGCCCGCTTCCAGCTTCAGGCTGGGGTTGTCGAGCATCGTATAGCTGGCCTGCCCTTTCACCCATTCATCCGCCGATTGCAGCGTGGTCAGGGTGTAGGATGTGACCTCGTTCAGGTAATGCGTCGGGATGA
>NZ_JALCBM010000031.1:20404-46435 GCF_028066395.1 Ruegeria sp.
ACAGGCGTGTTTATCGGCAAATCCGGTGATCTTGATATCCGCGAATTCGAAATTCCCGGCCATGCGGTCCAGCACCATGGTCGAGTGCGGACGTTCGATCGCGTCATGGTCGAAATGGGCGTGGGTGGACATGGTGATGTCGACCGGGATTTGCGGGAATTCGTTGCGGAACCACAAACCCCAGGCGCCCGAAGGGTCATCCCGCCACGGGTCGAACAGAACCGTCGCGCCGCTGGGCGAGGTGATCTTGAACGCACAGTGACCGTAATAGTCGATGCCGACCGTTCCGGTGCTGGCCTGACCGGTCGACCCTTGCAGGTCAATCACATGGTTGTTGTTGCCCGGCTGCAGCCAGGCTTGCGATTGCGCCTCGGCCGGTTTGGTGCTGCCCAGCAGCGATGCGCCAGCGCCAACACCTGCGGCCCCGGCTGCCATGAAAAACGACCGGCGCGACAGCCCCGGTGCCAGATCATCACGATCCCCTTTCAGGATTGTCGGCTTCAGATCCTTACGATCCATTATATTCCTCCCTGTTGGACAGGCACGGTTCAGCCCGTGCCGCTGCACAGAGCCTAGCAAGGTCGGTCGGGTCCGCTCAGGTCAGAAAAATCTGGGGGGAATATGGGGGCAATCCCCACATTACTTTATCACGAAATCGCCAGAAGATGGCTGCGCAGGTTCTGATCGCGCCCTTCCAGCCCCAATTTCTTGCGAATGTTGTTGCGATGGAAATCGATGGTCGAGGTTTCGCGCGACATGGCGCGGGCAATATCCTTGGTGGTTTTTCCCGACATCACCAGCTGCGCGATTTCGATCTCGGTCGGTGTCATGACCGAGAATGCGTCAGACAGCTTGTCCGAGATCATCGAGGTGATCTCTCGCAGGTTGCTTTCGGCCAGATCCAGATAGACATGGGATGCCGCGCCGTCCTCAAGCTGCCCGCGCAGCTTGTCGAGATAGGGCAGCACCATGGTTCGGACCTGCTCGACAATATCCTGATCGCGGTCCTTGCGGTCATCGTCGAGGCTGCTGAGCAATACGCGCAGCGCCGTGTTGGTTTCCTGCAACTCCCGCGTGCGGGCCTGAACCCGGTTTTCCAGATGTGTCAGGGTCTCGTTCAGCTTCGCCTCAAGCGCGCGACGCAGAAAAACCTCTTGTATCAAGGCCAAATCCGACTCGACCATGCGCGCGAACTGGGCCAGCCCCTCGCGGAACAACAACGCCCGGCGGTTGCGGTTGCGATCCAGGACGCAGATCGTGCCAAAGATGGTGCCGTCAGGCCATTTCAGCGGAAAGCCGATATAGAACGACATGTTATGTTCCAGGTCTTCATTGTCGCTCCAGACCGGGTCGCAGGTGGCGTCTTCGACCACCAGTTCACCATCGCGTTCGAACACGCCGTGACAATAAAGCTTGGGATTCAGGCGGAAATTCATCCCCACCGGATAGGGGTTTTCCGGGTGGTCCGAGGTGATCAGAACCGCGTGATCCGGTGCCTCGGTCTTCATGATCAGGCTGGCGGGGACATCGGCCAACTGCGCCACAAGGTCCACCAGCCGCTGCCAATTGGCCATGGTTTCCGGGGGGATATCCGGTCGATCCTGAGTCATCACGTGCCACACCAGCTTAGGAAATTACCCGGTCAGGTTAAGGCACCTGATATGGGGCAATCAAGCAAAGCTCTCTCTGCATTGCAGCGCGTGGGTCAGCCGCCCCAGATCACTTTCACGTAATTCTGGGTCTCTTTATAGGGCGGGATGCCGCCGTGCTTTTCCACCGCCTTAGGACCGGCATTATAAGCCGCCAGCGCCAGGCGCCAGGATTTGAATTTCTTATACTGCCAGGACAGATAGCGCGCGCCGCCTTCCAGATTCTGGATCGGGTCCAGTGGATCGACCCCCAGCAATTGCGCGGTCTGCGGCATCAGCTGCGCCAGACCCAGCGCGCCCTTGTGCGATTTGGCATGCGGGTTCCAGCCGCTTTCCTGCTGCACCAGACGCAAGAACAGCTCTTCCGGCACATTATGCTGGCGCGCGACCCGGCGCGCGTGGTCCAGATACTGACCCCGGTAGCTGCCGGTATAGCGTTTGGAAAACGTTCCCTGCCTTGGTTTTGGCTTCAGGCGCTCGGAATCGCGGTACTGGCTGGCCGCGCGCCCGTCCAGAACCTTTGACTGTTTGAGGAAAATCGCCTTGCGGTTCTTTGACGACAAGGTGTCAGCCGCAACCGACCCCGTCGACACCAGCATGCATACCGCAGCAATACCACCAACCAGAAAACGCATTTGGGTTTGTCCCGCTCGCTCAACACCTCGACGGATTATAGGTATTGCGGGAAAAAATGAAAGCTTGGTTAAGCAAGGGCTAAGAAATTCACGTTCACAGTTGCCTCATCAATCATGTTTTAACCAAGATGCAGGCCGTATAGGGTCATGGGCGGAACAAGGCGCCAGATTCGGGCGCGCTGCTGTCAGACAAGAAACGAGGGAATATATGGCGGGTTCAGTCAACAAGGTCATTCTGGTCGGAAATCTGGGGCGCGACCCCGAGGTGCGGACATTTCAGAACGGCGGCAAGGTGTGCAACCTGCGTATTGCGACCTCGGAAACCTGGAAGGATCGCAACACCGGCGAACGGCGCGAACGGACCGAGTGGCACTCGGTCGCGATCTTCAACGAAGGTCTGGTGCGCGTGGCGGAACAGTACCTGCGCAAGGGTTCGAAAATCTATGTCGAAGGCCAGCTGCAGACCCGCAAATGGCAGGACCAGTCCGGTCAGGATCGTTATTCGACCGAAGTGGTGCTGCAGGGCTTCGGCTCGACCTTGGTGATGCTGGACGCACGCGGCGAAGGTGGCGGCGGCGGATATGGCGGCCAGTCGGGCGGCTACGGCGGCGGCGGACAAGCCGGGGGCGGCTATGGCGACCCCTATGGCGGATCGTCCAGCGCCCCTGCCCCCGCATCGGGCGGAATCGACGACGACGAGATTCCGTTCTAACCAAGACGGAGATACAAAATGGCATGGTCCTTCTCGCTCGGCCGGTTGCTCGGTTCGGAACTGAGGGTCCATGTCACCTTTTTCCTGCTGCTGGCCTGGGTCGGGTTTGCCGCCTATTCCAGTGGCGGCTGGCCGGCGGTCATCGACAATATCCTGTTCGTTCTGGCTCTGTTCGCCTGCGTCGTGGCGCATGAGTTCGGCCATGCGCTGATGGCGCGGCGATACGGTATTCGCACGCCCGACATCACCCTACTGCCCATCGGCGGGCTGGCCCGGCTGGAACGGATGCCCGAAAAACCGATGCAAGAGGTCTGGGTGGCGCTGGCCGGACCGGCGGTAAACATCGTCATCTGGATCATACTGGTGGCATTGGGCGCGGGTATGCCGATCGAGGCGATGGCCCAGCTTGACACGCCCGGCGCAGGACTACTGAACCGTCTGGCCTATATCAACCTGCTGCTGGCCGCGTTCAACATGATCCCCGCCTTTCCGATGGATGGGGGGCGGGTGTTCCGCGCGCTACTGTGTCTGAAGATGGATCGGGTCACCGCCACCCGTATCGCGGCTGTTGCCGGGCAGCTTGTCGCAATAGGTTTGGGCTTTCTGGGCCTGACCTCGGGCAATCCTGTGCTGGTGCTGATCGCCGTCTTTGTCTTCGTCGCCGCCAATGCGGAAAGTCAGGATGTCGCCATGCGCGCGGTTGCACGGCGAGTGCGGGCGCGGGATGCGATGATCACCGAGTTTCATGCCCTGTCCCCCAGCGACACGCTGAACACTGCCGCACAGGCCGTTATCCACACCGCACAGCACGAGTTTCCGGTACTCGATGCCGACGGCGCGCTGCTGGGCTTCGTCACCCGCAACCGCCTGTTTGCCGCACTGGCTGAGGATCGTCCGCGCTCCGACCCCGCCACCACGATCATGGAGAGCGACATTCCGCAGGTTGCCCTGACCAATGGGCTGAACAAGGTTCTGGAAGGGTTGCACAAGGGCGCCCCCGCCGTGGCCGTCTGCACCAAATCGGGGCAGATGGTGGGTTACATCACCCGCGAGAATATCGGCGAGTTGATGGTGATACAGGGGCGTTAGGGCCAGCAGGCCGCCAGAGCATCCTCAAGCACCGACAGAACCGCCTCGCGCGGGACGTCTGCAGTGACAAAGGCCTGTCCGATCCCACGGGTGAGGATGAACCGCAGTTGCCCATCGATCACCTTCTTGTCCTGCGCCATCAGATCGACCAGAGCCTCGGCCCCCGGCAGATCACCGGGAATATCGGCCAGATCGGTTTTCATGCCCATCGCGCGCAGATGGGCGCGCACGCGGCTGGGGTCTTCCTGCGAACACAGGCCCAGACGCGCCGAAAGCTCGAACGCCAGCGCGCAGCCGATGGCGACGCCCTCGCCATGCAACAGCCGGTCGGAATAGCCCGTCGCAGCCTCCAGCGCGTGGCAGAAGGTGTGGCCGAGGTTCAGCAGCGCACGGTCGCCCTGTTCGGTCTCATCCCGCGCCACGATATCGGCCTTCATCTGCACCGAGCGGGTCACCGCCTGCACCCGCGTCGCCATGTCCCCGGTGGACAGGGCCGGGCCGTTGACCTCAAGCCATTCGAAGAAATCCGCGTCGCCCAACAGCCCGTATTTCACCACCTCGCCGTAACCGGCCAGAAAATCCCGCGCCGTCAGCGTGCCCAGCACCGAGGTATCAGCCAGCACCAGTGAGGGCTGATGGAACGCCCCAATCAAGTTCTTTCCCTGCGGTGCGTTAATGCCTGTCTTGCCGCCCACCGAACTGTCCACCTGCGCCAGCAGCGAAGTCGGGATCTGCACGAACCGGACCCCGCGCCTCAGCACTGCGGCAGCAAACCCCGCCAGATCGCCGATCACACCGCCGCCAAAGGCCACAACCACATCGCGGCGTTCGATCTTTTCGGCCAGCAACCATTCCACCGCACGTTCGAAATGCGGCCAGCTTTTGGTCGCCTCACCGGCAGGCAGCGCCAGAGAACTCATCTCGACCCCAGCAGCACCCAACCCGTCGCGCAGCGCGTCCAGATGCAGGTCAGCAACAGTCTCATCGGTCAGAACGGCCACGCGCGGGCGCGGCAGCAGCGGCGCGATGCGCGCGCCGGATTGGGCCAACAGGTCTGGGCCGATCTCGACATCATAGGATCGGTCGCCCAGCTCAACATGTACGGTTTGATGCATTTACTTCTGTTCCAAAACGTCCCGGCGCGTCACCAATGCGGCCAGCACCCGGTCCACCATATCCTCGATCGCGGTCTCACCATCCGAGTCCGCCACCAGATCGGCCTGCTGATAAATCGGAACCCGTTCCTCATACAGCGCGCGCAAGGTCGCATGCGGGTCAGCGGTGCGCAGCAACGGGCGGGTGTCCTTGTGGCGCACCCGATTCCACAACACCTCAAGATCAGCGCGCAGCCAGACCGACACGCCCCGGTCCGAGATCATCTGGCGATTGCCTTCGGACATGAACGCCCCGCCGCCGGTGGACAGGATGCCGCGTTCTTCGTCCAAGAGCCGCCCGATGACCTGACTTTCCTTGTCACGAAAGAACGCCTCGCCATCGCGGGCGAAGATCTCGGGGATGGTCATGTTGGCCGCCGATTCGATCTCGGCATCGCTGTCCAGAAACGGAACACCCAACCGTGCGGCCAGCGCCCGGCCCACAGCGGTTTTCCCGGCGCCCATCATGCCGACCAAAACAACGGTTTTGTGCAGATCATAGCACTGCGCCGCATCCGGCTGAGGGGTGTTATGCTTAATTTCGCTCATTTCATCGTGAATGACGTGATCTTGGGAAAAATGCCAGTTATAACTTGGACAAAACCAAAATTTGAGGCAGCGTTGACCCATGGGCCGTCTGTTGAAATTCCTGATCTACGTCATTTGCCTGTGTTTCATCGGGCTGGTGGGCTATGCTTATGTCGGTCCGTTCTTCGGGGTGGATTTTTCCGCGCCACAGGATGAGATTCGCGAACCGGTCATTCTGAATGCCGATTAGACCCGCCCTGCTGGCGTTGTTTCTGGCCAGCACCGCCCAGGCGCAAACGCTTGAGCCCTTGTCGGTGATCGACTGGCTGTCCAACCCGCCGGAAAACCTGCCCGGCACCGTGCTGCTGGAGCCTCCGGTGACGCAGACCGGGTTGCAACCGGATGTGCAGGTCACCCCGCTTGAGGCGCTGTCGCCGCCCTTGGGGCTGGTGTCGTCCTCGGTCACCGGCCTGCCCGTTGATCTGTGGCAAAACAGCGACCCCGCGCGGCTGGCCGAACTGATCGCGCGGGTGCCGGTCAAGGCCAGCCCTGCGATGCAACGGCTGCTGTTCACCCTGCTGCTGTCCGAGGCGCGACCACCCGCGGACCCCACCTCACCCGATGCCTTGCTGATGGCGCGGCTGGAGCGGTTGATGCAACTGGGCGCGGCGGACCCGGCGCAATCCCTGGTGCAACTGGCCGGTCCCACCGATACGCCGGATCGGTTTTCGCGCTGGTTCGATGCCACCCTGCTGACCGGGGATGAGGATCGCAGCTGCACCGCCCTGATCGCACAGCCGCACCTGTCACGGGACTACGCAGCGCAAATTTTCTGCAAGGCCCGGCGCGGCGACTGGCCTTCAGCCGCGCTGACGTTAGAGGCCGCGCATGCCCTGCAGGTGCTGCCGCAGGATCAGTTGGATCTGCTGGACCGCTTCCTCAGCCCCGAACTGTTTGAAGATGCCGACTATCTGCCGCAGCCCGCAAACCCCACCCCGCTGACCTTCCGCCTGTTCGAGGCGATTGGTGAGCGGTTGCCCACCGCATCCCTGCCCCGCGCCTTTGCCAATGCGGATCTGCGCGATGTGGCCGGTTGGAAAGCGCAGATTGAGGCCGCCGAACGGTTGACCCGGATCGGTGCCCTGACCCCGAACCAGTTGCTGGGGCTTTATACTGAACGCAAACCCGCCGCCTCCGGCGCGGTCTGGGATCGGGTTGCGGCCATTCAGCGTTTCGACACGGCGCTGCGCCCGGGCAATTCCGACGGCGTTGCCGACACCCTGCCCGAGGCGTGGACGCAGATGCGCAGCATCGGGTTGGAGGTTCCCTTTGCCGAACTCTTCGCCCAACGCCTGCAATCCGTCCCCCTGTCCGACACCCGCGCCGAAAACCTGCGCTGGCGTATCCTGCTGCTGTCGGACCTCTATGAAGACGCTGCCCTGACCGCGCCCGAAGGGCCGGACAAGAACCAGTTCCTGACCGCGCTGGCGCAGGGCGATCCGGGCCGTGCGCCCTCACCCTCGCCCCTGGCCGATGCGATTGCGGAAGGGTTTGCATGGTCCGCGCCGGTGCCCCCCGATATCCACGCCCTGCTGCAGAACAACCATCTGGGTGAGGCGATCCTTGAGGCAATGACCCTGTTCGCCCATGGCGCGCGCGGCAATCTGGTTGACCTGACCGCCGCCATCGCCACTTTCCGGCGCGTGGGGCTAGAGGACACGGCTCGCCGCGCTGCCCTGCAACTGATGATCCTGAACGGGGCCTGACGGTGACCGCGCCCGCCACACAGAACCTGTGGATTTCCACCTTTCTTGAGGCTCAGGCCGCCGAGCTTGGCGCGGCAACCAACACCCTGCTGGCCTATGGGCGCGACCTAAAGGATTTCTCGGGCTGGCTGGACCGGCATAAATTCACCTTTGCCGAGGCCGAACGGGACCAGATCGAAGGCTACCTGATCGATTGCGACGCCCAAGGACTGTCCCGCTCTACCCGCGCACGGCGGCTGTCGGCGATCAAGCAGCTATACCGGTTCGCGTTCGAGGAAGGCTGGCGCGAGACCAACCCGGCGATCCAGATCAAAGGCCCCGGCCGCCCGAAACGCCTGCCCAAAACGCTGGACGTGGCCGAGGTCGACCGCCTGCTGGAGGCCTCCCGCCAGACCGGGCGCAGCGCGGCGGACAAGGTGCGCAATACCTGCCTGATGGAGCTGCTCTATGCCACCGGCATGCGCGTGACCGAACTGGTGTCGCTGCCGGTGTCCTCGGCCCGGGGCGATCCGCGCATGCTGCTGGTGCTGGGTAAAGGCGGCAAGGAACGCATGGTGCCCCTGTCCCCACCCGCCCGCGACGCGCTGGCCGAATGGCTGATCAAACGCGACGAGGCCGAGGAAGAGGCCATCGCCAAAGGCGCGCAGGCGTCCCGCTTTCTGTTCCCCTCGCGCGGTAAATCCGGGCATCTGACCCGGCACATGTTCTTTCACCTGATCAAGGACTTGGCGGTTCAAGGCGGCGTGTCGCCCGAAAAGGTCACGCCGCACACCCTGCGCCACGCCTTTGCCACCCATCTGCTGGCCAACGGTGCCGATTTGCGGTCGATCCAGACCCTGCTGGGCCATGCCGATGTCGCCACCACTGAAATCTACACCCATGTTCTGGACGAACGGCTGGCGGAACTGGTGCTAGAGCATCACCCGCTGGCCAAAGACCAAAGCAACAAGGGCTAACCCCTTGATCCGCAGGGGCCGCACCCCCATAACGGATGCACCAACACGAATAACCAAGGACCGATGGAACCCTCTTCTTCTCTGATCGACGGCGCATTCTGGTTTACCACAGGCGCCATTCTGTTTCTGCTCGTCCTGTCGGGCTTTTTCTCGGGTTCCGAAACGGCGCTGACCGCCTCATCGCGGGGCAAGCTGCGGACGCAGGCCGACAAGGGCTCGCGCGGGGCGAAAAAGGCGCTGGATATTACCGATGACAATGAACGGCTGATTGGCTCGGTCCTGCTGGGCAACAATCTGGTCAATATCCTTGCGGCCTCGCTGGCGACAGCACTGTTCACGCGGCTGTTTGGCGAAAGCGGTGTGGCGCTGGCCACGCTGGTGATGACCCTGCTGGTGCTGATCTTTGCCGAGGTGCTGCCCAAGACCTATGCCATCACCAACGCCGAAAAGGCCGCCGCCGCCGTTGCCCCGGTGATCAGCGTGCTGGTCACCGTATTCTCGCCCATCGTGGCCGCCGTCCGGCTGCTGGTGCGCGGGGTGCTGCGCCTGTTTGGCGTGCAGATCGACCCGGACAGCAACATTCTGGCCGTGCGCGAGGAAATCGCCGGTGCCCTGCAACTGGGCCACTCCGAAGGCGTGGTCGAAAAGGAAGACCGCGACCGCATCCTTGGCGCGCTGGATCTGGGCGACCGTGCGGTGGAAGAGATCATGCTCCACCGCTCGAATATCGAGATGATCGATGCCAATGCCGAACCCGAGGCGATCCTGCAGCAATGTCTGGAAAGCCCCCATACCCGGCTGCCCGTCTTTCGCGATGAACAGGAAAACATCGTCGGTGTGGTCCACGCCAAGGACCTGTTCCGCGCCATGTACGCGCAGGTCGGCGGTGCCGATGGCGATACCGAGCGGCTTAGGAATTTCGATATCGCGAAGGTGGCCAATGACCCGTATTTCGTACCCGAAACCACCACTCTGGACGACCAGATGCGAGAGTTTCTGCGGATGCACAGCCATTTTGCGCTGGTGGTGGACGAATATGGCTCGTTGCGCGGGCTGATCACGCTTGAAGACATTCTGGAAGAGATCGTGGGTGAAATCGCCGATGAGTTCGACATCGACGAAGAGGTGCCCGTCACCCGTACCGACGATGGCCAGTTTCTGGTCGAAGGCGCGATGACCATCCGTGACGCCAACCGGGCGCTCGACTGGTCGCTGCCGGATGATGAGGCCAACACGCTGGCCGGTCTGGTGATCCACGAGGCGCAGATGATCCCCATCGTCGGTCAGGTGTTCTCCTTCCACGGCTTCCGGTTCGAGGTCACCGCCCGTGAAGGCAACCGGATCACGGCGCTCAAGGTGCGCCCGCTGTGACTCGGGGTCACGCCTGAAAAACGACAGGCCCCGTCGCTGATGTGACAGAACCACGCCCGAACCCCCGGCACCGTCGCGGCAACGTAACAGGAGGCGCAGATGAAAAGCACATGTCAGGTGGTCGTCATTGGGGGCGGCGTTGTCGGCTGCTCGGTCCTCTATCACCTGACCAAGCTGGGCTGGTCGGATGTGATGCTGCTGGAACGCTCGGAACTGACCAGCGGCTCGACATGGCACGCGGCGGGCGGCTTTCACACCCTGAACGGCGACACCAACATGGCGGCGCTGCAGGGTTATACGATCCGTCTGTATAAGGAGTTGGAGGAGATCACCGGCATGTCCTGCGGGTTGCACCATGTGGGCGGGGTGACGCTGGCCGACAATCAGGACCGGTTCGACATGCTGCTGGCAGAACGGGCCAAGCACCGTTTCATGGGGCTTGAGACCGAGATCGTCGGCCCCGATGAGATCAAGAAGATCGCCCCCGTCACCAACATCGATGGCATCCTCGGTGGGCTTTATGATCCGCTGGACGGGCATCTTGACCCTTCGGGCACAACCCATGCCTATGCCAAGGCCGCGCGCATGGGCGGGGCCACGATTGAAACCCATTGCATGGTGCGCGAAACCAACCAGCGCGCCGACGGCACTTGGGATGTGGTCACCGACAAGGGCACGATTCATGCCGAGCATATCGTCAATGCAGGCGGCCTTTGGGCACGTGAAGTTGGCGCGATGGCGGGCGTCTATTTCCCGCTGCACCCGATGGAGCATCAATATCTGGTGACGGATTCCATCCCGCAGATCGAGGCGATCATCGACGCGGGCGGCGAGCATCCGCATGTGATGGACCCCGCTGGCGAAAGCTATCTGCGGCAGGAGGGTCGGGGCCTGTGCATCGGGTTCTACGAACAACCTTGCAAGCCATGGGCCGTCGATGGCACCCCGTGGGAGTTCGGCCACGAGCTGCTGCCCGATGACTTTGACAAGATCACCGACAGCATTGAATTCGCTTACAAACGCTTCCCCGTGCTGGCCGAGGCCGGGGTCAAATCGGTGATCCATGGGCCGTTTACCTTTGCGCCCGACGGCAACCCTCTGGTCGGGCCGGTGCCGGGGATGCGCAACTACTGGTCGGCCTGCGGCGTCATGGCCGGGTTCAGCCAAGGCGGCGGCGTCGGCCTGACGCTGGCGCAATGGATGATTGAGGGCGAGCCGGAACGCGATGTCTTCGCCATGGATGTGGCCCGGTTCGGCGACTGGATCAGCCCGGGCTATACCCGTCCCAAGGTGATCGAGAACTATCAAAAACGGTTCAGCGTCGCCTATCCGAATGAGGAACTGCCCGCTGCCCGTCCCAACCGCACCACGCCGATGTATGACATCTTCAGCGATCTGGGCGCGGTCTGGGGTCAGCAATACGGGCTGGAGGTGCCAAACTATTTCGCCCAAGGCGATGAGCCGAACTATGAAACACCCTCCTTCCGCCGCTCGGACGCGTTTGCGGCCACAGCGCGCGAGGTGCGCGCCGTGCGCGAAGGCGTCGGCATTAACGAGGTGCACAACTTCGGCAAATACCGCATCACCGGGCCGCAGGCGCGGGACTGGCTGGATCGGATCATGGCTGGTCGCATCCCGAAACCCGGTCGCCTGTCGCTGACCCCGATGCTATCGCCCAAGGGCAAGCTGATCGGGGATTTCACCGTCTCATGCCTTGGTGAGGGTGAATTCCAACTGACCGCGTCTTACGGCAGCCAAGCCTATCACATGCGCTGGTTCGAACAGAACGCGCAAGACGGCGTGCAGGTCGAGAACATCAGCGACCGCCGCAACGGCTTCCAGATCGCAGGCCCCAAGGCGCGCGAGGTTCTGGCGGCCTGTACCCGCGACGATATCAGCGGCATGCGGTTCATGGATGTGCGGCGGATGACCGTGGGCATGACCAACTGTATCGTGCAACGGGTCAGCTATACCGGCGATCTGGGGTATGAAATCTATTGCGATCCGATGGCACAACGGCAGCTGTGGTGGACCTTGTGGCAAGCCGGACAGCCGCATGGAATGGTGCCCTTCGGCATGCGCGCGATGATGAGCCTGCGTCTGGACAAGTTCTTTGGCTCGTGGATGCGAGAGTTCTCGCCCGACTACACCGCGGCAGAAACCGGGTTGGATCGGTTTATCTCCTTCACCAAAGAGGTTGATTTCATTGGCCGTTCAGCGGCTGAGGCCGAGCGTACCGAGGGCACCGCCCGTAAGCTGGTCGCCTTTGAAGTCGATGCTGAAGACGCCGATGTGAACGCGTATGAGCCGATCTGGCTGCAAGGTCAGGTCGTGGGCTTCTGCACCTCGGGCGGCTATTCGCATCATGCGCAGAAATCCATCGCCATGGGCTTTCTGCCCACAGACCAAATCAGCGAGGGGCTGGAGGTCGAGATCGAGATACTGGGACAGATGCGCCCGGCCCGTGTGATTTCCACCCCGTTGTTCGACGCGGACGGCGCCCGCATGCGGGGATGACTTGCCCGTCCCTGCACGGCATGGTGACGGCATGAGCCTGATCCCTATCATCCTGCTGGCCGCGGGCCAGTCCAGCCGCATGGGCGGCGCGGACAAGCTGATGCAGATCGTCGACGGCATGCCCCTGCTGCGCCGCTCGGCACTGCGGGCCATGGCGGTGGGTCCGGTCATTGTCGCCCTGCCCCCGCCCCCGCATCCGCGATATGACGCGCTGGACGGGCTAGACCTGAACAAAGTGACCATCCCCAACGCCGCCGAGGGGATGAATGCCAGCCTGCGCGGCGCGCTGGCCCAGGTGCCGGACGATGCAACCGCCGTGATGATCCTGCTGGCTGATCTGCCCGACCTGACGGAACAGGATTTGCGGACCGTGCGGCAATCCGTGGCCGACCATCCGGATCATCTGATCTGGCGCGGCGCAACCAGCGACGGCAAACCCGGTCATCCTGTCGTGTTCGACAAATCCCTGTTCTCGCAATTGTCACAGCTGACCGGAGACGCCGGTGCCCAAAGCATCGTCAAAGCCCAAACGGACAAGGTGCATATTCAACCCTTGCCGAACGGGAACGCCTTGCTGGATCTGGATACGCCCGAGGATTGGGCCAAGTGGCGAGGCACCCGTCCAAAGTAACCAGGTGCCAAAATGAATGCGGCCCGGTCGCAAACGACCGGGCCGCATGCCCTAAATCAAGACTACCACTTTCACCACTCCCGCATGCGCAACCGGATCGTTGAACCAACGTTCCAGCAGGTCGCTGCCAAACCTAAACAAGACCCCCTCGTTAACAAGCAGCTCAGCGCCCACGGTAACTGAATTACGCCTTTGACACCCCCTAGTGTCTCAGGCCCCCCTCGATTGGGCATGTTCATCGTCACCCATTAGATGCGTGCAAACAATGTAAAATTGGATGAAACGGTTAATTTTGATGAGGTCGGCCTTGTATTTGCGCAACATGGCCGTTGGAAAGACTCTTCTTAGGGTTGTATTATCTTTCGAACCAAAACCTCATCCGAACCTGCTATTTTTGGCAAAAAGTCTCAAAACGATGGTATTGCAGAGAGCTGGAGGTAACCAGTGAACACCTCCTCGTGAGGGCAAAGCAACCCAAAGGAGAACTCCTGTCAGGGCGCGACCGGATCGGGACATTTGTTAACCAAAGCAATCCAATTCAACTGTTTTTGTGATTTGTTGATCATTTCGGCGACAATCCACCGATTCGATTGATGCGGATCAGCGTGATTCTGTGCATTCACCCCCCAGTTCGGCCACTTGGTGACGGCGAAAAATGGCAAAATTAAGGTTTCTTAATATTTTACTCAGAAATTCCCAAGACTAGGGGGGCATCTCCTGTTCACAAGCGCGGACTGAACCGCCAAACCAAGACAGGAGTCACCATGAGCATCCGCAAATCCTCATTGCTTTTCCCGCGCACGTCCAACTGGGTCGGCGCCGGCGCCCTTGGCGCTGCGATGCTGGCCACCACGGCGCTGCCCGCGATGGCGGACGAGGCGCTGGCCGATCTGGTCGAGACCGTATCGCCGTCGGTCGTCACCATCATCGCCGAACAGACCGCTGCCCCTGCCCCCGCGCGCGGACAGGATTTCGAAGGCCACCCGTTCGAGGAATTCTTCAAACGCTTCGGCACACCGGAAGGGTTCGACATGCCACAGCGCGGGCCGAGCCAGGGGCTGGGATCGGGCTTCGTGCTGGATGAGGCCGGATACATCATCACCAACCACCACGTGGTCGATAATGCCAGCACCGTCACCGTGCGCCTGAACGATGACCGTTCCTTCGAGGCCGAGATCGTCGGCACCGACCCGCTGACCGATATTGCCGTGCTCAAGATCGACGCGGGTGAAAACCTGCAGGCCGTCCAGATGGGCGACAGCGAGGTGATCCGCGTGGGCGAGGACGTGGTCGCCATCGGCAACCCGTTCGGGCTGCATTCCACCGTGACCACCGGGATCGTCTCGGCCAAGGGGCGCAACATCTCGGAAGGGCCTTATGCGGAATTCATCCAGACCGATGCGGCCATCAACAAGGGTAACTCGGGTGGGCCGCTGTTCAACATGGACGGCGAAGTGATCGGCGTGAACTCGGCCATCTATTCGCCCAGCGGCGGCTCGGTGGGTCTGGGCTTTGCCGTGACCTCGAACATCGTGGAACATATCGCCGCCGATCTGCGCGATGACGGTCAGGTCAGCCGCGGCTGGCTGGGTGTGTCGATCCAGACGGTCAGCCCAAAACTGGCGGCGGCCATGGGGATTGATGCGGCGACCGGGGCGCTGGTCGCAGATGTGATCGCCGACAGCCCCGCCGATGGCGTCCTGCAACAGGGTGACGTGATCCTGTCCTTTAATGACGAGGCGGTCAAAACCAGCAGCGATCTGCCGATCCTGGTGGGCACCACCAAGGTCGGAACCGAAAGCACCCTGACCGTTTTGCGCGACGGCAAACAGCAGCAGATCGAACTGACCATCGGTCAGCACCAGTCTGCCGCAGTCACGCCCGACGCCGGGACCGAAGGTAAATTCGCCGACAGCGCGCTGGGTGTCACCGTGACCCCGCTGACCGAGGCCGCCCGTGCCGAGATGGGTGTGGATCAGGCCGTGGACGGCGTGATCGTGACCGATCTGCAGCCTGAAAGCCCCGCAGCCCGGGCCGGTCTGCAGCGTGGCGATGTGATTGTCCGGCTGGGTGATCAGGACACCGCGACCCCGGATGCGCTGCAGTCCGCTCTGGACAACGTGCAGACCGACCCGGCGCTGGTTCTGATCAACCGCGGCGGCAACCAGATCTTCGTCGCGGTCGAACTGGCCTAACCCCCAAGCGCGCACCTTCGATGGGGAAACTAAGGTGTGCGCCTTCCGGCCTGGCGCGGTTTGTCCACGCGCCGCCGGGACGGCCGGGTGCGGCTTCGCACCCGGCTGGTTTTTTTTAATGAACTTCTGTGTTTAAATCACCTTGTGAAAGGAACCCCAAGCATGAGTAGACGCCTTCTGATCGTTGAAGACGACGCCGACACGCGGGACTTCATCGCCAAGGGATTTGGCGAAGAAGGCTATGTGGTCGAGGTCGCCTCGGATGGCCGCGAAGGGCTGTATCACGCCACCGATGGCGGGTTCGACGCCATTGTGCTGGACCGGATGCTGCCGGGGCTGGACGGGCTGTCGCTGATCAAATCGCTGCGTGCTGCCGGGCTGAAAACCCCGGTGCTGATGCTGACCGCGATGAGCGCGGTGGACGAGCGCGTCAAGGGCCTGCGCGGTGGGGCGGATGACTATCTGGTCAAGCCATTCTCGTTTCAGGAGTTGCACGCAAGGATCGAGGCGCTGCTGCGTCGCCCACAGGAATCGGAAGAAACCGCCACCCTCACGTGCCGCGATCTGGAAATGGATCTGCTGACCCGCAAGGTCACCCGCAGCGGGCGCGAGATCACCCTGACCCCGCGCGAATTTCAGATTCTGGAGTTCTTCTTGCGCCGCAAGAACCGGGTTGTTTCCCGCACCATGCTGCTGGAGGGGGTTTGGGATTATCACTTCGACCCAAACACCAATGTGGTCGACGTTCACATCTCGAAACTGCGCAGGCAGTTGGACGAGGACGGGGCCGATCCGATGATCGAAACGGTCCGGGGTGCGGGGTATATGGTCTCGGATGGCTAGACTGAGCCTGTCGTTTCGCAATGCGCGCACCCGGCTGGTTCTGGCCAGCATGGTGCTGAGCACGCTGCTGACTGCCACGGTTCTGGCCATGGTCTATGTCACCGCGAACCGGACCATCTCGGGCGAGACGAGGTCCGTCGTGTCCGCCGAACTGACCGGGCTGGCCGATGAGTATGAACGGCGTGGCCTGATCGGGCTGATGACCGCGATTGAACGGCGCCTTCCCAGCGCCTCGGAACGGGATGCGGTTTATCTGCTGACCGACCGCGCGGGCAACCGGCTGGCGGGCAATCTGACCGGCTGGCCCGAGGGCATCACCGCAGGCAGCGGCTGGGTCGAGTTGAGCCTGCGCAAAGTCGATACCGATCAGTTCGTGCCCATCTCGGCTGCCTCGGTCCGATTGCCGGGGGGTGAGCGGGTGCTGGTCGGCCGTGACGCGCTGGCGCGGCTGCAATTCGACCGGGTGCTGCTGCGTTCGGTGGCGCTGGCGCTGGCGGCGGCCTTTGCGCTGAGCCTGTTGACCGGATGGTTGCTGACGCGGCTGGTGTTTTCGCGGCTGAAGGACATTGCCGATACGGCGGATGATATCGTCTCGGGCGATCTGTCCCACCGGATGCCGATCCGGGGCACGGGCGATGAATTCGATCAGGTCGCGGGCACGCTCAACAACATGCTGGACCGGATTGAGGAGTTGATCAGCAATCTGCGCACCACCTCGAACTCCATCGCCCATGACCTGCGCTCGCCCCTGTCGCGCCTGCGTCAGCGGGTCGAGGCGCTGGCCGAACCCGGCAAGACCGATCAGGAGCGCGAGATCGACACCGCCCGCGCCACGGTCGAGATCGACCACCTGCTGCGCGTGCTCAGTCAGTTGACCGAAATCTCGCGCGCCGAGGCCGGTCTGGGCCGTGAACAGTTCGAGCCTGTGAACCTGCAGCAATTGGTCAGTGATGTGGTCGAGCTATACGACCCCGTCGCCGCCGATCAGGGCATCCGGCTAGAGGTGACGGGCACCGCAGAGCCCATTCAAGGCCACCGCCCGCTGCTGTCGCAGGCCCTGTCGAACCTTCTGGAAAACGCCATGCGTTATGCGCCGCAAGGCACCGCCATCACCATCACCCTGACCGAGGATGGCCCGCACACAAGGCTCAGCGTCCGCGACCGTGGCCCCGGCGTGCCCGAGGCCGACCTGCCGCGCCTGCAACTTCCCTTCGTCACGCTGGACCCGGCCCGGACCGAGCGCAACGCGGGTCTTGGGTTGGCTCTGGTCGCCGCGATCTCGCGCATGCATGGCGGCAGGTTTCTGGCGCACAACTGCAAACCGGGGCTGGAGACCACGATTGAATTGGCGGGGAACAGGTGACAGTCGTCTGCTAGCGGGGTAAGACCGGGGCATGTCTGATCCCGTCTCTTCGATCCGCAACCTCGGCCCGGCCTTTGAACAGGCCTGCACTCGCGCGGGCATCCATTCCGCGCAGCAGTTGCGCGAGATGGGCCCCGATGCGGCCTATGCCCGGCTGCTGCAGGCGGGAACCAAGCCCCATTTCATCGGCTATTACGTGCTGGTGATGGGCTTGCAGGGCCGCCCGTGGAACGATTGCAAAGGCGAAGAGAAAAAGGCCCTGCGCCAGCGGTTCGATGCCCTCAAGGCGCAGGTCGTATCCGCGCCGCAATCGCGGATGATCTCTGATCTGGACGCCATCGGCGTGCGCGTGGCGCCACAGGATCTGAAGCCGGTCTGAAAGGCGCTAGGCTTCTAGCGCTTTGATCATGTCCACGCGTGTCGCGTGGCGACCGCCCTCGAATTCCGCATCCAGAAACGCATCCACGATCTGCAATGCCAGGTCTTCATCAATCACCCGTGCGCCCATGGACAGAATATTGGCGTCATTATGCTGCCGGATCATCTGGGCCGAGAAGACATCACTGCACACCCCGCAGCGGATACCGTCAACCTTGTTGGCCGCCATCATGATGCCCTGCCCTGTGCCACACAGCACAATGCCGAACTGGCAATCGCCAGACGCCACGCGCCGCGCAGCCGCAGCTCCATGTTCGGGATAATGCGTGCTTTCGGGCGTGGTCGGGCCGATATCCACCGCCTCCCACCCTTTGGTGGCGATATGACTGGCGATGGCCTGCCGCAAGTCGATGGCGGCGTGATCACTGGACAGGACGATGCGTTTATTGGCGCTCATGGATATGTTCACTTTGCAGATAGGAAAGATGTTGGCCGTTAATGAAAAAGGCCGCACCCGATCCCGGATGCGGCCCTGATCTTTACCGGTGCGGGCGGCTTAACCGACCAGTTCGATGCCCGAGAAGAAATAGGCAATCTCGACCGCAGCAGTTTCCGGTGCGTCCGATCCGTGGACCGAGTTTTCGCCGACCGATTCAGCAAACTCGGCGCGGATGGTGCCAGCGGCTGCGTCGGCGGGATTGGTTGCGCCCATGACTTCGCGGTTCTTGGCAATGGCGCCTTCGCCTTCCAGAACCTGAACAACGACCGGAGCCGAGGACATGAATTCGCACAGTTCGTCATAGAACGGACGCTCGGCATGTACTTCGTAGAACTTGCCAGCCTGTTCCTTGGTCATGTGGATGCGCTTTTGCGCAACGACGCGCAGGCCTGCGTCTTCGAACTTGGCGTTGATCTTGCCGGTCAGGTTGCGGCGGGTTGCATCGGGTTTGATGATCGAGAATGTGCGTTCCAGTGCCATGTCGGCCTCTCCTTACAATATGGCGCGGGATGCGCGCCGAAATCCATCGCGCGCCGCCTAGCACGGTCTGTGCCGCAAGAAAAGCACTATGATGCGTTGTGGATCAGATCGCGTCGGGCAATGGGTCGCGCAGGTCGACCCAGCGCACGTACAGCACCGCCAGAAGGCCCATGAAACTGCTGGCGCTCATCATGCCCAGAACCAGATACGGCCCGTTTGCCGGGCTGACCAAAGCGCCGGTGGTCGAGGTCAGTATCGCCCCCAGCGTCACGATCATCGCCCCCGACAGCCCCGCCGCGCTGCCCGCCAGCTTGGGCCGCACCGACATCACGCCCGAAGATGCATTGGCGTTGGTCAGGCCATTGCCGAAACCCACAAAAACCGCCGAACCAAAGAACACCCAAACCGAGCCCATTCCGGCCCAGAACAGGCACAGCCCGATGAACGGCCCGGTCGAGGCGATCACCCGCCCCACAAGGATCATCGAGGTCAGCCGCGTATGCGCCGCCATGCGTCCGGTGACGAAATTGCCCACCATGAAGCCGCCGGTGATGATCCCGATCCCCAGCCCCAGCATCGCGGGGCTCAGGTCAAACCACGCAGCCGCCACCAGCGGCGCGCCGGTGATAAAGGCATAGAACGCCCCGATCGAAAACGCCGCGCACAGGGCGTAGCCCCAGAACCGGCGCGCGCGCAGCAGATGGGGGTACTCCCGCATCTGCGCACCAAAGGTCGACATGCGCTGGGTATTGGTCTCTCCCATATCCGCCCACAGCAGGACAAACATGCCGACGCCGATGCACGAGAACAGGACAAACCCCGCGCGCCAGCCGAACAGCATGTCCAGCGCTCCGCCCAGCATTGGCCCCAGCATCGGTGCCAGCGCCATGGCCATCGCCACGTAGCCTAGCTTGCTGGCGGCCTCATTCGGTGGATAGCGGTCACGGATCGACGCGCTGGACAGCACCGGCCCCGCTACAACCGCGACTTGCAGCAGGCGGAAGCCGAGAAAGACCCAGATCGTTTCGGCCAGAACACAGCCGACCGAGGCGCAGGCAAAGATCGCCATGCAGATCAACAGAACCGGCCTGCGTCCGAAACGATCCGACAGCGGCCCAAGGATCGGTTGCAACACCGCCGAAACCATCAGATACCCGGCCAGGGACAGGTTCATCAGGCCATAATCCACCTGAAAATCATCCGCCATCCGCGCCAATGACGGCAGAAACATGTTCAGCGACAGCACCGACAGGCCGGTGGCAAAGATCAGGGTGATCAAGGATGGGGGCGATTGGGCCGCGCGCATAGTGAAACCTGTTCAACAAATCAGACCAGCGCTATCACATAGCTTAGCCGCTGCATATGCCAAGCTGCTGGCGGAGCCTGAAACGCTCTGCTAACACCGGCCCATGTTACGGATCGAAAACATCACCTACGCCGTTGAAGGCCGCCCCCTGTTCGACGGGGCCAGCGCGACCATTCCCGATGGCCACAAGGTCGGCCTTGTGGGGCGGAACGGCACTGGCAAGACCACCCTGTTTCGCCTGATCCGGGGAGAGCTGGCGCTGGAATCGGGCAATATCTCGGTCCCCAAACGCGCGCGGATTGGCGGGGTGGCGCAAGAGGTGCCCTCGTCCGATGTGTCCCTGATCAACACGGTGCTGGCCGCCGATACCGAACGCAGCGCCCTGATGGTCGAGGCGGATAGCGCCACCGACCCTGCCCGCATTGCCGAGATTCAGACCCGGCTCGCTGATATCGATGCCTGGTCGGCCGAGGCGCGCGCGGCCTCGATCCTGAAAGGCTTGGGCTTTGACGATGAGGATCAGCTGAAACCCTGTTCCGATTTCTCGGGTGGCTGGCGGATGCGCGTGGCGCTGGCGGCGGTGCTGTTTTCGCAGCCCGATCTGTTGCTGCTGGACGAACCCACCAACTATCTGGATCTGGAAGGCGCGCTGTGGCTGGAGAGCTATCTGGCAAAGTATCCCCACACGGTGATCATCATCTCCCACGACCGGGGGCTGCTGAACCGCGCGGTAGGCTCGATCCTGCATCTGGAAGACCGCAAGCTCACCTTTTACGCCGTTCCTTATGACAAATTCGCCGAACGCCGCGCCGAGCGGCTGGCGCAGGCGGAATCGGAGAACACCAAGGCCAAGGCCCGCATCGCGCATCTGCAAAGCTTCGTGGACCGCTTCCGCTATAAGGCCTCCAAGGCCGTTCAGGCGCAGTCCCGCCTGAAGATGATCGAACGCATCCAGCTGATCTCAACCCCGCAAGAAGCCGCCCTGCGCGCGTTCTCTTTCCCCAAGCCCGAGGAACTGTCGCCCCCGATCATCCAGCTTGAGGGCGGCGTGACCGGGTATGGTGAGACAGAGGTGCTGCGCCGTCTGAACCTGCGTATCGATCAGGATGACCGCATCGCGCTGCTGGGCAAGAACGGTCAGGGTAAATCGACCCTATCCAAGCTGCTGTCCGACCGGCTGCCGCTGATGGCGGGCAAGATGACCCGCAGTTCGAAACTGCGCATCGGCTATTTCGCGCAGCATCAGGTGGATGAGCTGCATGTGGACGAAACCCCGTTGGATCACCTGCGCCGGTTGCGCCCGGATGAGGCGCCGGGGAAATGGCGCTCGCGGCTGGCCGGGTTCGGGTTGAACGCGGATCAGGCGGAAACGCTGGTTGGCCGCCTGTCGGGTGGTCAAAAAGCGCGGCTGTCGCTGTTGATCGCCACCATCGACGCGCCGCATATGCTGATCCTCGATGAGCCGACAAACCATCTGGATATCGAAAGCCGCGAGGCGCTGGTCGAGGCTCTGACCGCCTATTCCGGCGCGGTGGTTCTGGTCAGCCACGACATGCACCTGTTGGGGCTGGTGGCGGATCGGCTGTGGCTGGTCTCGGACGGGACGGTGAAGCCGTTTGAGGGCGATCTGGAAACCTATCGCAATATGCTGTTGGCCCGTGACAAGCCGGTGAAGGAAAAGCCGCAAGTCGCGAAACCGAAACGCCCCTCGCGCGATACCATGCTGGCCCTGCGCGCCGATCTGCGCAAATGCGAGGACCGGATCGAAAAGCTGACGGATATGCATGACAAGCTTTCGGCCAAACTAGCCGACCCGGCGCTGTACGAGGATGACAGGATCAACGATCTGGAAACCTGGAACCGCAAATTCGCCGAGGTGACCGAAGCCATGCAAAAGGCCGAGGCGCTGTGGGTCGCCGCCGCCGAGCGGCTTGAAAACGCCGAGAACGCCGCATGATGGATCTGGCCTTTTTCGTCACCGCCTTCACCACCCTGTTCGTGGTGATCGACCCGTTCGGCACCACGCCGATCTTCGTGGCCATGACGCAAGAGATGGATGCCCGCACCCGCCGCATGACGGCTTATCGCACCTGTGCGGTGGCCTCGGGCATCCTGATCGCCTTCGCCGCTTTTGGCGAGGCGGTTCTGGGCTTTGTCGGTATCTCGATGGAGGCGTTCAAGGTTGCCGGCGGCGCGCTGCTGTTCCTGACCGCGCTTGACATGCTGTTCGAGCGCCGCACCAAACGCCGCGAAGACCGCGCCGAGGTCGAGGAACATCCCGACCCTTCCGTCTTCCCTCTGGCCATTCCTCTGGTCGCCGGGCCGGGGTCGATTGCAACGATCATCCTGCTGGCCGGTCAGCATCCGGGCCTTCTGGGCATTGCCGAGGCCTGTATCGTCATGCTGGCGGTGATGGCCGTGGTTCTGGCCTTTTTCCTGTCGGGCGGGCTGATCGCGCGCATTCTGGGCAAGACCGGGCTGAATGTGCTGACCCGCCTGCTGGGCATGCTGCTGGCCGCCCTGTCGGTGCAGTTCATTTTGGATGGGCTCAAGGCCTTTGGATTTGCGTCATAAATCCCCATATACCTTTCAGATAAATTGGTTAGGGTAACGGTATGGATGGCGACAATATTGCACGTTTGGCCTATCTCGGGCTGCTTGGGGCCGCCCTTGTGGCATGGTTCATTTCGCAGAACCGCCAGACGCTGAACAAGACGCTGCAGATGATGATGGCTTGGGTGTTCATCTTCATCGGCGTCATTGCGGTCGTCGGCCTGTGGGAAGATATCCGCACCACCGTCGGCCCTGCCCCGCAGATGACCGTCACCGGCCAGACCATCGAAGTGCCCCGCGCCTATGACGGGCATTACTATCTGCCCGTTGTGGTGAACGGAGAGCCGATCAATTTTCTGGTGGATACCGGCGCCAGCCAGATCGTGCTGAGCGCGCAAGACGCCGAACGGATCGGCGTCGATCCCGATCAGTTGAATTATTTCGGCCGCGCCGCCACGGCGAACGGAGAGGTCCGCACCGCCCCCGTGCGTCTCGACAGCCTGACATTGGGGCCGATCACCGACCGAAATGTCTCGGCCTGGGTCAATGAAGGGGAATTGCATCAATCGCTGCTGGGGATGGATTATCTGCACCTGTTCTCGAATATCCAGTTCGCGGATGGCCGCCTGATCCTGTCGCGTTAAGGGGCCTGCGCCCACATTTCACAATTGAGAACAAAGTAAGAACATGCTAACCTGACAGCATGTCCACACATCTTCTTGGCCACAAGCCCGCGCGTGAAGCGCCGGGGATAAACCTTCATCCGCAGATCACCCTGCAATTGGGTCGCGTGCACGAGGCCTGCGGCCCTGCCCGGCGCAGCTTTGCCATGTGGCTGGCCGGTCAGATGCAGGGGCCGGTGCTGTGGATTTCACCTGCGTGGGAGCCCGGCCAGCTGAACCCCGATGGCATGATGCCCTTTGCCGATCCCGCCCGGTTCATCTTTGTCCGCCCCACCCGCGCCGAGGATCTGTTGTGGTGCCTTGAAGAAGCGCTGCGCAGCGGGGCGGTTCCGCTGATCGTCGGCGACTTGCCCGGCGCGCCGGGGTTGACGCCGGTGCGGCGCATGCATCTGGCCGCCGAACAGGGTGGCGCGATGGGGCGGGCTCCGCTGGGGCTGTTGCTGATCCCCGGCGATGGCGGCGCGCAGGGGGTCGAGACGCGCTGGCACATGGCCGCGACCCATCAGGGTGAGGCAAGGCGCTGGGCCCTGACCCGCCGCCGCGCCCGCGCCCTGCCCCCGGTCACCTGGCAAGCCACCCAGACCAGACCGCGCGCCGGGCTGGAGCTGAACCGGGTCGAGACCGCCGAAGTCCCGGTCTGAGACCACGAAACCCTCACGCAAGATGTGACTGGCCAAAGCCCGGACCCCGGCCTACCCTTTCGGCACACCCACAGCGGTCATATGAATAGAACCGGGCCATCGCGTGTTAACCAAGAGTTATGCCAGCACTGCTAAATGTAGTGAGGGCATGACACTTCCGCGGCCTTGCCCGCGCCCTTCGGTCTCGCTCAGGCAAGAGGTACCAGTATGACAGTTTTAACCCGAAGGACCCTGATCGCAGGGCTGGCCGCCTGGCCCGCCCTTGGCGCTGCCCAAACCGCGTTGATCCCCTATTCGCTGGCCAGTCGGGGCACCTCAATCGGGTTCAGTTTCGGCCTGTCCGGTGTGATACAATCCGGCACCATGCCCGTTCAATCCGCAACCATCCGGCTGGACACGAAACGATTGCAGAACAGCAAGGTCGACGTGGTCCTGAACGTCGCCAGTGCAAAGACCAAACTGCCCTTTGCGCGTGGCCCGATGCTGGGGGAAAGCGTCCTGGACGCCGACAGCCATCCCACGATCCGCTTCACCTCGACCAAGATCCAACTGGGGCCCGGCGGGCGCATCTCGGACGGTGCGACCATCACCGGCGACCTCACCCTGCGCGGTGTCACCCGCCCGGTGACGCTGGACGCGGCGCTCTATCGCAAACCGGGCAGTGCCGCAGATGATCTTGACGCGCTGTCGATCCGCCTGACCGGCACGCTGGATCGCCACGCCTATGGCGCATCCGGCTATCCCGATCTGGTCGATGGCAACGTGGGTCTCAACATCCGGGCCGAGATCATTCGCCAGAACTGACCCGAAAAGGACAAAAACGACCTGAGCAGGTCGAATAGGCGCGCGCATTGCCCCGGGAAACCGTCAGGTTGAGACCATCATGCGCACGATCATTTCCTTTGCCGCCCTGTTCTTTTCGGTCATTCTGCTGCAGCTCTCGACGGGCGGGGTCGGCCCGCTGGACGCGATCTCGGGCCTGACGCTGGAGTTTACGACGGAGCAGATCGGCCTGCTGGGCTCGGCGCATTTCGTGGGGTTCTTTGTCGGATGCTGGTGGGCACCGCGCCTGATGGGCAATATCGGCCATTCGCGCGCCTTTGCGGTTTGCACCGCGCTGGGGGCGATGGGGTTGATCGGCCACACCCTGACCGAAAACCCCTATATCTGGGCCGCGCTGCGGGTGGCTTCGGGCACCTGCGTTGCGGGCAGCTATACGGTGATCGAGGCCTGGCTAAACGCCAAGGTCACCAATGAAAACCGCGGGCGGGCCATGGGCACCTATCGCATCGTCGATATGGGCGCCTCGCTGGGGGCTCAGTTGATCATCGCGGTGCTGCCGCCTGCGTCTTATGTTTCTTACAACCTGCTGGCCATTCTGTGCTGCGCCGCCCTGCTGCCGCTGACCCTGACAAAAGCCAGCCAGCCCCAAACCCCCGACGCCCCGCGCCTGCGCCCGAAACTGGCCTGGCGCAGTTCGCCGCTGGCGGTGGCGGGCGTGATCGTGGCGGCGCTCAGCTCCGCCTCATTCCGCATGGTCGGCCCGGTCTACGGGCAAGAGGTCGGGCTGGATGTCGATCAGATCGCCTTTTTCCTCGCCTCGTTTGTGTTTGGCGGCGCGCTGGCGCAATACCCGGTCGGCTGGCTGGCCGACAAATATGATCGGCGCTGGGTTCTGATCTGGCTGTCCGCCGCCGCGGTTCTGAGCTGCGGGATAACGATGATGGCCAGCGGCACCGGAACCTTGGGCGTCATGCTGGCGGCTGTCTTCTTCGGCCTGACGACCTTTCCGATCTTTTCGGTCTCGTCCGCCCACGCCAACGACTTTGCCACCACCGAAGAACGGGTCGAGCTATCAGCCGCGCTGATGTTCTGGTTCGCGCTGGGCGCCATCGCCTCGCCCTATATCTCCTCAACGCTGATTCAGCAATTCGGCCCCGGTGCGTTGTTTGCCTTTGTCGCGCTGGGCCATGTTTTCCTGATCCTGTTCGGCATGGCCCGAATGCGGTCGCGGCCCACACCGGACGAGAAAACCAACTACGTCTACGCCCCGCGCACCTCTTTCACCATTGGTCGTTTGCT
>NZ_JALCBM010000032.1:0-38539 GCF_028066395.1 Ruegeria sp.
GCGATCACACGCTGACCCTGCCGGTGCTGCGGTCGATCCACAAGAAACACGGGCCCGTGGCGCTGATCCATGTGGATGCCCATGCCGATATCAACGAACATATGTTCGGCGAGGAAATCGCCCATGGCACCCCCTTCCGCCGCGCCTATGAAGAAGGTCTGATCATTCCCGAAAAGACCTATCAGATCGGTCTGCGCGGCACAGGGTATGAGGCAGATGATTTCGACACGGCCCGCAAATGGGGCTTCACCGTCGTGCATGCCGAGGAGCTGTGGTACAAATCCGCCGCCCCGCTGATGGACAAGATCCGTGCCGAGATCGGCGATACTCCGGTTTATCTGACCTATGACATCGACAGCCTTGACCCGGCCTGCGCCCCGGGCACCGGAACCGTGGAAATGGGCGGGCTCATGACCAGCCAGGCCCTGGAAATCGTGCGCGGCTGCAAGGGCCTGAACCTGGTCGGCTGCGATCTGGTCGAAGTGTCCCCTCCGTTCGATCCTTCTGGCAACACAGCGGTTATCGCGGGCAACCTGCTCTACGAAATGCTCTGCGTCCTGCCAGGCGTGCCCTACAGGGACTAAGCAATCGAAACGGCTCCGGGCGCCGCCCGGAACCGGACCCAAAGCATCAGAAAAACCGCGAGTGGTCAGCAGCTCGGACGAAGATCACGCAAGCATGGCTGCTTCACATCAACCTCGGTGAGTGCGCTTGATCAGATCGAACGGTCGATTGCAGAATTAACCCGCAAGAAAATCGATCCCCGGTTCGGTTTCGCGGGTTGTTGAGCTAGATCAGCAGTGTTGACAGTTTTGGAACATAACTCAGCAACACAAGAACCACAGTAACAGCAACCAAAAACGGCCAGAGTGACTTCAGGATCGCGCCGGGTGCGGTGCCGCTCATGGAGGACGCAATATAGAGACCGATGCCGACGGGCGGTGTCAGAAGGCCAAGAACCAGGTTCAGGCAGGCGACAACCCCGAATTGATAGGGGCTGATATCGTAGGAGCCGGTGGCGATCGGCAACAGGATCGGTGTGATCAGGATGATCGCGGCGATGCCGTCGATGACCATGCCCACCAGCAGCAGCGCCAGATTCACGATCAACAGAAACACAAACGGATCCGAGGTGATTGAGGTGATCAGCCCGGCGAGCCTCTGAGGCAGTTCTTCGTAGATGATCACCCAGCCGAAGACACTTGCCGCCGCGATCATGAACAGGATCATTGAGGCGTTTGCCGCCGTCCGTTTGAACATCCCGCCCAGCTTGCGCGGGTCGAGGTCGCGATAGAACAGCCAGCCGACAAGAAAGGCGATGAGCGAGGCGATAGCGGCGGATTCAGTCGGCGTTGCGATCCCGAAAAGGATACCGCCAATGATGGCCACCGGAACCAGCAGCGCCGGCAGCGCGGCCAGCAGCGCCTGAATGGCCTGGCTGCGCGTCATCCAGGTGCCCTTGGGGAATTGCTGGGACCAGCCGATCAGGGTGATCACCAAAGCAAAGGACAGGGCGAGCAAGAGCCCGGGAATGATCCCGGCGATGAACATTTCGCCAATGGGGACCTGCGCCAGCACGCCAAAGATGACAAACATCATCGAGGGCGGGATGACCGGTGCCAGCAGGCCACCTGCGGCGGTTGTTGCGGCGGCAAAGCCTTCGTCATAGCCCTCGTCCTTCATGACGGGCACCATGGCGCGTGACATCACCGCAATCTGGGCCGTGGCCGAGCCGATGATCGCGGCCATGAACATGTTGGCCAGCAGGTTGATATAGGCCAGCCCGCCCCGGAACCCGCCAACAAACACACGGGCCAGCGCGACAAGGCGGCGGGTCATGCCGCCTTCGTTCATCAACTCTCCGGTCAGCATGAACAGCGGGATCGCCAGCAGGCCGTAGTTTTCGAGGCCGCCGAACATCTTCTGGGCAAAACTGTCGAACAGAACCGCGTTTCCGCTTTCCCAGATGTACCAGATCGCCGTGATCGCCAGCACGATGGCAACGGGTACGGACAGCAGCAACGCTGCCAGAAACAGAACAGCGCTCATGTTGCGTCCTTTGGCGATGTTCCCGACAAAAGATGCGTCGCCGAATGCAGCGTTGCGCCCAATGCAAACAGCCACATCACCAGCCAGAACAGATATTTCGGCACGCCGAGCGTCAGCGTGGGCTCGGCATAGATAAAGTTGAAGGTGCTCCCCTGAAACGCCACCACATCAAATCCGGTCTGCGCAAGATCAAGGGGCAGAAACCAGCGCCAGCAGAACCACAGCATTGCCAGCGAAAAGGCGAAAACGGTTGCATCGACGGTTTTGCGGATCACCCGGCGCGCAGCGGGCCGAACCACATCGGACAGAAGGGTGATCGACACGGAACTGCGATGGTGCAGCGCGGCGGACGCACCCAGAAAGGTCATCCAGATCATGGCATAGATCGCCAGTTCATCGACCCAGAACAGCGCCTGACCGATATTGCGGGTGACGACATTGAGAAGGATCAACAGCGTCACACAAACCGCAAGAACCGCTGCCGCCAGCAGTTCCATCCGTGCCCAAGCGGCGGATGCCCGATACAACATTTTCATGCCTCCCCACAAAAAAAGGGCGCGAGCGTACCCGCGCCCCGTTCACTCTTTACCTTACCTTACTGGGTTTCTGCCGCAGTTGCCCGCAAAGCCTCAAGCGAGGATGTTTTTTCGGACCATGTGGCATTCCATTCATCAATCGCGTCGCCAAAGAACGACGCATCCACCTTGGTGTAGGTCTTGCCTGTGCCTGCAATCTGTTCCAGCCAGCCCGCTTCGTTGGCGACATAGCTGTCGATGGTGCTGTCGACATGTTTGGCCATCAGATCCCCGATCATGGCGCGATCTTCCTCGGACAATCCCGCCCAGACCTTTGCAGAGACAAGGCCAACCATCGGGAACATCATGTGATCCGACTGCACGATGGTGTCAGCGTGATCGTAATATTTCAGGACCCAGATCAGCTCTGCATCCATGTCAATCGCATCCACCTGACCATTGGCCAGCGCGTCATAGACCGCAGGCAGGGGCATCGGTGTCGGCGCGGCGCCGACCGCGTTGTAGAAATCCAGGATCGGGGTAAAGGGCGTGATCCGCAGTTTCAGCCCGGCGAGGTCGTCGGCAGAGGTCACCTCGCCCCGGCTGACGATCTGGCGCAGACCGGCCATGCCATAGCCGACACCGACCGCACCCACCTGCCCGGGCAGCGGTTCAAGCAGGGATTTGGCGGTGTCCGAGCGCAGAATTCGGCCCGCATGACCGATGTCATCGGCCAGATAGGGTGCATAAAAGGCACCAAGTTCGGGGGCACGGTTTGAAACCTCGGCAACCGTCATAAAGGCCATATCCAGCGCACCGGTCTGGAGCTGTTGCAGCATCTCGGCCTCGTTGCCCAATTGGCGGGCCGGAAAGACGGACACGCTATGCGCGCCGCCCGAGGCTTCGGACAGCTCAGCGCCAAAGGCTTCGGCCGCCTTGGTCCAGATATGGGGCGGAGGCGTGATCAGCCCCAGCCGAAACTCCTCGGCCTGCGCGGCGACGGATGACGCGGCCACAATGGCGGCCGAGGCGATAAGTCTGGCAACGTGTTTCATCATTCTCCCTGTCCTTTTTCTGATTTCTTACAGCTGTACCCAACCTTCTGGTGGCTCCTTGCCCGGATGCACGGCACCGCAGTTCGGGCAGGTCCGATCTTCTTCCGAGGCATAGAATTTCTCGTAAACCGGCGGCAGGTCCTTGACGATGGATTGCAATTGGAACTCGGCGCGGAACACCTTGTGCTGACATTCAAAGCAGTACCATTCGATGGCGTCGAACTGCCCTTCTTGACGCTTGGGTTCGATCACCAACCCGACCGAGCCCTCTTGCGGGCGCTGTGGCGAGTGGCGCACATGCGGTGGCAGCAGAAAAATCTCGCCCTCGCGGATCGGCACGTCATAGAACTGTTCCCCATCGTAAAGCTTGAGCAGCATGTCGCCCTCAAGCTGATAGAAGAATTCCTCGACCGGGTCGTCGTGATAGTCGGTGCGCTTGTTGGGGCCGCCTACGACCGTGACCATCAGATCGGAGTCTTCAAAAATCATCTTGTTGCCGACAGGCGGTTTGAGCAGATGGCGATGCTCGTCAATCCAGGCCTTGAAGTTGAACGCGGATAGTTTTGACATGATCCTCTCCCATCTTGAAAAATTGTCCGTGACAATTCCTATAGCTGCAAAGAAATTGTCCGTAAGTAGATATCCGATTTGCTTATATCAGGGCGCCAGCCCGCACTCGTTGAACCCGTTGCGGATGATCTCTTTCTCTGCGTCGGTCAGCTCTAGCATCGGTGCGCGGACGCGTCCGCCTGTCTGCCCCAGAAGCTCTTGCCAGTATTTGCCAAAGGCGGTGGGTTTGCCCGCGGGCTTGGTGCGTTTCATCGCGTCGCGCACCGGGTTCAGGCTGTCAAAGACCCGCCGCGCTTCATCCGCTTTGCCCTCAAACGCCAGGCGGGTGTATTCATTCATGCGCTGATCATTGGCGGTTTGCAGCTGGTATGGCGGCGAGGAACACAGGTAGAGCCTCCAGTTCAGTTCCAGAATATTGTCCAGCCATTCATGTTCCGCCGAGGTCGAGACATGGATCTTGTCCCCGACCATGTGGGTCAGCCGCACATACATCTCACGCGGGACCGAATATTTGATGGCCACGATATTGGGCAGCTCGGCAATCCGCGCGCATTCTTCGGGCTGCATCAGATAGCCGCTGTCGGGATGGCTCCACATGGCGATGCCGATATCCAGTTCGTCGCAGAAACGCTTGTAATACTGATACAGCAATTCGCCACGATCCTGACAAAAGCTGAGCATCGGCGCATGCACGACGACATAATCCGCGCCGCAATCCTGCGCGTGGCGGCCAAGCTCAAGCGCCGTGTTCATATTCTGATCCGAGATCGACATGATCGTCCCGGCGCGGCCTGCGCATTCCTCAACCGCGACGGTCATGTTGCGCTTGCGCTCTTCAAGGCTCATCGCCCAGAATTCACCCTGCTTGCCCGCGATAAAGAGGCCCTGAATGCCAAGGTCGTCGATCCAATGCCGGATGTTGGAGCGCAGCCCCTCTTCATCCAGCGACAGGTCTTCCCGGAACGGGTTCAGCGCTGCGGCCCATATGCCCGTCATATTCTCGCGCGCGTATGCTTTGGCGTCGTGTTTTGTGTATTTCATGACCTGAACCTTTTCGAGGACGTGGCCCGAGAAAACCCGATTGCGCCCGCGCGGTCCAAGAGGAAGCGCGCAAGTGGGTATAGAAAAATGGAATATCAACCGCTTTCCAATTCCCGTATTGACCTGTTCGCAGTAGGGTCTGTCCATGAAGATTGGACTGATCGGAAAAGGCGCAATCGCGCGCTACGTCTCATCTGCCCTTGCAAGCCGGGGGCACGAGGTTGGGGCAATATTGCTGCGCCCGGAACGGGTTACCGCTGGAACGGCGCTGGAATTTGGATCGGTTGGGGCGCTGCCCGCTGATCTTGACCTGATGATCGACTGTGCCGGGCATGCGGGGCTGGCTGATCACGGGCCAAAGATATTGGCGCGGGGCTGTGACATGATCACCGTATCCCTTGGCGCTTTGGCGGACCCCGATATTGAGGCGGCATTGTTGCAGGCGGCGCAGGACGGCGGCGCAAGGCTGCATCTGGCAAGCGGCGCCATCGGTGCGCTGGACTGTCTGAATGCCGCGCGCGCGGGCAAGCTGACCTCGGTCACCTATACCGGTCGCAAACCGCCCCGGGGGTGGCAAGGGTCACCGGCAGAGGACAAGCTAGATCTGGACGGGATGACCGAAGGGGCAGAGATACATTTCGAAGGCAGCGCCCGCGCCGCCGCGCTGGAATACCCCAAGAACGCCAATGTGGCTGCGGCGGTGGCGCTGGCGGGTCTTGGCTTTGACGCCACACAGGTGCAACTGATCGCGGATGCGTCGATCACGCAGAACATCCACGAGATCACCGCAACGGGCGATTTTGGCCATTTTCACTTTCAGATCAGCGGCAATTCCCTGCCCGACAACCCGCGCTCATCCGCGTTGGCTGCGATGAGTGTGCTTGGCAAGCTCGACCAGATCACCCGGAGCATCACGCTATGATCGAACGCCATGCCCGCATCGTTGACCGCGCGCTGACCCGGCTGAAACTGCGCCAGCTGCGCCTGTTGGTGGCGGTCGGCACCCATGGCAACATCCAGAATGCCGCGCGCGCTTTGGGCATATCCCAGCCTGCGGCGACCAAGATGATTCAAGATCTGGAACTGGACTTTGAAGTCAAGCTGTTCGACCGCACCAATCGCGGCGTGGTGCCCACAGTCTTTGGCGAAACGCTGATCCGGCATGGCAAACTGATCTTCGCACAAATCTCGAACGCCGCGCAGGAACTGGACGATCTGAGCGAGGGCAATTCCGGCAGGGTTGTGGTCGGCACCCTGCTCGCGGCCTCGGCCAGCCTGCTGCCGATGGCCATCGAAATCCTGCTGGAAGACCGCCCCAACGTGGCAATCAAGATCAACGAGGGCACGAATGAGGTGCTGATGCCCGGCCTTCTGTCCGGTGAGATTGACATGGTGGTCGGGCGACTGCCATCACACCGCCATCGCGACAAGATCAGACAGGAAAAACTGTTCGAAGATCGCATTCTTGCGGTTGTCGGCCCCACGCATCCATTGGCGGGCAGGACGGGGGTCACCTTTTCCCACATCAAACCCTTTGGCTGGGTCTTGCCACCATTAGAGACCACGCTGCGGCGGCAGGTCGATCATTTCTTTGTCGGCCAGCAGCAATATGTACCGGCAGTATCGATTGAAAGCGTCTCGTACCTGACGAACCGCACGCTTTTGCAGTCCCGCGATCTGATCGGGCTGATGCCTGCCGAGGTGGTGTCGCAGGACATTCGGAACGGGCATCTGGTGCAACTGGACTGGAACGTTCCGTTCGGGCATGGGCCGGTTGGTGTCTCGCTGCGCATCGATGACGACCTGTCGCCCGCAGGCCGCGCGTTCAAGGCGGCGCTGCATGCTGCGGCGCAGGCAAGGCGGGTCTGATATTCCTCAATCTGATATCAGTATTCATCCAATTCACTTGAAGCATATGACCGGGACGGGTGTTCTGGGACAGTGACAATTCGAAAGGCCCGGTCCCATGTATCCTGAACTCAAGCTGTTCATTGCAGGCAAATGGCGGAAATCAGGTTCCGACATGCCGGTGGTCAACCCGGCCACCGAAGAAGAGATCGGCCGCCTGCCTTGCGCCACGCAAAGTGATCTGGACGATGCGCTGGACGCCGCCCAAAAGGGCTTTCAAATCTGGAGCCGAACCTCGCCGCGCGATCGAGCCGACACGATCCTGCGCGCCGCCGCGCTGATGCGCGAGCGACAGGAAGAGATTGCCACATCCATCACGCTGGAGCACGGCAAACCGCTGAAACAGGCCCGGCTTGAGGTCATACGGGGTGCTGAATTCTTTGAATGGGACGCGGGCGAAGCCATGCGGACCTATGGCCGGGTCATCCCGGCTGCGCACGGGCACAAATTCACCGTGCATCATCAACCCGTGGGCGTGGTCGCGGCGTTTTCGCCCTGGAACTTCCCGATGAGCCAGCCCGCCCGCAAAATCGCCGGGGCACTGGCGTCGGGCTGCTCGGTCATTCTGAAAGCAGCCGAGGAAACACCGGCGGGCGCCCTGCATATCGCCAAAGCGTTCGAGGATGCGGGCCTGCCGCCGGGTGTCCTGAACCTCGTGTTCGGCAACCCGGCTGACATCTCGGGCTACCTGATCCCCCAAGATCCCGTTCGGCTGATCGCGTTCACGGGCTCGACCACGGTCGGGCGGCACCTGACGACGCTGGCTGCGCAACATGACACGCGGGTGCTGATGGAACTGGGCGGACATGCCCCGGTCATCGTGTGCGAGGACACGGATGTGCAGACCGCCGCAATATCCAGCGCCATTCGCAAAATGCGTAATGCCGGGCAAGTCTGTACCTCACCCACCCGGTTCTTTGCGCATGAGAGCATCTTTGACGATTACGCTGCCCGGTTTGTCGAACGCGCCCGGGCAACGGTTGTTGGCAACGGCATGGATGACGGCGTTGAAATGGGCCCAACCGCCAATGACCGCCGGGTGCCCGCGCTGACCGCACTGGTCGAGGACGCCGTCGCCAAAGGCGCGACACTGGCAACAGGGGGGGCGCGCCACGGCGACACCGGCTATTTCTTCCAGCCCACCGTCTTGCTGAATGTCCCTGACAGCGCACGGATCATGCAGGAAGAACCCTTTGGCCCTGTTGCTGTGGTCAATCCGGTCACCTCTTTGGATCACGCCATCGCACAGGCCAATTCAGTGCCCTACGGCCTTGCCGGATACGCCTTTACCAATCGCGCGGATTACATTGACCGGCTGGTCGATGAGGTCGAGGTCGGCAACCTGTCGATCAACACGCTTGAGGCGTCCATGCCCGAAACCCCCTTTGGCGGGGTCAAGTCCAGCGGTTATGGCCGCGAAGGCGGGACCGAGGGGCTGGACAATTACATGACGGTCAAAAACGTCTGGCATTCCGTTTCGATCGTGTGAACCAAGGCCGTTGGCGACGTCCTGATATAAGAAAAAACGTAACCCATATAAGAAAATCGAGTGACCAATGCCCGGCAAATCGATCTAGCCTAGCCAATAGCCTACCGCGGCACGCTGATTCTGCCCGGCTCCGTGTGCCAAGCCATCTCTGATCGGCTGGCTCTACATGGGGGATACCATATGGTCCATGCACATCACGCAGCACCCGATACGCCGGATCTTCTGCCGCTGTACGAAAACTGCATGTTCAAATCTGATCTGGGACGCGAATCCCATGATCTGGTGGCCGAGGAACTTTCCGATCACAATCTGAAATGGGGCGCTGGCCGCATTGACACACGGCTTTACAAAATCACGACCCAACGGCTGTCACTCTTTTCCCTGCGCTACGGTGCAGAGGTTGAAATTTTTCCGAAGGTCTACAGGGACTTCTCATTGGTGCATTACGCCAAGAGCAGCGATATCGAGATCACGGTGGATGGCGTTACATCCAGAATAAAGCAGGGCCAGGCGGTGCTGTGCTCGCCGCGCGACAGCCTTCGGATGCGCTGGTCCGAGTGCAGCGAGCAACTGATCCTCAAGCTTCCGAACGGGCTTTTGAACGCCGCGGACGAGACCGCAGAGGGATCGCAGGCCAAAAGCCGGCCAATCACACCCCTGACGTTAGGAGCGCAGAAGGTCTGGCTGCCGCTTCTGGCCAGCATTGTGCAGGCCCAGAGATTTACCTCTGACCCGAAACTGGCGCTTTGGATGCGGCATCTGGAAGACAATGTCTGTCTTCTGCTGAACGCGCAACGCGGTGCCACCATTGATGAGCAGACAGCGGGAGGCCCGGAAAATCTGCGGGACCTCAACACCAAAAAGCGTCGCGACAGGCTGGAACGCTACGTTCTGGACAATATCGATCAGCCGATCAAAAGCAGCGATCTGGCGCAGGCGGCGGCACTGTCCGAGCGGCAATTCAACAGTTTCTGCCATGCGCAGTTCGGCATGTCGCCGATGGCGTGGCTGCGCGCGGTCAGGTTGGATGCCGTGCGCAGGGACATTGTGGATAACCCGGTGCAGGATATCACCCAAGTCGCCTATCAGTATGGATTTTTCCACCCGGGGCGGTTTTCAGGCGCCTATCGGGCGCGCTTTGGCGAACTGCCCAGCGAGACCCGCAATTGCGCCAAATCCGGATGACCCCGCCCCCGGTTGCGCCATCTTCGGATAGAGGCGGATAGGCCACGTCCTTTAACATCCGACGACGGATGATCGCACGATCACCAGAAAAATCAAAAAACCAAGGATGCCTTGGCATCTTTGCCTTTGCCCGGGCAAAGGCGGGTCGATCCTACAGCGGAGGTGACAAAATGAAAGATTTTCAACCAGATGATCTGCAGCTTCTAAGCGCATATGGTGCTTTCATCGACAATGAATACAAGCCCGTCGGTGGTCAGACCTTTGCCGCGACCTCGGCCTCGACCGGCGAGACGCTTGCCAATGTGGCGCGCTGTTCCGGGCAAGAGATCGACGACGCAGTACAATCGGCCAAACGCGCCTTTCCCGACTGGAAAGCCAAAACGCCTGAGGAGAGGGCGGCCTGTCTCTATAAATTCGCGGATCTGGTCGAAGGCCAAATTCAGCGGTTCAAGGTCATTGACGCGCTCGACGTGGGCCGTGGTGTCTGGGAAACCGAACTGGACCATGTTCTGGCAGTTCAGCAATATCGCTACTTCGCGGCGGCGGCCAAAACCCATGAAGGCTGGGGCCGGTCGATCCCGAACGGGTATCTGATCGCCAAGCGGGAACCTTATGGCGTCTGTGGTCAGATCATTCCTTGGAACGTGCCGGGCATCATGGCGTCGTTCAAGATCGCCCCTGCAGTGGCGGCGGGCAACACCGTTGTTCTGAAGCCGGATGAAAACGCCTGCCTGTCCACGATGGAACTGGGCAAGCTGATCGCAGAATGTTTCCCGCCGGGCGTGGTGAATATCGTTCCGGGTCTGGGGGAAGAGGCCGGCGCCGCGCTGACCAGCCACCCGGATGTGGCCAAGATCGCCTTTACCGGCAGCCCCGAGGTTGGCCGCATCGTATCCGCCGCCGGTGCCAACCGCCTTGTTCCGGTGTCGCTGGAACTGGGCGGCAAAAGCCCCAACATCGTCTTCCCGGATGTCGGCACCGATGACATCGACAAGATCGTCGACAACGTGACCTTCGGTTCGATGTTCTGCAACGGACAGTCGTGCATCGCAGGGACGCGACTGTTTGTGCATGACGGCATCTACGACGACTTCATGGGGCGTCTGAAAGCGTCGATGGAACGCATCAAGGTCGCCGCGCCGACAAACCCCTTCCCGCTGCTGAGCTGTCTGGTGTCCGAAAAACAGGGCCAGCGCGTGCAGTCCTATATCGACATCGGCAAGGCCGAAGGCGGGCTGGTCACCGGTGGCGAGCGGGTCAGCGTCGAGGGCTGCGATGCGGGCTGGTTCTTTGAGCCGACGGTGTTTGAGACCACAAATGACTCGCGGATCGCGCAAGAAGAGATTTTTGGCCCGGTTCTGTCAGTCATTCGCTGGAAGGATTACGACAAGCTGCTGGCCGATGCCAACGGCGTCAAATACGGGCTGGCTGCGGGCATCTATACCAGCAACCTCAAGAACGCCTGGGAAACGGCGGATCGGCTGCAGGCAGGCAATGTCTGGGTGAACAGCTATCTAAACCTCGCACCGGGCAGCCCGTTTGGCGGGTACAAGGAAAGCGGCATCGGCAGCGAGTTCTGTCACGAGACGCTCAACATGTATACGCATGCAAAGGCGATCACGATCCAGACCGAGATCAACCCGGCCTGGTACGCGCCATCGGCCTGATCGGCGCGTAAAATCGAACTGGCCGTCAAACCATCAGGCCGCCTCGCATGGCGAGGTGCGCCTGATGGTTTCGTCTTAATCGTCCGATGTTCAGTTGAAGTTCAGATCAAAGCCGCTGTTCATGACGAAAGGCGCGCGGAAGTTGTCCTGCAGGAAGTAGTAGATGTTTTGCTCTTTATCATGCGCGATCGAGAAGCAGCCGTAATCCTCTTCGTTCCACAGGCCGGTCCAGCTTGAACAGTATTTGCCATCTTCGACCTTGTAGCGGGCCTCAGCCGGTTTTGCGTCCCCTTCCTTGATCCACAGGGTCAGGCCGGAATCCGCAAAATACTGACGGGTTTCAACGCCGTAGTGGATGCCCTTGATGGTGGCGCCCGTCAGAAGGTCCTTGATCTCCTGATCGTTCAAGGTAACCTCTTCGGCCATTGCGGGGGCTGCCAACAGACCCATTGCCAGCGCGGCGAATACGTTCTTCATTACTTTATCCTTTCGTAATTGCAGTGAAGAATTAGTTTTGGTTCACACGTTTCGTGCGATCCGAGGAGGGTTCGGACCCTAAAGAAACGCCAGCATCTGGGCCGCAGTAAGCGGCCCGCAGATCATCGACCAACGGATCAATGAGGTGTCTCTTCGGGCTGTCTTTTTTCCAGATCATGCCAAGGCGGCGATGCAGAACCGGATCACCAAAAGGCAGGGTACGAATCTCCGGCGGCAAAGAACTGTATCCGACCGGTGCCGCGATAATCGACACGCCGTAATTTCCGCGGGTCAGATTGATTGCTGCTTCGACGGTCTGGATCTCACAGGTCGAAGTCACCTGAATGTTCTGCCGGGCCAGTTCTTCATCGATCAACCGTGCGTCCATGAAATCGCGATTGAACTGGATGAAGGGATTTTCAAGCAAAACGGCCCGCCAATCCTTTCCGGGGGCCGTGGTATGGGCGATGACCTGAAATGGTTCATCGATCATCGGCTCGAAATGCACGCCGGGACCCCAGTTGTCTATGTCCGTTGCAAACCCCACATCGATCTGACGCTGCATGAGTTGGGTATGGAGTTCGATCGAATGCCCGGACCGAAGACGCAGATCGCGTTTTGGGTATTTTTGCCGATGCGCGGCCAGAACCGCAGGCATTGCCCCCATGAAGGACACAGGTATCGCGCCGATCCGCAGCACCCCTTCGGTGGTGGCAGATGGGACATCCGCATATAACGCCTCCCACGCCTTCACGGCATGGCGCGCCTTTTCAACAAATGCGAGCCCCTCGGTTGTGAGGGTGGGCGGACGTCGAGATCGGTCGAAAAGAACCAGACCCGTCTCTTCCTCAAGCCGCCTGATCTGCTGGCTTACGCCCGCTGCCGACAGGTTCAGTCTGGCCCCTGCTTCGGCAAATGTACCTTCATCGACAATTGCCAGCAGAGTTTTCACGACTTTGAAGTCCATGGCCGCCGCCCTGATCCAAACACGTTCGTCTTGGCTGTAGTGGTATAGCGTTACTTCGCTAATTGTGAAGTAACATTCTGTTGATAAAAATTCTGTATATCAATATCCGCGCAGCGGCCCGCCACATTTGAAGAAATCGGGCAGGCCTGCGTGTTTCTCGCCAGCGAAGGCGCGCGGTATATCAATGGTCAGAGTATACTGTCCGATGGCGGGATGAACCGTTCCAAGGCGCGCAAGGATCACGTCCGAAACCCATGCCCCCACCGCCACCCGCGGTTTGACATATCTGCAAGGCTGGTTTCCGGACTTGAATGGGGCGTGCGCCCGGTTGCGATATTTTCGGATGAAAAATGGACATGGAGGTACCCTCCATATGCTCAGGGTGCAATTTCAACCTGTTGTTTGTCATTTACTTGGAACGGTTTGCCGTTCTTCGCCGTTCTTATTGTTTCGCTAAGATTACTACGGAAAAGCGGCATTCAGATCTTTTCATGGTCATGCAACCAAGGCAGCTCACGTAAATCTTGACGCTGCAAGAAAAAGCAGCGCGCCGTCTAACATGCTTCGAGCAGCTTGTATTTCGTTATTGTTATGATATCACATTACTAACCATTGACGACACCCGGCAAGAAAAGCGAGCTGTTTCCAAACCATGACTGATACCCGTCTTCCCGTCACCGTCCTGTCCGGCTTTCTTGGGGCTGGCAAAACCACCCTTCTGAACCGCGTTCTGAACAATCGCGAGGGGCGGCGCGTTGCCGTCATCGTCAATGACATGTCCGAAGTGAATATCGACGCGGACCTCGTGCGCGCCGAAACCGAGTTGAGCCGCACTGACGAGACGTTGGTTGAGATGTCGAACGGCTGTATCTGCTGCACCCTGCGCGACGACCTGCTGGACGAGGTGCGGCGGCTGGCTGCGGAAGGCCGGTTCGATTACCTGTTGATCGAATCCACGGGGATCTCGGAACCCCTGCCCGTTGCGGCGACCTTTGACTTCCGTGACGAAGCGGGCGAAAGCCTGTCGGATGTTGCCCGTCTCGACACGATGGTGACTGTCGTGGATGCGGTGAACCTGCTCAAGGATTTCTCCAGCCATGATTTCCTGCATGACCGTGGCGAGACACTGGGAGAAGCGGATGAGCGAACACTGGTCCACCTGCTGACGGATCAGATCGAATTTGCCGATATCATTGTTCTCAATAAGGTCGGCGACGCCGGGCCCGAGCGGACCGATGCGGCTCGGAAGATCATTCGCAGCCTGAACGCGGATGCGAAAATCATCGAAACGGACCACTCGGATGTCGCCAGCGACGCCATTCTGGACACCGGTTTGTTCGACTTCGAAGCGGCCCATCAACATCCCATGTGGGCGAAAGAGCTCTATGGCTTTGCGGATCACGTCCCGGAAACGGAAGAATACGGCGTGTCCTCATTTGTCTATCGCGCGCGTCAGCCGTTTGAGCCCGAAAAAATTCTTGCCTTGCTGAACGGCGACCTGCCCGGCGTGATCCGGGCCAAAGGGCATTTCTGGATCGCAACACGGCCCCAATGGGTTGCTGAGTTCTCTCTGGCCGGTGCGCTGTCGAGCGTTCAGCCGATCGGAACATGGTGGGCATCCGTCCCTCAGACCCGGTGGCCCGAGCACCCCTCTGTTCTGAACTACATCAAACAGCACTGGTCAGACCCCTGGGGTGACCGGCGGCAGGAACTGGTCTTTATCGGCGCGGGCATTGATTGGCCGGTGCTGAGGGCGCGCCTTGACGCGTGTTTGGTGCCCGAGACCGTTGCATCCGGCCCCGACACCCTTCCGACTGACTTGCCCGATCCATTCCCGCTCTGGCGCCGGGTGGAGGATGCCGCATGACCTATATCCGTGCAGAAATAAGGGATGCGGCCATTGGTGTTGGCATTGCAGACACGCCCGAGGGCTTGGCCCGGATCAGCATGCCCGGATGCGCGGCGTCAATCTGGCGGCGTCAAATCGGCTCCGGTTTTCAGACATGGATCGATGCGCTTGACCCTTCACATCTGCCCAATGGGCGCCTCGTCCTGCGCCCTGCCGACGTGCCAGAGGCCGTGCGGCACCTCTGCGATATCGCGGCTATGGAGAATGCTGAAGAACGCGGCTGGTTGGAAAACGACATTGCCGAGTTGGCCGAACGGTTTGCCGAGATCATGAAGGTTTCCTACTTGCGACTGCGTCTGGACCCGATCAGCACAAACGCCTGCCGGAAGTTCCACATCGACGCCCTCCATGCGCGCCTGATCTGCACCTATCGGGGCACGGGCACGCAATACGGGATTTCGCGCGACGGTCAGGACCCAAAACGGGTCTTCACCCTGGCAACGGGCGCACCTATGATCATGCGCGGTACTCTATGGCCGCAAAGCCCTCCGTCGGGCCTGTTGCACCGGTCACCACCCATTTCAGGCACCGGCGAAACCCGTTTGGTTCTTGTGCTCGACCCTGTGTTTGATCTGGATGAGGTCGATTGATGGGGCGCAACCTTGGCCAGACACGCCTTCGGAAACGCCGCCGACAAGAGAACCCGATGCACGAATTCGACCGTCTTCCACCGATTTTGCGTGCCTGGGTTTCGCAGGCCGCACTGCCCTGGCGGCCCCGTTCCGTTCTGCGCGCTTACAACAAAGCGCTCGCGCGGACAGGTGATCGATGTCATGCGTTGAACGAATTAAGCCGTCTCGAAGCTGCACAACTGGCGAAGGACAACAGCCTTTCGTGCACCATTTGAGTGCACATCAAACCGTTGTTTCAATTCGGCAGGAGGATCGGCCGTGCAGCAAGAAAATACAGCTTCGGAGATTTGGTGAGGCGCTTGAGACGATATGTGAACCATGGCTGCAATCCGCGCACGAGAAAGAGGCTTTCGAACACGCACATATATTTCTGAATCGTCACATGTTTCAGACCAACCCCGGCCTTCATGGAATTGCGCAGGTCTACGTGATCCGCATGGCGCGATTGATACCGCACCAATGACCGATCCACATCCAGGGCCGACTCCAACGCCATGCCGCCACTTGCGCAGCACTCAGGGCAGCAGATCCGAGGCTGTGTTGAATCCGGCCAGATCAAAACCGAAGGATATCGGATCACCCACCCTGTTTTTGCCGTCGATCTTCAACTGATCGCCAGCGCGCATCGCATTCATCCAGTCCTGTGATACAGGGGAGCGGGCAAAGCAGCCCTGCGCTTCACAGGTCAGAAACTCCAGACGTGCGACCTCGGCACCATCGACCGTCACCGTTAGCCCTTCGGAGAACAGCAGGCCAAAGGGCAGGGTCAGGACGGTCTCGGTCTCATCCTTGCCTGCGGATTTCACGAAGGCGATCGAGGTAAGCCGCTGATTGCTTTCGGTTAAAACGATGCTTTGAGTCATTTCGCAGATCAGCTCGGTCCCGTTGACCTGATTGCTGCAATTGACCGACCACAGCGGCGCGGCGCTGTCCTGGGCGGCAAGAGGCTGTACCAAACCCAATGACACCCCCAAGGCGCATATCCAAGTTTTCATTCTGCTCTCCCTTATTGATTAGAATTGTATTCCAAGGCTTAGCCCAACCTGCAGGGCCTCGGTTGAGTCTCCGAACATATGGTCGAGGCTGAGATTGATAAAGCGGCTGTCATCCAGCGCAACCAGCCCCAGTTGGGCCGAGATCAGGCCATGCGCGTTGCCAATATAGCTGGTATTGGAAAATCCGCCGTCCAAGGCACTGGCATCGGCAAACCCGGCGGTCACCGATACGGTGTCATCTGACGAGAGGATGGCCCCGAACCGCAAGCTTGCGCGCAGTTTCTGAGACGCGCTCAGGGTCTGTTCCGTTCCGATCTCAAGCGATGGCACCAGAGAATAGATCATCTCGCTGTCGTCTTGCAGAACGACCCCGGACAGGGTGGCCTGACCATTGCTGTCGGTCGCCAGACGCGTGGCATCAACCGCAAGCTCGGGACGCAGATACGAGGAGCCACCGGCGAACCTGTGATCATAGGCCAAGCTTAGCCGCAGGTTCTGATGGTTCATCTTATGCGTGATCGAACTGACGCCCGCGGTGCTCACAATGGTGCCGTTGGGCAGCACGCCGCTGATCCCACCTGCGCGGAGCGTGTCGTAATCCGACCATCCGGCTGTCAGCATGGCCCCGAATTCCCACGCACCGCTGTATTTGGTCAGCGAGGCCCCCAGATTGAACCGATCACCCGTTGCGTTATAGTTCTGCCCGTTGCGCAGGCTCATCTGGTCGTGGCCCAGGGCAAAACCCGCATACAGCTCATCCCCGACCGGCATACGGATACCGGCAGACAGGTTGGTGTTGTTGATGTCCAGCTCGTCATAGATGCCGGTCTGGTCGCGGTCGTAGAAAGACCGCCCGCCCGAGAACCAGACACAGCTGCGTGGATCATCACCGGTCTGGTATTCGGTGAACCGTTCGCAATTCTGCAGCGTGTCGGCAAACACCCGGGTGCCGTAAAAGGCATCCACCGCATCGGCCGCGTAATCCGATGTCGACAGGCTGTCGATGGCAGCGATGACATTGGCCTCGGACTGCATGTTCCCGACCAGCGCGAGGAACGCGCCCTGTCCAACCGACCCCTGCCCGTTCAGGACCTGATTGATATAGTCCCCAACGGCGGCCTGATTGGCGTTCATCCCCTGGGTCGAGTAATCCGGCGTGATCACCAGATCGATTGAGCTGCCATCGGATGTCGCACCGTTCAGACCAATCGAGTAATCCAGAACCACCGTATCCTGAATGGACGTTCCCGCATCCGATGCGGTGCCATCGGGGTTGATGATCACCAGCGGCAAGGCCCGTTCCAGCCGGTTCAGCTGCGGCGTCAAGGTGCCGCCGATCGAGGCGTCACCGGTGACATTGACCAGATCGCTCGCGCCGCCCGACGCACCCGAGGTCAGGAAATACACGTCGAATGTCGATGTCGCGGTTGCGCCGAAGTCCAGGCTGCCGGTCAGGTCCAGGGTCTGGCTGACATTGCCGGCAAAGGTAAAGTCGCTGGCCTGCACCGTCGATGTCAGATCGGTCGTCATCCCCAGTGCGGCGCCCAGAACGAAATCACCGTTCACCTGCATAAGCCCGGCAGCGCCCAGATCAACCGTATCCAGCGCGTAAAAGGATGCGCCATCTTCGACCGTCAGGCCGTTGGTCCCCGCACCCAGATCCAGATTGCCAAGCGCCGCACCCGCCAGCGAAATCTGTTCGTTGCCATCCCCGCCATTCACCAGCTGATCGTTTCCGGCAATCAGCAGGCTGTTTGCGGACAGGGTCACCGTGTTGTCGGCGCCGCCATCGACGACGATAGATGCAACCGAGTCCGCCTGACCTGTACCGCCCAGAACGACTCCGTCCAGCCCAAGCGTGATTGCGTCGGCCCCGTCGCGCCCTTCGGATTGTGCCAGCACGCCGATGCCGCCTTCGCCGACCGACATGACATTGCCGCTCAAGGCCATGTCGATGACCCCACCGGACCCCGCACCGCCCGCAGTCCCGCGGAAGACCGAGTCCACAAGGCCGCCACCGCCGCCCAGCGACTGAGCAATGACGCCAATCGCGTTCTCGCCGGTCGTTACGATATGCCCGGTCTGCGCGAACGCGACATCTCCGCCATCGCCACCATTGTTGGTGGATAGATCGACGGTGATATCGTCCTCTGCCATGTCTGTGGAAACCAGACCGCCGCCGCCGCCAATGCTTTGGATGACAAAACCGTGCGAGCCCGCGCCACTGGTGGTCATGTCCCCGATATTGGCGAAATCCACGTCACCGCCGTCCCCGGTTGATCCGTCCTGCGCACCCAGCGTCACGTCGGCCTGTCCAAGGCCCGTGATGACCACTTCGCCACCACCGGCGCCAATGCTCTGAACGCTCTGGCCATAAGACCGGTTGCCACTGGTGAACACGTCGCCATCCAGCGACAGCGCGATAGCGCCGCCATCGTTGTTGAAGCTGGGATCAGAGCCCAGGATGACCGAAGCGGCCTTGTTCGCGTCGGCCGCTCCGGTGCTGTTCAACACCAGCTTGCCACCGCCACCGCCGATGGATTGCGCCGCACCTGCCGAAGAGAAGGCACCATCCGTGCCGACATCCCCGGTCCGACTGCCATCCACATCGCCCCCGCTGGCGTCATCGGTGTTGATCGCACCCAGGCGCGCGGTGATGTCGATGCCATCGCCATCCTGAACACTCACCGTAGTGGCCGAGGTGCCGCCGCCGCCGCCAACGCTCTGCAACATCAGCGCGGTCGACTGGTCGCTTGTGGTGGCGATGTTACCGTCATGCGATTGCGTGACCTGATTGCCCGCCGTGCCCGACACTTCGTCCCCGCCCAGGGCGATGTCGCTGCTGACAACGGTGCCGGTTGCGCCCGCCGTCGTTGCGGTGAAATCAACCGAAGTATCGACATTGCCGCCGCCGCCATTCACCGACTGGACGAACACCGCTTCGCTGCCCACGCCGTTGACCAGAATGTCCCCGGTCGAATTGACGGTCACATTGCCCACTGACCCGGTCGTGCCCACACGGGCCCCCAGCGCCTGCGAGATGGTGTAATCCAGCGCCGAAACCAGCGGCGAAGAGACCGAGTAACCCGCATTGCCGCCGCCGCCACCAACGGACTGGGCATAGATGCCGTACCCGTTTTCGGCGTTCACGACGATGGTGCCGGTATGGTTGACCGTGACGTCCCCGCCATCAGAACCCGAACCACCCGAACCGCCAATGGCGATCTTCGAATAGGACTTGCCGGTCATGGTGTTCTTGATGTCATTCACATCCATGGCAACGGCCAGCCCGCCATTGCCACCGCCGCCGCCCACGGATTGCGCAAAGATGCCATAAGCGCTTGCGCCATCGACCTGAATGTCGCCGCTGTTGGTGACGGCCACGTTCCCGGCGACATTGCCGCTGCCGCCCGAACCGCCGATGTTCAGTTGCGCGGTGGGAGAGCTGCTGTCGCCGGTCTTCAGCCGCAGCGTGCCGGTGATCGAGCTGCCGCCATTGCCGCCGCCTCCGCCCACGGACTGGGCAAAGATACCATGCGCGGCCTCGCCCGAGGTCAGGATCGTGCCCGCATTGGTCACCGCAACATCGCTGCCGGTGCCACCTGTACCGCCCGATCCGCCCAGACCGAACTGCAACGCCCGCCGGGTGCTGGCCTCGGCCCCGCCATAGCGTCCGTCGACCGAAATCGTCGAACCACCAGTGCCGCCGCCGCCGCCCACGGATTGCGCAAAGATGCCATGGCTTTCCTTGCCAGAGGTCAGGATCGTACCATCAACCGTGTTCACAACGGTCACCGTGCTGCCTGCGCCGCCGGTGCCTCCGGTGCCGCCGATCAGGATGGCGTTTGTGGTTGCCCCGTCCGAGGACCGGCCAAGGATGATATTGCGCACCTGCTGCGCGTCGCCACCGCCGCCGCCGACGGATTGCGCGTAGATGCCAACGGATTTGTCCCCGATGGTCTGGATCAGATCCCGGTTCGTGACCGAGACCGCAGCCGAGGTCGCGCCGGTGCCGCCGCTACCGCCGATGGATAGGGTTGCCGTGTTGCCGATGTCCTTGCGCAGGCTGATGATGCGGTTTTCCACCACACCGCCCATGCCGCCGCCACCGCCAACGGACTGAGCAAAGATACCATGCGACATCGACCCGTCGGTCGTGATGATCCCGTCACTGTCCACGGTCACGGTGTCCGAGGTCATGCCGTCGCCGCCGGTGCCGCCGATGTTGATCGATGCGGTGGTGCCAACCGTCGACGGGCTGACCAGGGCCTTGATCGTATCGAGGTTCGACTGACCCGCCTGGACCATGCCGCCGGTGCCCCCTGCCCCGCCGATGGATTGCGCCATCAAACCGATCGAGCGATCCCCAAAGGTCGCAATCCGCGCCGTGCTGGTCACATCAACCTTGCCACCAAGCCCGCCAGTGCCGCCGGTGCCGCCAATCGACAGCGCAATCGAAGTGCCCTTCCCGGCCGAGTTGCTGGCCTTGCCGCCATTGCCGCCACCGCCGCCGACCGACTGGGCGAACACGGCATGGGCATCCGTGCCCTGCGTGACCACCGTACCGGCCACGACGGAGGTGACATCCCCCGCAGCCCCGCCGGTGCCGCCATCCAGTCCCACCGACAGGCTGGCCTTGTTGCCCTTGCTGTCGCCGGTTTTGGGCGTGCCGATGCTGACCGAGGTCGAAGACGAATTGCCGCCGCCATTGCCGATCGACTGGGCGAAGAACCCGTAGGAACCGTTGCCCGCCGTGCTGATAATGCCGTTCGAGCTGGCATAGACATCTCCACCGCTGCCGCCGGTGCCCCCGGTGCGGCCGATCTGGATGTTCACATTGCCACCATCCACCGATGTAGAGGCCGAGTTATACCCCGCATTGCCACCGCCGCCACCAACCGACTGGGCGAACAGACCATGAGAGCCCGCGCCAACGGTGGTGATATCGCCGGTATTGCGCACATCGACCTGACCGCCGATCCCGCCATCCCCGGTGCTGCCACCAACGGCGATGCCAAAGCCCTTGTTGGTGGCATCCGAGGCCAGTTCATAGGTCATGCCAAGGTTCAACGCCGCGTTGCCGCCGCCGCCACCGATGGATTGCCCAAAGACCCCATGGCTGCTGTCCTGCAGCGTGACGATATCACCGTATTGGTCGATATCCACCGTGCCGCCATCACCTGCGGTTCCGGCACTGCCGCCAATGGCAATCACCGCCGACACGCCGGTCTTGTTGCCCGATGAATCCGCCGGGTTCACCTTGCCTTCCAGTTCATCCAGAACGGCGTTGTAATTGGCGATCACCGAGTCATCGACGCCCGTATTCGTTGGGGTCTTGCGGTCGGTTGAATCGCCAGTACCACCGTTGCTGTTGGTGCCGGTGGTCTTGCTGATGCCGACCACGGCGTTGATCCCGGCATCGCCGCCGCCGCCGCCAATGCTGGACGCCTCGATCCCGTGCGAGCCAACACCGTTGGTGGTGATGGTGCCCGCTGCCGCGACCGAGGTGCCGCGCACCACGGAGACATCGCCCGCATCCCCGCCGCCGCCGCCAAATCCGCCGATGCCCATCGCAATGGGCGAGCTGTCCTTGGTGCCGACAAAGGTCGCGTTGATCCCGCCGGTGCCGCCACCGCCGCCGATGCTTTGGGCAAAGATACCGCGGGCGTGATAGCCATTTGTCGTGATATCGCCGGTTTGCGCGACCGTGACGTCCCCGGCATCCGCGCCGGTGCCGCCATGGCCGCCCAGGCCACCGACGATGCTCAGATCGGTCTTGCCATCGGAATTGTTGGAATCGCCATAATTCAGCTGCCCGGTCACGTTCAGCGCACCATTGCCGCCGCCGCCCGCGATGGATTGCGCCAGCACGCCATGTTTCCAGTTGCCCGCAACCGTGACCGACCCCCCATGGTCCACGGTCACATCACCCGACACGTTGCCATTGCCACCAAAGCCGCCGACCCCGAAGGTCACGGACGGGATCTTGCCATCCTTGCTCAGCGCGATGCCGCCGGACACGTTCAGCCCGCCATTGCCGCCACCGCCGCCGATAGACTGCGCCAACAGACCAGCCGAGCCATCGGTATCCGGTTTGTCTTCATTGAAGACACCCATATCGATGAACAGACGCTCCAACCCGAAGTTCGAGGCCAGTTCTGCTGTGTCATCCACAATCGTATCGCCCAGAAAGTCGCGCAGCTTGTCTTCGAAAGTTGTGGTGTCGGGGATCGAGATATCGTCCGGATTCGTGGTGACGGTGATATCCGCCTGCGAGGTGACAGTGACGTCCCCCGCCTGACCGCCATTGCCCGCGAAACCACCAACGCCAACGATCAGCGAGCTGTCGGACACGATCCCGCCGGACACGTTCAGCCCACCATTGCCGCCGCCGCCGCCAACGGATTGCGCCAGCAACCCGGATTGCCCGGTGCCATGCGCCGTAATGGTGCTGCCTGCGCCGATATTGACGTCGACATCTCCGGCGTCACCGCCGCCGCCGCCAAAGCCACCGACACCCACGACAACCGCATAGGATTTGCTGCTGTCGGTTTGCCCCGCTCCGGGTTTGCCGCTGATCGCAATACCGCCGGACACATTGGTGCCGCCATTGCCGCCGCCACCGCCCAGCGATTGCGCGATAATGCCGCTGGCGCCCTTGCTTTGATCAACGGCGAAGGTGCCGTCCGGCTGCTGCACCATCGGCACCGCTTGCAGGCTGCCGGTGTAATCCAGATCAACCGAACTTGCGTCGCCGCCTGCTCCGCCAAAGCCACCGACACCCGCGGCGACCGAAAAGATCGTGTCCGAACCCGACGGTTTGGTCAGCGCCAGGCTGCCCGAGATATTCACGCCACCGGTGCCGCCACCGCCGCCAAGGCTCTGTGCGAACAGGCCATGCCCGCCATCGCCCGCTGTTATCACGTCACTTTCTACATCCAGCGTCACCGCCCCGGCATCACCGCCACCGCCGCCAAAGCCGCCAAGGCCAAGGCCCACCGCCGCGCCAGATTTACCCGTCAGGTTCACCGCACCCGAAACGTTGAGGCCACCATTGCCGCCGCCCCCGCCAACGGATTGCGCCATCACACCGATGCTGTCCACACCCATTGTGACAACCGAAGTCGAGCCGCTGCTGTCCGTGCTGGAGCGCAGGGTGCTGATCACATCCCCGGCATTGCCCGCGCCACCGCCAAAGCCGCCGACGCCCAGGCTGATCGCGCCGCCGTTTTCCTGACTGATGCCCAGCGAGGCCGAAATATTCGTGCCGCCATTGCCGCCACCGCCGCCAAGGTTCTGCGTCAGAACGCCCGTGCTGCGGTCGCCGCTGGTCAGGACACCGCCGGTGACCGTCGACTGGACCAGCGCACCAGCATTTGCGCCACCGCCGCCAAATCCGCCAACACCAATGCCAACAGCAGCGTTGGTCGATCGGGACAGGGACAGCGCGGCCGAGATATTCGTGCCACCATTACCGCCGCCGCCGCCCAGACTTTGCGTCAGAATCCCGACCGAGTCGTCGCCCGTTGTGGTGACATTGCCGGTCACTTGCTGCGTGACATTCTCTGCCGCGCCGCCGCTGCCGCCAAAGCCGCCAACGCCAATCCCCAAAGCGCCGGAATAGTTGCTGGCCACGGAAATCGCACCCGAAATATTGGTGGCCCCGTTGCCACCGCCGCCGCCAAGGCTTTGCGCCACGACACCCGCCGAACGCGTGCCCGAGGTGTTTATATTGCCGACAAATGTGTTGTCGACCACGCCGCTGGTTCCGCCATCACCGCCAAAGCCACCAACACCGATACCTGCCGCACCCGATCCCGTCCGCGCAATGCTCAGCGCGCCCGAGATGTTGACGCCGCCGTTGCCGCCGCCGCCGCCAACCGATTGCACCAGAACCCCGGTCGCGTTTTCGCCAGTTGTGGTGACATCCCCCGTGACCGAGCCCGTGGCCGCGCTCGCATCGCCGCCGTCACCGCCGGACCCGCCAATGCCGACACCAATCGCTCCACCACCAGTGCCTGAGATATTGACAGCGGCTGAGACATTCAGCCCTCCGTTACCGCCGCCACCCGCGGCGGATTGCACCAGAACACCGCCCGAATTGTCGCCCGCCGTGGTGACATTGCCGATAACCGTACCATTGGCCGTATCCGCATCGCCACCATCGCCACCGCTGCCACCAAGCCCGACAGATGCACCGCCGCTGCCGGTTCCGGCAACCGTGACCGTGGCCGAGACATTCATGCCTCCGTTACCGCCACCGCCGCCGAGGCTCTGCACGATGACGCCGCCAGAGTCGTCGCCCTGGGTCGAGACATCTCCGGTCAGGGTGGCCTCGGCGCTTCCGCCATCGCCGCCGGTTCCGGACGCGCCGCCAAGACCGACCGAGGCGCCACCCGATCCGGTGCCCGCCGCCGCAACCGCGACCGAGATGTTCATGCCGCCGTTACCGCCGCCACCGCCAACCGACTGCGCCAGAAGGCCCGTCGAAGTGTCGCCCAGCGTCACCAGATTTCCCGTAACGTTTGCCGTAACCGCCGATGCGTCGCCACCCCCGGTCCCGCGCCCGCCCAGGCCCACAGCTGCCGCGCCAGAGCCGGTGCCCGCGCCGCCGACCGAAGCCGAGACGTTGAAACCACCATTGCCACCGCCGCCACCAATGGATTGGGCAACAACCGCACTTGATTGCGCGCCTTCGGTCTGAACGTCATTTGCAACTGTCAGGCCGACAACTCCGCCCGTTCCCCCGCTGCCGCCCGAGCCACCCAGCCCAACGCTGATCGCCCCGGACCCGGTGCCTGCGCCTGCAAGCGCCGGCGACACGTTGAAACCACCATTGCCGCCACCGCCGCCAACGGATTGCGCCAGAATGCCGACCGATGCATCCCCCTTGGTCACCACATTCGCCGTGGTGCTGGCCGTGACCTGATTGCCGTCTCCTCCCCCTGCGCCCGAGCCGCCAAGGCCAACCGAGACCGAACCTGCACCCGTACCCGCGCCCGAAACCGTTGGGGATACGTTGAAGCCGCCATTCCCGCCGCCCCCGCCGAGGGATTGCGCGACAAACCCGCCAGAGGCGAAACCATCGGTCAAAATGGTTCCGTTCGAGGTCAAAGTGACAGTGCCACCATTGCCGCCCGTGTCACCCGAGCCGCCAAGGCCGACGCTGACCGCACCGCTGGCCGTCCCTGCGCCCGACAGAACCGGGGCCACGTTGAAACCGCCATTGCCGCCCCCGCCGCCAATGGACTGCGCCACCACGCCCGAGGAACTGTCCCCACGGGTTTCAACCGCGTTGTTGGATGTGGCCATGACGGTGTTACCGTCGCCACCGCCTGCGCCGTCTCCGCCCAGACCAACGGACACACCACCCCCGGCAGTACCCGATCCCTGAACCGATGCGCTGACGTTGAAACCGCCGTTGCCGCCTCCGCCACCGATGGATTGCGCCAGAAACGCCGTGGACGAATCTCCCTGAGTCAGGATCGTGCCGCTCGACCTTAAGGTAACCGCGCCACCGTTGCCGCCACCTGCGCCGGTGCCGCCCAGCCCGACACTGACCGCGCCGCTGGCCGTACCCGCGCCCGCCCCGGTGCCCGAGATGTTAAAGCCCCCGTTACCGCCGCCGCCGCCGATCGACTGCGCGACTACGCCCGAGGATCGATCCCCGGCGGTCACGATGGAATTCGTCGTCGTCAGATTGACCGTGCCACCATTCGCTCCGGTGCCGCCATCACCGCCCAGACCGACCGACACCGCGCCGCTGGCAACACCCGCTCCCGCGACCGAGGCGCTGACGTTGAACCCGCCATTACCGCCGCCGCCGCCAACTGATTGCGCCAGAACGGCCGTGGAATCCGCGCCGCCTGTGCTGACGGTGCCGGTGACACGACCGGTGACCGATTGCCCGATCCCACCGCCCGAGCCACCGCCGCCAAGACCAACCGTGACGGCTCCGCCACCAGCACCGGCCCCCGCGATCCCGGCTGTGACGTTGAACCCACCATTGCCGCCCCCGCCGCCGATGGACTGGAACACCGCGCCACTAGAATTGTCAGACAAGGTTGTGATGTTCCCGGCGATCTGGCCTTCCACCACGCCGCCATCACCACCTGTGGCACCATCGCCGCCCAGACCAACGCCGATCGAACCGGCCCCGGCTCCGCCAGCCGCAACACCTGCAGTGACGTTGAATCCGCCATTACCGCCGCCGCCGCCAACGGACTGGATCACTACCCCGGTCGAGCGCAACCCTTCGGTCCGGACATCGCCGTTGACGCGGACGCCGGTGACTGTTCCACCACGACCGCCGCTGCCACCGTCACCGCCAAGGCCCACATCGACAGTCCCGGCCCCCGCACCACCGGCGGCCAGACCAGCCGCAACGCTGAAGCCGCCATTGCCGCCACCGCCGCCGATGGATTGTACGACGATGGCACCGGAATCATCCCCTCGGGTCGTGACGTTAGCGTCAACCTGGGCTGTAACGGTCCCGCCTACCCCGCCGCCGCCAGCCTTGCCGCCAAGACCCACACTGACGGACCCGGCCGCCGCGCCGCCAATATCGGCGCTGGCACCGATGGCGTAGCCGCCATTACCGCCGCCGCCACCAACCGATTGTGCGACCACACCGCTTGAAAACGCGCCGCTGGTCTCGATCGACGAGCCACCGGCGACCAGCGTGACATTGCCCCCGGTCCCTGCACCGCCACCGTCACCACCGACGCCCACATTGATCCCGACCGCGGCCCCACCGCTTGCGCTGATCCCGGCGGCGATGCTACCGCCGCCATTGCCGCCGCCGCCGCCAACCGATTGCACGATGATTGCGCTGGAATTGGTGCCCGTCGTCGTCACATCCGCATCGGTGTAGACCTGCACAAGCCCACCATTGCCCGCGCTACCCGCCTGACCGCCGATGCCGACCGACACATTGCCGGAAAACAACGCCGAAGCGCCGCCTGTCGCAGCAACGGCCAAACCGCCATTACCGCCGCCGCCGCCCACGGATTGGAACAACATGCCCGTTGACCGGTTTCCGGTGGTGACAACCGTGCCTTCAAACCCTGCCGCTGTGGCGACACCACTGCCGTTGAACTGACCGACCGTGACGTCTCCGCCCGTGCCGCCGGTCCCACCGTCGCCGCCAACGCCTACGGCCAGTGAGCCCGAGACCGGGCCGCCCGAAACCGCGACCGACACGGCATACCCGCCATTACCGCCGCCGCCGCCAACCGATTGCAGCAGAACGCCCGTGGAATCATCCCCTCCGGTCTGGACCGAGGCCGAGCCGCTGCCGCTGAGCGTGACGTCCCCGCCGTCGCCGCCATTGCCCGCCGAGCCGCCAACCGACACTGAGGCCGCGCCAAAGGCCCCAACCGCGACCGAAACGGCACCGCCACCATTGCCGCCGCCACCACCAACCGATTGCGCGAACACACCCGTCGAACGGTCACCCGATGTCTGGATCGCCGAGGGCTGGCTGCCATCCGTGTTGGACAGGGTGACGTTGACGTCCCCCCCGGTGCCACCCGCACCGCCATCCCCGCCAATGGCAACGCCGACAAACGCGCCAACGGACCCGGACGAGCCGCCATTGCCGCCACCGCCACCGATGGACTGGGCAAGAATGCCCATCGCATCATCCCCGGTCGTGGTGATGATCCCGTCATTCACAATGGTCACGGTCGAGCCGCTACCGCCGCCATTGCCATCCCCTCCAACGGACACCATGCCGCCGGACGAGCCGCCATCCCCGCCGCCGCCGCCGATGGATTGCGCGATGATGCCCCGGGCGCCGTCGCCTCCGGTCACGATACGCCCGTAATTGCTGACGCTGACCGCTGCGCCGGTGCCCCCTTTGGACCCGGTGCCGCCAATGGCGACCAGACCATAGGAATTGGCACCCGTGCCGCCGCTGCCGCCAATGGATTGCGCCATCACCCCGTCAGCCCCCGCACCCGAGGTCAGAATACTGCCCGTGCCCTGCACCGCAACGCTAACCGCGCTGCCGCTGCCACCGTTCGAGCCGACACCGCCCAAAGACAGGGCCACCAAACCGCCCCCGGCCCCGCCGGAACCACCGCCACCGCCGATAGACTGCGCGACAATCCCGCGCGAAAAATCGCCCTGTGTCTCAATGGCTCCGGCATGCGAGATCTGGACCTGCCCGCCATTGCCACCATTATCCGCGCCACCGATCAGCGACACCAACAGGTTGCCGCTTGTCCCTGCCGACCCGCCCGAGCCGCCAATGGACTGGGCATAAATCCCGTTCGCATAGTCACCCGTGGTCAAAATGCTGCCGGTCGACGTGGTGTTGACAACAACCGTTCCGCCACTGCCGCCAAATCCGCCATCACCGGAAGACCCCACCAATCCCCACTGCGACCCGCCATTGCCGCCATTGTTCGATACGCTTAACGCATAAATCCCGTCGGCCGAGTCACCGCTCGTCGAAATCGCCCCCTGCTGGGTGACCGTCACATTGCCCCCGTCAGCCGAGTGCCCGCCGGTGCCGCCGCCCGGTGCGGCAAAACCGCTGCCGCCATTGCCAGCCTCACCACTGCGGCTGAACGCAAAAATACCTTCGTGGTCGAGACCGGATGTCTGGATCGTGCTACCGGCGGTCTGCGTTGCGTTAACCGTGCCGCCCCTGCCGCCATCACCCCCGTCGCGCCCGTCCCAGAAGCTCAGATACGAGTCACCACCATTGCCGCCATTGCCGCCAACGCTGCCGATCTCCCATCCGACATTGCTGGTGGCGTTGACATCGCTGCCCAGGGATTGCGACTGCGTCGGACCATTGTCCCCATCCCCGCCCGAGCTTGGCGGCACGAACAGCGCGCCATCGCGCCCGTTGCTGCCATTCTGGCCGTAAACAACCTGGTTCACACCGTTCGGCCCCGAGACATTCACGGGCGGTGTTACAGTGCCCGGTGTGCCCGAGCTATTGAAGTTGGTGTTGTACTGAGACTGCGTCAACTGTGTGGACAGGCTGGACGTTCCAGTCGCCCCAGAGTTGCTAATCTGAGCCGTAGTGCCGCTTATCGAAACAATATCGAAAGCAAGCGGAGGATTGTCCGAGTTGTAAATCGTCTCGCCAGCGCTCTTGACCAGAAAAACATAGCCGTCAGCGGTTTCAACAAAGGCAGTTGTCCCTGCCGTCGGCGTCGAAGCCGGATCAACAATCAGCGCGCTAACGGTGGTATCCATACCGGTTACAGGGTTTGTCACCGTGTCGCCAACTTTTGACGTGGCGGTTGGCGCTGCAAGCAAAGGCGTTGAAATCAAAGCGTAAAAAGAAACGGCCAGCAGAAGTCTTGATTTTGTTTTCACCTTGGAACCTCGCACGCGTCTCTGCCAAATCACACAGCGATCGGGTTCTGTCCCGAAGGACAGCAGCCAAAAATTCAAGGCGACCCCATCACCATTTCGAGAAGGATATGCGCAATTTAACTAAGATTAATGTGACTAAGTTCACTCATAAGTGGTTTGACACTATTCATGGCCGAAATGCCACAGGTTAGTATCATCACGATACTTGATGGCAATTTTTCGACATTTGCATTTCTGCTGGAGATCACCTGGAAGACACGGCTTCCACCAAAGGTTGTTCAAGCGATCAGACCAACCCGCTTGCGAATTTCACCAAAACTCTAACGGTTGGTGATGTCCCTGTTTCGGAACTTGGGTGTCAATGCGTCGTGACCAGCAGGACTGTTCGCCTGCGGACGGACAACATATCGACCGCAGTCCGTGCGCGTCACCCCCTGCCCTTTTTCGGCATTTTAGAACCTTTTGCCATGGTATTGGGTCTTACGAAGAGATGCGCAATGACTTCAGGTCCAGATTGTCATGACAAAACGGACAGATTCCGGGCGCGCGCTGACCCTCGCGGATCATGCGCGCGCCTTCACTTCAATCCAAAGAGATCATGATCTGACTTTCAGCCGGGCACAAATGCTGGCCATTCGCGTGCAAACCCAAGCGGCGCCGATGTCAAAATTTCCCAACGTCTTAAATGCATGACGTCATGCTTCAAAACCAGTTCCTTATGCCTTCCCCGTCAACGCCTCGGGCACCTGATTTTCCGAAGAATAGGGCAGCGTATCCACCCGGGGCTGATATGCGCCGCTTGCCGTGACTTGCGCCACATGGTTGGCAATTTCCTCCATCGTGGCGAACCACACATCCCCCGTGTCCAGCATGTATTCGATCATCTGCTCAACCCGTTGCCAGCGCGACAGGCGTCCGCTTACGAACGGATGCCAGACGCCCACCCAGACGCCGCCGGGGGACCGGCGCAGTGCTTCGAATTCGGCCATGAAGATATCCATGGCCCGATCCGGCGATTGCGGCGGGAACATGTACCCAAGATCGGGGGCATGCACATAGGGCGGCCAGTCGTCCGTGGCCCAGCTGACGGGGGTTTCCAGAATGCGACCCTCGGGCGTTTCCAGAAAATACGGCACATCGTCCCCCATCAGGGAGGTGTCGTAGAGAAAGCCCTGCGCGGCCAGAAACTCGGGCGTTTTCGAGGACATATGATACAAAGGTGAGCGGTTGCCGCGCGGGCGCTGGCCCGTGTGTTTTTCGATGATCTCGATGGATTTGCACATCCAGTCAAGCTCTTGCGCGGGTGAGAGGCTGTTGGGGGCTTCGTGGATATAGCCGTGATACCCGACCTCATGCCCGTCGGCGACGATGGCTTCAACCGCGTGGGGGTGGTTTTCGATGCACCAGGCCGGGATGAAAAAGCTCTGTTTCAGGCCGAACTTGCGGTAGGTTTCCAGAATGCGCGGAATGGCGACATCGGGGCCATAGCGCAGCATCGAGATCGCCGACAGCTTGTCTTTGGCGCCAGCGCCATGGTGGATATGAACCAGACTGTCGGCATCCATATCCAGGGTGATCGCACAGGCGACCTTGGCACCGTTCGGCCAGGGGACGGGTCTTTGCAACATCATTTTCGGGCTCTCCCTATATCATCACTGCGCCGCCATTGGGGCTGAGCGTCTGTCCGGTGAAGAACCCGGCATCCGGCCCGCACAGGAACCGCGCCAGCCCGGCAACCTCCTGCGGTGTGCCCAACCGACCAAGCGGGTTGTCAGCTTCTTCGTTGATCGCCTCTTGCGACATGTTTTCAAGCGCCAGCATCGGCGTGTCGACCGGACCCGGCGCGATGGAATTGACCTGAATATCCGGTGCCAGTTCGCGCGCAAGGGACCGCGTCAGCCCGATGACGCCCGATTTTGAGGCACAATAGGCGCTAAAGCCGCCGCGACCCAGATAAGCCAGTTCCGACGACACCAGAATGATCCGGCCAGACCCGGCCTGCTGCATCATGCGCGCGGCCCCTTGTGCGATCAGAAAGGACCCGCGCAGATTGATGGCGATCACCCGGTCGAACTCGGCAACGTCCAGCGACGTGATGGGCGATTCCGACAACACGCCAGCCGAGTTGATCGCGAAATCAAGCTGCCCTTCGGTGTCGGCAATATCCGCAAACAGGGCCGCGACGCTCTGCGCATCCGAGATATCGCAATGCTGAAACCGGATGGCCGGGTTGGGCGCGCGGGGGGCTTTCATGTCGGCACCGATCACCCGGGCCCCGGCATCCGCCAGCGCTGCCGCAACTGCTGCGCCGATACCCTGCGCCGCACCGGTCACCAGTGCTGTCTTTCCGGTCAATTCGGTCATTGCATCAACTCCCCCCGGTCAACGGTAAACGCCTGCCCGGTGATGTTGTCCGCAGCCGGGCCGGACAGGAACAGATACATGTCCACCATGTCCTTGGGGTCCATCAGACCCGGCAGCGCCTGCGCGGCCACGATTTCGTCCAGCAAGTCGGCCTCGGTACGGTTTTCCCGCGCCGCCATGTGATTGAGCGACCGCATCGAGGCGACGGTTTTGACCCAACCCGGGCAAACCGCATTCACCGGAATGCCACGCGGGGCCAGTTCCTGCGCCAGCGATCGGGTCAGACCGATCACCGCATGTTTCGAGGCGCAATAGCCGCTGAACTCGGCCACAGCCGTCTTGCCCCACATCGAGGCCGTATTCACGATCCGCCCGCCATCCGGGATACGGTCCAGCAGATGACGGATAACCGAGAATGTACCGATCACGTTGGTCTCGATAATCCGGCGAAAGGTTTCATCGACGCGCTCGGACTGGTCCGTGATCGGGGTGATGAATTCGAAACCGGCATTGTTGACCAATATGTCGATGCGCTCGACCTGTGAGCGCATCGCCTTGACCTGATCCAGATCGGAAATATCGCAGGTGATGTGGCGGACGTCGCGGCCATGGCGGGCCGACAGTTGTGCCGCCGCCTCGGCAACATCCGGTTCAAGCGCAACGATGGTCACATCCGCGCCTGCGGCCAGAAACCCCTCGGCCAGTGCCTGACCTATTCCCCGGTTCGCCCCGGTGACCAGCGCCTGTTTTCCCGACAAGTCTGTCATTCAAGTGTCCTCTAATGTGTGGGCGTATTCCGCCCGGATGATTTTCAGAATATCGGCGCGCAAGGCCATGAAGGTTTCCATATCCAGACTGCCGTCGCGGCGGCTTTCGGGCGGGATCAGGTCGTCGACCCTGATCTCTTTGACGATCCGGGCGGGCCGGGATGAAAAGATGACGATGCGGCTGGCCAGCAGAATGGCCTCTTCCACGTCATGGGTGACAAACACCGTGGTTTTCTTTTCCCTGGCGTTGATGTCCATCAGTTGCAGTTGAAGATATTCACGGGTCTGCGCATCCAGCGCGCCAAAGGGTTCGTCCATCAGCAGAACCTTCGGCGAGGATGCCAGCGTGCGCGCAATCGCCACCCGCTGACGCATGCCGCCGGAAATGCGGTTCGTGTAGAAATCGGCATAGCGCGTCAGTCCGACCATGTTCATGTAATGATCGGTGACCTCTTCCTTTTCCTGTGCCGAGATGTCCTTGCGGTATCGCGTGCCGAATTTGATGTTGTCGCGCACGCTGAGCCAGGGAAAGGACGAATAGCTTTGAAAGACCATGCCTCGGCGTCGGTCGGGTCCGGCCAGCCGCTCTCCTTGCAGGTGGATTTCGCCGTGGTCCTGAGTTTCCAGCCCGCCGATGATCCGCATCAACGTGGTCTTGCCGCAACCGGACGGCCCCAGAAACATGACCATTTCGCCCTCGGCAATGGTCATTGACAGGGGCAGGACAACCTTGGTTTCGGTTTTTCCGTCCTCTGACCAATAGGTCTTGGAGACATCTGATATTTCGATGAAATTTTGCATGTTTCACCTGTGCAGATACTTGAACCAGCGAGCATGCGCATAGCGGAAAGCCTGATCGGTAAGCAGACCGATGATGCCGATAGCAATGATTCCGGCCATCACCTCGGGTGTTTTCACGAAACGGCGCAATGACCAGATCATGTGACCGATCCCCGAATTCGCCGCGACGATCTCGGCGATGATCAGATAGGTCCAGCACCAGCCCAGTGTGATGCGTAGATTATCGACCATATTGGGCAACGCCGCCGGGATTATGATGTCACGCATAATCTGGCCGTTGCTGGCCCCAAGTGTGTGACCGGATTCGATGAACTCCACCGGAACCCGCTTGGTGTCATCGGCGATCAGCAGGATCAGTTGAAAGAAGGTGCCCATCCACAACACCGCCAGTTTCGATGCCTCACCAACGCCGAACCAGATGACCAGCAAGGGCACCAATGCGGGCACGGGAAGATAGCGGACAAAGTCCACGAATGGCTCCAGCAAGGCACCCACGGCTCTGTAGGTACTCATGAGCAGGCCCAGCGGTACCGCCACCGCGACCGACAGCAGGAAGGCCAGCCATACCCGCCGCACGCTGATCACGATGTCGGATGCGAAATCCCGCTCGGTGAAAAGCCGCACGAACGCCTCGGCCACCGACACGGGCGTTGGCAGAAACTCGGGCCGGATTGCGCCCGAAACCGCGATGAGTTGCCATGTCAGAAGAAAAAGAAGGAACCCGGTTATCCCAAGACCGATTTCAACCTTCCGGGGCAGCTTCTTTCGAAACGCCAGAATGGAAAAAGACATGCGCGCACTCGTTTGTTGCATCAGGCAGACAAGAAAAAGCGCGCCCTGGGGGGAGAGACCAGAGCGCGCCCATGGAACTGGCTTACCGGTCGTGACCGTCAAACAGCCCGTTCAGCAAGGTGCCATCCACATATGGCTGATAGCTGAGCGGCGCGTCCTGCAATTCCAGCGTCAGGTTGATATCGTTGAACGCGTCAAACACCTCTTTGAGCTTTCCGTCTGAACCGTCGCTCGGCAGGTAGTCCGCGCTTTCCTCGTATGAGGTGTATTTGACACCCGCCAGCGCCTCTTTCATTTCTGCGTCGGGCGTATCGAAGAACGGGGCCGATATGGCAATGAACTTGTCCGGGTCCGCGTTATACAGATCGATGGCCCGGTAAATCCCGCGCAGGAACTTTGCGTATTTCTCGGGGTTTTCCTGATAATCCTCGGTTCTTACGATGATGACATCGGTGATCAGACCCTCGTAATCGGCCGAGGTCAAAAGCAGATGCGTCCCATCGCGGCCACTGTTTTTGACGATTGTGCTCATCATCGGTTCCCAGGTCGCGACGGCGGCGATGCTGGGGTCTTCGAACACGGCAACGGAATCGTCGGTCGCGATCAGTTGCAGGTTCACGTCCTTGATGCTTTTACCAACCTGCGACAGCGCATGTTGCACCAGGGTCGTGCCGGGGTGGTTGATCTCACCCGCCATTGTCTTGCCGATCAGGTCCTCGACGGATTTCACGTCACCGGATGCCACAACGCCATCCGCACCGACCGACACATCAATCGTCCCGATGATCGTTCCGGTGGTGTCGGCCTGACGCGGGCGCGACATCGACTCGCCGATGGTGCGCATCGTGCAATCGATCGAGCCGTTGGCCATCGCTGGAAGCACGTTGGCCCGGTCATTGTCAAATGCGGTGGTCACTTCCAGACCTTCGCTGTCAAAATACCCCTCTTCCTGGGCGACAAATACCGGGGCAAAGCCGAACCAGAACGGGAAGATGCAGTCGATCTTGTCCTGCGCCAGTGCCGGTGCCGCGGTAAGCGGCAGGAGGCCCGCCAAGGCGAGCGGTAATACTGCGGTGCGTAATTTCCTGGGTCTTGGCATAGTTATCTCCTTGTTGACATTGACGGTCTTCTGACCGGACTTATTGTTTTGAACCATCAAACCGCGCAGGCATCGCAAGGATAAATATCGGATCGATGGATGTTACATCGACGGCTTTAGCGATAAATGCCTGCGTGCCGATGCACCGGGTTGGGTGATTACTGCACGGCCATCAACGCTCCTTCCAACTCGGTCAGGAACCGGTCGACATGTTCCGGGGCGAATGTCAGGTGCGGGCGGATTTTCAGGACATTGCCGTGATACCCCGTGGCCGAGATCAGGACGCGGCGCCTGCGCAGTTCATTCACCAGTGCGGCGGCGCGGGTGCCATCGGGGGTTTTGCTGTCGCGGTCGCCGACCATTTCGACGCCCCAATAAAGCCCGGTGCCCCGCACATCCCCGATCCGGTCATCGATCTTTGACAATGCCCTCAGCCCGTCCCCCAGCAGCGCCCCGACACGAGCGCAGTTTTCCAGCAGGTTTTCCTGCGCGATCACATCCAGCGTCGCACCGGCTGCGGCCATGGCGACGGTGTTGCCGCCAAAAGTGTTGAAATAGCGCATGTCATGGCCAAAGGCGTCGGCGACTTCGGGGCGCACGGCAATCCCGGCCACCGGATAGCCATTGCCCATCGGCTTGCCCATGCTGACAATATCGGGCACCACGCCGTGGCTTTTGTAGCCCCACATGTGCCGTCCATCGCGGGCGAAGCCACTTTGCACTTCGTCCGCCACAAAAATCCCGCCCGCGTCGCGGACCACCTTCAGAACCGGGGCAAGGATGCCGGGGTCATGGGCAAAAACGCCATCCGAGGTGAACAGGCTGTCCGCCACAAAGGCCGCCAGCCCCTGACCGCGCCGTTTCAGGTCATGGATCTGCTCCGCCACGCGGGCAGCCATCCATTCGCCCATATCGTCCGTCTCGATGCGGTAAGTGTCGGGGGCAGGCACCCGGCGGACCCAGGCCCCCAGCCGCGCATTTTCCCCCATCGAGGGCGAAAACCCCGCCGACAGTTCCGAATTGCCGTGATACGCCTCGGACGTGACGATGATGCCTTCGTTGCCGGTGTGATACTTGGCCATGCGCAGCGCCAGATCGTTGGCCTCGGACCCGGTGCAGGTGAACATGACATGGCCGATCTCATCCTCGAACGTGGCCAGCAGACGCTCGGCAACATCCAGAATCCCATCCTGCATGTACCGCGTATGGGTGCACAGTTGGTCCATCTGCTCTTTGATCTTGGCATTCACGTAGGGATGGCAATGGCCCAGAGACACCACGTTATTGTAGGCGTCGAGATATTCGTTGCCGTCGGAATCGTACAGGAACACACCTTCGGCCCGGCGGATTTCCACGGGGTCCGCATAGAATAGACGGTAGGCCGGGCCCAGCAACCGTGCGCGCCGTTCGACATTTTCGCGGGCCCGGGCATCCAACTGGCTGATCATGTCCGGGTTGAAACTGTTGTTCATCTTGCCACGGGATTTGGCGGTGCTCATTGCGAATGTCCTTTTTGATCGGCGAACTGCATCAGGATATCAGAGACCTGATCCGGGCTGCGGGCAAGGAACCAATCCAGCTGATGCCAGCCCTGATAGGTATTGCGCATGATGTAGGTTTCATTTTCAGGAAACAGCTTTGTCCGCCACAGGGTCAAAAGCGCCCGGGTCACGATCCGGCCCATGGTCAGGTGCGGGATCAGCGTCAGTTCTTCCCCGGTCAGTTCGGTAATCTGCAGATACCCCTCGACAATGTCGCGGGCGCGCCAGAACAGATCGTCATGGGGCGTTTCGGGCAACTGGTTCAGGCAGGCGGTCGACACATCAACCGCGATCGCCGTTTTCACGGAATCGCCAAAGTCGATGATGCCTTTGACAAAATCGGGATCATCGTGATTGACGATGATGTTCGACTTGCTGAAATCATTGTGCAGAACCTGTTGCCGCTGCCGGCGCAGGGCCGGTTCGATCCTGCGGAACCGTTCCAACCCAGCGGCAAGCGCGGTACGCTGGTCAGGATCATCCACATCGTCCAGCAGATGTTCCAGCGTCAGCAGATGCTGCACGTCCCAGCCGTATTGCCGGTTCTCGCCGGGGTGAGAGAACCCTTCGGTCGCCAGACGCAACCGGCCCAGCATCCGGCCGATCTGTACACGTTCTTCGGGGTTGGAGTCCGTTTCGCACAGCGGTGTCCCGTCGATAAAGCTCAGCACCCGGACAAAGCGTTTTGACCCATCCACATCGGTTATGGCGAACATGTCGTTGCCGCTGGTATCCGGCACCAGACGCGGCACCGGCAGGGCCGCATCCCGCACCGCGACGTGACGCAGGATGCCGTTCTGAAAATCAACCTCATCAAACGGCTCGGTCGGGTTGGCGATTTTCAGGACAAAGCGTTTACCGTCCGGTGTCGTGACGCGAAACGTGTCATCTTTTTCCGTGTCGAACCGCTTCAGGGCTCCGTCCATTCCATAATGGTCCCGCAACAAAGCCTGCGCCCGATCCGGCGGCATGGGGGTGTAGGCCCCTGCCAACCCCCCCTGTTCGGATACCTGCGTATCCTGCTGCGTCATGTCTTCACGGTCTCGGCCAGCAGGCACAGCAATTCATACATGACGGTTGCCCCGGTCAGCGCGGTCAGGCCGCCCACATCGAAGGGCGGAGAGACCTCGACCATATCCGCGCCCACATAGTTCAGCCCGCGCAGCCCCCGGATCAGGGCCATCGCCTCGGGCGTGGTCAGACCCGCGATTTCCGGTGTGCCGGTGCCCGGCGCAAAGGCCGGATCGATGCTGTCGATGTCAAAGCTGAGGTAAACCGGCATATCGCCAACAATTGCGCGGGTCTCTTCGAGGATGGCGTCAATGCCGCGTTTCTGGACCTCTTCCACGAACATCACGCGCATGCCCGCCTGCTCGGA
>NZ_JALCBM010000032.1:38639-46322 GCF_028066395.1 Ruegeria sp.
TGCCGCGTTTCTGGACCTCTTCCACGAACATCACGCGCATGCCCGCCTGCTCGGAATAATCCCAGCCTTCCGACACGTTCTGCGCCCCGCGAATGCCGATCTGCACGGTTTTATGCGGGTCGATCAGCCCCTCTTCATGCGCCCGGCGGAACGGGGCGCCGTGGTTGAATTTCGACCCCTGAAAGCTGTCCCAGGTGTCGGTATGAGCATCGATATGGATCAGCGCGACCGGCTCTTTCGCGACCGCACGCAGGATCGGCAGGCTGACCGAGTGATCGCCGCCGCAGGACAGAGGCATGACATCGGCGGCGACCAGCATCGCGATGAAATCGGTGATCTCGGCATGGGTCTTTTCGATATCGAAGACCGAGTTGAAGCGCACGTCACCGACATCGGCGACGCGGCACAGCTCATAGGGATTGACGCGCGTGACATGGTTGATCGCCCGCATCAGGCTGGACTGGTTGCGCACCTCGCGTGGGCCATGGCGGGCGCCGGGGCGGTTGGTCAATGCGCCGTCATAAGGAATCCCGACAAGTCCGATGTCAATATCGGTCAGGTTTTCAGCCAGCGGAGCCCGCATGAACGTCGCCAGTTCGGAATATCGGGGCGCGAACATGTCCGGTGCGGGGGATTTGAATGTCGTCACGGTTTTGACCTCATATTGCAGTGTTGAGATCAAGGTTCACATTTACTTACCGCTATTAAACGCCTAATGATGCATGTATGTATTGACGGTTATAGCTGCAACAAATGTTGACCTCTTTATCCAGCCCGGATCTGCATCTGTTGCGGGTCTTCGTGACGGTTGCCGAATTTGGCGGCTTCTCACGCGCGCAGATTGCGCTGAATGTCAGCCAGTCGACGATCAGCACCCAGATGATCGATCTTGAGACGCGTCTGGGCATGCGCCTGTGCCGACGCGGGCGGGCGGGTTTTGCACTGACCGAAGAGGGTCAGGAAATCTATCAGATCGCCAAGGCCCTGCTGGGCAATTGCGAAGATTTCGTGGGTCGGGTCAAGGAAATCCGCGGTGAGGTTTCGGGCGAGCTGCGCATCGCAACCGCCGATGCGCTGCTGGGCAACCCGGAATTCCCCTATGCCCGCCTGTTGTCCGAACTGCGCGAACAGATGCCAGCGGTGTCCTTGCGGCTGAGCGTGCTGGAACCGCTTGAGATTGAACGGCAGGTGCTGGAACAAAAGCTGCATCTTGGCATTCACACCTTCCCCAACCATGCGCCGGGTCTGCGCTATGTACATCTGTTCGGCGAACGGCAGGACCTGTATTGCGGCAAGGGGCATCCCCTGTTTGACGCGGCACCGGGGGATATCGACATCGATGCGTTCGACTATGTCTCGCGCACCTATTACGGGGGCGTGCTGCGCCCGGGACAAATGCGCCCGCAGCAGAACTCGATCCACAGCGGCAACATGGAAGGGGTCGCTGCCGCGATCCTGTCAGGCAAGTTCATCGGCCATCTGCCACGTCAGTCGGCCGCCACCTTGCTGGAAGCAGGTGCGATTAAGCCGATCGGCGCTGACCGGTATTCTTATGAAACCAGTTTCGAAGCCGTTCTTCCGGCCGGTGCCCGCCTGTCGCGGGCCCAAAAAATTCTGGAAGAGATACTGACAAAGCTTTGCAAGGAAATATCCGCCTGAGCGTCGTTCCGATCACTGCATATGCAGCAGGAACAGATTGAACAGCTCTGCCTGTGACGAGATGTTCAGTTTGGTATAGATGTTCCGCCTGTGCGTCTTGACCGTCGGCAGCGAGATATCCAGACACATCGAGATCGAGTTGCTGCTGTGGCCGATAAGGATCATCTGCGCCACTTCCTGTTCCCGCTGTGTCAGGGTGTCATTCCCGAAACTTCTGAACCTGTCTTCGCGGTCAAGCGGCTGCTCGGTCGTGTCGAGGCTGCCCGGATCAATCAGAAACTGCCGCTGCACCACCGCATTGAGAAACGGGAAAAGCCGTTCCAGCGCCGCCCGGCAGTCCGCCGCCATCCGGCCCTCGCGTGCGACCATGAAGCTGAAATCTACCGCCGACCCGTTGGGCAGGTTGATGATCAGAACCACCTCGGCCATGTTTTTGGGCCAGCCGGGCGTGCGATAGCCAATGATCTCGGCCTCATCAATGTGTACGTCCACATCGCTTTCTTCCAGAACGGCCTGATCGTCATTCCTGAGAAAATCCGCAATCGGATACACGCCCGAGATCACGCCGCTTTTGTAGGCCCGGAAGATCGGATTGATGACATAGGTGTAGTTCACAAAGTTCTGCAGGCCACGCTCGTAAATGCAGGGGTTGGGATGGGTGGCCAGCGGCACCGGGGCAAAGCTTTGTCGATACAGCACGATATCAAACACATCATGCCCGAATTCCGCTGCAAGCAATTCGACAAGTTCGGGCAGAAACTGTTCGCTGCCGACAAGCTCGATCAACCGTATGACACTGGCATCGGTGACTGGCGGATACTGGGATTGATGGCGTGTCGGGTTGGTGTCTGTGGTCATTTCAACATCTTCCTCCCCCTGTCTAACGACCAAGCCGAGCGAGATGCAAGCGCCGGAAAGAGCCAGCGTAATCCTTTAGGATGATTTTACCGATCCCTGATGCCGCGAATACTGCCTTCCAACTCTCGAAAGCCCAAAATTCAAAAGGGATCACATAAGTGTCTTTTCCAATTTCGCAGGTCCGCGGTCTGTTCCCCTCGCTGTCACTGACGGATGAGGGCGTTGCCAGAGCCTATCTGGACAACCCCGCCGGGTCGCAGGTGCCAAAATCGGTCGTGGATGCGATTTCGCATTATATGTTGCACGACACCGCCAACGCGGGCGGTATGTTCCGGACAAGCATCGCCAGCGATCAGGTCTGGGTGAAGGCGCATGAAGACATGGCCACCTTTCTGGGGGCCAAATCGATGGCCGAGGTGATCATCGGCCAAAGCATGACCATGCTGACGTTCCACTTGTCCCGCAGCATCTGCCGCGATTTCAAACCCGGCGATCAGATCGTGATCACCCGGATGGAACACGAAGGCAATGTCGGCCCCTGGCTGGAGATTGCCAAGGACAAGGGCCTGGAAATCCGCTGGGTCGATTTCAACAAGGAAAGCTGGCAGGTCGAGGCCGAGGATCTGGCCGCGCAACTGACCGACCGGACCCGTCTTGTGGCGCTGAACTATGCCAGTAACATGACCGGCTCGATCAACGATGTGCAGACGCTCAGCAAGCTGGCCAAGGATGCCGGGGCGCTGGTTTATCTTGATGCCGTGCAACTGGCACCGCACCATTCGGTGGATGCCCATACACTGGGATGTGATTTCCTTGTCTGCTCGGCCTACAAGTTCTTTGGCCCGCATCTGGGTATCCTCTGGGGCAAGGAAGAGATTCTGAGCAACCTCTATCCCTACAAGGGCCGCTGCGTGTCCGATGCCAGCCCGGAATGTTTCGAACTGGGCAGCTCGCAGTTCGAGCTGATGGCCGGTCTGTCCGCAACCGTCGACTACTTTGCGGATCTTGGCGCGTTGTGTGGCGGCGAAGGCGACCGACGGCAACTGATCACTCATGCGTTTGACGTCTCTCGCGCCTATGAAGAGCCGCTGACGAACCGCTTTATCGACGGGTTGCAAAGCCTGCCGGGCGTCAAGATTTTTGGCATCACCAATCCGAACAGGATTGGCGAGCGCGTGCCCACTGTTTCCTTCCGCCATGCGGACCGGAACCCGGCGACCATTGCCACCGCGCTGGCCAAGGCGGGCATTCAGGTCTGGCATGGCCACAACTATGCCTACGAACCGGCCCGATCCCTGAACCTGCCGCTGGATGAAGGCGTCGTCCGGGTCGGGCTGGCACATTACAATACCGATGCCGAGGTCGAAAACACCCTTAAGGAAATCGAAAAGGTGTTGGCCTGATCCCCTATGGCATTGTCGATCAATCATACGCTTCGCAATGACAGCGAATATTGCAGCCCGGGCGCTTCGGCTCTGATCGCCCGGTCGGAATATTCCCAACCTTCAGGTGCACCCTCATGACAACACCCCTCCTCTCGGCAAAAGACATCCACAAAAGCTTTGGTGCGCTGGAAGTTCTGAAAGGCATTTCTCTGGACGCCAACCCCGGGGATGTGATCGCTATTCTCGGGTCTTCGGGTTCGGGCAAAAGCACCTTTCTGCGCTGCATCAATTTTCTGGAGACACCGACCGAAGGTAGCATTTCGCTGGGTGGGGAAGAGTTGGTGTGCCGACGGGGGCATGATGGCCAACTTCATGCGGCGGACAAAAAGCAGCTGAAACATTTCCGGACGAAAATGGGGATGGTCTTTCAGAGCTTTAACCTCTGGCCCCACATGAGCGCCCTGGAGAATGTCATCGAAGGGCCGATTCAGGTCGAGAAGATTGCCAAGAAAGAGGCCATTGAGCGGGCCGAGCATTATTTGCAGCAGGTCGGCGTGTACGAGCGCAAGGATTACATGCCTTCGCAGCTTTCAGGTGGTCAGAAGCAAAGGGTTGCGATTGCCCGGGCGCTGGCGATGGAACCGGAACTGATCCTGTTTGACGAGCCGACATCGGCGCTTGACCCTGAGCTGGTCGGCGAAGTTCTCAAAGTGATGCAAAAACTGGCCGAAGAGCACCGGACCATGCTGGTTGTGACCCATGAAATGGGTTTCGCACGCGAAGTGAGCTCACGCGTGGTTTTCCTTGAAAAAGGCCGCGTTGCTGCGGACGGCACACCGAGTGAAGTGTTCGACAATCCGGAACAATATTCTGCCCGTTGGGCAGAGTTCATTTCCCGCGCGCGGGACTAATTCAATCTGCATAGGAGGATGCAATGAAAAAAACTTTAACCCTGGTCGCGGCCAGCGCACTTACGTTGATGGCAGGACTCGCTCAGGCGCAAGAAACAACCATTCGCTGGGGAACCGAGCCGGGCTACAAGCCGTTCACCTACAAGGATGCCGACGGCAATCTGACCGGCTTTGATGTTGATATCGGCGAAGCGATCTGCGCGGAACTCAACGCGGAATGCGTTTGGGTCGAACAGGACTGGGACGGTCTGATCCCCGCGCTGCAGGCGCGTCGGTTTGACGGCATCCTCGCGTCCATGTCGATCACCGAGGATCGGTCGCGCGTCGTTGATTTCACCCGCCCCTACTATGTGGAAACCAGCCAGTTTCTTGGCCCAATCGACAAGAACTACACCGATGATGAATCGCTGAACGGGAAATCCGTGGGCGTGCTGCGGGGCTCGATCCAGGCTGACTTTATCGCCGGTGCCCGTCCCGAGCTGGTCGTCACCGAATATCCGTCCAACGAAGAGATCTATCTGGATATGATCGCAGGTCGTATTGACATTGCCTTTGTGGGCTCGATCGCAACCGAGCTTGGCTTTCTGGCCTCGGACGACGGCAAACCGTTTGCGCTGTTTGGCGAACACTATGCAGATCCGGAATATTTCGGCGATGGCGTTGGTATCGCGATGCGGAAGTCCGATGCGGAACTGCGTGACAAGATTTCACAAGCCATCCTGACCATTCGGGAAAACGGCACCTATGCCGAAATCAACGATCGTTACTTCTCGTTCGATATCTGGGGTCAGTAAGTGACCAGCCCGAGCCGTGAGCGGCTCGGGCAACTCCCGCCAAAAGGAATAGCCAAATGGATGTTCTCATCGAGTATCTGCCGTCCGTTCTGGGCGGTCTGTGGACTACGATCGGTCTGGCACTGACCTCTCTTGCATTGGCTGTTTTCTTTGGCATCGTCGGTGCAAGCTGCAAGCTGAGCCACAGTTGGGCCCTGCAAACGGCCGGGGGGCTCTATACCACACTCATTCGCGGTGTTCCGGACCTTGTGCTGATGCTGCTTTTGTTCTTCGGCGGGCAGATCGCGATCAATGAGCTTGGCTTTGCGACCGGCCTTTGGGGGTATATCGAAATCAGTCCCTTTCTGGCGGGCTCTTTCACCATCGGCTTCATCTTTGGCGCATATATGACCGAGACGTTCCGGGGGGCGTTCCTTGCAATCCCCAAGGGGCAGATCGAGGCGGCGCAAGCCTTGGGAATTCCCAGCAGCTCATATCTGCGCAGAATTATTTGGCCCCAGATCATTCCCCATGCGTTGCCGAACTTCACCAATAACTGGCTGGTGTTGATGAAAACCACCGCGCTTGTGTCGATCATCGGTTTGCAGGATCTGGTCTACAACGCCAATCAAGCTGGCCGTGCGTCCCGAGAGCCGTTTCTCTTTCTGATGGTCAGCTTCATCGTGTTTCTCCTGCTGACAATGCTGTCTGACGTTGGCCTGCGCAGCCTGAGTCGCCGGTATTCGCACAAATCGGGGGAATGATATCATGGACATTTCACTTATTCTCGAAAACTGGCAGCTCTTTGCGATGGGCCTGTGGAATACCATCTGGCTGGTTACGGTATCCCTGATTGTCGGTGGTCTGCTTGCCTTGCCTCTGGCCATGTCCCAGGCGTTCAACGTGCCAATTGCCGGGCGTATTTCGTACTGGTTCTCTTATTCCTTCAGGGGAACTCCGCTGCTGGTTCAGCTGTACCTGATCTACTACGGGCTGGGTCAGTTTGACTTCATCCGAGAGTCATTTCTGTGGGTGTTTCTGAAAAACGCCTATGTTTGCGCGCTTATCGCGTTCTCTTTGAACAGCGCCGCCTATGCGTCCGAGATCATCAGAGGCGCGATTTGCCAGGTGCCGAAAAACCTTATCGAAACGGCACATGCCATGGGAATGTCAGAGTTTCAGGTGATCCGTAGAATTATTTTGCCAATCGCCTATCGGCGTTCAATTTTCGCCTACAGCAACGAAGTGATTTTCATGCTGCATGGCAGCGTTCTGGCATCCACGATAACCATCATTGATCTGCTTGGCGCGGGTCGGAAGCTGAACATAAGCTATTATGTGACCTTCGAAGGTTTTGTGACGGCAGCCGTGCTTTACATGGCAATTGTCTTCCTCATTTCGATGGGCTTCCGGGTCATCGAAAAGAAGTATGCCATTGACCGCTAGTTCCTCAGCGCTGCACCTGTCGAGTGCGCAGGTTTGGAAATGACGCCTCTTTGCCTTGCCAAAGCGGAACCACAATTGAGCCAGATGAAGATATAAGCGGTGCGCGACGGTGATACCTGGGTCTTGAGTGGCAAGAAACACTGGATCACGGGTGGCGGCGTCTCACAGCTGTATTTGATCTTCGCCCGCGTGATTGAGGGGGGTGAGTTCAACGGCATCGGCGGTTTCATAAGCTATCTGGGCGAAGGCGGGCTGATGATCGGTGCGCGCGGGTATTCGCGCAATTCACCGGTTGAGCGTATGCTGCGCGATGCGCGCATGTTCACCATTGGCGGCGGCACAGCACAGATGCTGCGCAATCTGGTGGCGGGCCGGGCGCTTAACATGAAAACCCCGCAGATCCGCGATGGATATCTTGTAAAAGACGTAAATGGTTGAAGACATGAAGATGAGCCAATCGGCCTCGGACGTCATAGCCGAACGGCTTTTTGAAGCAGGTTGTCGCCGTGCTTTTGGTATTCCCGGCGGCGAAGTTCTGAGCCTGATGGACGCGCATACCTATACCCATCAGGTGTTGAATCATGTCAAACTCCGGGAACCTGCCACACGCGCGCAGAGCTAAACGCTGCGATCAAGGCCGCCTTCAGGCGC
>NZ_JALCBM010000125.1 GCF_028066395.1 Ruegeria sp.
CCGTTGTTTCTGCGGCGCTGCTGCCTCTGTGGCTGTTCCGTGCGTACCGGCGGGTCGGGGGCCAGCAGCGGCAAGGGGGTGGGCGTCATCCCTTCGGTCACGCGGACCATGGTTTCGCGCCAGATCTCGGCAGGCAAACCACCACCCGTCACACCCGATAGCGGCGTGTTGTCGTCATATCCCATCCAGACGCCCGCCACGTAATCGGCGGTGAACCCGATGAACCACGCATCCCGCGCGGCCTGTGTGGTGCCGGTCTTGCCCGCCACCTGCCAGCCGGGCAGTTTCGCCCGCCCGCCGGTGCCCTCGGACACCACACGCTCCATCATCCAGGTCAGTTGTTTGGCGGCCTTGTCGTTGATGACACGCTCGCCAATCCCGGTGGTTGTCACCATGACCGGGTCCTGATCACCCAGCAGCTTCAACTCGGTCAGCCCATAGGGGTCCACGGACGAGCCTCCGTTCAGGATACCGGCATAAGCCCCCGTCATCTCGATCAGCGTGCTTTCCGACGCGCCCAGCGCCAGCGAAAGACCCTCCGCCAGATCACTGCCGATGCCGAACCCGGTCGCCACCGTGCGCACATTCTCCAACCCCGAGATATCGGCCACCTTGACCGCCGGAATGTTCAAAGAGTTCTTCAGCGCGTCCGCCAGTGTGACCCGGCCATAGAACTTGTTGGTATAGTTCTTCGGGCACCAGCGGCCTGACCCCGGAATATCCCAGCAGGTCGGTTCGTCCATCACCGTATCCAGCGGCGAATAGCCCAGCTCCAGCGCGGTGGCGTAGACGAAGGGCTTGAACGATGACCCCGTTTGCCGCAGCGCCTGCGTGGCCCGGTTGAACGCACCCGAGACGCGCGTCTTGCGCCCGCCCACCATGGCACGCACCGCGCCATCCGCCGACATCACTACAATCGCTGCCTGCGCCTTGGAACCCTCGCGGACCTTCTCGTCAAAGATATATTGCAACGCCTCTTCGGCGGACTTCTGAATGCGCTGGTCCAGCGTGGTGCGGATCACCACATCCTCGGTGGTGTTGCGGGTAAAGAATTCGGGGCCGCTGGCCATGACCCAATCGGCGAAATAGCCCCCGGCGCGTGCGGCTGCGGCCTCGGACAGTTGGGCGGGTTGGCTGCGTGCCTCGCTGGCCTGCGCGGCAGATAGAAAGCCCTGCGCCTGCATCAGCCCGACCACCAGCCGGGCGCGATCCTGTGACCGTTGCAGATTGTTCGTCGGCGCATAGCGCGTCGGCGCCACCAGAAGACCCGCCAGCATCGCGGATTCGGCGGGCGAAACCTCGGCCGCCGATTTACCGAAATAGCGTTGGCTGGCGGCCTCGAACCCGCGAGTACCGGACCCCAGATAGGCGCGGTTCAGGTAGACGGTCAGGATCTCGTCCTTGGAGTATTTCACCTCCATCGCGATGGCATAGATTGCCTCTTTCGCCTTGCGCCACAGCGAGCCCTGACGGCAATCGTCCTCATACGCCTTTTCCGATTCCCAATCCTCGGGAACGTAAGGCACACCCAGACACAACAGTTTCGCTGTCTGCTGCGTAATGGTGGAACCGCCATGGCCGGACAGGGGACCACGCCCCTCGCTCAGGTTGATGCGCACGGCGCTGGCGACACCGCGCGGGCTGACGCCGAAATGGCGATAGAACCGCTTGTCCTCGGTCGCGAGCACGGCGTTTTTCAGGTGCGGCGACACAGTATCCGCCGTGATGACGCCGCCGAACTGATCGCCGCGCCAGGCAAAGACCTTGCCATCGCGGTCCAGCAACGTCACCGACCCGCGCGCGCGCCCGTCCAGCAAAGCATCAAGATCGGGTAGCGTGGTGTAGACAATCCCCACCGCCAGCGCCAGCAGCAGCGCCGCAACCGCGCCAACCCGCCAGGTCACACCCCAGATCAGACGCGCGAGCCAGCGGAACAGGCGGCGAAAGATACCGCCCCCACCGCCACCGGATTTGCGCCGCGTCTTCCTGCGCGCCGTCTTGCGTGTTGCGGTCTTGCGGGCGGTTGCCTTCTTGCCTGCCGGCTTGGCAGCACGCTTGGTCGCCGCGGGTTTGCGCCGCTTCGATGGATACCTTTTATCGGCCACCAATGGCGGCTTGCGGCGCTTGGACTCAGTCATGCTCAAACTCTGCCCGGTTTTGCTTTTGGCCCACCATAGCCCGCCACAGCAGACATGTAGAGGTGTGAAATTCCGCGAATTCCCCTTACCGATCTGCCTGAATTTTCACCGATTGCCGAAATTTGTGCAAAAATTGTGCAACTTCCTCAGATTTCCCCCACGTCCCACCGGCGTTTCCATTCCTATACGCCCCTCGGCGCGCTCTTTTTTCTGCAGGTGCAAAATACCGGCGCAGCAGAGGGGAAAGACGTGAAACTGATCATTGCAACAATCAAGCCATTCAAGCTTGAGGAGGTCCGCGAGGCCCTGACCGAAGCGGGCGTGCGCGGCATGATGGTGACCGAGATCAAGGGCTTCGGCTCGCAATCCGGGCACACGGAGATTTATCGCGGCGCGGAATATGCCGTGAATTTTGTGCCCAAGATCAAGCTGGAAATCGCGGTGCCCGCCACCATGGCCGACCAGATCGTCGAGACCATCAGCACCACCGCCAAAACCGGCAAGATCGGTGACGGCAAGATTTTCGTCCTCGATGTCGAGCAGGCCCTGCGCGTGCGGACCGGGGAAACGAACGAAGAGGCGCTGTAGGCGCCCCAACTCCTATTCATCCGAGGACTGACAATGAAACTGACGAAAACTCTTTTCCCTGTTGCCGTGCTGGTCGCGCTGCCGCAGATGGGCCTGACGCAAGAGGCCGCAGGCGAGACCGCGCAACATACGCAATTCATCCTGACCTCGCTGCTGTTTCTGGTCGGCGGCTTTCTGGTGTTCTGGATGGCTGCGGGCTTTGCCATGCTTGAGGCCGGGCTTGTGCGCTCCAAGAACGTGGCCATGCAGCTGGTCAAGAATATGGGCCTGTTCTCCTTTGCCGCCATCATGTACTGGCTGGTCGGCTACGGGCTGATGTATCCCGGCGATGGCTGGATCATTGGCGGCGTTCTGGGTGCAATCTCGCCCGCCTCGCTGGAACCGGTGGGGCTGGACGGGGTGAATGCCGATCTGTCCTATGCCACCGTGGGGTCGGACTTCTTCTTTCAGCTGATGTTCTGCGCCACCACCGCCTCCATCGTGTCGGGCACCATGGCCGAGCGCGTCAAACTGTGGCCCTTCTTCGCCTTCGTGATCGTCCTGACCGGCATCATCTACCCGATTGAGGCATCGTGGCAGTGGGGTGGCGGCTGGTTGTCCGAGATGGGGTTCAGCGACTTTGCGGGCTCGACCCTTGTACATGCCGCTGGCGGGTTCGCGGCGCTGGCCGGGGCCATCGTGCTGGGGCCGCGCATTGGCAAGTACAACAAGGCGGGCAAAGTGGTTCCGATCCCCGGTTCGAATCTGGCGCTGGCCACGCTGGGGACATTCATCCTGTGGCTGGGTTGGTTCGGCTTCAACGGTGGCTCACAACTGGCGATGGGCACCATCGGGGATATCGCCGATATCAGCCGCATCTTCGCCAACACCAACATGGCCGCCGCTGCCGGAGCCGTCGCCGCGCTGATCCTGACGCAGGTGATGTTCGGCAAGGTTGACCTGACCATGGTACTGAACGGCGCACTGGCAGGGCTGGTGTCGATCACCGCCGAACCGCTGGCCCCGTCGCTGTTTCAGGCACTGATCATCGGGGCCGTGGGCGGTGTCATCGTGGTCTTCGCCGTGCCGATGCTGGACCGGATGAAGATCGACGATGTGGTCGGCGCTATTCCGGTTCACCTGATCGCAGGCTTCTGGGGCACCTTCATCGTGGCCTGGACCAATGGCGACGCGAGTTTCGTCACCCAGATCATCGGCTTCGCCGCCATCGGTCTGTTTGTCTTCGTGGTCAGCTATGCCTTGTTCTCGATCCTCAAGGCCACGGTCGGCCTGCGCGTGGGCGAGGAAGAAGAAATCAACGGTCTGGACATGGGCGAGCTGGGGATGGAGGCCTATCCTGAGTTCTCCAAGGGTTGAACCACCCGAAAATCACGCGAAAGCCGGGC
>NZ_JALCBM010000126.1 GCF_028066395.1 Ruegeria sp.
CACGTTGAGTTGGGAGGTAAGTTGGTTGATTTTGCGGGTTGGGAGATGGCTGTTCAGTATCCTTTGGGGATTATGGGGGAGCATAATTGGTGCCGTGAGAAGGCGGCATTGTTTGATGTGTCTCATATGGGCCAGGTGATCCTGCGGGGTGAGGATGTGGGCGCGAAGCTGGAGGCGCTCTGCCCGCAGGCCTATGCGACGCTGAAGGAAGGCAAGGCGCGGTACGGGTTCTTTACCAACGCGGATGGCGGGATCATGGATGACCTGATCGTGTCGAATGCGGGGGATCATTACTTTGTGGTGGTGAACGCGGCGCTGCGGCATCAGGACATTCCGCATATGCGTGACAATCTTGACGGCGTCGAAGTGATTGAGATCTTCGACCGGGCGCTGGTGGCAGTGCAGGGTCCTGCGGCGGAAAACGTTGTGGGCGATCTCTGCCCTGCCGCCCGTGATCTGAAGTTCATGGAAACCACCGTGGCCGATATCCTGGGTGCCGAATGCCGCATCTCGCGCCTGGGTTACACGGGCGAGGACGGGTATGAGATCTCGATCCCCGAGGACAAGGCGATCGAGATCGCACGGGCCTTTCTGGCGCATGAGGATTGCGAGGCAGCGGGTCTGGGCGCGCGCGACAGCCTGCGGCTCGAAGCCGGGCTGTGCCTGTATGGCAATGACATCGACCAGAGCACCTCACCCATCGAGGCGTCGCTGGCCTGGGCGATCCAGAAGCGCCGCAAGGAAGAGGGCGGCTTTCCCGGTGCGGACCGTATCCAACAGGAACTGGCCGAAGGCCCCGCGCGCAAGCTGGTGGGGATCAAACCGGCAGGCCGGGCCCCGGCGCGGCAGGGCACCGAGATCCAATGCGCCGAGGGCAATACCATCGGTCAGATCACCTCGGGCGGGTTTGGCCCCACGGTGGGTGGCCCGGTGGCGATGGGCTATGTCGCGGCGGGCCACACCGAGCCGGGCGAGCGCGTGAACCTGATCATCCGGGGCAAGCCGCAACCGGCCGAGATCGTGGCGCTGCCCTTTGTCACTCAGAACTACAAGCGTTGAAGTCAGGAGAGAGAGAAGACATGGCAACCTATTATTCCGAAGAGCATGAATGGCTGACCGTCGACGGCGACACCGCCACGCTGGGCATCACCAAACATGCCGCCGAACAGCTGGGCGACGTGGTGTTCGTGGAACAGCAGGACGCGGGTGAAGAATTCGAAAAGGGTGGCGAGATCGGGGTGATCGAATCCGTCAAGGCGGCGTCCGAGCTTTATGCCCCGGTCGATGGTGAGATCACCGAGGTGAACGAGACGCTGGCCGACAATCCCGGCGCGCTGAACGAAGACCCCGAAGGTGAGGCCTGGATCTACAAGATCAAGATCAGCGACACGTCGCAGCTGGAGGATCTGATGGATCTGGACGGCTACAAAGCCCTGATCGGCTGATCCATCCGGGGCCCCGGGGCATGGGGCTCCTTCTACCCGGACCCGGTTGTCGGGTTCTATCTTTCATCTGGGGCCCGGCAGGTTTGGGCTCCGCCCGTTCGGGCCTGAAACTGTCCCCCGGACAGTTTCCGGGACGGCCCTCACCCCACGCCGGAGGCATCCGCCCGAGCGGCTGAACGAAACATTCCCTGAGGAGCGCACACATGGCCTTCAAACTGACCGACTACGAAGCCTATGACTTCGCCAATCGCCGCCATATCGGGCCCAGCCCGACCGAGATGCGCGACATGCTCAAGGTGATCGGCTTCAAGACGCTGGACCAGCTGATCGACGCGACCGTGCCGCCTGCAATCCGGCAGAAGGAGCCGCTGGACTGGGGTCCGGCGATGACGGAACGCGATGCGCTGTTCTACATGAAAGAGGTGGCGAGCAAGAACAAGGTTCTGACCTCGCTGATCGGTCAGGGCTATTATGGCACCACCACGCCGGCACCGATCCTGCGCAATATTCTGGAAAACCCGGCCTGGTATACCGCCTACACCCCCTATCAGCCCGAGATCAGCCAGGGTCGCCTTGAGGCGCTGTTGAACTTCCAGACCATGGTCAGCGACCTGACCGGTCTGGATGTGGCCAATGCCTCGCTGCTGGACGAAGCCACCGCCGCGGCCGAAGCCATGGCGATGGCCAAGCGCGGCGGCCGGTCCAAGGCCAATAACGCGGCTTTCTTTGTGGATAAGAACTGCCATCCGCAGACCATCGCGGTGATTAAAACCCGGGCTGAGCCTCTGGGCATTGACGTGCAGGTGGCCGACCCGGACACGCTGGATGCGGGCGCGGTCTTTGGCGCGATCTTCCAGTATCCGGGCACCCACGGCCATGTGCGCGACTTCACCAAGGAAATCGCCGCGCTGCACGAACACAAAGCCATCGCCATTGTCGCCGCCGACATCCTGTCGCTGGCGCTGCTGAAATCCCCCGGCGAGATGGGCGCGGATATTGCCATCGGCTCGACCCAGCGCTTTGGCGTTCCGATGGGCTATGGCGGTCCGCATGCCGCTTATATGGCGACCACCGACAAGCTGAAGCGGGCCATGCCGGGCCGGATCATCGGCGTCAGCATCGACAGCCGTGGCAACAAGGCCTACCGTCTGGCGCTGCAAACCCGTGAACAGCATATCCGCCGCGAAAAGGCCAACTCGAACGTCTGCACCGCGCAGGCGCTGCTGGCGGTGATCGCCTCGATGTATGCGGTCTATCACGGCCCCGATGGCATCAAGGCCATCGCGCAATCGGTGCACCGCAAGACCTCGCGCATGGCCGCCGGTCTGGAAGAGGCGGGCTTTGCGGTTGAGCCCGAGGTTTTCTTCGACACCATCACGGTTGAGGTCGGCCACCTGCAGAAAACCGTCATGGAGGCCGCCGTGGCCCGGGGCGTCAACCTGCGCAAGGTCGGAGAGACCAAGGTCGGCATCAGCCTCGACGAACAGACCCGTCCCGAGACCATCGAGGCGGTCTGGGGTGCCTTCGGTATCGACCGCAAGGATGACAGCTCAAACGTGGCCTACCGCCTGCCGGATTATGCGTTGCGCGAAAGCGCTTATCTGACCCACGAGATCTTCCACAAGAACCGGGCCGAGGCCGAGATCACGCGCTATATGCGCCGTCTGGCCGACCGCGATCTGGCGCTGGACCGGGCGATGATCCCGCTGGGCTCCTGCACCATGAAGCTGAACGCCACGATCGAGATGATCCCGGTCACCTGGCCCGAGTTCGGCAACCTGCACCCGTTCTGCCCCGAAGATCAGGCGCAGGGCTATCACGAGATGATTGCCGATCTGAACGACAAGCTGTGCCAGATCACCGGCTATGATGCGATCAGCCAGCAGCCCAACTCGGGCGCGCAGGGCGAATATGCGGGCCTGCTGACCATCCGCAACTATCACTTCGCCCGCGGCGAAGGGCACCGCAATGTCTGCCTGATCCCGACCTCGGCCCATGGCACCAACCCGGCCTCGGCCCAGATGGTGGGCTGGCAGGTTGTTCCGGTGCAATCGGATGAGAACGGCAATATCGACCTGAATGACTTCCGCGCCAAGGCCGAGAAGCATTCGGATCATCTGGCTGGCTGCATGATCACCTACCCCTCGACCCATGGCGTGTTCGAGACCACCGTGCAAGAGGTCTGCCAGATCACCCATGATCACGGCGGTCAGGTCTATATCGACGGGGCCAACATGAATGCCATGGTGGGCCTGTCGCGCCCGGGCGACATTGGCGGTGACGTCAGCCACCTGAACCTGCACAAGACCTTCTGCATCCCGCATGGCGGCGGCGGCCCCGGCATGGGTCCGATCGGCGTCAAGGCGCATCTGGAGGAACACCTGCCGGGCCATCCGGAATACGGCACTGCCGTGGGTCCGGTCTCGGCAGCGCCCTTTGGATCGCCTTCGATCCTGCCGGTCAGCTGGGCCTATGTTCTGCTGATGGGCGGCGCGGGTCTGACGCAGGCCACGAAAGTGGCGATCCTGAACGCCAACTACATCGCGGCGCGGCTCAAGGAGGCTTATCCGATCCTCTATACCTCGGACACCGGCCGGGTGGCGCATGAATGCATCCTCGACACCCGCCCGCTGGACGCCGAGGCGCATGT
>NZ_JALCBM010000033.1:0-2126 GCF_028066395.1 Ruegeria sp.
AAGCCAAGGTCAAGGCAGAAGTCGCAGACCTCTGCGCACGCTTCCCGATCTATCCGAACCTGTAAGACGAAGGACCCCAACTCATGAGCTTTCATAACATCGACCAGGCCCCTGCCCGCCTGAACCGCAGCGAACTGGCCGTTCCCGGCAGCCAGCCCGGCATGTTCGAAAAGGCCGCGCAATCGGATGTGGACGTCATTTTCCTTGATCTGGAAGACGCCGTTGCGCCCGATGAAAAGGAACAGGCGCGCAAGAATATCATCCAGGCGCTGAACGATATCGACTGGGGGGCCAAGACCATGTCGGTGCGGATCAACGGTCTGGACACCCATTATATGTACCGCGACGTGGTGGATGTGGTCGAACAGGCCGGCGAACGGCTGGACCTGATCATGGTCCCCAAGGTCGGCACCGCCGCTGATGTTTATGCCGTCGATATGCTGGTGACCCAGATTGAGGATGCCAAGGGCTACAAAAAACGCATCGGGTTCGAGCACATCATCGAAACCGCGCTGGGCATGCAGAATGTCAGCGAGATCGCGGCCGCCTCGAAACGCAACGAGAGCCTGCATTTTGGCGTTGCCGACTATGCGGCCTCGACCCGGGCGCGGACCACGATCATTGGTGGGGTGAACCCTGACTACTCGGTTCTGACCGATGCGGATGCCGAGGGCGGTCGCCTGACCCATTGGGGTGATATGTGGCACTATGCGCTGGCGCGCATGGTGGTCGCGGCCCGCGCCAATGGCCTGCGTCCGATCGACGGGCCCTTTGGCGATTTTCAGGACCCTGACGGGTATCGCGCGGCGGCCAAACGCGCGGCGGTTCTGGGGTGCGAAGGCAAATGGGCGATTCACCCCGGCCAGATCGTACTGGCCAACGAAGTCATGTCGCCATCCGACGCCGAGGTGACCAAGGCCCAGCGCATTCTGGCCGCCATGGCCGAGGCCGAAGCCGCAGGCAAAGGCGCGGTGTCTCTGGATGGCCGCCTGATCGATTATGCCTCGATCCGTCAGGCCGAAGTCTTGGTGGAAAAAGCAGGGCAGATCGCAGCCGCCTGATTTCACCACCCATATCCTTTCTCACCCTGTTGCAACACAGGTTCGGCGCCGAATGTCACTGACATCGGTGCCGAAAACTCTTAGCGATTACTATCTTTTCGCCGCTCTTCGGGCGAACTGACCCACCCGGCGGAGCATTGCCTTGCTGGGCATTGACGGTCCCCGAATAAATTCACCTCCACCCTGATTTCGCGGTCGGTGCACAAAGCTATGGTGCCCATGGCAAACGGGTTGAAACCACTGCCCAATTCGCCCCCGCGCCGGAACGTGACTTGGCATCGGACAAGGCCACCGTTATCCATATTCTGGTTGGGCCGGACAGCCTTGGCCCGAACCTGACACTGACCAATCTGGCGGAGGCGTCCTGATGCTGTCCCAATTTGTTGATACACTCCCCCCATCGCCCATTATCGGTGTTTTCAACAAAGCGTTCGAGATGCGGCAGGCGGGGGCCGATCTGATCGACTTTTCCGTGGGTGAGCCGGATTTCGACACGCCCGCCCACATCTGCGAGGCCGGGATCGCCGCGATCCGGAGTGGAGAGACGCGCTATACCCCAACCGACGGTCACGGCGCGGTCAAGGCGGCGGTGATCGAGAAATTCCAGCGCGATAACGGGCTGAGTTTCACCGCATCAGAAATCATCGTCTGCTCGGGCGCAAAGCCGCTTTTGGCGGCGGCGATACAGGCGGTTCTGAACCCCGGAGATGAGATGATCCTGCCCGTACCGCTCTGGGCGTCTCATCTGGGTATGGTGCAGGTGGTGGGCGGCGCGCCGGTTCTGGTCGATACCACTGACGCGGGCTTCAAGCTGACACCCGACAGTCTGGAGGCGGCGATCACCCCGCGCACGCGGCTGTTGATGATCTGCTCTCCGTCCAACCCGACCGGGGCCGTGTACACTGCTGCGGAACTCAAGGCGCTTGCCGACGTGTTGCAGCGGCACCCTCGGGTCAATGTGATCTCGGACGACCTGTATGAGCATATCATTTTTGATGGCGCGGAGTTTGCGACGCTGGCAGCGGTTGCGCCGGATTTGCAGTCGCGGATTCTGACCGTGAATGG
>NZ_JALCBM010000033.1:2226-18675 GCF_028066395.1 Ruegeria sp.
GCTTTTGGGCCGCATCACGCCAGATGGCAAAGAGTTGACAAGCTCGACCGATCTGGCGGCATATTTTCTGGAACACGGGGCCGTTGTCGTGCCGGGCCCCGGCTTTTCCTGCGACCCGTTTTTCCGGATGTCCATCGCGACGTCGGAGGACAACATCATTAAAGGGATCAGACGTATGAAATCTGCCGTGGAGGTGCTGAGCTGATGTCGTCCGGATTTGACCAATTTGCCGCCGATCTGCGCTATGAAGACCTGCCCAAGGCCGCGCTTTGGACCTTGCGCCGATCCTTTGTCGATACGATGGGCGTGGCAGCCGTTGGGGCCACGACAGAGCTGTCAGACATCGCGCGCCGGGTGGCCCCGATGATTTTCGGCGCGGGCTCTTCGGGGTCGGCGCGGATGCTGATGGACGGGCGCGCGGTCAGCCCCGTGGGGGCGGCGATGGCCGGGGCCTTCACCATTGACAGTATCGACGCCCATGACGGCACGACGCCCTGCAAGGGCCATGCGGGATCGGCCATCTTTCCGGCGATGATCGCCATGGCGCAGGCCAGTGGCGAGAGTATGGACGGTAAGCGCTTTGCCGAAATCCTCGCCACCGCTTATGAGATCTCGTACCGCGCGGGGTTGGTGCAACACGCGACCTGCGCCGACTATCACACCTCGGGCGCGTGGACCGCTGTTGGCGTTGCCGCCGCCGGGGCCAAACTGCTGGGCGGGAATGCGAATCAGATTCGTCAGGCGGCGGGCATCGGCGAGTATCACGGTCCCCGCAGCCAGATGATGCGCTGTATCGACCATCCGACCATGGTGCGTGACGGCGTCGGCTGGGGCGCACCTTCGGGGGTGACAGCCGCCTATCTGGCGACAGAAGGGTTCACCGGCGCGCCCGCACTGACCTGCGAGGGCGAAGAAGGTGCAGAATACTGGGCCGATCTGGGCACCGGTTGGCGGCTGATCGACCACACGCATTACAAGGCCTATCCGTGCTGCCGCTGGGCACACCCGTCGCTGGATTCCGTCCATGACATGATGCAGCAGCATGGGTTCTCGCATGATCAGGTAGAGACGGTCGAAATTCGCACCTTCCACTATGCCACCCGGTTGGCCGGTCACGCGCCGCAAAATCAGGACGAATTCGCCTATGCCATTGCCTTCCCCGTGGCCGCAATGATCGTGCGCGGTCAGGTGGGCGTCACCGAGTTGAGTGCGGAGGCCCTGAAGGACCCCGATATCCTGCGCATCAGCCATGCCACCAAATTGATTGACGACCCGGAAATGACCCGCATCAGCACCGAAAAACGCTGGGCGCAGGTGACCATCATCCTCAAGGATGGTCGCCGGATCGAGGATGCACCGCGCACACCGCGCGGTGACGCGGACATGCCGCTGAGTGATGGCCAGATCACCGACAAGTACCACATGCTTGCCGACCCGGTTCTGGGCCGGGCGCGGGCCGAAGAAATCCGCCAGCTGTCAGAGCAATTCGATCACCTGTCCGCACAAGATCTGCGGCATCTGTTCGATCTGTGCACAGCAAGCGTCTGACGGGAAAGGGTTGGGACCGGCAGAACAATGACCCTACTGTCCGCGCGTTGGGCTTTCCGACACCGACATCAGCCCGAAACAGCGGGGATCACTCTCTCTGTCTTCAAAAACACGTCTTCAACCATTCGCAAAAGACCGTGGATACGCCTTTCTCTGCCGGGCCCGTTTTTCGCTGAACGACGTAGTGCGCCTGACCGGTTTCAACGGGGTCGCCGACAAGTTTGATTGGGCGACCTGTTTGGATGGCTTGCCGGGCGAAACGTTCGATCATGATCGTGCATCCGGCCTCGGCGGCGGCCAGTTCGCAGGCAGCGACAGAGGTGTCGACGACCAGACGCGGGGAGGTATCCTGTTGCGGGCATCCATGCGCGGAAAGATAGCGGGCCCAGTGATCGTCAAACCCCAGCACGTGGATCGTGTTGCATTTGGCTAAATCTTCGGGCGAGTTGATCCGCTCGGCTGTCTGCATTCCACAAACCGGAACGATGCGTTCGTTCGCCAGGTGTTCCATGCGACTGTCCGATTGGTTCTGCGGCGCAAGCAGGATGTCCACATCGACCGGATGCCCTTCGCGATCGTTCTGCCAAAGCGAGGTGACAAGCTTGATCCCGATGCCGGGGTGGACCGCCTGAAAGGCCGGCAATTTCGGAGACAGCCAGATGATCATTGCAGCCGAGGCACGCACGATGATCGTGGTTTCCAGCGCAGGCCCGAACAGCCCGTTGGTCGAAAACGCGATATGCTCAAGCGAATCCCGAACGGAGACCAGATAGGCCTGACCGATTTCCGTCAATTGCAGGCTTTTGGCGTGGCGAATGAACAGTTTTTGCCCCAGCTTGCCCTCCAGCGCCTTGATATGCTGGCTGACGGCCGTTTGTGTCAGCCCAAGCTCGCGGCTGGCAGCGGTAAAGCTCAGGTGGCGCGCGGCTGCTTCAAAGGTGCGCAGCCAGTTCAGGTTCAGGTTGCTCTTCATATTTGATGCATAAGTAATTTATGTTCATGAAGGCAAATTCTTTTATTTTTCTTCAATTCTGATGGTGGGTAAACAAGATCAAAGCCCCCGACCGGGACCACTGAAAGGAGCGTGACATGTCAGAAATCCACCAGAATACAGAAACGGACATAGTGCTGAGCCTTGTGGACCTGTCACGCTATCCCATCGCCGATCTGGAAAGCCCGGAGGGCTCTGCATTTCTCAAGGAATGTCAGGACCATATGGAGACGCATGGGTGGTGCAATCTGGACGGGTTCATCCGCGCTGATGCACTTGCGGCCCTGGCCGGTGAATCCAACACGCTGCTGCCAACCGCTGACGTTTTGACCATCAAGCGCAACATCTATCAGGGCGCAATTGATCCAAACTTGCCAGAAAGTGACCCCAGACGGCGCGAATATGTGCATGTGGCCCAGCAGTTGGCGGATGACCAGATCCCGCAGGACACGCTGATCCAGAAACTCTATCAATCTGAACTGCTGACGGATTTTGTGCGCCGTGTGCAGAAGAAACAGGTGCTGTATCGCTGTGCCGACGAGTTTCAGGCGCTGAACGTCGTCGCCCTGCATCCGGGCAGTTGGCACGCCTGGCATTATGATACGACCGAATGCACGGTGACCCTGCTGTTGCAGGCGGCGGAAAATGGCGGCGATTTCGCCTTTCTGCCGAATTCGCGCACCGATGAGACCGAAGACCGCGAGGCCGTGGACCGTCTGCTTTCGGGCGACATGTCCCATGCCCGGAAATTTGATCGCGGCGCGGGCACATTCACGTTGTTCCGGGGCGGTTATTCGCTGCATGGTGTGACCGAAGTACTGGGGGAAACGCCGCGTGTCACCGCGATCATGACCTATGACGAACAGGAAGGCCGCGTGATCAGCGACGACATCAACGTGCGCATCTATGGTAAGCGCGTGGAAAAGATACTGGCAGACCGCGCCGCATCCCAGGCCAACGCATAAAGGATCACAGAATGAAGACCGCCCTTCTTGTCATTGACGTTCAAATGGCCTTGGCCCATGACGATGCCGCCGGGGCCGTGCGCTCTTGCCCCGAGGCTTCGGACAATATCGAACGGCTTTTGCATCGGTTCCGGGCCAGTGGCGACAAGATCGTCCATGTCCACCATCACGGGCAGGACCCGGATGACCCGTTTCACGCGGATGCGCCCGGTGCGGCGGTTCAACCGTTTGCCGCACCCCAGGGTGATGAGCAGGTGATCATCAAACACGTCTCCAGCGCCTTTGCCGGAACCACTCTGGAGGCCGATCTGCGCGCGGCGGATGTCGAACGCGTGGTCATCTGCGGCGCAACGGCCAATCATTGCGCCGAATCCGCCGCCCGTTCCGCCAGCAGCCTGGGCTTTGATATGGTCTATGCCGCCGACGCCGTATGGGCCTATGAGGCCACCGGCCCGGATGGGGCAACCCATAGCGCGGACCAGATCCACTCTGTCACGCTGGCAAACCTGCATGGCGAATTCGGTGCGGTGCAATCCACCGATGACATCCTGAAGGCCTGAGGCCAGACAACAACAATAAACATGAGGATGGCAGAGATGCGCATCGGATTTATCGGTATTGGCACCATGGGCGGACCCGCCGCCCTGAACCTGATCAAAGGCGGTCATGACCTGACGGTCTGCGACCTTGATCCAAAACGGGCGGAACAGCACCTCGCCCTCGGCGCGACATGGGCTGATACCCCCAAGGCCGCAGCGCAGGGTGCCGATATCGTCTTTACCATGGTGTTCGGCCCCAAACAGATTGAACAGCTTGTCGGCGGCGAGGACGGGCTTTTGTCGGCCATGTCATCCGGTCAGATCTGGGTGGATATGACAACAAACAAACCCGCTTTTGTTCAGGAACTTGCCAGCACATTTGCGGATATCGGCGTTCAGTTGATTGATGCCCCGGTCACCGGCGCCGTTGATGGCGCGCGCACCGGCAACATGCCCCAGTTCGCCGGAGGGGACGAGGCCACAGTCGAACGCATCCGTCCGGTGATGGAACTGATGGGGCCGATGCATTACATGGGGCCCAGCGGCAGCGGGTCGGTCACCAAACTGGCCAGCAATCAGCTTTGGGCCATCCATGCCACAGCTATGGGCGAAGCTTTGGTGATGGCTGTCAAATCCGGCGTTGACCTGTCACGTGCCTGGGATGCGCTCAAAATAGGAGCCAGCGAAAGCTGGTGCATGCACCATGACGCCCCATCGGTTTTTGCGGGACATTACGATCCGTCCTTTACACTGGACCTGTGCCAAAAGGATCTGGGCTTGATCGTCGAGGCCTGCGACGATGCTGGAACACCCGCCCCCGCAACGCGGCTGGTCTGCGCGCAGTTTGAAGAAGCCCGCAAGACATATGGCGGTGACAAGGGCGAGCTGCATGTGGTGAAGCTTGAGGAAGACGCGGCAGGTGTCTCACTCCGCCTCGATGGCGAGTGGGTGCCGCACTGGGAGAAATAGGCAGACGCTCGGTTCAGGAGCGACCACAACATCAGAGAGCACCCGCTTCCGAGAAATTGAACACCGGCAGAAGCACAGAGCCCTGCCGGTGATCGTTCTAAAAAAAAGTTCGTTGACCCGCTCAGGTCAACGAACAGATGCTATTCATCGCGGAACGTTCTCGACATGGCGTCGCGAATTGGGCGTGACAGGTAGGATGCAACCAACCGTTCACCTGTCGAGACCATGATCTCGACCGGCATGCCCGGGACCAGATCCTTGTCCTGAATTTTCGCGAACTCATCCGTCGAGACCTCAACCTCGGCGCTGTAGTAAACCGCACCGGTTACAGGGTCCGAGATTGTGTCGGCCGAGACCCATTTGACCGAACCGTCAAGTTCCGGGGTCTGGTTGTAGTTGAACGCCGTCAACCGTACCCGTGCCTCTTGACCCGGGACAACCCGGTCAATCTCGGTGACCGGAATATTCGCCATCAGAACAGGCTGTTCGGCCACCGGGACGATGTCCATGATCGCCTGTCCCGGCGCGATCACCCCGCCTTTTGTATGAAAGCCGAGATTCAGCACCCGGCCATCCAGCGGCGCAAGGATCTGGCTGCGCGCGATCCGGTCATGTGCCGTCGTCTGACGCTCCAACGCTTCGCGCAGCTGCTGGCTGATCTGGGTCAGTTCAGCCGAGACCTCCTCGCGCGAGGTTGCGGCACTGCTGACCAAGGCGCTTTCGACCTCGGCGATCTGGGCCTGAACACTGTCGATCTGCGCCACGTTCAGGGACAGCCCCGCTTCCAGATCAAGCGCCGTGCGACGGACCTGAAGCAGGCGCGTCACATTGGCCAGACCTTTCTCATGCAGACCGGCCACGGTTTCCAGTTCTTCCTGCGTCAGCTCCTGGTTGGCCTTCTGCGATTTGATCTGGCTGCGCAACCCGGCCACCTGTGCCACCAGCGCCTGTTTCTGGGTTTCCAATTGGGCGATATTCGCACGTTTCGCCACCGCGCGGCTTTCGAACAGCTGTGCTTCACCGGCAAAGATTTCCCGGGTGTTGCCGGTCTCTTCGAACTCGGCCGCGCGCGCCAGAAAATCGTCGCCGTTCAGCTCGGCCTGCAGCCGTGCCTTGCGTACCGAAAGCAAGGCAATCTGGCTGGTCAAGGCATTGAGTTCCGCCTGATCCCGCGTGGTATCGAGGGTGACCAGTATCTGGCCCTGTTGCACCGCATCGTCTTCGGACACGTGGATTTCATAGATGATCCCGCCTTCCAGATGCTGAACCCTCTGACGATCCGTTTCCAGGGCAACCATTCCCGGCGCGATGATCGCACCGTCGATCCGGGTTGTCATCGACCAGTACCCCAGCCCGCCAACCGCCAGACTCATGATGAGAAGGCTGAAGAATACCCACAGGCCAATGCGATCCGTCGGGGTTGTTTTCTTGTCACGCATCAGAAACATCCTTTTGCTTATGCGCCGTGGTCTTCGCGCTTTCATCCGCCTTTTTCTTGCGGTTCTCCGAATAGGTGCGGAGGATTTCATCTTTCGGACCAAAGGCCGATACCATGCCGTTATCCATCACAAGCACCTTGTCGGCCTGATTCAGCGCGCCCAGACGATGGGCAATGATGACAACCGTGCGGCCTTCGCTTTTCAGCCGGTCGATCGTCATGCTCAGCGCCGCCGCCCCTGCGGCATCGAGGTTTGAGTTCGGCTCGTCCAGAACGATCAGGGACGGGTTCTTGTAAAGAACGCGGGCCAGACCGATCCGCTGACGCTCACCACCCGACAGGGCGCTGCCGCTTTCCCCCAGGGGGGTGTCGTAGGCATTGGGCAGTTTCAGGATCAGGTCATGCGCATTTGCTGCCTGCGCCGCCGCCACCACATCGGCATCGCTGGCATCCGACTGAAAGCGGGCGATGTTCTCTCTGACAGTGCCGTCGAACAGTTCGACGGTCTGCGGCATGTAGCCGACGGAATCCCGCAATTGGACAGCGTTCCAATAGCTCATATCCGCCTGATCCAGCCGCACGCTGCCTCGGGTCGGAGCCAAAGTGCCAACGATCACGCGCGCCAGGGTGGATTTGCCTGACCCGCTGGGACCGATCACCGCCAGAACCTCGCCCGCCGAAAGGGAAAGGGATACGTTCCGCAAGACCGTTTTCATGCCATCCGGCGTGGCCGCGAACACGTTTTTCAGATCCAGATCGCCACGCGGTTGCGGCAGTTGAACAGAAGCCTGCGCGGGCGGGTATTCGTCCAGCAATATATTGAGCCGTTTGCGCGCGGCACTGGCCAGCACATATTGACGCCAGCTGCCGATTGCCTGTTCCGCCGGCGCCAGCGCCCGCCCGACCAGAACAGAGGCAGCGATGATCGAACCGGCGCTCAGATCGCCCGAAATCGCCAGATAGGCCCCAAGCCCCAGCACCGCCGATTGCAGCATCAGCCGCACCGTCCGCGAGATGGACGACAGCGTGGCAGCCATATCGCTGATCTTGCTCTGCTTGACCTGCGCCTGACCGTTCAGACCGTGCCAATGCTGGTACAGGTCTTCCCGCATCCGCATGGCATGGGCAACCTCGTGGTTGCGCGATACGTCGTTCAGGACCCGGCTGCTGCGGGTCTGGAACTGGGTGGCACGTGCAACACCGCGATGCGTCAACACGTTGTTCAGCATCGCGACAATCATCAGAAATGCGACCCCGGCCAGCCCCGCATAGCCCAGCCACGGGTGCAGAAGATAGGCAAACCCAAGGTAGATCGGCGTCCAGGGCGCGTCGAAAATCACCGCGGGGGTCGGCCCACCCATGAACTCGCGCAGCGTGTTCAAATCTCCGATCGCGTCGCGGCCTTTGGCGCCGCCTTCCTTGACCGAACGTTCGATCTGGGCCTCGAAAACCCGTTTTTCCAGCCGGTTGCCAAGCCGGTTGCCGATGCGCACCAGAATGCGCGAGCGCACCAGGGACAGCAGACCAAACACAAGATACAGGCCCAGCATCAGAACACTCAGGCCGAACAAGGTCTGATAGCTTTGGCTCGGCAGAGCGCGGTCATACACCAAAATCATGAACAGCGGACCGGTCAGCATCGTCAGATTGATCACCATACTGACGGAACCGGTTGCAAAAAGACCCGGGCGAGCGGCGCGGAACGCTTGCTCTAGCTCGGTACGTTTGAGGGAACTATGGGACATGGTGGCCCTCTTTCTTGTTTGACATTTCGGGAAAGAAACGGCGGCGACCGCAGGGGCCGCCGCCGCAGAGGGATTAGACCAGAACGTTGTCTTCGTTCAGATCGGCCACCTGGATACCCAGCAGCGTGATGCTGCCTTCGGCACCCAGATCGATAACAACGTCGTCACCGTTCTGCGAAATCGCAGCCGACAGATCGTCGAAGGTGTCGAAATCGAAATCGGTCGAGGTCAGGTCCAGAACGTCACCGTCGGCAAAGGCTTCGAAGTCAGTGATGACATCGTCGCCCAGATTGGCCTCGAAAACGAACGTGTCCGAACCGCGGTTGCCTTCCAGACGGTCGTTGCCTTCGCCACCGTTGATGATGTCGTCACCGGTACCGGCGCAGATCAGGTCATTGCCTTCACCACCATCAAGGATGTCGTTGCCGCGACCACCTTCCAGAGTATCGGCACCTTCGCCGCCCTCCAGGATGTCATCGCCACGACCACCTTCCAGACGGTCGGCACCTTCGCCACCCACCAGGAAGTCATCGCCGTTGCCGCCTGCGAGGGTATCGCTGCCGATCCCGCCATTCAGGTCGTCATCACCGTTGCTTCCGATCAGGTTGTCGTCACCGATTTCACCGATCAGGTCATCGTCGCCATTGCCGCCATCAAGGATGTCGTTTCCGGCTCCGCCAAGGATGATATCTTCGCCGTTTCCACCGTCGATTTCATCATTGCCGACCCCACCCTGCAGATCATCATCGCCGTTTGTCGGGGCAACGTTCACTTCGGGCTGCTCTGGTGCGAAGACAAAGTTCTCAGCCACCAGCTCGTTCGGGGCAACCCCTTCGAGTGTGATCTGATCACCATTGCCCAGGTCGATCACGGTGTCTGCACCGTTGGCTTCGATCTGGAGATCGTCAATCGAGGTGATCCCGAAATCGGATACATCCAGGAAGTCGCCATCTTCGACGCTGACCGAGAAATCCGCCACGATATCAAAACCCGTTCCGCGACGGAACGTGAAGGTATCGCGACCGGAGCCACCGATCAGGGTGTCGTTGTCGGCACCGCCATCCAGGATGTCGTCACCGCGACCACCGTCGATGGTGTCATCACCTGCACCGCCGAACAGTTCGTCATTACCACCTTCGGCAATGTCGATCTCAATGCGCAGAAGCTGCTCATTGCCACCGTTGCGGGTGAAGTCGCCTTCAACCGGGTCAACAATCGTGCCAGCGGCTGTGGTGCCACCAAGGATGTTGACCGGCCCACCATTCGGGTTGCCTTCGGAACCGTTGAAGCCCGGGTGCAGACCCACGACGCCATTTTCGGCAGTACCCTGATCACGCGCGGTCTGGTTGAGGAAGGCTGCGCCTTCTTCGTTGTTGACCTCGGTGCCAGCGTCCAGAACATCACGGCCAAAGCGCTCGATGACGATCGGGCCAATGAAGTTGCCCTCTGCATCAAAGATCGGATCAGCAAAGACATCGTCTGGAGCAGCCAGGAAGGCGTCGTTCGACGGGATCACCATGGTTGCCCAGGTGAAGAAGCCCTGACCAACCTGATCGGCGTTCACGTTCAGCGTAAAGGTCGCGGTTTCACCCGGATCAATCGGACCCGGTGCACCGGCACCACCCAGAATGGTCGCGTCGATACCGTTATCGCCAACCTGCTGGTTGAACTCGGCTGCGATGCCTTCGACGCTTCCGTCTTCGGCCAAACGCTCCAGTCCCAGGCTTGCCGCTTCGCCTGCATTGAACAGGTCGAAATTGGCACCATCATGGAATCCGAACCAGACAGGTGTCAGGAAGGTTCCGCCTGCGTCCAGCGTGTTGGTGATCGAAACCGTGATGGCCTCGCCGTCGCCGATGGCGTCGCCGCGGATCACATCGTCGCCCGCGCCGCCGTTGATGACGTCGTTACCTGCACCACCAGCCAACAGGTTGTCACCTGTATCGCCGGTCAGGATGTCATCATTGTCGGACCCGGTCAGGTTCTCGATGCTGATCAGCTGATCCGCAACCTGATTGCCGTTCGGAGCTGCATATACCGCAGTGCCATCCGACAGATCAGCGGTCACGGCCGAGCCGATATCCTGGAAGTCCGCCGTGTCGATACCTTCACCACCATCGGTGATGTCGTTACCGCCACCGCCACGCAGGACGTCATTGCCTTCGCCGCCTTCCAGAATGTCGTTGCCACCACGGCCAACCAGCAGGTCGTTGCCGTCATTGCCGGTCAGGGTGTTGGCGCCATTGTCGCCGAACAGCTGATCGTCAAGCGCCGATCCGTCGAGGTTTTCGAACCCGTCAAAGTTCTCGAACACGGTGACGTTTTCGTTCGGCGCATAGGACGCGCTGCCCGTTGCCAGATCCGCGATCACCTCGGCGTTGATACCCTGGAAGCTGTTGGTGTCGATCCCGTCGCCACCGCTCAGGATGTCTGTCCCGCCGCCGCCTGCGATGAAGTCGTCACCAGCACCACCTTCAATGGTGTTCGGAGCCGCACCGGTTGCAACAATCGAGTCATCGTTGGACGAGCCGGTGATGTTTTCGATTCCGGTAAAGGTTTCCTGGATCAGCGGGCCATTGCCGCCGCCGCCATTGTATTCGGCAGTGCCAGTACCATCCGCCGCAAGCGTGACGCGCACACCAGCGATGGTCGGATCAGCAGCACCCAGGTTGATGTTGGAGAAGTCATTGGTATCGAACCCTTCACCGCCATCGATGACGTCAACGCCACCGCCGCCGGCCAGAATGTCGTCACCTTCACCACCATTCAGCACATCGTTGCCGCCCAAACCACTCAGGACATCATTGCCGTCCAGACCGTTCAGCACGTTGTCATTGGCATCGCCAACAAGCACGTCATCATCGTCCGAGCCCACAACGTTTTCGATGCTGATCAGCGTGTCGGTTTCGGTAACCGCATCGGTCACGAAATCGATGTTCAGCACACCTGTGGGGTTTTCCGCGACTTCATCAGCACTGGCCAGAATACCGCCTGCATCCACCAGCGAGTCACGCACAACCGGGCCGTTCTCGCCTGCCGGCGCATTGTGCAGATGGATCGCCGAAACCGCACCCGGGATCGGGGTGATCAGATCGGACACGGCCAGGCCGGTTACCGACAGATCGGACGAATAGGTCGCCACACCGTCAATCACGGTGACAGTCACGGTTGCAGTACCGGTTGCCAGCGAATCCGACAGCGGACCGGGCTCTTGCGCTGCATCCAGTACAGCGGTCAGAACCAGCGTCCCGTTGCCTTCAAAGTCCAGATTGTTTTCCGAAACCAGCAGCTGACCACGAATCTCACCGGCGGGGAAATCGGCGGTGTGGATGTTGTAGTACAGGTTTTCTGCCAGCGCTTCGTCAACCAGGCTGTCCAGCGGATCGCCGAAGTTTGTAAAGTCGGCGTCAACGATCTGAACCGAGAAGCCGGTTTCGCGTATGGCGATACCCGCATCCAGATCAACGTTAACAGGGACATCGATGTCGTTGAAGACTGCCGTGTCGATATCGGCACCACCGTCCAGCACGTCATCGCCCAGACCACCGGTCAGAACGTCATCGCCGCCCAGACCGCTCAGCACGTTGTCGTTCTCGTCACCAACCAGAACGTCAGCGTCGTCCGAGCCCACAACGTTTTCGATGCTGATCAGCGTGTCGGTTTCGGTAACCGCATCGGTCACGAAATCGATGTTCAGCACACCTGTGGGGTTTTCCGCGACTTCATCAGCACTGGCCAGAATACCGCCTGCATCCACCAGCGAGTCACGCACAACCGGGCCGTTCTCGCCTGCCGGCGCATTGTGCAGATGGATCGCCGAAACCGCACCCGGGATCGGGGTGATCAGATCGGACACGGCCAGGCCGGTTACCGACAGATCGGACGAATAGGTCGCCACACCGTCAATCACGGTGACAGTCACGGTTGCAGTACCGGTTGCCAGCGAATCCGACAGCGGACCGGGCTCTTGCGCTGCATCCAGTACAGCGGTCAGAACCAGCGTCCCGTTGCCTTCAAAGTCCAGATTGTTTTCCGAAACCAGCAGCTGACCACGAATCTCACCGGCGGGGAAATCGGCGGTGTGGATGTTGTAGTACAGGTTTTCTGCCAGAGCTTCGTCAACCAGGCTGTCCAGCGGGTCGGCAAAGTTGGTGAAGTCGGCGTCAACGATCTGAACCGAGAAGCCGGTTTCGCGCGAGGCAATGCCTGCATCCAGATCAACGTCAACAGGCACATCAATATCGTTGAAAGCTGCCGTGTCGATATCAGCACCACCGTCCAGCACGTCATCGCCCAAACCACCGGTCAGAACGTCATTGCCGCCCAGGCCGTTCAGCACATCATCACCGTCGCCGCCAACCAAAACGTTGTCATTGTCATCACCGTCGATGATCTGACCCATCGGCGGCTCAGGGGCCAGCTCGGCCAGTTCCGCCTGGTCCATCACGTCCTGCAGCTCCAGCGGGGCGTCGACAACTTCAAAGATGCCTTCGACGTTGATTTCACCACCGGCCTCGGAGAAGATCACATTCTCGATCCCGGAAAGCTCGTCTTCTTCAATGATGGTCTCACCATTCTCGCCCATCACCTCGCGGGTGGCGATGATGCGGCCCGGCATGTCGGGATCTTCCGAGATGGTGACAAACGCATTGACGTCATCAAAACGGGCTGTGTCGATGCCTTCGCCGCCAATGATGTTGTCATCACCTGCGCCACCGGACAGATCGTCATTGCCGCCCATTCCGATGAGCTGATCGCCGCCACCGTTTCCGCGGATGATGTCATCCTCCGGCGTGCCAATCAGCTGATTGCCGTTTTCGTCGCCTTCAATAATTGGTCTTATATCGTCAGGGTTCATTTTTACACTCCAAGCGTTGGTGCAAGCCTTGTTGTGCTCACGGTCAGTTACCTGTGCTTGGGCAAAATCTTCACAAGCATTCAAAAATGATGGGCAGACCTTCATTGAATGCAGACCAATAAAACAATATCCATCGCATTATTTTTAAAGGGAAAAAAATTTTTCCTCACGGATACACAACTAAACTTGAATACCCCTTTTTCGTTGGGTGTTTATAGAATTCATAGAAAGTTTCAGAGGTTCGCTGGTAATGACAGAAAACAATGCAGCACCAAACTGCGACAAGACAATTCCAATTCGCGATTGGGATTTGATCCGGTTTTTATTATGCGTTGCCCGGGCAGGCAGTATTGCCCGCGCATCCGAGCGTTTGTCCGAAAGCCCCGCAACGGTCGGACGCAAATTGAAAGAGCTGGAAGAGGATCTGTCCCTCCCGCTTTTTGATCGCGGCACCTCGGGCGTCAAGCTGACCCCTATTGGTCAAGAACTGTTGGCCATTGCGCAGAATGTCGAAACGCAGCTTGGCCGTGTTGGTGAATTGACGCGGTCCTACCACGGGATGAGTGGCGGAACGGTTGCGGTGGCCGCGCCCGAAGGTTTTGGCGAGGCCGTCATCATGCCGAAGCTGATCGAATTTCATTCCTTCAACCCGCAGATCAAGATCGACCTTCTGTTGTCCAACAAGCGGATCAACATGCATAACCGCGAGGCGGACATCGCCATCCGTCTTGGGCAACCGGAAACCTATCGCATCGAAAGCGAGAAACTGGGCCGGGTCCGGTTCGGGATTTATGCCTCGCAGGATTACCTTCTGGGGCTGGATGGGATCAGCACTCTGGACGAGCTTGCGGGCCACAATGTCATAGTCGCAACCGGGGCGCTTGGCCGGTCCGTTCAGGAAATCGAATTCCGAAAAATCATTGACCGCTGCAACATCGCCGCACGGACGGACAGCATCTGCGCTCAGCTGTCCGCAGTCAGAAGCGGATTTGGTTTGGCGGTCCTGCCCAAATACATGGCCGAAACGGACCCAAATCTGGTCGAAGTCATGCCGGGGCTGTTGGAGGTATCTTTGGAACTGTGGGTCTTAACCCATCGGGACGTTGTGAATTACCAACATGTACAGACCACCAAACAGTTCATCTTCGACATGTGTACTGAGCTTGTAGATCGTTCCTGATGGCGAGGGCACGCCGGTTTTGGCCTCCTACGCCAAACTACGCTCCCGCCTTCGTTGAGAGCCATAGTACCGCGCGATACGCTTTTGCTGACCATTCGCATCTACGCGATGCAGCTTGGCGTAAGACACCGCGTTGAACAAATGTTGGTCAAGATAGGCCACCATTTCTCTGACCCGGCCATATGGGGCGATAAACTCCATAAACCATAAGTTGTGGCCGGAATTCCATTCATCCGGCCTGATCGCATTTGGGTCTTTCATTAACGCAGCATCGACTTCGTCGCTTACAAAAGCCCAGGAAACATAAGCAATCGGCTTGTTGGCCCCCTGGCTGAAAACACGTCCCTGGCCGATGCGCAGGGGATGAAACAGCCTTGCCTCTATCTGCTTGAAGGCCATGTTTCGGTGCAATTGCGATTGCGTGACAAGAAAGCAGATTTCGCCAAATTGCTTCATCACATCCGGGTCGACGCTGTGTGGCTGCAAATGGTCAGTCATACAAATTCCTAACGGTTCCGTACCGGATGCCCGCGGTCAAGCTCCTGCGCATCCGAGACCAGATCGCAAGGGCGCGCGCCTGACGCGCCCCTGCATTTTTCAGATCAAACACTGACGGGCTGTGATGGCCCGACCATCACCGATCAGGCGATTGACGTGTCTGATGTCTTGTTGTTGACAACCTGATCAACCGCAGCCTTGGCATTGTACAGATCATCATAGACCTCTGCGACGACGGCAAATTCACCTGTCGAAAGCTCTCGACCAAGTTCCGTTGCCTGAGCGTCAGCGGCTTCAACATTCTGCAGATAGTTCAGAGTCTCCTCCAGACCCGCAGTCAGGGCACTGGCGCTGTCAAACACGTTGAACGTCGTCGCCTGAGCCGTTTCCGAATGCGCCTTCAACTCTGCAAATGTAAGATCGGTAGAGCTGTCGAAATCGGAAATGTTGATGATGTCCGTATCCGCCAGACCATCATAGATGATCCGACCCACCGACGTGCCCTCGACAACGATGTTTATCTCCTGGCTGATCTGATTCAGAACCAGATTGTCGATCGTCAGTTGTGTTGTCGTGTCGGAACGGGCCGTTTCGATGTAGACCGTGTTGACCTCGGTCAAGCGATCAATCAGGGTCTCGGGGTCTTGCAGGGCCAGCGTTTCATCCAATGCGGTGAAGTTGAACTGAACGCTGTCCAACTCTCCCACCACATCGGTTTCTAAGCCTTCGCTGATCACAAGTTCACCACTTCCCAGCGTATAGATATAGCTGTCGTCACCCGTGCCACCCAAGGCAACCGACCGGCCGAACCCAGAGAAGAACACGTCATCGCCGGCACCGCCCTGGTTAATCGTTCCCGATTGATTGGCCAGGAAATTCGAGGGCGCCGAGAAGTCCCCGACATTGAAGAACGCCGAGGCTTGCTGCAGACCGTCAATGATCCCGGCAATCGCATCCCCCAGAACGGAAATCCCCGCATCAAGGTATGCATCGATCGATCCCAGACCAAGGTTCAGGAAGGTATCATTGTCCGCACCGCCCGAGGTGAAGCCATATCCGATGCTGAGGAAGGTGTCGTTCCCGGCATTGCCGAACGTGGCAAAGCCTGTCCCGACATCAATCAGGTAGTCATCGCCAAGCCCGCCGGTTGTGAAGCTGGCCAGACCAAAGTTGACAAGAACGTCGTTCCCATCCCCAAGGCTGGTCAGGTTGGCAAGACCGCCGGTGACCACAAGGTCTTCGTCGCCGCCAGCAAAAATCTGGTTGGCAAGGCCAAGGGTGAAAAGGCTGTCCGTCCCACCACCACCAGTGGCATAGTTGTAAGACCCCAGCGTAAACAGGATGTCGCTTTCGTTTTCAAAACCCGTCTCGTCACCGATGACGCGGTTCTGAAGCCCGGCAACAACTGCAAAGTCTGACCCGGCGCCTAGCCTTACATCATTCTCAACACCCAGTGCGACGACGATATCATCATGCCTGTCAGCGTTGACCTTGTTTTCAACGCCGATTGTCAAAATGGTATCATTGCCAAAGCCTGAATTGATCTTGTTTTTGTTGCCCGCAGCCAAAACCACATCCGCCCCCGAGAATGTCCGGAAGGCGTTGAACGCGTTTTCCGAACCTATGAGGACAATGGTGTTATCGTCGAAGCCACCAATGGTGTTTTTCTCACCAATCGCGATACCAAGGTCCGTGCCGTTTTTCAGGTCAATCGTGTT
>NZ_JALCBM010000033.1:18775-23037 GCF_028066395.1 Ruegeria sp.
TTTTCTCACCAATCGCGATACCAAGGTCCGTGCCGTTTTTCAGGTCAATCGTGTTTGTTTTGCCGATGGCAAGCGCGATATCATTGCCCCTGTCAAACAAACCCAGATTGGTTTCGCCGACCAAAATGCCGATGTCGTCATCACTCCCGCCGTAGAAGAAGTTTTTCTGGCCTGCCAACAGGGCCGCATCGTCACCTCGCCCGGCATAGACATGGTTTTCTTTGCCAACAACAACAGCAAGGTCACCGTAGACGGTTTCTTCTGTTGGTCCTTCCAGAGGATTCAGCTCGACCAGGTTTTGCTCCGCTTCGACCAGTTGCGATTGCAGCAGCGAATATTCGTGGCTGTAGTCACCAATGCGCTGATCCCACTGTATCCCGGCGATATTTGGGATGTTGAAGGATGGGATTGTGTAGCTGAGCGAGTCCAGCCGCACCTCATCAGTGTTGACATGATCCTGAAGATCAAAGTCGGGAACGACCAAATCCTCACCCGGAATATCGAAATCCGGAATCTGCAGACCAAAGAACTCGCGACCGGCAATAGTGTCGTCCAGCACATCAAGCCCCGACAGGTCCAGACCGTTCAGGTGGAATTCGGGCAGTTCCAGATCAGGCAGGCTGAAGGTCGGCAGATCGATCCGGGACACATCGCTTTCAACGACATCGACCGCAGCGATCTGTGTCAGAGGCGCGCCACCACTTTCCGATTCAAACCGAAGTTCCCCACCTTCTTCAGCCCGGAACAAGAACGTTGCCGTTTGTTCGGAACCTGCGACCGTGGGATCGATGCGGCCGATTTCCTCTGTCCCATTATCACCATGGTAGTAGACAATGATGTCATCTGCCCCATTGCCGGTCAGTTGAGCAGCCTCATAGGTGATCTGCACCTCATAGGTCCGTTTGTCGGTCAGGTCCAGGGCAGCGCCTGTATCCTGATTGCCAATTGAAATGGTATTGTGGGTTGGGTCCACAATACCGCCAAATGGCACCGCAACCTGACCGCTGATGGACTGTTCAACAATCGACCCCGCGGAGAACTCGACCGAGTAATCATACGTCACCCCGGCCTTGTTGACCGTCAGTTCGTTTTCGGTGCGCGCCTCCGCGTCCAGAAGGTTGTAGTTGCCCTGCAGGTTGGCGTTCAGCGTTCCCTGATCCAAGCTCTCGACACCAGAATTGGATGCATTGACATCAAGCAGTTGATCGACATCGCCCACACCCAGATTGTTCTCGGTCTGAGCATATGCAGTGACGCCATAATCCTCTCCAAGAAGATAGAACGTGGCATCAAAGTCATTGCCGAACAATGTCCCGGGTGCCCCATCGCTGCTGTTGGTTCCCAGGAAATCCCGAGCGAAAGCATCGCCCCCGCCATAGAAGTCGTTTTGGATGTTGAACGACCCGGTCGTTTGCACACCCGCACCTTCTACAGCGAGGTTGAACTGGGTTATGTCCGGGATGGCGATAGATGGGATGGATTGCCCCGGCAATTGCAGTTCCGGAATGGACAAGGTGGGCAGGGAAATCGTGGGGAACCCATAATTTCCAAGCTCACCGTACTTGTATTCCGGTGCTGATTTCAGTTCCGGGATATCAGGGATTGGAATATCCACTTGGGGCGACGTCAAGGTCGGGAAGGAATAGTCCGGCACATCGGGGTTGGAAAACTCGATATCCGGGAAGAAAAAGGCCAGATCGGCGTAGGGAAATGCCCCAGCCTCAATCCCTGTATCACCACCTTCGATTTTAAGGTCCGACGCAGGATTGAAATCGCCTTCGCCCAGATAACTGGCCAGCTCAGCAGTCGAGAATTCGATTTCATTGTCTGTGACAACAAAGTTGAACTCGCCCGCAACCAGCAAGAGGTCGCTGCCTGAACCGGCAAACACGACATTGGTTTTGCCGATAACACCCAGAATATCATCGCCCGAGCCCGAGAAGACGACATTGGTCTCACCAAGGGTGATGCCGATATCATCGCCGCCCTCGAAGAAGGCAAAGTTGTACTTGCCCGCAAGAAGCGAAATGTCATCGCCAGCGCCCGACAACAGGAAGTTGTACTCACCACCAAGGATCGTGATGTCGTGGTCTGCTCCGGTCAAGGCGATGTTTGCCTTGCCCAGCAGAATGACATTGTCACGACCAGCCCCGGTAATGGCGATGTTGCCGGTTGGCAATTCAACACCTGTAATCGCCTGAATAACCAGGCTGACCGTGGGAATTGCAACCGCGATAACCGTGTCATCACCGGTGCCGGTCAGAACGATGTTACGCTCGCCGCCCAGGAATACCCGGTTATCCCCGCCGCCGTAGAAGCCATAATTGTCCGTCCCGATCTGGAACGCGACATCATTGCCCGCCCCGGTGAAGACCAGATTCAGCAGGCCGCCCAGAACCAGGAAGTTGTCTCCGTCACCGGCATTCACGACGTTGTTCGCACCCAGGCCAACAAAGAAGTCGTCACCGCTGGCGCCCTGCAGGACGTTCACATTCCCGATCGCAATGGCAAAGTTATCACCGCCGCCCAAGATCAGGAAGTTGCGCGCGCCCAGGACGACAACGTCATCAACGCCACCGGCGCCAATGATGATGTTACCGATATTGCCGACACCGGGGACGTTGGCAATGCCGCCGACGCCGAACCCTGTGACCCGGTTATAGCCATCGCCCAGAACATAAATGTTGTCATCGCCGATGAACTGGATTTCATCATCTCCGTCACCGCCCCAGACAAAGTTGGACGCGCCAATAAGCTGGAGCGAGTTGTTGCCGTTACCAGCAACAATGGCATTTCCAAGACCATATGCGGTGATCTGGTCATCGCCGCTGCCGGTCTGGATGATGTTTGCACCCCCATAGGCTTTGACGATGTTGTTGCCGTTACCGGCAATGATGACGTTACCCAGATTGGCGATTGCCCCCACGAGGTTGGTAAAGGCCGTGCCCAGCGATTCTTCCCCGTACAACGTGCCATCGGATGTCCCGAACGCACCGCGAACGAAAGAGTCGTCGCTGTTGTTGGCCGCCTGAACCGCCGCCGCGGTGGCAAGGTTCAACAAGCTGCCCGCCCGAATGCGGTCGTCGCCATCACCGGCAACGACAAAGTTGGCCGTGCCAAAGGCTTCGATCTCGTTCCCGGCCACGGTTCTGTATTCCGGCGCAACGAAATTCTGGTTGGCCGTGTCTACGACCTGCCCGTCAATCGCCAGATTCAGCCGGGAATGACCGCCGCCCTCAAAGAACAGAAGATCGACATCATAATAGCCCGACTCGGCAATTGAGAATGTTGCCGTCTTGGTTTGCGTACCGTCCCAGTAGTCATCGGTGATGACCTGCTGTCCCGCAATCGACAAACGAACACCGTCATCATGTTCCAGATCAACCGTATGCTGCCCGGCAGACAGGTAAATCTGCCCGTTCAGCTTGTGGATCGCATTGTCATGAACCCGGTCTTCATACAGTCCTTCCGCATAGGCTGCGGTGTCGAAGAACTCGAACACGCTTCCGCTTTGTTCGGCAAAACTGATCCGCGAGGCATTGTAGTCGATGATCTCGGATTGCTTGGTGGCAAGCAGTTGCTCGGCCTGCGCCAGACTGTTCACGCCTGCGTCATTCAACAGCAACTGACCAGTAAAGACTGCCGCGTCTGCGGCATCGTAATTTGGATCCGGACGAAGTTGCACTTCCTGCACGCGAACATTGTCAAGCAGACCGCCTTGGCCACCATTTGTACTTGCATCGCGCAGCTCAATTGTCGAATTCCCGTCGGGAGCACCCGAAACACGGAATGTATGAGTGGTCCATTCGGTTTGGCTGCCCTCAGTGATTACACCAACAACTTCACCATTCCACAGGACTTCAACAGCCAGATTATCGCCTGAAAGGCCCGAGTGGGTTCGGTAATCAATAGAAATCTGATACGTGCCGTTTCCATTCGTGGCAACATCCTGACTTATGCTGCTCCGAATACCATTGACCGCAAGTTCGAGAAACGTGCTGCCGGATTCCGTTGCAAGACCATCAACACCATTGGTCAGGAACTCCGCTTGGGTTCCACTCACAATGGTCCAACCATCCGGCGTGCCAAATGTGATGCTGGCATCAGGCCTGGTTTCCGCACCGGCTTCGAAGCTTCCGTTTACAATGAGGTCCGCGCCAAGATCCTCGACGAGAGTCGCGGTTACATCGGCATTTGGAGTTTCAAGAACATCGGAATCGCGGAACGCGAGAATTTCCTGGACTTTGACATTGTCGAGCAGG
>NZ_JALCBM010000033.1:23137-24829 GCF_028066395.1 Ruegeria sp.
AACATCGGAATCGCGGAACGCGAGAATTTCCTGGACTTTGACATTGTCGAGCAGGCCACCCTGCCCGCCATTTGTGCTCGCATCCCGCAGTTCAAGCTGCGTTGCCTCACCCGGCGCACCTTTGACGCGGAAGGTGTAGGTTGTCCAATCTGTAGGGCTGTCATTGTCAAGAACGCCGATGACTTCCCCATTCCACAACACTTCTACGGCAAGGTTGCTTCCAGACAGTCCAGAATGCGTTCTATAATCTACTGAAATCTGATAAACGGCGTTTTCACGTGTACCAATGTCTTGGCTAACGCTTGAACTGCCATTAACGGCCAGTTCAAGAAAGGTGCGGCCCGAGTCTGTTTCGAGACCATTAATACCATCCGTCAGCAACTCTGCTTCTGTGCCTTGTGCGATGGTCCAACCTTCCGGTGTCCCAAACGTAAAGCCAGAGGCCGGTCTGGATTCGGCACCCGCTTCGAAGCTGCCATTGGCGACCAGATTAACACCCAAATCATCAATATCTGGCGTGACTCGGTTGATGTTCTCCTCCGTGCCGCCATTGCCGGTAAAGATGATATTGCCGCCACCGGCAGCGTAGACATGATTCTTACCATCGCCGACAAGCACCAGATTGAAGCCGCCAAATGCCCGTACGTCGTTATCCCCGTTACCGGTCAGAACAATATTCGCACCGCCAAACGCATCAATCTGGTTGTTGCCGTGGCCGGATAGTACGGTGTTCACGCCGCCATAGCTTTTGATGATATTGTCACCGTAGCCCGCCTGAACGATATTCAACCCGCCGCCAACGGTCACATCATTATGGCCATGCCCGACGGAGACAACGTTTACGCCCCCGAACGCATGCACCACATCATTCCCGTCGCCGCTGTCGATCTGCTGACCGCCAACGCCGATTGAATAGATCGCGTCATTGCCCGAGCCGGTGAATGCAGAAACACCAAAACCGCCCGCATAGATGTGGTTGTCACCGCCACCGGCCTCGATGCTGGCACCGAACACCTTGACCGAAATCGTATCGTCGCCATCACCGACAATGACCGAACCGCCCAGGGCCTGAAGGTCGACATAGTTGTCACCACCCCCGAGATCGAGAAGCCCCACGCCTGCGCCAACGCGTGCGTAGTCGTCTCCCTCACCAGCTGTCAGCCGCGCGCCGCCCGCTTCGACGTTGAACACGTTGTCGCCGGACCCGGCATTGATCTCGGCGCCCAGCGCCCGAACGTTGATGAAATCATCGCCGCCATTGGTGTTCAGGTTGATACCAACAACGTTTGCGTTGATCGTGTCATCTCCATCGCCGACATAGATGGAACCGCCAATTGCGTAGAAGTTCACGACGTTGTCGCCATGCCCCAGATCCGCGCTGCCGCCAGCGACATACAGATTAAGCGTATCGTCCCCGGCGCCGGTGCGCACGGTCGCGCCAAGCGCGTGCAGATCGATCCGATCGTTGCCGGCACCCGAATCGACATCGGAACCCGCTGCGCTGATGAAAATGGTATCGTTACCAGCGCCCGATCTGACGGACGTATTGATCCCGCTGACAGTGATGGTGTCGTTTCCGCCTCCGGTGGTGACAAACGAGCCCGCGCCACGGGAAATGATCGTGTTGTTGCCGCCCGTGCTGGTAACATTGATGGTGAAGACGCCAAGGCCTTCGATATAGTCATCACCACG
>NZ_JALCBM010000033.1:24929-26823 GCF_028066395.1 Ruegeria sp.
CCCAAATGCGCGTACAGGCTGTTGGTTGTGTGGGTGTACAGAGAATCGTTTCCGCCATACAACTCTACATGATGATTAATGCCATTGATTTCCCATTCTTGGGCATTGTTGTCACCACCCCTGAAACCTTCGAAATTCGTCCCCATTTTAACCCTCCCTAGTACACGTTTCCACTGGCATTCCTGCATGCATTCGCATGTAGGATTTAATCTCTTTCTGAGATTTTAAATTCAAAACGCTCATCAATTATTTAGTCAGGCGTTTAGAAATAAAAAATCTCTGATAGTGGGCATGCGAATTGAGTAAATACGCAGATCAAAAACGTCAAAAGGTGGGTATTTTTCGACATTTTGCCTGATATTGGGTCACAAACTTGCGACTCTTAAGGGAAATAAAAGACTAATAAAAATATATGAATATCAAAAGTTAATGCAATTACAGCTTTACTGCATTTCATTTAAAATATTTGTGATTGTCATAAATGAATAAATATGCAAGCGTTCGTGTTTACGATGACATGGTCGCCCGTTTTAGACAGAAATCCAAAGCGGAACATCATCGCAATAGGGCACCCCCTATCAATAAAAGGGAGGTTTATTTAGGAGCGGCGCCCGACAAAATCGGAACCTCAAAGACCATTTGGTCTTTGGGTATGACTACGAGGTTTAACTCCTCCATTATGCGTTTCAGGGCAATGCTCACTGCCTTGATTGCGGGGTGGTTTCTCTTTTGCTGAGTCTGCGATTAGCACATCAACCATAGGGTGTAAATAGCCCAAATACAAAAACACAGAACGGAGAATTCCATGGAACAGCGCTACCTTGATGGGGTATCAAATATCGCAATGATCAATAACAATATGCGAATTGATTGTTTTTCATTTGGTATCGACCCAAATGGAGATGCCGATAACCCACCAGTGGAAGAACATTTGCGCCTGGTTTTGTCACCGCAGGGCTTTTTGCGGGCCTATGATATTTTCCACCGCATGTTTCTGGAAATGGAACAACGCGGTGTGATCAAGCGAAACGGCGATGCCGCAGGTGAAGCGCCTCTGGCCGTTTCCGCGGCAGATGACAACAGCACGAACAGCTCGCCAAACTTCAACACTCAATAAGCGTTTGTCGGGCCGCTTTGGCTGGCAGCAGCCAAGGTGGCCCAAACCGGCACATAGTCGAAACTGTCGTCATGGCCCTGGCTGCGACGCAGACAGTATCCGTGTGCTTTGATTTTGCGACGCATGACTCAACCAAAGCGGTCCCATGACAGAGACAACAGCAGATACCACCCAAAGCAGCTCGGCACTGGAATGCTTGGTTCTGGTCAGCCGCTTTCTGGGCGTAGAACTGTCGCGCAGCGCCATCGTGACGCAACTCCCGCAAATCGCCCGGGCCACCTGCCCCCCTGAAGTTTTGCTCAAGGCGGCGGAAACCCACGGCCTGTGCGGCGAGGTCTCTTCCGTTACCTGGTCAGCCATGCGCCGCATGGTGCGCGCCATGCCGTTCATCGGGCAGCTCAGCAACGGTGAATTCATCATCATCGCGGGCATCACCCCCGCGGCGAACGAAGGAGAGCACGGCCCCGTCGTTCTGGTCCAGGATCCACAGGCAACCAGCCTGGAGCTTTTGCGAGTACCGGTTAACGAATTCCGCAAGCGCTGGTCGGGGCGGCTGATCCTGCTGCGGAAACTGGACGACGCCAATGCGCCGATCGCCCCTTATGATTTCAAGTGGATTTTTTCCGAAGTCGGGAAATTCAAGGGAATTCTGCTAGAGGTCGGGTTGATCTCATTGTTCATTCACGGGGTTTCCTTCATCACGGCCATTTTCACCATGATCGTGTTCGACAAGGTGATCGGGTATGAGGGCCTTGCGACCCTGCACACGCTTTTCGC
>NZ_JALCBM010000033.1:26923-45339 GCF_028066395.1 Ruegeria sp.
TTGATCGAAATGTCGGCGGTTTTCCTGTTCCTGCCCGTCCTCATCTTTCTCAGCCTGAAACTGACTTATGTGGTTCTGGCGCTGACAATCATCTTGATGCTGCAGATGTTTCTGTCCCTGCGCATCCACCGCAAAAACCTTTCTCAGTTGTATAAGGCCGAAAGCGACCGCCAGGCGTTGGTTGTTGAAACCGTAACCGGCATCGAGACGATCAAAAGCCTGTCGCTTGAAGACGACCACAAAAAGAAGTGGATGGAAAAGACAAGCGAGGTCGTCACCAGCCAGAAAAAGATGGCGCAGTTGAACGGCCTTTTGCAGGAATCCAGCGGATTTCTGCAAAAGCTCATGCAGCTTGTTATCATATGGCTGGGCGCCCAATTGGTTCTGGCCGGTGACCTGACCATCGGCACCCTGATCGCCTTCAACATCTTGTCTGGCCGGATTGCCGGACCGCTGGTGCAATCAATCGGGCTTGCCAGCAAATATCAGGAAACGTCGCTGTCCGTTCGAATGCTCGGGACAATCCTTAACGGTCGCCCCGAACAGCTCTCGTCCGGGGGTGTCACGCCGCCGTTGAATGGTGAGATCGTCTTTGAAGACATTGAATATGCCTATGACAAAAGCCAACCGCCACTGATCAAAAACCTCAGCTTCCGCATCCCTCCGGGGGCCACAATCGGGGTGGTCGGCAAAAGCGGATCGGGCAAAAGCACGATCGCCAAGCTGTTGATGGGCTTCGACAAGCCAGACAGCGGCTATATCCGGATCGATGGCTACAATTTACGGGAATTCGACCTGCGATATCTGCGGCAGAGGGTTGCCAGTGTTTTCCAGCAAAGCACGTTGTTCAAAGGCAGCATCGCCGACAATATCGCCGCCGGGAACACCATTTCAGATCACTCAGAGGCTATCGAGGCCGCCCGCCTGACCCACGCGCACGAATTCATCAGAACATTGCCGCAGCGGTATGACACGATGCTGGAAGAAAATGCCGCGAATTTTTCCGGCGGGCAAAAGCAGCGCCTCAGCCTGGCGCGCGCCGTTCTACGAACAGCCGATATCGTCTTGCTGGACGAAGCGATGAGCGCAATCGACGCGCATATGGAAGAGGAAATTCTTCAGAAACTGCTGGATCACTGGCGCAATCAAACCGTCATCAACATTTCCCACCGAATGTCGACCATGCCACTGATGGATTACGTATTGGTCCTTGATAAAGGCGAACTGGTTGATTTCGCGCCCCATGAAATTCTCATTCGCCGTTGCGAAGCATATCGGGACCTTTGGCCCGGCATTGACGGAAATGTGCCCGCCACGTCCAGAGCAATGGGGATGGCCGGAGAATGACCGACAAAACCGAACATACCAACGATCAGAACAATTCTGAAAATCCTCCGGCAGCACCTGAACGTTCGGCCGACGTCGATCGCCTTATCACGACCTTCGCCCCTGCGCATGAAAGGTTGCTGAACGAAGACAATTCATTTGTTCAAAGGGTGACAGTCTGGACGTTCCTGCTTGTGGTGGCGGGTACGATTATTTTCCTGAACTTTGCGACTGTTAATTCGCAGATTATCGCCACGGGTATTTTGCAAACGACCACACCGAAATCGGTCGTTCAGGCCTTTAATTCCGGACGTCTGATCAATCTGAACGTTGATATCGGAGATCGCGTAAAAAAAGGCCATTTGCTGGCAACCGTCCAGAACGAATCCTCGCAAGTCGATTTTGAGGCGGTGAAATACGAACAAATGGTCAGCCGCGCGCTGGTCAGACGGTTGAAGGCTGAAATTTCCGGGGATGTTCCCGGCCGGTTCTCAATTGACCCTCACGTCAACGAATTGGAGGTGCAGGCGTTTCGGGCAAATATGGAACTGCATGAAATTTCTCGGAAACGTCTGGAGGAGGAATATTCAGAAAATCATAGCCTCATTGCCTCGAAAAGAAGGGAAATACCCACCTTAAGCAAACAATATGAATTGATGCAGGAGCTTCTTTCGGTGCGCAAGGCGCTGTACGAAAGTGAGCAGGATCAATTCCGTCGGGATGGCCCGCAAAAGGTAGATTACCTGCAAACGGCCACGGCCGTGGCGGATATTGAACGGCAATTGGTTCTGGCAAGAGAAGAAATTGCGACGCTTCAGCGCCGGGCAATAAAAATCCAAACAACGCAAGCCTCTTATGAATTGGAACGTCGCCAGCAACTGCAGCAAGAGTTGCTGGCAGCAACGAAGCAATTTGAAGACAGCCAGAAGAAATTCCAAAAAGTGCTGAAAAAGAATGAGCTGGTGGACCTGTACGCCCCCTTTGACGCCATTATTGTGGCGCGGACGGACAAAGCCGACGGTACTTTAATTGAAGCTGGCGAAGCCGTGTTTCAACTGCTGCCGCAGGACAGCCAGCTACAGGCGGTCATCGATGTGCGCCTGACCGATATCGCGCGTGTCGAGCCGCAGTCCGACGTCACTCTGAAGCTGGACTCTCTCCCCTTCACCAAGCACGGCGTCCTGCGCGGCAAGGTGGCAAAAATCAGCGCCGATGTGGAAAGTCAAAACTACACGGGGCAACAGGATCTGGTGTTCAGAAGCTGGATCGATATCGAAACCAACGAATTGGTCGACACACCGGCGAACTTTGAATTGCAGCCCGGCATGACGCTTGAGGCCAATATCAAAACCGGGAAACGGACAATCCTGTCCTACCTGATCAATCCGATTTTCCGCACCGTATCGCAAAGCTTTATCGAGCCGTGATGTTCAAGACCATGATCATAAAACCCCGCCTCGCCCGCTCTGCGGCGTTCCTTCTGGCCTTCGCGGTCAGTGCCTGTGTCGTTCGTCCGGAACCCCTGACGGAACAGGAACGACAGGAGCGCGCCCAGTTTCTACAAGAGGAAAGCGCAAAGCTTTGGACCACAAACAAGTCTTCCTTCGATCTGTATGACCTGATGAGCCGCGCCCTGTTGCGCAACCTTGAGATACAGCAGGGACAGCTTGCCGCCGAAGTCGAGAAAATAACGCTTGAGGAAATCCTGGCCGAGCAGTTCCCGCAGGCCAGCGTGCGAGCCCAATATTCGCAGCGAAGCAACGATGCCGGAGACGTCAATGATGTGACACCGCCTGACAGGGATATCCTGACCGCCGACATAACGTATAGTTGGTCAATCCTGGGTTTTGGGCAATCCTACTTGCGGGCACGTCAACAGGCCAACAATGCGCTCATTATCGAAGAAGAACGCGGACGTATCGCCAACCGCATCGTCACCGACACAACGGTGCTGTATCTGCGCGCGGCGACCGCCGACCGGCACCTGCCCGAGATCAACAAAATCCTGTCGCAGATCGATGCGAAAATTCAGGAAGCTGACCAGTTTGGGGCAAGAAACCTGATCGATCCCCTGCAAATCCTCTTGTTCAAGACACGCCTCACCGAGTTGAAGGTGAACCTCAACAGCTATAAGGCCGAATTGCGATCCGATCTGATCAGGCTGTCCTCGCTGGCGGCAACACGGCCAGAAAACTTGCGGTTCAGGCACCTGACACCCAGCACCAATCTATCCGTCAGGCTTCCCGGAACGACAGACAATCTTGAACAAGAAGCTTTGCTGAACCGCTCGGAACTGCGCCAGGCGGCATACCGGCAACGCAACAGCAGGCTGGATGTCTACCGCGATGTTGCTGCGCTGTTGCCGGATCTGGAATTCGCTCTGTCCGGCAACTTCAACAGCGAATCCACGCTGGACAACAATCAGTTCGGTCTGTTTTCCCAAACGGTGACCTATGATCTGCTTGGTCTGCTCAGACTGCCCTCGACCCGCAAGCGCCTCAAACTTCAGGAAGAGCTGCGTCGCATCGAAGACCTTGCGCTTGCAGTCTCGATTATCGAGCAGGTACGCCTGTCTTACGCGCAAGCGCTGATTTCCCAACAGGCTTTGGCACTGGAAAAAGAGCGTGCCGATCTGTGGAAACAGGTTTCGGACACACAGACGCAGCGCAGCAATTTCGACGTTCTGGAAGACCTGAACCAGTTCGAATACGTCATAAGAACACTCGAGTCGCAAATTGCTTACGAACAGGCCAGAACACAGCACTATGCCGACTATCTTCTTATTCTGCGGTCTACCGGTGTTAACTTTATCCCAAGCAATCAAACGTTTGGCAGTGAGGATGCGTTGGCAGCGGCGCTCAAGGAACATTGGGACAGGGTTGTAAGAAATGGGGGCCGTGCAGGTAATCCGGCCCGCGTTTCACCGGACACCTGACTGGTGTCTACACTGTGGTGGTCGGGAATAGACACCGCTTATCTTGTTGGTTTAGTGCCCGAAAATCACTTTGCGCCCGGGTTCTTCGATTCCGCGCCAAGCAATTTGGGCAGGTCCCCGTATCTGGCAACCAAGGCAAAGCCGATGATCGCCATAAGAAGAAAGAACATGGCTGCAGCGGCCACAACAGGGGAATACCCGGATCGAAGCTGGGTCACGATCTTGACAGGTAGCGTCACGGTGTGGAACTGGCCCAAAAAGAACGAAATCACGAACTCATTCATCGAAAAGACAACGACAAAGATCATGCCCGAAAAGATGTAAGGACGTATCTGAGGCAGAATAACTGTGGTCAGAACGTGTTGTCTGGTCGCCCCAAGCGTTTCGGCGGCCTCAAGCTGCTCGCGGTTGATGCTTTCCAGCCCCAGCGAGATCATCACCATTGGCAGCGTGACCATGAAAACCCCGTGGCCAATGATCAGGTTCACCGGGCGACCGGTCCAACCGATCTCGGCCCAGAAGCTGAGCATTCCAATCGCGGTGATCACGGGTGGCAGGGCAAATGGCATCAGACCCAACGAGAACAGCACCCGGGCGTAGCGCATGTTGTATCGCCAGAGCATGTAGGCAATGGGCAATGCAACTGACAACGCGACGACTGCCGCCCCCGCCGCGACACCCAGCGACGTGATCAGCGCCAGCCGCCAATCGGGGTGAAACAGCAGCTCTTGATACCAGCCAAGCGACAGGCCCTGCGGGGGGAAGAACAGCACGCGCTTTTCATTGAGCGACACGCCAAATGCCACGATAAGCGGAGCCGACAAAAGTGCGAGAAAAGCACCGACATAAAGCCGCGATAGCGTGGTCATACGGCTTTCCTTTCCCGCCCGCTCAGCCGCCAAACGACCAATAGGAACAAGATGGTGACGGCCAGGTAAATCATCGCCAGCGCCGCGCCAAAGGGGAAGTTGCTGCGCGTCATGACCTCGTCGCTGATGTAATTGGCAATCATCCATTCCTTGGGACCACCCAGCCAAAGCGGCGTCACCAATGCCCCCATCGTGAAGATGAACAGGACCAGAGTCGTTGCGATCAGGGTCCGAGACATGAGCGGTAAAATGACGGTGCGAAACATGGTCCATGGTCCGGCACCCAGCGTGCGCGCGGCCTCGATCACCTCGGGGTTCAGGCGGCTGAAGCCAGGGAACATCATGACCACCGCAAAAGGCAGGTTGAAATAGGTCAACCCGATCAGAACCGCCCAGTAACCGCGCGCCCAGGATTGCGGACGCTCCATCAACCCAAGCCAGACAAAGAGGTTCGAAATGCCAGAGCCGCGCGACAGGATGATCGACCAGCCAAAGGCGACGATGACCTCGGACAATGACATGGCGCAGAGCACGAAGATCAGGGTCAAAACCTGTGGGCGCGGGCGCAGACGTGAAACGAAGTAAGCGAAGGGCACCGCAATCAGCACCGAAACGACCGAGGCGATGGCGGCGAATTCAACCGATGTCAGGAATGCGTTGAGATAAAGCTCTTGCCCAGCGCGGATGTAGCTGTCGAATTCGAAGCCACGTTCATAATAGCTTTCGGTGCGATGGTAGAAGGACACCGCCAGCATGATGCCCAGCGGCACCACGAAGAACAGGACCAGCATCGCCCCGGCGTAGCCCAGCGGCACGCTGAACCGGAGGGCGGGATCGCGGGTTGTGCTCATGCAGGGACCACCCGGCAGGCTTGCGGTGGCAGGATCGCCTGTATCTGTTGCCCCGTTGCGTAACGCGTCCGGTCGGCTTTGGGGATCTTTGCGGTCAGCCTGATGCCCTGCCCTTCCAGCAGCACCTGAACGCCTTCACCCAGATCCCGCAGGAAAGCCACGGTCATGGGAAGGGCATTTTCGCCCGCTTCTTCCGACAGGATCACATCCTCGGGACGGACGGACAGGACCATGTCGCCGGTGCCCGCAACCGTCTCGTTCACCAGCAACGGCCTGTCGTTGAAACGCGCGATGCTGCCGTCCAGTGTGACCGGCAGCAGATTGCTTTCGCCAATGAACCCCGCGACAAACCCGTTGGCGGGCCGATGATAGACCTCTTCAGGGCTGCCCACCTGTTCGATCCTGCCTGGCGACATGACGACAATCTTGTCGGACATGGTCAACGCCTCGCGCTGGTCATGGGTCACGGTGATGGTGGTGATGCCCAGTTTCTGTTGCAACAAGCGCAGTTCAATCTGCATCTGTTCGCGCAGTTGCGCATCCAGCGCCGAAAGCGGTTCGTCCAACAGGAACAGGCGCGGATTACGGGCCAGTGCGCGGGCAATGGCAACGCGCTGTTTCTGGCCGCCCGATAGCTGGCTGATTTGGCGCGGGCCGAACCCGTCCAGCGCGACGAGGCGCAGAAGTTCGTCAACACGCCGAGCAATCACATCCCTGCCCTCGCCTGCGATACGCAGCCCGTATCCGATATTCTCGGCCACGTTCAGGTGAGAAAAAAGCGCCAGCGACTGGAACACCATCCCGATCCCGCGCGCATTGACAGGTGTATTGCCCAGATCCGAACCATCCAGAAGAATGCGCCCTGACGTGACGGTCTCCAACCCCGCGATCATGCGAAGAAGTGTGGTCTTTCCGCATCCTGACGGACCCAGGAATGAAACGAATTCACCTGACCCGATGGACAGGACAGCGTCTTGCACGACGACGGTCGTGCCGAATGCTTTTGTGACACGTTCAAGGACCAGATCAGCCATGTTGCCCGATATACCAGAAAAGGGAATGCGCCGGGCATTGATTGCCCGGCGTAGAACAGAGTACCGACTTAGTTGGCGATCAGCGAGGCCCAGCGTTCAGCGATATAATCCGCTTCGCTGACATAGACGTCGAACAGTGGAACAATGGGCGCACCGGGCGCGGACACTGCGCCGAATTCTTCGTCGGTCAGATCGGTCAGGGCTTGCGGCACAATGGGCGCAGTGCCAATCATCCGCGACATCAGCGCCTGCACCTCGGGCGAGCAGCACCAGTTCACGAATACCTCGGCCTCGGCCAATTTCTGGCTGCCCTCGATCACACCCCAGGAGCCGAAGTCGATCACGCCACCCTCGGCCGGAAAGGTCGAGCGCACCGGGAAACCGTCGGCCGCGGCCAGCAATGTTACGTCGTGATAGTACTGACCTGCCGGTATCTCTCCGCTTTGCAGTGCCTGCTGAAACTGGCCTTCGTCCTTGTACCAAAGCGTGACGTTCTCGCGCAGTTCGGCGGCCTTTTCCATGACCTGATCCAGCCCCTCGCGCGTGCGCAGAATATCTTGCCCATCAAAGAAGGTCTTGGCCGTGATATCAAGGATATAGCTGGTGTCGGCATTGGCATTCAGACCCAGCGAGCCCTTATATGTTTCGCCCCACATATCGGCCCAGCTTGCAGGGGGTTCGGGGAAAACGTCGGTATTGGTGACAAAGGTCGTGTACCAGGCCAATACGGCCACGGCCCGAATGCGCCCTTCGGCGTCGCGTGTAATCAGGGCGGGGTCGACATTGGCGATGTTGGGCAGCGCCGCCTCGTCCAGTGCCGCGAACAGATCCATCTGGCGGATCGCCCCCTGGCCGCCGGGCATCGAGACATCCGCCGGAGGCTCGCCCGTAGCAGCGCCCGCGCGGATGGCAGCCCACCACGAGGCACCGCCAGACTGGCTGACCGAATTGATCGCAATGCCGGTATCTTCGGTGAATTTCGGATAAACATGCTTGATCAGCGAGTCCTCGAAATACCCACCAAAGGCCGAAACCTTCAGGCTTCGATCCTGTGCCCGCAGGATGGACGGTGTAGCGAGGACAGCCGCTGAACTGGCCGTCAGAAATGCGCGTCTGTTCATGTTAAAGCGTTTCATTGCTTGCTCCCCTATTGGTGTGTTGTTCAGGTGGATTGGCTCTGGCGGAGTCCGATCGGGCAATGCCATCGAAGGTCGCCATGACACGAGCCGCAATCCCCGGCTCGAAAACGAAATGCCCGGCATCCGGCACGATATGCAGTGTTGCATCAGGCCAGGCCCGGGCCAGCTCTGTTGCATTTGCGCAGGGGCAGATCATGTCATCCGCACCCTGAATGATCGTGCCCGGAACCCCTTGCAGCCTGCCAATCTGATCAAGGATGTAGCGGTCGGGGATAAAACAGCCCTGACAGAAATAACCCAGTTCGATTTCAAGCTGCGGCAGGATTTCCGCGACACTTTCTTCGTCACGGTCCAGTTCCGGGTCATAATGCCGAATATCGGCCAGCGCCGACTGGTGCGCGGTGTAGATCCGGATCGCAGGTTCATGTATCGCCAGATCAGGATCGGTGATCAGATCCCGATACCGCTCCAGCAGGTCTTGCGAGGTTTTCGCGTCAACATGTCGGGTCAATGCATCGCATTCACGCGGCTTCATCCAGCGCGCGCCGAAATTCACCCATTCGGCCTCGGCAGCCAGTGCAAGGAAGACCCCCCAGACAGTCAGGCTGCGCAGCCGGTCTGGATGGGCAATGCCATAACACAACCCCAGCGTGGACCCCCAAGAACCGCCAAAAACATGCCAGCTATCAATCCCGCGCAAGACGCGGAGGGCTTCGATATCGCCGATCAGGGCCTGCGTGGTGTTCCCGCGCATCTCGCCCAATGGGCGCGAGCGCCGTGTCCCGCGCTGATCCATCAGGATAAGCCGGAACCGCTCGGGGTCGAACAGGCGTGGAATGGCGCGGGGTCTGGGCCGCCCGGGTCCACCGTGCAGATAAAGAACCGGAATGCCGTTCGGGTGACCGTATTCCTCCCAGAATACTTCGTGCCCGTCGCCCATGTTCAGAAAGCCATCAATGCGGGCCCGGCGTTCCGGAAAGAGAGACGATTTTGACCAGACCGGGCTCAACGCGGGAAACCTCTGTAAGGATCACTCCCTCAAAGGCTATGGTCGGGCATGCCTTCTGTCAGTATCTTTTAGTTGCATCTATGACGCTATTTGGCGCTATGTAGATACAAATAGCAACAATTACTCGTAGAATCCGATCAGTGCCTTGCCGTTTCCAAATCCATTGGGATCAAGCGCACGCAGGATCATCGGGTCAATCTCATCAGAGTCGGGCGGGAAGACCGCACATTGCCTTAAGCCGCTTTTGACGTCGATGTCCTGCCCCAGAAACTCCAACACCACCCGAGCGCTATAGATCATATCCGTTCCCGCACTGGTAACGCCGGTCAGCAGGCCGTGAAGATAGTGGAAATTGGTGCGGGTCGCGGCATTCACAATCATTGCCGAGAAATTCTCTCCACCGCGTTCCTGACTCTCAACGATGAAAATCCGGTCGTCATGCAACCAGAGACAGGATTGAATCATATGCGTTGCCCGTCCAAATTTCGGACTGCCGCTCCAATGCATTCGGTCGAGTGACTTGGCATAGGTCATCTCGGCATCCTGCCAGATTCGCATCAACGCCCGCACCACGCCATCCTTCCAGGATGGTGTTCTGTAGTAGAGATGGTAATAGCCGCAATAACTTTGCAACCCCGCCAGAGATGCCTTCATCATCCGTCGGTGACGGCGAAATTCCTGCGCAATTCCCATTGGAACGTAAGAGGCCAGCGGGCGCGAAAAGACCTCGGTTTTGAAGACGTCATGCGGCAGCAATATCTCGGCCTCGTCCACACCGAAGAAATCGCAAATGCGCGACAGAACATTCAGCGAGGGTTTGGTCTGCCCCGAAAGATAGCGCGTGAACTGAGGCCGATTGATCGCAAGCCGGTTGCACACTTCGGTAATACTCTTGTACCGCCCGCACAGCAGGCGCAGGTTTTGCGAGAAATCAGATTGTGACGTCATCTGTGGTGCCCTGTTGCGGTGACTGATAGGGGCGGCAAAAGCCTGTGGTTATACATGTTTACACCGCAACCATGTCATCTACGAGATGTTCGGGACAAGTTGCTGGCGATGTCTGCCCAAATACGACCTCCGCCTGCAGTAGAGGGGCTGATGGAGCGAACCGCTCTTATAGAGTTGATTGCCCAAGCTCTGCACGATCCAGGTGATGGCAAACACCTTGGGGGTTTACCGTGCGACAGCGTGCTTCCTGTCCTATGCGGTGGATTCAGTTACATCGAAGGCCGCTGTCGCAGTTGCGCAAAAAATCACCGGCCTGACGTTCGATCTGACTGGAAAACCTGCCTGAAATTGCGATGTTCGCCGGACTGGTTGCCACATTTGGTTCCTCTTTTCGTTCAAGCGTTGTACCAGTCCCCAACCGGCTTTAACCGTCCAAAACCTAGCTCTAATTTCAGGGTTCTCGAATGAAACCGCACCGCACCCCGACGCGAAACGTCTTGTTCATCATCATTGATCAGCTGCGTGCCGATTGTGTGTTCGGACCAATGGCCGATCATGTGGAACTGCCCAATCTCCGGTCATTCATGAAAGACGCGGTCTCATTCAAGCGGCACTTTTCAGTGACCAACCCCTGCGGACCATCGCGTGCTTCGATCCTGACCGGGCAATATGCGATGAATCATCGCTCTGTCCGCAATGGAACGCCCTTGCGCCATGATACGCCCAATATTGCGACCGAAATGCGCAAGGCCGGATATTTACCAATGCTGTTCGGCTATACCGATACCTCACAGGACCCGCGGGCCTTTGACGCCAATGACCCGGCGCTGAAGACCTATGAGTTTCCGATGAACGGGTTTCATGAGATGACCGAGATGCGGATGGAGATGTCCTATCCGTGGCAGTCGCATCTGATGAATCAGGGCTATACGTTCGAAGACTACTGGGATGTCTACAAGCCGGTTTCCCCGGATGGCGGTGCACCGAAACTGAACGACCCGGCACTTTATGCGGCAGAAGACAGCGATACCGCATTCCTGACCAATTCGTTCCTGGGGAAAATGACAGCCTACCATAAAGAAAGCTGGTTCGCCCACCTAACCTATATCCGACCACACCCGCCTCTGGTCGCGCCAGCGCCCTACAATACCATGTACGATCCGGCCTTGCTGCCGCAGCCCGAACGTCTGGCCTCAGCCGAAGCGGAATGCGCGCAGCATCCCTTCTTTGATCCGGTGCTGCGCAACAACACCGTCGCCGGATTTGTCCAGGGTTTCCCGGATCTGGAGCCGACGGATGAAAACATCGCCACTCTGCGCTCGGTCTATCTGGGGCTTGCTACGGAAGTGGACCATCACGTCGGGCGAGTGATCCAGTTCCTCAAGGACACCGGTCAGTATGACAACACCATGGTGGTGATCACTGCAGACCATGGCGAGATGCTGGGTGATCGGCATTCCTGGGGCAAGATGACGGTCTATGACGCAGCCTATCACACGCCGCTGATCATCCGGATACCCGGCAACGAGGCCCGTTCCGGCAAATGCCTCACGGAGATCACCGAGTCGATCGATGTGACACCCACCATTCTGGATTGGGTTGGGCAGGAGATTCCGAACTCCATGGATGGCCACTCTCTGTTGCCTTTGCTGACAGGAGAAGCGCCCCAGAGCTGGCGACAATATTCCTTCTCGGAACTGGATTTCTCGGAACCGATGAAGCCGACCTTGTGGCAGGACGTATTGGGCACCTCGCCAAGTGACAGTTGCCTGGGCATTCTGCGGGATGAGCGGTTTACCCTGGTCGAATTTGCCGCCGACGTGCCGCCCATGCTGTTTGACCATCTGGGGCGCGGAGAATTGGAGAATGTGTCCGAACGACCAGAATACGCGGCCGATCTCATGCGTTTGACCCGGATGATGCTTCGGCACCGGATGAAGAACATGGATCATACTCTGTCGCTGATGGCGATCACAAATGATGGCGTATTCCGAAAGTCCCGATCCGAAGTGACCTAGCCGCGCGTTCTTTTGGCAGACCGGGATTAGGACGCCAGCAGTATTCGCAAAACCATGGATAATCGCACCGTGCGGCCCGTCATCCCCATGCAGAATTCGCGCAGGAAGCGCGTTGGTATCGACAGGTCGCTCTATCGTCTTCGTAGTTTGGTTGGGCGTTGCTTCAACAAACGGCTCGTATTGCTACTTGAACAACACCGATATCTCATCCGCAGCCTGACGGAGGCTGTTGGCCAGATCCGGTGACGAAATCAAACCATTTCGCAACATTCTGCTTTTGGGACCGACGACCCCCAATGCGCCAGCCAGAGTGTTGCGCAAAAAGACCGGGACGCAAATTGAATACACGTCCTGATCCAGTTCACCATCATTGATCGCATATCCTTGCCGGTGGATTTCCACGAACAGATCCTGCAATGCCTTCAGATCCGTTTGTGTCTCGGTCCGGTAAGCGGTCAATGCGTAGCTTGCTGGCAGGGCGTGCGGAGCGTCCGTTGAAAAAGCATGTATAACCTTACCCGCCGCGGTCGCATGCAGGGGAAATTCGGTCCCGGGGTGGATATACGTATTCGCGCCCGTTTTGGGGACCGTATAATCCAGCAGAGTATTGCCGTGTTGAGAGGCGGTTACAAAAAAGCTTGTCTCATTTGTACTTTCGGCAAGGTGGTCAAGCGCGGGTTTGCAGACATCCTTCAAAGAGCTTTGGCCTGTCACGAACAACCCGAGCCGTTCGACACGGGGGCCCGCAGAATAGGTCTTGTTACCGGAATCGAAGGACAGCATCCGGCTTTCCACCAGATTGGACAGCAACCGGAATGTGGAGGATTGCGGCAGGTTGCTGATCTGGACGATCTCGTTCAGCGACAGGTTGCGCCCCGAACTGACCACAATGTCCAATAGGGTAAAGGCGCGCTCAAGCGGGTTCGACTTGCTCATGTTGATCCGGTGTGCTCGCGTCGTTTCCAGGTCTTTCTTCACCCTATCCTTAAGTCAGAAAGACCGAAACATACACCCCGCACAGATGGTTATGCCCTATGGCGGAGGGTCGGGTGGCGGTTTCGACGCAAACCCTCTGTGTCGGGGTTTTCTGCATCAACAACCGCCACCCTGTTCACTCAACCATTCAACCGTTCAACCATTCAACCATTCGATTCAACCGCGCGCGACATGACACAGAGCAATTCGAACATCAGGTTGGCGGCGGTGATGCAGGTGATGCCGGTCGGGTCATAACAGGGCGCGACCTCGGATATGTCCGCGCCGACAAGATCGACGCCTTCAAGCGCGCGGATGATGACCTGCGCGTCGCGGGGTGTGATGCCGCCGATTTCGGGCACCGGCGTGCCGGGGCAATACGAGGGGTCCAGACCGTCGATATCAATGGTCATATAGGTGCGGCCGGTGCCCAGAACCTCGTTGATCTTGGCGATGGCGGCGGCGCGGCCCATTTCCTCGTATTCATCATAGGTGATGATGGTGAACCCGGCCTCGTACCCATAGGCGATGTCGTCTGGGCTGAAACGGGTGCCGCGCAGGCCCAGTTGCACCACGCGTTTGGGATCAATCAGCCCTTCTTCCAGCCCCCGCCGCATGAAGGTCGCGTGATTGACTTTGGTGCCGCACATTTCGTCCAGCGTGTCGGCGTGGCTGTCGATCTGCAGGATGCCAACGGGTTCCTGACGGGCAATGCCACGCAGGATCGGGGTCGGGATGGTGTGATCTCCCCCAACCGAGATCGGGCGGATATTCAGGGCGGTCAGATCAGCATAGAATTTCTCGATCGTCTCGATGCTTTCATCCTTGTTCAGCGGGTTGATCGGTGCGTCACCCAGATCGGCAATGTTGCACATCTTGTAGGGCTGGATGCCTGAGGTCGGATGCACCTTGCGGATGATCCGGCTGGCCTGACGCACGGCGGCGGGGGCCTCGCGCGGGCCGCCGCGATAGTTCAGGCCAATGTCGAAGGGCACGCCGACAAGGCCAATGTCGATCTCTTCGTTCATGTCCACGCGCTGCGTGCGCAAAAAGGTCGCCACATCCGAGAAACGCGGGACAACGGCGGCGTCAACCGGTTCGTATTTGGGGTTAACCATTTGAAGATCCTCTTGGTGAAATGGGCTCAGGCCGGGATGGTTTCGGCGTCGGCCAGCGTCAAAGCGGCCTGCAACAGCACGTTTGCGCCGGCTTCGGCCTCTTCGGGGGTGATGGATTCGGCGGGGTTGTGGCTGATGCCGTCCTTGCAGGGGGAAAAGATCATCGCCGTGGGGCAGACATGGGTGACATAAACCGCGTCATGCCCGGCACCGCTGACCAGTTCCATCGCGCTGTAGCCGCAGGTTTTCACCGCATCGCGCACCGCGTTCACGCAGGTCTCGTTGAACACCAGTTCGGGTGAGGCGCCGAATTCGTCCCGTTCGATGTCAAAACCCAAGGCGCGCTCGGCCTCGGCGGCGGCCTCATAGGTGGCGATCAGATCGGCCAGTACATCGGCCTTTGGATGGCGCAGGTCCAGCGTGAATTCGACCGTATTCGGGATCGTGCTGTGCGATTCCGGGGTGGTGTCGATCAACCCGACGGTAAAGCGCGCATCCTTTGTGGCATTGGCCTTGGCATAACAAGCCGCCGCAATCCGGGTGAAAGCGCCCACCGGGTCCAGCCGCATGTCCATCGGTGTGGTGCCCGCATGGGATTCGCGACCCCGGATGGTGACAGTGTTATAACTCATCGCCTGCGCGCCGGTGACGACGCCGACCATCGCGCCCTTGCGCTCCAGCACCGGACCCTGTTCGATATGCAGCTCTAGAAAGGCGGCGAATTTGCGGTCGCCTACGGGTTCGGCACCCTCGTACCCGATGTCGCGCAGCGCTTCGATGAAGCCGATGCCTTCGCGGTCTGTCCAGGTGCGGGCCTCATCCATCGAGAAGATGCCAGCATAGACACCACTGGCCGCCATCGAGGGCACAAAACGGCTGCCTTCCTCGCTGGTCCAGTTGATCACCGTGATCGGGCGGCGCGTGCGCAGGCCCGCGTCATGCAGGGTGCGCACCACTTCGAGTCCCGCCAGAACGCCCAGAACACCGTCAAACTTGCCACCGCAAGGCTGGGTGTCGAGGTGACTGCCAAGCGCCACCGGCAACAGGTCGTTATCCGTGCCCGCATAGGTGGCGAACATGTTGCCAAGCGCATCGACCGCCACCTCCATTCCCAGATCCCGGCACCAGTCCGCGAACAGGTCGCGGCCCTTGCCATCCTCGGGCGTCAGCGCCTCGCGATTGATGCCGCCATCATCGCGCGCGCCAATCTGCGCGTGGGTCATCAGACTGTCCCACAGGCGCGCTTTGTCTACGCGCAGATCGTTCATCCCGCATATTCCTGATCAGCCAGTTCCAGCCCGTAGTCGAGCGCCGAAAGGATGCCCTCCAGCTCCTCTTCCGAGATGATGAAGGACGGGGCCAGAAACAGCGAAATCTGTTCACCGCTGGTCCCGATCAGCGCGCCGGCCTCCAACGCGCGGTTCGAGACACGCGAGGCAATCGGAACCTCGCCGGTGTTGTTTTCCCAAGTGCGCCAGTCCGGGCCGTGCAACTCGACCGTCCAGTGCAGGCCGTTGCCATCGACGCGGGCGACGCTGGGGTGTTTTTGGGCGATCTCGATCAGGCGGCGTTCCATGATGCCTTCCAGATGCTTGACGCGTGCCACCAGATTGTCCCGCTTCAACACCTGCAGATAAGCGCGGATACAAGACACGGTCAGGGAATGACCCCGGAAGGTGGAATAGGTCTGCCAGCTTTTGTCTTCCATCATGTCGACAAGCGCTTTCGACAGCACAACCGCGCCCACGGGCGACGAGCCACCGGCCAGACCCTTGCCCAGAGTGACAATGTCAGGCCGCGTCTCACCGCCCTGAAAGGCAAACATGCGCCCGACCCGGCCCGTGCCGGTAACGACCTCATCCGCGATCCACAGCGATCCGGCCTTTTTCGCGGCGCGGGCCACCCGGTCCTGATACTCGCTGTCGTAATAGATGCCGCCCTGCGTGTAATCGAGGATGGTGCAGGCGGTGTCCGACAGGGTGTCCTCGATCCCTTCCAGACGTTCGGACAGCGGGCGATTGTCGGACAGGGCACCGTATTTTGCGCCCAGAGGTTCGGGGATCTGACGTACCGGAATGGTGACCGGAACCGGCCTGGATTCACCGTTCTGCACCGCCAGACCGCCATGCCATTGCGGCTGCACGGTCAGGTGCTGCGACATGCCCGACATGCCGTGATAGGCCCGCACCCGCGTGGCCAGTGGCGTGCGCCCGGTGATCGACTGCGCCAGCGACATGGCCAGATCGTTGGCCTCGCCCCCGCTGAGAAAGAACCGGACCCCGCCGACCCAATCCTTTTCCTCGGCAAAGGCGATGTCGATCACGTCCTCGGCGGCCTGTTCACGCTCTTTCCAGAACCAGCCTTCGTTGATGATCGGGTTTTCGGCGGCCTTGCGCACCGCCTCGACCATATCCGGGTGACGATGGCCCAGCGGGCCGCCGGTGTTCGAGCCGTCCAGAACCTTGCGCCCGTCTTCCAGATGGAAATAGACACCATCGCCGCCGACAACCTTGAAACTGGTGCCCTTGCCCGCGTTCAGGCCGGTATAGATAAGCTTGCTCATTTGCGTTCTCCGGGGAATGAGACGTCACAGCGCCTGTTTGCGGAACGTGTCCTTGATGTGGATTTTGCCGTCGCGCAGGGTAAAGACATCGACACCGCGCACATTGACCTTCGACCCGTCCGCCTTGGTGCCGGTAAAGCGCCACTCGGTCACCGCGCGATCCCCGTCGACGAAGTGATTCACATCGTTCCACGCCGCATCGGGGAACATTTGCCAGAGGGCCGCATACGACGTGCGCAAAGCCTCTTGACCCTGATACGTCGCACCATCGGGTTCGGGGCCTGCTGATCCATAAAAGATGCCGTCCTCGGTCATGCACTCAAGCAGCGCGTCCACGTCATGCGCGTTCCAGGCAGCGGCGAACTTATCAAGCAGGTCAACAGCAGACATAGCGTTCCTCATTATTCCATTTTTCGGAACTTAACTTTGTTTTTCGGAATTATCAATTGGAATTTTGCCGTACATCACTTGCGGCAGAGAGAGCTTTAGAGCCCGTCAAAAACCGCTCTGACAAAGGGTTCGCGCGCGAAGGGTCGGACACTGGATCAATGATTGTGACGGCCACCATCCGCACGACGGCCTGAGTTGGAAATTGCAGCAGGAGGTCAGCAAGCCCAAAACCGTTTGGGTGTCCGATGCCTTGAGTTCCGAAGTAGATTTTAGGCAGCAAGCCTATCGGTAAACTCGGAAGAGGCGCCCCCCCTCAGCCAAGCCGCTCGGACGCCCCGGAAACCGGAAAAATCCGGTCATAGCACCAGGTGAAGACAAATGTGTAAACCATCACCGACGTGCTGACGACAAGATTGACCGAGATCGCCTCGAGAAGGCTCAGGTGCAACCAGAGCATATAGATCGGGGCAGCGGTCGAGATCAGCACGCATTCCAAGCCGAATGCATGAAGTAAACGGCCACGCAATTTGCGATCGGAAGACACCCGGCCAGTTTTGGCCTCAAGACGATCCACCACCAAATTGTAGAGGTAGTTCATGGACATCGCCCAAACCGATAGAATGATGTTCAGTAAGCCCATGTCCCAAAGCGGTCGGTCAAAAGCCCAGGCCATGGCGGGCACCAGAAAAATCAAAAGAAAGACTTCGAAGCCGATGATATAGCGCAGGCGATCAAAACGGGTGCGTATAACGGCTGAGGTGGTCATAAACGCTTCTCATATCACAGTCATGATGAAACAGAACAGCCGTGTCGCGAACACACCAAATGCGCTTGCAATCATGGATATCGGGCGCCGTTATCCGTCATGTGTATGTTTGGAAATCTCATCAAAACCGGGCTGCTCTGGTTGAAGCCTTGCCGTTCTGGCCCTGTTGATTTTCCGGACATTGCCCCCAGCCCCGTTGCATTCGGGGCCGGGGGGCTGGGTCATAGAAGCCCGTCGGCCTGCAACCCTTCGACCACCTCTTCCATGGCCGCTCGCAGGGTCGAAACCAGCGTGTCGACCTCGTCTCGGGTGATGGTCAGCGGCGGGGACATCACGTTGAGGTTGTCGATCGGGCGCACGATCAGGCCGCGTTTCTCGGCGGCCTCGGCGATGCGCGAGCCGATGGCGACCTCAGGCGGAAAGATCTCGCGGGTGTCCTTGTCGGCCACGTTGACCACGCAGGCCATCAGATGGC
>NZ_JALCBM010000034.1:0-12945 GCF_028066395.1 Ruegeria sp.
GATATTCCAGAACCGACATTGCCCAAAAGAAGAACGCCAATGCGCCGATTTATCCTGATCTTCGTGCTTTTGACCGCCTGCGCCACCCCACCCGAGCCCGAGACATCCGCGCCCGAACCCGCACCGGTCGATCTGGCCTTTTGTTTGGGAGAGCCCTTTGCGGATTCCATCGGCCAGCCGGTTTCGACCATTCAAACCAACCTGCCCGAACGGTCGCGGGTGCTGGGCCCGGATGACATCGCCACGCAGGATTACCGGATCGACCGGCTGAACGTCTACGTGGATGGCAACGGCATCATTCAGCGCCTGAGCTGTGGCTAGCGAAAGGCACTCGAATGCCAATTGCTACTGATCACTCTGTTCAGATCTGCGTCCATTATTTATCTCCTTTAACAATAAATTCCCGAACTACGCGAAACCCCAAATATTCGCGTCTGCGATCCTCAGTTGGGCGTATTCGCCAAGCAAGGCGCACACCATCCATGGCCGTGTTATAGGCCCCGCCTTTGGTTGCGCGTCTGCATGTGTCTTGGGATTCCGCATGGGCCAGATACGCACTATCCGTTGGCAGACCCAGATGTTCCTCCGTCCAGCACGACAAAGTCAGTTCGTAGACGTTCCCCGACATGTGCCGTACACCCCATGCGTTGGCAGCGGCGAGTTCATCAACCGGGACCGGGACGCGTCGGTTCTTAAGTTCTGGCAAAGACACGCCGCGCCCGCGCAGGTGTTCCGTCGCTTTGCGTGAAAAGTTCGCCTGATCTGCGGTCAACTCGTCGCCCTGTGCAAACCGGGTCTCCGTCCCGGCGCGGGCGGCGTATTCCCACTCGGCCTCGGTCGGCAGACGATATACATCCAAACCAACCAGTGTGTTCAGCCACGCCACGTATTCCAGCGCGTCCAGATAAGAGACGTTGATTACCGGGTGTTTGGGACCCAGTTCTTTGTGACCGTAGAGGGTAAGCACGTTATGCTCCGGCACGTGAGAGCATCCACCATCTTCGACACAGGCCATCCATTCTGCATGCGTGACTTCGTTGCGGCCAATCGCATAGGGGATATCCATCTCGACCCGGTGGCGGGGATGTTCGCTGGGCATGATGTTGATCTCATCGGGACCGCGCACGCCGATATAGCCGTCCTTGCCGTAAAACGTGAATCGATTGCGGGATTCACCAGGGATTGCCCCCATCATGAACGCGCCGGGGGGCATGACGATCATTTCGGGGCAAAGGGCACAGTCCTGAAAGGTCTCAAGCGGCTTTGCAGCGATTTCGGCATTGGCCTGCAAGGCAAACGGCAAGCCCCAGATCAGAGCCAGCAGGTATGATAGATACGGTAGCTTTAAGCGGTTGAAAGGCATGTCTGTGGCAAAGTCCTGAATTTGATCTCTGTACTTCCAATGTCCCGGAGTTTGGATCACGTCAGCGGGTGTATCGCAATCGGAAACGCAGGCTTTCGGTTGGGTCATTCTCGACTCGGTGGGTGATTCTCAAGTAAGAACAAAATGAGAACATATTGATGTCTGCCCGATGCCCAAACGCCGAATACTCTCGCTCTGGTTCCCGCGTCTGGGGGCTGAACGGCTGGTCCGCGCCGCGCGGGGCCTGCAGGATGGGCCTTTGGCCGTGGTGGCGGAACAGGCGAACATGCAGGTGGTCACCTCGCTGAATGCTGACGCTCAGGCCGCTGGTCTGCGTGTCGGTCAGCCGGTGCGCGATGCCCATGCCATGTGCGCCGCCCTTGTCACCCGCCCTCGTAATATCCCGGCCGAGGCCGCGTTTCTGACCGTCTTGCGCCGCTGGGCGGGCAAGTTCAGCCCTTGGGTGGCTGAGGAAGCGCCGGACGGGCTGATCGTCGATCTGTCGGGCTGCGCCCATCTGTTTGGCGGAGAGGAAACCCTGCTGAGTGTTATTGAGACCGACTGCGCCGATATGGGCCTCAGCGTGCAGATGGGCATTGCCGATACGCTGGGCGCGGCCTGGGCGCTGGCGCGGTATGCCGGGCAAGAGGCCACATCCGACCGCACTGGCGACGCCATCAGCCAAGAGGCCCGCGCCACCCGAGCCCGCGCCACCAAACGGCGGCACTGGACCCGGGGCGGGGCCGCGCCTCAGGTGGTGGCGTTGGGTGGCGGCGCGCGGATTGCAGCGCCCGGGCAGTCCTATGGCGCGCTCAGCCCGTTGCCCATCGCGGCGCTGCGGTTAGAGGATCAGGTGGTGGCGCAGCTGAACCGTCTGGGCCTGCGCCGGATCGGCGATCTGCTGGGGCAGCCGCGTGCCAGCTTGGCGCGGCGGTTCGGACGCGGGCTGGTGCTGCGGCTGGATCAGGCGATGGGCAGCGCGCCCGAGCCGGTGTCTCCGGCCCGCCCGCCGCATCACTTTGCGGTACGGATGACCTTGCCCAACCCGATCGGCCTGATCGAGGACATGATGGCCGCCATCGACCGGGTGCTGCCCACGCTGTGCGCCAAGCTTGAGGAAAAGGGGCGGGGGCTGCGCACCCTGCGGCTTGAGGCGCATCGCGCCGATCAGGCGGCTGAGATCATCGAGGTCGGTCTGGCCCGCCCGACCCATGACAAACATCGCATTCGCCCTTTGTTAGAAATGAAACTCGACAAGATCGACGCAGGCTATGGCATCGACATGCTGCGGCTTGAGGCGATCCAGACCGAACCCATCCACGCCCGCACCATGACCGGCCATGCCGAGGCCCGGCGCGCGGTCCGCGACCGGCTGGACGGCAATACGGGTCTGGATGACCTGATCGGTAAACTGGGCGCGCGGGTCGGGCTGGACGTGATCACACGACATCATCCCGCCGCCTCACATATCCCCGAGAAAACCGCACAGATACTGGCCGCAGCATGGTCGAAACCGGCGCGAGACTGGCCCGCCCCACCGCGCCCACGCCCCTTGCAGATGTGGCAGCCCGAACCGGTGATGGCCCCGGACACCCCGGATGTGCCCGCCACCTTTCGCTGGCGCGGGCGTGACTGGCAATTGGCGCAGGCCACCGGCCCGGAACGGATCGCGCCGGAATGGTGGCTGGACGACCCCAACTGGCGCAGCGGCGTGCGCGATTACTGGGTGGTGGTGACCGAACAAGGTGAACGGCTGTGGCTGTTCTACGGCCATGGCGGCACTCTGTCGGCAGGCTGGTTCTGTCAGGGGCAGTTTGGCTAAATAGCACCTATTTAGGCTCTATCTTCCACGGTAGATCAACACATCCGGCAGATAGTCGATCACCCGGACCAACCAGGAAAACGGCACCGGGAAATCGGTACGGAACCGGCGGCGGGACATGGCCTTGACCACACGCTCTGCCGCCTCTTCGGACGTCATCAGCATCGGCATTTTGAAGCTGTTCTTCTCGGTCAGCCGGGTCTTGATGAAACCGGGATTGACGATGCGCACCGTCACCCCGGTGCCTGCCAGATCATGCCGCATCGTCTCGGCCAGAGAAATCAGCGCCGCCTTGCTGGCCCCGTACCCGATGGCCGCGGGCAAGCCGTGATACCCCGCAAGCGAGCCGATCAGGGTGATATCCCCCCGGCCCGCGCGAACAAGGTCGGGCACGGTTTCCCCCAGAACCCGCAATGCGCCGGAAAAGTTCACATCGTTCATCGCCAGCGCGGCCTTGGTGTTCCAATCCGCTGTCCTCATCGGCTCATAAGCCCCGGCATTATAGACCAGCCCATCCACCACGCCGATCTCGGCTGCAGTACGCGAAACAGAGTCTAAATCGGTGACATCCAGCGGCACGGGCCGCGCATTGGGCAGGGCTGCACAAATCTCGGACAGGCGGTCGGCGTTGCGCGCCGACAGGATCAGATGTGCCCCGCGATGGGCCAGCGAGCGGGCCAGCGCACGGCCCAGCCCTTCGCTGGCGCCGATGATCCAGTATGTCTTCCCCTCAAAGCTGCTCATGCCTGTGCCATCTCCATTATCTGTGACCTTTTACGAAGCCCCGAAAAGACTGGATCACGCGCGCGGAAAAGAAACCGGCACCCCATCACCCGGGATCACAACCCGGTGCATTCCTGAAAAATATCCGATCCGATTGATCCAGCGCCACATATCCTGCGTATCCCATTGTAAATACCGCATAACGAGGATGAAATGTTCGACGAAACCCGGGGCGCCCGCAAGAAAATCGCAGTCATAGGTGCAGGTATTTCAGGGCTGTCCGCCGCCTATTACCTGTCGGACACTCATGATATCACCCTGTATGAGGCCGAACCCCGATTGGGCGGCCATGCCCGCACTGTCATGGCCGGCAAGAACGGTGATCAGCCGGTCGATACTGGGTTCATCGTGTTCAACTATGCCACCTATCCCTATCTGACCCGGTTGTTTGATGAACTGGACGTGCCAGTCATCAAAAGCGAGATGAGCTTTGGTGCCACCATCGACAATGGCCGTATCGAATACGGGCTGAACAACCTGCGCACACTGACCGCGCAGAAACGCAATCTGGCGCGTCCGGCCTATTACAAAATGATCGCCGACATCCTGCGCTTCGGCAAACAGGCCCCCAACGCCGCCCGCGACGATGACACCACGATCGGAGAGCTGGTGGATCAACTGCGTCTGGGCCATTGGTTCCGTCACAATTACCTGATGCCCATGTGCGGCGCGATCTGGTCAACTCCGGTAGAGTTCGTGGATCAGTTCCCCGCCCGGTCCCTGGTGCAGTTCTTCCGCAACCACGCGCTGCTGGCCAGTGGTCGCGCCAATCAGCACCAGTGGTGGACGGTCAAGGGCGGCAGCATCGAATATGTCCGCCGGATCGAGGCCGCTTTGCGTACCCGTGGCTGCGACATTCGTCTGGCCAGCCCGGTGCAGCATATCCAGCGTGATGAGTTGGGGGTGAGCGTACACAGCAATGGGCAGACCGACCGGTTTGATGAGATCATTTTGGCCACCCATTCCGATCAGTCGCGGGCCATTCTGGGCGACGCCGCGACCCCGGCTGAGGCTGCCGCGCTTGGCGCGATCCGTTATCAGCCCAACACCGCCATTCTGCATTGCGACCCCGCGCAGATGCCCCGGCGGCGGGCGTGCTGGTCCAGCTGGACCTATCGCTCACATGCCGGGAATGTGGGGGTGACCTATTGGATGAACCGTCTGCAGAACATCCCCGACAGCGATCCGCTGTTCGTGACGCTGAATGCGCCGACCGAGATTCCTGCGGACAAGATTTATGATCAGGTCGAATTCGCTCATCCAGTCTTTGACAAGGCTGCCCTGAAGGCACAGACGCAGATTCGCGCGATGCAGGGGCAGAACCGCACCTGGTTTGCCGGGGCCTATAACAGGCATGGGTTCCACGAGGACGGCATCGCCAGCGCGATGCGTGTCGTCGATCTGATGACCAGCACCCTGCAACCGAACGGAGCGGACAATGGCACTCTGTCACAAGATCCGGGCCTCGTTGCCAGCCTTTGACCTCTGGCGCATTGCGGTTGTTTTGCTGGCGCTGCTGGCCCCGGCAGGGTTGGCGGCATCGCCGCTGTCCAACCATCTGAGTGATCCCAAACTGCTGGGCAGCTCGACCTTCCGGTTTCTGGGCCTGCCGATTTATGACGCACGGCTTTACACACCCGGCGGCGCCCCATTCAACTGGTCCGAAGATTTCGGGCTGGAGCTGACCTATCGTCGGAATATCAAGAAAATGGCCTTAATAGACTCGACTTTGGAAGAGATGGACCGGCAAGGCAACAGCCTGCCCATCCGATCCGAACTGGAGAGTTGCTTTCAGACCATCACCCCCGGCGACCGTTATCTTGCGATCTCGCAGGGACCGGATCGCGTGAGTTACTGGTTTAACGGCAAAATGGCCTGCACCATTGCCCATCGCGGCATCAAACGCGCCTTCATGTCGATCTTTCTGGGCGACAGGACGCGCTCGGCCAGTTTTACCCGGCAGTTGAAGGGTCTGTGATGCTGTATCCTCGGGTCAGCCTCTACGCCTTGATGCTGGCTGCGGCGGGCATCCCGCTGTATATCCACCTGCCGCGCTTTGCTGCCGTTAATCTCGGGTTGGGACTGGGGGTTATCGGAACCGTGCTGCTGGTGATCCGGCTGGTCGATCTGGTGCAGGACCCGCTGATCGGCTGGGCCATCGACCGCTGGCCGGGCGGGCAGGTTCTGTTTGCCAGCGCCGCCGCGCTTGGATTGGCGATTGGGTTTCCACTGCTGTTCAATTTGCCTGAAAATACCAGTATTAGAGCCTTTGTAGCTGTCCTTATCCTGCTGTTCTCTGCCTACAGCCTCGGGACCATCCTGCTTTACGGTCGCAGCGCCACTCTGGCCAAAACCACAGCCCCGAAAGAGCTGATGACGCTGGCCGCCTACCGCGAAGCCGGACAACTGAGCGGCGTGATCCTCGCTGCCGCCGCCCCTGCCGTGTTTGTGGCACTGGGGGCCAGCGCGCAGGGTTATCCCGCCTTTGGTCTGTTTCTTGGTCTGATGGCAGTTGTCACGCTGGTTCTGACCCTGCCGATCTGGCGCCGCACCCCGATCACCGGGCAGGGCCTGTCTTTTGCCGGTCTTGTGCAAGCCGGGGCATTGCGCCTGCTGGTACTGGCGCTGATCAACAGCCTGCCGGTTGCCATCACCTCGACCCTCTTTCTGTTTTTTGTCGAGGACCGTTTGCAATTGCCTGGCAAGGCAGGCGCGTTACTGATCCTGTTCTTCCTCAGCGCCGGGGCAAGCGTGCCGTTCTGGGCACGACTTGCCAATCGGATTGGCCCGAAACAAACCCTGATCATCGCCATGCCCCTGTCGATTGCGGGCTTTATCGGGGCAGCCCTGCTGTCCGCCGGAAACCTTTGGGGGTTCGCCCTGATCTGCGTCGCCTCGGGCGCGGCGCTGGGGGCAGATATGGTGGTGTTGCCCGCCATGTTCTCGGTCGTGTTGACGCGGGCGGGGCTGAATGCATCCTCGGCCTTTGGCTTCTGGTCCTTTGCGGGCAAGCTGGGTCTGGCGCTTGCGGCCTTCTTTACCCTGCCCCTGTTGGAACGCAGCGGTTTCACCCCCGGCCAAGCCAACTCGGCACAGGCATTACAGACTCTAAACCTGGCCTATGCCGTCCTTCCCTGCATCCTGAAACTCGGCGCGTTCAGCATGGTTCTGACATTGCCGACGGAGGTCTCAGCCAAATGAAACTCATCCTGATTGTCCTGTTTGCCGTTCTGGTCGTGATCGTCGCCAAGGCGCGTTTCCTCAGCTTTCGGGCGCAAGCGCCTGCGGATTACGCCAGCACCGGACCCGCCTTTTCGCTGCAAAAACACCTGAACGGAGAGATCCTGTCCGAAGGGCTGATCTATGGCCCGAACGGCAAGATGTCGAACAGCTTCGTGGCGCGGATGGTTGGCGAGTGGAACGGCAATACCGGCACGCTGACCGAAGAGTTCACCTATTCCAACGGCAAGCAGATGACCCGGAAATGGTATCTGACCATGGGCACCGGCAACACTTTCACCGCCACCGCCGACGATATCGTAGGCGAAGGGCGCGGCGTGATCTCGGGCGCGACGGTCAAGCTGACCTATCGCATCATTCTGCCCGAGGATGCGGGCGGGCACACGCTGGATGTCACCGACTGGATGTATCTGACCGAAAATGGCGTGATCATGAACCGGTCCGAGATGCGCAAATTCGGCCTGAAAGTGGCCGAGCTGATCGCCACCATGCGCCCCGCGCCACAGGTCGCCTCGGTCCATCTGAGCCGGGCCAACGGCCACGACGCCGAAGCAAGGCCGCTGCAATGACATCGCGCCGTGGCCTGCTGGGCGTATTCGCCATCGTCGGGCTGGTTGCCCTGACCGCCTGTGCAGCCAAGCCGCGCGTGCCCAAGACCTTTCTGTCTGACCGGCAATTGAACCTTGAAGAGTTCTTTGCCGGCAAAACCGTCGCCCATGGGCAGTTTCAGGACATTCTGGGCAATGTTCCCCGCCGGTTCTCGGTCGAGATTGACGGGACCTGGGACGGTGAGACCCTGACGCTGGTCGAGGATTTCACCTATGACGACGGCGCCACCGAACAGCGCGTCTGGACCCTGACCAAAACGGGTGAAGACACCTGGACCGGCACCGCGCCGGGCGTTCTGGGCACCGCTTCGGGCATCGAGCGTGGCGATACGTTCAACTGGACCTATCGGATCGACCTGCCGGTCAAGGACGGCACCATGCGGGTGAAGTTCGACGATTGGATGTGGCTGCTTAGCGATGACCGTTTGCTGAACCGCGCCTATGTCTCGCGCTATGGGGTGCGGCTGGGTGAGGTCATTTTGTACTTTGAAAAGACATAGCTTTTTATGGCACCACCCTACAGCGGTTGACCCGTAAGGTTTCATCGACCATCCTTGCCGGACCCGGACCGGCCCCTATTTCGCTGCTATTAAACGGACGGTCTGACAGTCTATTTCGACAAGGTCAGGTGTATGCCCGAGACATCGCAGAAGACATATGTTCTGGACACGCACCGCCTGCGCGACCCGGAACAGACACTTGCCATCGTGCGCCCGCATCTGAAACGCATGGGCATCACCCGGATCGCCAATCTGACCGGGCTGGACCGGATCGGCCTGCCTACGGTGATGGTGACGCGGCCTAATTCGCGCTCGGTCGCCGTGTCGCTGGGCAAAGGGTTATCCCTTCGCGCAGCCGAAGCCTCGGGCGTGATGGAGGCTATCGAATCCTGGCACGCCGAACGGATCGAATTGCCCCTGCGCCTAACAAGCCATGCTGATCTGGTAAATGAAGCACATGTTGTCGATGCCCACGCCTTGCCGCAGGTCACTGGCGGGCAATTCGATCCGATGCGCGCCATGCTGTGGGTGCAGGGCCACGATCTGGGTGCGGATCAACCCTGTTGGGTGCCGTATGAGATGGTCGATACCGACTATACCGGCGCGCATAGCGCTGGTCAGGGCGCGTTCCCGCGCACGACCAACGGGTTGGCCTCAGGCAACAACGCAACCGAGGCCAGTTGCCACGCGATCTGTGAATTGATCGAGCGCGACGCGACGACCCTCTGGCATCATCAACCCACCCCTCCGCGTGTCGATCCCGACAGTGTGGACGATCCGCGCTGCCGTCAGGCGATGGACTTGATCTCAGCAGCGGGGCTTGAGATGGGGATTTGGGATACGACCTCGGACATCAGTATCGCCTGTTTTCGCTGCGTGATCACCGAGGCGGGCGGCAAGCCCGGCCATATCGGCATTGGCGAGGGCTGCCACCCCGATCGCGCGATTGCCCTATTGCGCGCGCTGACCGAGGCCGCACAGACCCGGCTGACCTATATCTCGGGCGCGCGCGATGATCTGGACCCGGCAGAGTTCACCGACCAGGCGCAATTGAATCGCTGTACGTATGTGCGCCAGTTGATCGACAAGGCCCCGGCGTCGGGCGATTTCGCGGATTGCCCGACCCATGTAACCGGGTCCTTTGACGAGGATCTGGCCCTGTTGCGGGACCGTCTGGCCACCTGCGGCATGCCGCAGGTCATCACCGTCGATCTGTCCCGTCCCGAATTCGACATCGCTGTGATCCGCGCCGTGATTCCGGGGCTGGAAGCCCCCCACGACGACCCCGACTATGTGCCCGGACCCCGCGCGAAACGGGTCAGAGAGGCCGCCCAATGACTGCTGTAATCTTCGTCGGCCCGACCTTGCCCGCCAAAGAGGTCGCGCAACATCTGGACGCCTCGATCCTGCCACCGGTTCGGCAGGGCGATGTCTATCGCGCCGTCCAGGCCGCGCCTTCGGCCATCGGGATCATTGACGGGTTCTTCGAAGGCGTGCCCTCGGTCTGGCATAAGGAGATTCTGTGGGCCATCGAACAGGGCATCCCGGTCTATGGCAGCGCCAGCATGGGCGCCCTGCGCGCCGCTGAACTGGCCGATTTTGGCATGATCGGTGTCGGGCGCATCTTTCAGGACTATCTAGACGGCACCCTGCAGGACGATGACGAGGTCGCCGTGCTGCACAGCCCCGCCGAGCTTGGGTTTCAGCCGCTCAGCGAGCCCATGGTCTCGATCCGTGCAACGGTGGAGCGGGCGGTTGAGGCGGGAGTTCTGCCTGCGGAGACCGCCGAGGTGCTTCTGCAAACTGCAAAGGCGATGCACTACCATGATCGGGAGTGGAAAGCGATTTGTGACGTGATGGACGGGCAGGCCGGTATGTCCGATTTCTCGGACTGGCTGCCCGAAGGCCGCATTGACGCCAAGGCCGATGACGCGCGCGAGATGCTGTCTAGGATGGCACAGCAGGGCGCACCCAGCCATATCAACGGCACTCCGGTGCGGGTCGAACCCACCCTCGCGTGGCGCGAACTGCGCGCCCGGGTCGATGGTGAGCCTGCCGCCGGGCAGGCCGTGGATCACGGTATCCTCAACGAGCTGCGCCTGACCCCGGAACGCTATGCCCATCTGCGGGATCGCGCGCTGTTGGGCCTGTTGGCGGGTGAGGATGCACAACGCCACGACCGTCAGCCAGACCGGGACGCGCTGGTGCAGCAGATGTCCGCGCATCGGGCCGATGCCGGGCTGCCCCGACACGCCGATCTGATGCGGTGGCTTGAGGCAAACGGCCTGAGCCCGCAAGATTATGAGGCGCTGCTGGCCAGTCGCGCGAGCATCCAATCCGCGATATCGGCGCGCGCGGATGCGCTCAATGCACCTTTGCTGACGGAACTGCGTAAATGCGGGGAGTATACCGATCTGCGCGACCGGGCCGCACGCAAAGCCCGGGCTGTAACTGACCCCGGACCCAAAAATGGCCCGTCGGCGGACCGTTTACAGGTGCTGCTGTGGTATTTTGAAACACGGCTTGACCAAACGGTGCCGGATGATCTTGAATCATACGCAGTTTCACTCGGCCTGGCCGGGCGCGATGCATTTTACGAATTGATCGAAGCTGAATTTTTGTTTTGCCAGTCAGATGGCGACCCCACGGGATCCTGACCCTATTACCGGTGACAGTCCCGGCAGATCGCAGGAGGGTATTTTGATGAACCAACCCTTTGAGGACGAAGCCCCCGGCACGCGGTTTCTGCTGTATCCGCAATCCCCCTATATGGACCCCGACGCCCGGCCCGAACTGATCGAAATCTCGGCCCCGCCCGGCAGTATCGGTGCGGGCCCCTCGGGGCCGCGCATGTACACCGTTAACCCGGTTGACAAAACAACGCCCTATGGGGCCTCGATCCCGACCCCTAGCGGCCCGCAGATGTATCTGCCGCCCTGGGACGGCTACATCCAGCCTCCGCCAGAACCGGACGAGTTCGGCAATTTCATCCATCTCGACCCGTCCGATCCAGCTTTCGAGGCCGCCCATCTGTTCGCCGCCGCCCATTTCACCATGGACGTGTGGGAGGGCTATTTCGGTCGCCCCATCCCCTGGCATTTCGCGCAGGATTTCGAGCGGTTGGAACTGTCGCTGCTGCCCAGCCTCGACAACGCGCATATTGGCTGGGGGTTTCTGGAAACCGGCGGCACGTGGGAACATGGCGACGAATACCGCGCCTACAGTCTGAATTTCGACGTGGTCGCGCATGAGATCGGTCATGCCATCATCTACAGCGTGATCGGCATGCCCTCGGACGGCGACGCGGGCGGCGAATATTACGGGTTCCACGAATCTGCCGCTGATCTTGTGGCGCTGCTGGCCTCGCTGCATTTCGGATCGGTGGTCGATGATCTGCTGCAGAACACGCGCGGCAACCTCTATACGTTCAACCGCCTCAGCCGCTTTGCCGAGCTGTCCGAGAATGCGCAGATCAGGGTTGCTGCAAATGACCGGGTGCTGTCGGAATTCGCGCAAGGCTGGTCCAGCGAGCACGCGCTGTCGGAACCGCTGACCGGCGCGATGTTCGATATTCTGGTCGATATCTACCACGAGCGGCTGCTGGTCCACGACCTTATCCCGCCCGAGATGGAGGACCTGTCGGACCAGTTGGAAGGCGACCCAGAATACAGCGCGGTGATGCAGCAGATGTTCGACACCCGCTATGCGGCCAATCCCGACGGGTTCCGCATCGCCCTGCTTGAGGCGCGGGATTTCCTCGGGTCCTACCTCGCCGACGCATGGGAGATGCTGGATGCCGATATGCTCAGCTATTTCGGCGTGGAACGTGCGCTTTTGACGGTGGATCAGGAAATCACCGGCGGTGCATTCCAGCAGATCATCGAAGGCAATTTCCGCATGCGCGATATCGGCCTGGCCACCGCAGGCCCGCGTCTGGCCGAGCCGGATGAAACCAGTCACGCCTCCTCGGTCCGGACGCAGGTTCCCGGGTGAATGAAGCAAATGGCTTTGATTTTAAGGCAATTTGTGGCATTTTACGCGCGCGGGGTGATATTTTTTTGAAATTGGGCGCAATTTAAGTCGCGCCAAAAAGGGGGGAGATGAGGTCTTTGGCGTCGTCGATCCCGTGATAGGGAGAATTGCTTATGACGGAAACCTTGTTGAGTGTATCTGAAGTGCTGCTATTTGGGCGAGTCATTGAAGACATTGAATTTGTTCCGCTGGAATCAAAGAAATTTATTGCTGCGGCCGCGTCGACAGACAAAGTCTCGGATTTCAAAGGCACTAGTGCGATTGACGGGCAAGCCATCAACGCAAAAGATCATGTGCTGGTTGCGGTTCCCAAGAAGGACAATCCGAACGCCTTCAAAACAAACGGCCTTTATTATGTGAACGATGACGCAAACAATACCTGGACGCGTTTGATCCTGCCCAAGGGCGCTTTGGTCAAAGTCCCAAACGGCAACAACAACTCGGGCGTCTGGAGGCAGAAGAAATCCAGCGCGTCCAAGCAGAAATTTGTGAACATCGAACGCAAGAAGAACGGCGCAAAACGGCAGGGCCTTGGCAACAATCGGCATCTGGACAGTCAACTGGATGAAGATGCCCATTTCGCACGCATCTACGGCT
>NZ_JALCBM010000034.1:13045-16731 GCF_028066395.1 Ruegeria sp.
CGGCATCTGGACAGTCAACTGGATGAAGATGCCCATTTCGCACGCATCTACGGCTTTACGTATGAGGGGGCGTATTATGAACTGCCCGATCCGACCGTGTTCCTTGTGCATGGTGACGGGGAACCGGCCAGACCGGAAAGCGGCAATACGGGTGCTGATGCCCATTCTCCGTTGAACCCGTCGGCTTCGGGTGTGGCGTCGGCGGATTATCAGGTGTCGGATGGCATTCGGACGTGGAACTATGACAAGGCCGACTACACCATCCGCATGGACATGATGACCGGGATGATCGAACAGGTCCTGCTGGACGTTTATTTCAGCGTCGAAGGGCCGATGATCAGCGGTGCCAAGGTCAGCGGGGCCAAGGTGTCGGGCGCGAAAGTCAGCGGTGCGAAAGTGTCCGGTGCCAAGGTGTCGGGCGCAAAAGTCAGTGGTGCCAAGGTCAGTGGCGCCAAGGCGCGCGGCGACTGAATTCGACCTATTCCAAGAACAAGGGCGCGTGGTCAACGCGCCCTTTTTTGTTCAGAACCCGGCCTTGCGCAGCCCTTCGACAAAATGCTGGGTGTCATCTTCCAGCCGGTCCGGCAGGATTTTCGACCAGCGGTCCAGCGAGAAGTTCGGGTGCGCCGCACGATGTTTCTCGGCGATGTTGCGCGCCATTTCGGTGTTGCCCATCTGCGCATAGCTGGCGGCGAGCATCCGTTGCCCTTCGGTCGGGTTGTTCATCTGATTGACCGAGTCGATCACGTCCTCATAGCGTCGCAGGTTGTAATAGGCTCCGCCCAGATGCCACAGGTACTGATCCGGGAAATAGGGGTTCAGGCGCATCGCCTGTTTGAGGTGGCTGATCGCCGTTTCATTATCCCCCGAATGGGCCAGCGCATCGGCATAGTCCGAATGCATATCCGCATCATTGGGGTTCAGCGCCAACGCCCGTTTATAGGATTGCAGCGCCGCGTCATGCTCCTTGCGGTAGAGCTGCACAAAGCCCAGCTCTCCGAACCCGCGGGCATCGGTCGGGTCCAGATCAATGGCGCGCTGCGCCAGCCCTAGCGCCTTGTCCAGCGCGCCCATCGGGTCTTCGGTCCAGGAATAGCGCCAGTCGATGTTCAGCGTCCGCGACAGCGCCGCAGCGGCGCGGGCGTATCCCCCGTCCCGTTCCAGCGCGTTTTCGTAGAAATTCTGCGCCTTGCGATTGTCGTTGCGGGTGTATTTGAAGATATGCTGCTGGCCCTGCAACACCGCGCCATAAGCCTGCAGGTCCGAGGGGATGATCTGCTCCATCCGCTGTTTCTCATGGGATTCGATCATCACCGCCATGGCGGCCACGATGCATTCGGTCACCTCGTCCAGAATGTCGAAGATATCATCGATCTGACGATCGAACCGTTCCCCCCAGATGGTCCGTTCCGATTGCGCATCGACCAGTTCGGCGGTGATGCGGATACGGCTGGACGATCGCCGCACGCTGCCACGCGCCACATAGCGCACGTTCAGGCGCTGCGCGGCCTCTTGCGGCGGCATCGACTGCGCCTTGAAAAAGAAGGACGAGTTCCGCGCGATGATGAACAGATTGCGGAACTTGGACAGGTTCATGATGATGTCGTCGGTCAGCCCTTCGGCGATCCAACTGTCGGTTTCATCCTGCCCGGCAATCGAGAACGGCAGCACCGCGACCGAGGGTGCATCAGGCCGTTGCAACAACAGATCGGGCTGCGGATCGGTGCGCAGCGTGGCCGCCATGGTTGCGCCTTCAACCTCGCTGCGGACGCAATAGGTGGGCACTGGCGACATGATGTTTTTCAGCTGCTTGGGCCCCAGAAACTCATACCCGTACCGCAGCCGGTTGCGGATCTGGTCGTAAACGGCCGAGCTGACAAACACCCGTTCGGGGTCGGCGATTTCCTGTAGCCGCGCGGCGATGTTGACGTTGTCGCCATGGATGCCGCGTTCGTCAATCAGCACCTCGCCCAGATGCACACCGGCGCGGAACCGGATCGGCTGCGCGCCCGGACGTTCGCGGTTGTGACGGGCGGCGATGCGGTGCAGTTCGATGCTGAACTCAACAGCGCTGGTGGCGGTGTCGAACAGGGCCAGAATGCCGTCGCCGCGCACCTCGACCACATGGCCGTCATAGGCTTTGCAAACGGAATCCAGATGAGAGATCAGGGATTTCAACGCGTTATACGTATCCATCTCATTCTCGCTCATCAATCGGGAATAGCCGACCACATCGGCAAACAGCACTGCGCCAAGCTTCTGTTTCAGGGGTCTTTCCGAACTGGGATTAAACACTGGTAACACTCGATTTGACCCTAACGCCGAATCCGACGCTTCTGGTATACCTCAAATTGGCGCCGATTTGGCGCGCTACTTATTAACATGTCAATGAACATGATCATTCGCGTGGCGGCCATATCCAGCCGGTCGAGCAGTCCGGCCCGAAGCAAACCACCGTTTCCGGCCCCAGTTCCCGGGCCAGCGACGGGCGGCGGGTGGCCCATTCCTGCTGTAGCAGACCAACCACTAGAACGTCATGAAACTGTCCATCGGAAAACCAGGCGCGCCGCATCGTGCCTTCTTCCTGAAAACTCAGGGCGCGCAGAACGTCGCGGCTGCGCTGATTGTCGGTCCGGCAATACGAGGTGATCCGGTTCAGCCCCAGTTGCCGGAACGCGAAATCCAGCATCAGGGCAGACGCCCGGATGCCCGCACCGCTGCCGCGCAGGGCCTTGTCGATGAACAGCGCCACAACCCCGTCGCGATTAATGGTCGAGATCGCCTCGATCCCGATCAGGCCCTGCGCCTCGTCATCCCGGGTTTCGATGATGAACCAGCATCTTTTGCCATCCCCGGTTTCGTTAAGCGCATCCTCCCAAATGTGTTCGGTTTGCGCCTGATTCATGGGGATGCGGCAGGTCCGGTCAAACAGGGCCAGATCCTCGACATCCTGAAACCAGCGCTGAATGGTCGCCAGATCCCCCTTTTCCAAAGGGCGCAATCTGAACTGCCTTTGAGAAGCTTCGGCCAAAAGAAATGACCTCCGAAACGTGAATGCATAAAACTATCTGAATGATACTAGCACGAAACTGTGAGAATCCAGAAACGGGTATTTTACGCAGCGCTTCGGCGAGGTGATTTTCCGCTGATCGACACTCAGCCGGGCCATTGCCAAGCTGCGGGATGGCGATAGCGCGGCGGCCTATCGGCCTTTACTCCGCGCTATTATCTCGACCGCTTTTTTTTGCGTATTCATTAATGAGCTTTTTTGCCATTTCCTGTTTTTCCTCCGCCTCATCCTTGAGGTTTATCTTCTTCGAAAACGTCGAAAAGGAGGCCCAAAGACCGGGCAGTAGGGCGAGCCCTACAACTGGCAAAACCCATGCAAGAACCGACCCAAAATGACGGATTGTCAAAAACTGAAAAAAGTTTCCCGCAACGATTATGCCAATCATCCATAAAAAGGGCGCGTTGGCCACGCGGCGATACCACCAATCGATATATCGGGCCAGATATACACCCAGCGGGTACACTTACCTACTCAAACCACCATGCAGGTTCGGCATATCCAGCGCCGCAAACCCGTAGTGCCGCAGCCAACGCAGGTCGGAATCAAAGAACGCCCGCAAATCCGGAATGCCGTATTTCAGCATCGCCAGACGGTCGATGCCGATGCCAAAGGCAAA
>NZ_JALCBM010000034.1:16831-21055 GCF_028066395.1 Ruegeria sp.
CGGTGCATGTAGAACGTGTCCATCTCGGCCCGCGCGGGGTGGTGGCCGGGGATGTTCAGGGCGTCGAAATTGTACCAGTCATCCTCGATCCGCGGCCCCTCGGCCACCGAGAACCCAAGTTCGGCAAAAATCGCGGTCAGTTCCTCGGTCGCCTGACTGATCGGGTGGATCGAGCCCTGACGGCGCGGACGGGTCGGCAGGGTGACGTCCAGCCATTCGGTGCGCAGGCGTTCATCCAGCGCGGCATCGGCCAGTGCGGCCTTTTTGGCGGTGAGGGCCGAGTTGATCTCGTCCTTCAGGGCATTCAGCGCGGGGCCTGCGACCTGACGTTCCTCGGGGGTCATCTTGCCCAGCTCGCGCATCTTCAGCGCGACCTCGCCTTTTTTGCCGACGGCGGCGACGCGGATCGCCTCAAGCGCGTTTTCGTCACCGGCTTCGGCGATTTGCCCCAGGTATTTTGCCTTAAGATCGTCCATGACGCCCTCTGAATTTGGTCGCCAACCTGCTATCGGCCTCGTCCCGCAAATGCAAGCGGGACGGGGTGGGTCAGTAGCTGTATTCCGGGAAAATCCGGGTCAGATCGCCGTTCCAGTCGCCATGATACCGTTCCAGCAACTCATCAGCGGGCACCTGACCGGATTCGACGGAATCCTTCAGCGCGTTCAAGAAATGCGTCTCATCCGGGACCAGCCCACCGGCACCGGGACAGGCGCGGGCTTTCAGACCAGCCTCGGAAATCGCGACCACCTCACGCGCCAGATCGTGCATGTTGATGTCGCCGACCTGCGCCTGCAAACCTTTGACGGCGGCCTGCACCCGCAGTTCCTCGCGCGTTTCCGCATCCCAGCCTTTGACCAGATCCCAGGCCGCATCCAGCGCGCCCTGATCATAGGTCAGGCCAACCCAAAACGCGGGCAGCGCACACAGGCGCCGCCACGGGCCACCATCGGCGCCGCGCATCTCCATGAATTTCTTGATCCGCGCTTCGGGGAAGGCGGTGGTCAGGTGGTCGGCCCAGTCTGACAGCGTGGGTGTTTCGCCGGGCAGGGCGGGCAGTTTGCCCTGCAGGAAGTCGCGGAAGGACATGCCCAGCGCGTTGATATATTCACCGTCGCGATAGACGAAATACATCGGCACATCGAGCGCGTATTGGACATAGCGTTCAAAGCCGAAACCCTCTTCGAACACGAAAGGCAGCATGCCGGTGCGGGCGTCATCCAGATGCCGCCAGATATGACTGCGCCAGCTTTTCTGGCCGTTGGGTTTGCCCTCGAAGAACGGGGAATTGGCAAACAGCGCAGTTGCGACAGGCTGCAACGCCAGCGCCACGCGCAGTTTCTGCACCATGTCAGCCTCAGAGCCGAAGTCGATATTGACCTGCACCGTACAGGTCCGCCGCATCATGGCGCGGCCCATGGTGCCGACCTTCTCCATATAGTCGTTCATCAGCCGATACCGCCCCTTGGGCATCAGCGGCATTTCCTCATGGCTCCAGATCGGGGCCGCGCCCAGACCGATGAAGCCCACGCCAATCTCATCGGCAATATCCTTCACCTCACGCAGGTGTGTATTCACCTCGTCGCAGGTTTCATGGATCGTCTCCAGCGGGGCACCCGACAGCTCCAACGCGCCGCCCGGTTCGAGGCTGACATTGGCACCGTCCTTTTCCAGACCGATCAGCTTGTCGCCCTCGCGCACCTCACCCCAGCCGTGGCGGTCGCGCAGACCTTCCAGTACGGCAACGATGGAACGAGTACCCTCAAACGGCAGCGGTTTCAGAGTGTCCTTGCAATAGCCGAACTTCTCATGCTCGGTGCCGATGCGCCAATCTGCCTTGGGCTTGCAGCCCGATTCCAGATATTCGGCCAGCTGTTCGTGGCGTTCGATCGGTCCGCCGCCGGACTGGGGAATGGACATGAACCGTGCTCCGATCCTGATGTGTCTGTCTTTCAGGGCCAGTCCTGTGCGGAAATGGGCGGAGTGTCAATGCAGCCGCGCATGTGGCGGGCGCATCGGGTGACGCTCCCAGATCACAACCGGGTGTGGGGACCCGCTGTTGAGTTCGGTCAGCATGCGTTCCGTTTTCAGACCGGGCAGGTTGGAAAACACGTCGAACAGCGCCTCGGCCCCTTCGGCGTTCACGGGAATGTGAAGCGTTGGCTGCCCCGGCTGGTCCAGCACCCAATGCGCCGGGTTTGAACTGGGGTCCAGCGCCAGCCGCTCAATCTCACGCGCGGCGACGATGCCGCCGTCCAGCGGGCCAAGATAGGTGATCTGGCCTTCGTCGATGGTCACGACACCCGGGCCGCCCGCCCCGGTACGGAACCGCGTGCGCTGAATGCCGATCACTGCCAGAGCCACCGCAACGGCGATCAGCACCCAGCCGAGCCAGCCCAGCAACCCACCAGGGCCGCTGACCCAGCTAAGGCCGAGGATCAGCACGAACCCCGCCACAAGCACCTCGCGCCAGCGCCATAGCGCCAGTTTGGCTTCGGGTCGGATGAAACTCATGACGTGGATTCCAATCATTCGTTGAACAGGACCAGAGAGAATGTTCCGGCAGGCGCGAACCCGATTGCAATATAGGCCCGCGCAGCTGCATTTGAAGCCGCAAACAGCACGGCCCGGCTGACACCCGCCGCGTGCGCTTCGCTGAGATGCAAGGCCAGCACCGTCCGGGCATACCCGCGTCTGCGCAGGTCGGGCGGAGTATACACGCCACCAATCTGCACCACATCAGGCAGGGCCGCATTGAAACCCGTCATGGCAACTGGCTGACCATTGTGCAGCAGGACCCGGTGGCTGTCTCGTTCAAGATATCTGTCAATGTCTTGTTCAGCCTGCGTGGCAGCCTGAGTCGGATCGGTCCCGAGGCATTCAACGTGATAGGCGCGCCGCCATCCGGTCACCAGATCACGGTCGACTTCACCCAGCGACGCAAGCTTCACACCCGGTATTTCGGGCAGGGCGAAGGCGCTGAGATCGAGGGCAAATGCGGGCTCATCCCGGTTCAGGATGGTAGGCCTGCCCTGCCAACCCGCGTTGTGAATAATCTGGCGAACCTGCGCAGTCTCTCCGACCACGCCTATGACTTTCCGGCCATGGATCAGGTCAAGAGCCGCCGCAATCTCAACGTCGGATAGGTCAGGGCATTGCGGCAGGATCATCCCCTCATTGGTGATGCCAAACGTACCGCGCGGCGTGTCACCCAGCAGCCAGAAATTCATGCTGCGCGGATGCGGACCGTTCAGACCGTAATCCTGCAGATTGCCCAGCGGGAACATCGAGCTTTGGATATGGCAGTAGAGGAACTTTTGCAGCGCCGAAATATCCTGCCGCTGCGCAAGGCGCCACATCAGGACCAATCCCCCAAAGCCTGCTGCCACAAGGTCATCGCCGCCACTGCCGCCGTATCCGCCCGCAAAATGCGCGGGCCGAGGCTGACCACATGAGCATAGGGCAATCCGGTCAGGCGTTTACGCTCTCGTTCGGAAAACCCGCCCTCGGGGCCGATCAGAATCGCCCAGGGCTGACCGGCAGCCGTTTCGGCCAGACGCAAGGCCGAGCCGACCTCGGCCTCGTCGCAGAACATCAACTGGCGACCCTCGGGCCACGCGTCCAGAAACCGGTCGAGGCGGTGCAGGTCAGTGACCTCGGGCACAAAGGTGCCACCGCATTGCTCGGCGGCCTCAACCGCGTGGGCTTGCAGCCGGTCCTGCCGGATGCGTTCGGAATTGGTGAACTCGGTCTGCACTGGGATGATCCGCGCGGCCCCCATTTCGGCGGCTTTCTCCACGATGAAATCGGTCCGGGCCTTCTTGATCGGGGCAAATAGCAGCCACAGATCGGGCGGCAGTTGCAGAGGTTTCGTCTGCTGCGCGCAGGTAAGGGTGCCGCCGCGCTTTCCAGCCTCGGCAACCTCAGCCAACCACTCGCCATCCTGCCCGTTGAACAGGGCCACATGGCCCCCGACCGCCTGCCGCATCACGCCAAACAGGTAATGCGCGTGGTCGCGCGTCAAAGGAACCGATTGCCCCGGACCCAAAGGGTGCTCTACATACAGTCTGATTTTTGCACTCATGAGACCCTACATATGCAAGGCAATGCCCCAACACCAGACGGTCAGGTCGCGGATGCGGTCAGCGGCAACTGGGTCGACACCCGCGCCCCGGCCTTTGCCCGCCCCTATCTGCGCCTCAGCCGCGCGGACCGGCCCATCGGCAC
>NZ_JALCBM010000034.1:21155-44982 GCF_028066395.1 Ruegeria sp.
CGGCCTTTGCCCGCCCCTATCTGCGCCTCAGCCGCGCGGACCGGCCCATCGGCACCTGGCTGCTGCTGATTCCCTGCTGGTGGGGGCTGGCGCTGGCGATCCTCAGCGATGGCAACCCGAGGTGGGAGGATCTGTGGATCGCCATCGGTTGCGCCATCGGGGCCTTTCTGATGCGCGGCGCGGGCTGCACGTGGAACGACATCAGTGACCGCAATTTCGACGGACAGGTCGAGCGCACCCGGTCACGCCCGATCCCTTCAGGTCAGGTCAGTGTACGACAGGCGGTGATCTGGATGGGGCTGCAATGCCTTCTGGCGCTGGGCATTCTGTTGAGTTTCAATCAGGCGGCCATCGCCATGGGCGTGCTGTCACTGCTGCCGGTGACGATCTACCCCTTCGCCAAGCGGTTCACCTGGTGGCCGCAGGCGTTTCTGGGGCTGGCCTTCAACTGGGGCGCGCTGCTGGCCTGGGCGGCCCATACCGGAACAATCGGATGGCCCGCCATCCTGCTGTACCTGTCGGGCATTGCGTGGACGTTGTTCTATGACACGATCTATGCCCATCAGGATGCCGAGGATGACGAGCTGATCGGCGTCAAATCCACCGCAAGGCTGTTCGGCACCGACACGGCCCGGTGGCTGAAGTATTTTCTGGTGGGCACCGTCACGCTGATGGGGATGGCGATCATCAACGCGGCCCTGCCACAAGCGACCATTCTGGCGCTGGTGGTGGCGCTGGCCGGGCCCTGGGCGATGGGCTGGCATATGGCATGGCAATTGCGCGGGTTGGACACCGAGGACAACGCCAAGCTGCTGCAACTGTTCCGCGCCAACCGTGACACCGGCTTGATTCCGCTGATCTTCCTTGGCGTCGCCCTGCTGCTTTGATTGCACCTTCCCCGCCCGCCCGGTAAGAGTGCGGGGCGAACCGCCTGAGGAACCCCTGAACCACCCATGCGCCTGCCCTTTTCCATTGTCGCTACCCTGATTTTCATGATCTGCGCCGCGCTGTCCTTCGTTGCGGCCGGGCTGGCGGTCACCAAGATCGAAGAGGCATCGGAACTGGCCGTGCGCCGCGCCCTGAACCTGCAGGGCCACGACTGGGCCGAGGTGCAATCCGACGGTCTGCGCGTCGTGCTGACCGGCACCGCCCCGGATGAGGCGACGCGGTTCAACGCCCTGACCGCCGCCGGGACCGAAGTCGATACCTCTCGTGTGATCGACGAGATGGATGTGGCCCCCACCGCCGACCTGACCCCGCCGCGTTTTTCGGCCGAGATTCTGCGCAATGACAGCGGCATTTCCCTGATCGGGCTGGTGCCCGGCAGCGAGGATCGCGACGCCCTGATGGATAGCCTGCAGGCGCTGGACCCCGACAGCGGGGTGGCCGATCTGATGGAAAGCGCCGATTATCCCAAGCCCGATGGCTGGGACGAGGCGATCTCTTACGCCGTCGCGGCACTGGCGAAACTGCCGCGGGCCAAGATCTCGGCCAGCCCCGGGCTGGTGCGGATCACCGCCATTGCCGACAGCCAGCCGGAAAAGGAACGGCTGGAGCAGGAACTGACCCGCGCCGCGCCGCCAACCCTGCGCATTGGGTTGTCGATTTCAGCCCCGCGCCCGGTGATCACGCCGTTTACCCTGCGCTATCTGATCAACGATCAGGGCGGACAGTTCGATGCCTGTTCCGCACAGGATGAAGAAGCGCGCGATGCCATCGTGGCCGCTGCACAGGACGCGGGTCTGACCGGCCCCTATAGCTGCACCATCGGGCTGGGCGTGCCCTCGCCCAATTGGGCCGTGGCAGCAGAGCTCAGCATCCGCGCGCTGTCCGAGATCGGGCAGGGCAGCGTCACGCTGTCCGATGCCGATATTTCGCTGGTTGCGGCGCAGGGCACCAATGCGGCCCTGTTCGACCGGGTGGTGGGCGAGCTGGAAAGCGCATTGCCCGAGGTTTTTGCCCTGCACGCCGTCCTGCCCGAGCCCGAAACCGAAGAGGAAACCGGGCCGGTGGAATTCAGCGCGACGCTCAGCCCCGAAGGGCTGGTGCAACTGCGCGGGCGCGTGGGGGACGAGACGCTGCGCAGCATGACCGACAGTTTCGCCCGCGCCGCCTTTGGTTCGGAGCAGGTCTATACCGCCACGCGAATCGCCCCGGACCTGCCCGCAGACTGGCCCGTGCGCGTTCTGGCTGGGCTTGAGGCTCTGTCCCTGTTGCATAACGGAGCGCTGACCGTGACGCCGGAAATGGTCGACCTGTCCGGGGTCACCCATCACGAGGACGCACGGGCGCAGATTGCCGGGCAACTGGCCGAGAAACTTGGCGATGCGCAAGAGTTCACCCTGTCGATCACCTATCAGAAGCCACCCGAACCCGAAGACGCCTTGCCCGATCCCGAACTCTGCGAGGCGCAGATTGCCGAGGTTCAGGCCGACCGCAAGATCGCCTTTGAGCCGGGCTCGGCCACGATCGCATCGGACTCGCGCGACACTGTCAACCAGATCGCCGATATCCTGCGTGATTGCGGCCCGATCCGGTTAGAGATTCAGGGCCATACCGACAGTCAGGGCCGTGAAGAGATGAACCAGCAGCTCAGCCAGGCCCGGGCACAATCCATCCTGAACGAACTGCGCGGGCGGCGGATTCCGACCTCAAGCTATACCGCCGTGGGCTATGGCGAAACGCAGCCCATCGCAGACAATGACACCGAAGAAGGCCGCGAGGAGAACCGCCGGATCGAGTTCCGCCTGATCCGCCCCGAACCCGTGCCCGATTCCGAGACCGCACTGGAGGCAGCCGAGACCGCCCCGGATGCGGATGCAGAGGACCAGTAAGGTGAACAGAACAGAATTCGTCGTCGCAACCGCCATCATCCTCTTTGCCGCGTTTTGCATGGGCTGGTTCGCCAACTGGCTCGCCCACCGCCTGTCCCGCGTCCGCCAAAGCGACGTGGCCGATCTGGATCGAATGAGTCAGGAGCTGCACGAGGCCGAGGAAACCCGCGATCAGGCGATCACCTACCTGCAACAGCGCGAGGCGGATCTGACCAACCAACTGACCCAGACCGAGGCGGAACTGACCGCCGCCATGGACGGCCTGCGCGCCGCCCGGCAAGAGGCCGAAGAACTGCGCGGGCGGATCAACAACGCTGACTAGGATCACAGCGCGGTTCGCAAACGTCAGGGTTTACAGCACCTGTTCCAAGTCAGCGATCAGGTCCGCCGGGTCTTCCAGACCAACCGACAGGCGGAACACGCCGTCGCCCGCATAGTCGCGGTAGCTGTCCAGTTGCGCGCCTTCCAGCCGGAAAGAGGTCTCCATCAGCGCGTCTGTCCCCATCCAGAAGATCAGGCTGCGATGGTGTCCCAGAGACACCGCATAGTGGACGATCTGCAGCTTCTCGATCATTTTCTGGGCGAATGCCTCACCAGTGGCGCGGTCGCCGACCTGAAAGGTGATCATGCCGGATGTGTTGGTCATCTGACGCTGCGCCAGATCGTGCTGCGGATGCGATTTCAGGCCGGGATAGGTCACCCGCGTCACCGCCTGACGACTTTCCAGCCATTCGGCAACCGCCATCGCCCCAGCCTGGTGCGCTTTCATCCGCAAGGGCAGCGTCGCCATGCCCCGGGCGATCAGCCATGCGTTGAAAGGTGACATGATGCTGCCGTGATGGATCGCCGATTCGTTGCGGATTTTCTCGATCAGTTCCTTGCGGCCCGCCACCGCGCCGCCAATCGCGTCCCCATGACCACCGATATATTTGGTCACCGAATGCATGATCAAATCGACACCCAGCGCCTTGCTCGGCTGCCCAAGGGGCGAGGCGAAGGTCGCGTCGCAGGACAGCAGCGCGCCGCCTGCATGCGCGATCGCCGCAACCGCCGCCAGATCGGTCAGCCGCCCGATCGGGTTCACCGGGGTCTCGGTATGGATCAGCCGCGTATTCGGGCGCATCGCCGCCGACACGGCGTCGAGATCAGACATGTTGACGGTGCTCACCTCGATCCCCATGCGCGGCAGGGTATCGCGGGCCAGCTCGGCCACCCCGGCATAAGAGACGTCGGAGACGATCACATGATCCCCGGCAGACAGGAAGGTCAAGAAAATCGCCGTCGCCGCCGCCATGCCCGAGGCCAGACAGACGCAATCCTCGGTGCCCTCCAACATGCTGATTTTGGTTTCCAGCGTGCGGACATTGGGGTTGGCCCAGCGGCCATAGAGAAACGGGGCCTCTTCCTCCAGATCATGGGCCGAAAAGCCCGCCACCTGATCGGTCACAAAGGTCGAGGACATATGCAGCGCCGGGGCCGAGGCACCGCTGACCGGATCAGGCCCTTCGCCCGCGTGAATGGCCTGTGTTGCAAGCCCCTTGTCTTTCATATCGCCGTGCATGGTTGCCCCCTTCTGACCTATCGCGCCAATTCATCCCGGATCGGCACCCGAAGGTCTAGAGGGGATTTGGGCGCGGTCTGGCCGCAAAGCGACATGGAATAAAGCCGCGCGCGCCTACCAGCGGGTCAGCGCATCTTCATCCTCATCCTTGGCGGCCACCCATTCGGCACCGGATGTGGTGATTTCCTTCTTCCAGAACGGCGCGCGGGATTTGAGGTAATCCATCAGATACTCCGCCGCTTCGAACGCGTCCTTGCGGTGGCGCGAAGCGGTGGCGACCATCATGATGCGGTCGCCCGGGGCCAGACGGCCATGGCGGTGGATGACCAGCACGTCACCCAGCGACCAGCGATCCATAGCCTCTTGCGCGATCTTGGTCAGCGCGCGTTCGGTCATGCCGGGGTAATGTTCGATCTCCATCACGTCCAGATCGCCCGAGGCCAGATCACGGACCACGCCCGCAAAGGTCACGATGGCCCCATTGGCGGCATCACCTGCGGCAAATGCATTGGTCTCGGCGCCCAGATCGAACGCCTCTTCCTGAACGACGACCCGCATCTCAGCCGCCTGTCATCGGCGGGAAAAACGCCACCTCACGCACGCCTGCAAGGGAGGCGTCGAAATCCGACAGCTCCTGATCCAGTGCCACGCGCAGGGCCGACAGGTCGGCGAATGCAGCGGCATAGCGATCCTCGCGTGCGCTCAGCTCGGCCACCAGGTCCGAGACGGTGGCGGCCTCGGTTTCAACCTTTTCCTTGGGCAGGCCGATCCGCTCGCGCACCCAGGCAAAATACAGCACGTCCATCCCTTAGCTCTCCTTCAGGTGGGGCATGGCTTTACGTAGGTAGTCAAAGCCGGTGATCAATGTCAGTGCCGCCGCAATCCACAGCAGCCACAGCCCGATCCGTCCGGCCCAGAACATGCCCTCAAGGTGCCGACGCAGACCATACAGGTCCTCGATCTGGCCGCTGAGCACCTGATCAAGCGTTTCTGCATCCATCCCGAATGAGCCCATCACAAAGTGGTGTTCGAAAATGCCCTGCGAAAACAGGATGGCGATGGCGACCATCTGCGCGGTTGTTTTCCACTTGGCCAGTTTCGTGACCTTCAGCGTCCCGGCCACGTCACCCAGATATTCCCGCAGGCCCGAGACGAACACCTCGCGAAACAGGATCACGGTGGCGGGCAGCACCAGCCACGGGGTCCAGTGTTCTGCCGAATAGCCCACAAGGATCATCAGCGCGATCACCACCATTGCCTTGTCGGCAATCGGGTCCAGCATCGCGCCGATCTTGGTTTCCTGCTTCCACGCGCGGGCCAGATAGCCGTCGAACCAGTCGGTGATCGCCGCTGATAGAAACAGGATCAGCGCGAACCAATCCGCATAGGGACGGGTGAAATACAAAAACATCACGGCGAGGCCGGGTGCGGCCAGCAAACGCAGGACAGTCAGGATATTGGGCAGGTTCCATTTCATGAGGCCGACCCTACATCGCCGCTGGCAGACAGAAAAGACGGGGTAACAAAAAACAGCCCCGATCCCAGACGCTTGATCAAAGCGCTTTCCGCTTGCCCCGCCGCAGATTTACGCCAGATTGCCCGGCGACACGACACGAAAGCGCATCTCATGCCCCCGCTCATTCAAACCGACCCCCGGTCCAACCTGATCGGCAGCGCCTGGATGATCGCCGCCATGGCCCTGTTCGCGCTTGAGGACGCGCTGCTCAAGGCCGCCTCAGCCGCGTTGCCGATCTGGCAGGTGCTGGTGCTGTTTGGTGCGGGCGGGGCCGTGGTTTTTGCGGCGGTCGCGGCAATCCGGGGCACGCGTCTGCTGCAGCCGGACGTGCTGTCACGCCCGATGAAGGTGCGGGTGCTGTTCGAGGTTCTGGGCCGGCTGTTCTACGTGCTGGCCATCGCGCTGACGCCTTTGTCCTCGGCCACGGTGATCCTGCAGGCCACGCCCTTGGTCGTGGTCGCAGGCGCGGCGCTGGTCTTTGGTGAAACCGTCGGCTGGCGGCGGTGGAGCGCCATTGTCGTCGGCCTGATTGGCGTCGTGATCATCATCCAACCAACCGGAGACAGCTTCTCGGCCCTGTCGATCCTCGCCGTGCTGGGAATGCTGGGCTTCGCCGGGCGCGATCTGGCCAGCCGCGCGGCCCCGGCATCTTTGGGGACCGAAGTGCTGGGTTTCTACGGCTTCCTTGCCATCATCGTCGCCGGAGCTGCCTATCGGTTTTGGGAAGGGGTCCCGATGGCCGCCCTGTCCGCCCATGTCAGCCTGCACCTGTTGGGTGCGGTGGCGTTCGGCACCGTCGCCTATACGTCACTGATGAAAGCGATGCACACGGGTGAGGTTTCAGCCGTCACCCCGTTCCGCTATTCCCGGCTGCTGTTCGGCATCGGGCTGGGCGTGGTGTTCTTTGGCGAGCAATTGGACCGCACCATGTGGATCGGCAGCGCGCTGATCGTCGCCTCGGGGCTGTATATCCTGTGGCGTGGGCGGCGCGCCTAGCCCTTGTCGTGGAAGAAATCATAGACCTTCTGCGCCAACCCGGCCGAGATCCCCTCGACCGCTTTCAGATCGGCCAGATTGGCACGGCTGACGGCTTTGGCGCTGCCGAAATGGGTCAGCAGGGCCCGTTTGCGCGCCGCCCCCACGCCGGGGATTTCGTCCAGCGGCGTTGCGCCCACGGCCTTGGCGCGTTTGGCGCGGTGGGTGCCGATGGCAAAGCGGTGCGCCTCGTCCCGTAGACGCTGGATGAAATAGAGCACCGGGTCGTTGCGTTTCAGGGCAAAGGGGCGCTGGCCGGTGCGGTGGAATTCTTCCTTGCCGTGGTCCCGGTCGACACCCTTGGCAACCCCGACCATCGGGATATCCTCGACGCCATGTTCGACCATGATTTCATGCACAGCGCTCACCTGCCCGGCCCCGCCATCGATCAGCAGCAGGTCGGGCCACATCCCTTTGTCGCGGTCCGGGTCTTCCTTTTGCAGGCGGGTGAAGCGGCGGGTCAGCACCTCTTTCATCATGCCGAAATCGTCGCCGGGGGTCAGATCATCGCCACGAATGTTGAACTTGCGATAGGCGTTTTTCATAAACCCTTCGGGACCCGCGACGATCATGCCGCCCACCGCATTGGTGCCTTGGATATGAGAGTTATCGTAGACCTCAATCCGATCCGGCGGGGCGTCCAGATCAAACGCCTCGGCCACACCGCGCAGCAGCTTGGCTTGCGTGGCACTTTCGGACATGCGGCGGGCCAGTGATTCCCGCGCATTGCGCAGGGCACCGGCGACCAGTTCTTGTTTCTCACCACGCTGCGGGACAAGGATTTCGACCTTGCGGCCCGCTTTCTCGGTCAGCGCCTCTTGCATCAGATCGGCGTTTTCGATGGCGTCGGACAGGATCAACTGCCGGGGCGGTTCCTTGTTGTCGTAGAACTGACCAAGGAAGGCTTCCATCACCTCAGCCGCCGATACATCCGGGCCGACGCGGGGGTAGAAATCCTTGTTCCCCCAGTTCTGGTTAGCGCGGATGAAAAACACTTGAACGCAGGCTTGCCCGCTGTCCATATAGAGGCCGATCACATCCGCCTCGGCCACGCCGCGCGGGTTGATGCCCTGACTCGTCTGCACCTGCGTCAGCGCGCGGATTCGGTCGCGCAGACCGGCGGCGCGTTCGAATTCCATCGCCTCGGACGCAGCCATCATCTGTTCGGCCAGATCCTCTTGCACTTTGGTGGACCGGCCCGACAGGAACCGTTCCGCATCCTTGACGCTTTCGCGGTACTCGGCCTCGCTGATCAGATCGACGCAAGGCCCCGAGCACCGCTTGATCTGATAGAGCAGACAGGGCCGCGTGCGGCTATCGAACATCGAATCCGAGCAATTGCGCAGCAGAAACGCCTTTTGCAGCTGGTTCAGCGTCCGGTTCACCGCACCTGCGCTGGCGAAGGGGCCGAAATACGCGCCCTTCTCTTTCTTGGCCCCGCGATGTTTCTTGATCTGCGGAAAGGCATGATCCTTGGCGACCAGAATATTCGGGAAGCTCTTATCGTCGCGCAGCAGCACATTGTACTTGGGCTTGAGCTGCTTGATCAGGTTCTGCTCCAGCAGCAGCGCCTCGGTCTCGGTCCGGGTGGTCAGGAACATCATCGAGGCGGTCGACGCGATCATCTTTTCGATCCGACCGGAATGACCGGGCCGCGTGTAGTTCGACACCCGCGCCTTCAGATTGCGCGCCTTGCCCACATACAGAACCCGGCTGTCGCTATCCAGCATACGGTAGACACCGGGCGAGCTGTCCAGCGTCTTCACGTAACGCTGAATGCAGGCATAGCCGGTCTGAGGGGAATCGCTGTGGGTGGTCATGAGCCTGAGATATGATTCTCTGACCATGGCTGCAATCTTGCGCGTCTCAGATCAAGAGAAAACAAATCCACGGTTTCTGTGGATAAGTATGCAGATAAGTTTTGGGGCGATGTGATTTTCCCTTAATTTATTAAGCATTCCTTGATTTGCCTAAAAAATAGGCACCTTATTAAGATGCTGTTTTTAAATGGAATTTTTTATGAATGGAAACAAGCATATGAAAAATAAGACATTTTTGTAACGCGCCGGTAACAGAAACGAGAGCGGTGCAAAACTTGCGGCGGATATGCCTATTCAACGCCAAGAACATCCGGGGTTTGCCAGCCCAGGTGCTGCCCGCCGTCGACGCATAAAAGCTGTCCGGTGACCGCATGAGCATCCAGAAAATAGCCCAGCGCGGCGGTGATGTCGGAGGGATTCGCGCCCCTCTCTAACACCGTGTTTTCCCGCTGCGCGCGGAAATGACTGTCGCTTTGGCGGTGGCCCTGCAAGGTGGGGCCGGGGCCGATGGCGTTGACGCGGATGGCCGGGGTCAACGCCTGCGCCGCGGTGCGGGTCAGCGCCCACAGGCCCATCTTGGCGATGGTGTAGGACATGAACTCGGGCGTCAGCTTGCGGACACGCATATCCACCATGTTGACGATCAGGCCGGTTGCCATCGGCTCTCCCGCGTCATCGGGTTCGGCGACAAGACCCTGGTCCGCCATGGCCTGCGTCAGTACGAAGGGCGCACGCAGGTTGCTGTCCATATGCCGGTCCCAGCTTTGGCGTGTGGCGGTGTGGATGTTGTCATATTCAAAGATCGAGGCGTTGTTCACCAGACAGGTGATCGGCCCGCCCAACGCCTCGGACGCGCGGGGCAGCAGGGCGGTGACCTGAGCCTCGTCCAGCAGATCGGCCTGCAGGGCGACCGCCTGACGGCCCAGCGCCTGAACCTCGGCCACGGTGTCCTGTGCGGGGGCCTCGGATGACGCATAGTGGACCGCCACATCATAGCCACGCCGCGCCAGATACAGCGCCATGGCGCGGCCCAGCCGGATGCCAGCGCCGGTTACCAATGCTCGGGTCATGGGGCACCTCCCTCGGTCAGGTCACGCCAGCAGGACGATGATATAGACAGCGTAGAGTGCGGTCAGGATCAGGCCCCAGATGCGGGTGATGTCCTGTTTGAAGAACACGAAGGGAATTAGCAACAGCGACGCGCCCAGCATGACCCACAGGTCGAAATGCAGGAATTCGGGGTCCACCGGGATTTCGCCGAACAGCGTGGCGATGCCGATGATAGCCAGCAGGTTGAACATGTTCGACCCGATGACATTGCCCAGCGCCACATCCGCCTGCCGCCGCAGCGCCGCCATGACCGTCGTCGCCAATTCGGGCAGCGAGGTGCCCACGGCGATCAGCGTCAGACCGATCACCGTCTCGCTGACCCCATACATGCGGGCGATGACGGTGGCGTTTTCCACCAGCAGATGCGCGCCCATGGGCAGACCGATCAGGCCCAGGATCAGGTAGACTGACACTTTCCAGTAAGGCATGTTCGGGTCGGCCTCTTCCAACCCGTCCAACTCGTCATCATCCGCACACGCCTCGCCACAGGCTTTGCGATGGGCCTTGGCCTCGCGGAAGGCGTTCATCAGGACCAGCCCCAGACCGGCCAGCAGAATCGCACCGCTGATCAAGTTAAACTCGCCACAGAAGGCCAGCGCGATGAACAGGACCGAGGCCATCAGCATGAAGACATAGTTCTTGCGGCTGTCACATTCGCTGGTGTGCAGAGTCGCCAGCAGGGCCGGAAGCCCCAGAACCAGCAGGATATTGGCGGTGTTCGAGCCGACAACGTTACCCAGCGCAATGCCCGGCGCGTCCTCTTCCACCGCGCTGATCGCGATCAGCAATTCAGGGGCCGAGGTGCCAAAGGCGACGATAGTCAGGCTGACGATCAGCGCCGGCACGCCCAGCCGCAGGCTGAGGTTCACCGCCCCCCGCACCAGCGCATCCCCGGCCAGCAGCAGGATCAGCAGGCCAAGACCGGAAAACAGCCATGGCGTCATCCGCGGCCTCCTTTTTCACAGGGGCACGGGCCCTTGCCGATCCGAAACCGGCCGCATTTGCGGCACTTGGCCGAACTCAGCCGTTTTTGCCCGGGAAAGCGCAGCTTGCCGAACATGGCCAGCACGCCCATGGCGATCAGGAAAAGGGTGACAATCTTGATGATCACGTCACAACCCGAATCGCGCATAGGCCGCGCGCTCCTCTAGTCCGGCAACGGCGTCCTGCGCCAGCGCGGCCCCAAAACGGGACCAGATCGGTTTGCGGACCCCATAGCGGCGGAACTTGACCTTGTCGCCGAACTTCTCCTGCATCTTGGGTTTCAGATGCGCGATGCCGTCGATCAGGCCCAGTTCCTGCGCGCGGCGGGCCAGCCAGACCTCGCCATTGAACAGATCGGCATTGGCGTCCAGCTTGTCGCCGCGACGGGTTTTCACATGGGCGATGAAGTTCTCGTGGATATCGCCCAGCAGCACTTTGAGGCGGGCGATGTCCTCTTTCTTTTCCGGCGCAAACGGGTCGAGCATGGATTTCGACTGCCCCGCCGTGTGCACGCGCCGTTCAAACCCTTGCCGGGCCAGAAACACATGCGCGCCAAACCCTGATGAGATTACCCCGATCGACCCCAGGACCGAGCTGTCATCGGCCCAGATCTCATCTGCTGCCGCCGCCAGCCAATACCCGCCCGAGGCGGCCACATCCTCGACAAAGGCAAATACGGGGATGTTCAGTTCCTCGGCCAGCCGCCGGATACGTGCCCCGATCAACGAACTTTGCACAGGCGAGCCACCGGGCGAGTTGACCTCAAGCGCGACGGCTGCGGGTTTGCCCTTGCGAAACGCCTTTTCCAGAACCGGCGCCAGCGTCGTGTCGTTCATCGACGCACGCCCGGCCATTCCGATGGCACCGGACAGGCGGACAACGGCCACGACGGGCTGCTTTTTCATGAAAGGCAGGCTTAGTTTCATGGATGCCGATGTAGAGCGCGCCACAGCCGTTAACAAGGGACCGCCTGCCCCATAAACGCGACGTGAACCAATTTCCCACACCTGATGGGCAAAAATGCAACGCCTGCAATTGGCTGCACGCCCCACCGAATCGCAAAGCTATATCGACGCGACAGGAGCGTTCAACGCAAGTGCGAAACAGATCAGCTGCGGATTCGCCAGCCGGTTTTGAAGATCCAGCCGATCACCGCAAGGCAGATGCCGGTAAAGGCGACGATGGCCAGCAGGCTCCAGAATATCGGTACATCGGCAAAGCCGTAAAACGACCAACGAAAGCCCGAGATCAGATAGACCACCGGGTTGAACAGGGTGATCGTCTGCCAGACTGGCGGCAGCATCGAGATCGAATAGAACGTACCACCCAGAAAGATCAGCGGAGTCACCACCAGTTGCGGCACCAGCGACATCTGTTCGAAATTGCTGGCCCAGATGCCGATGATGAACCCCAGAAGCGAGAAACTGAGGCAAGACAGAATCAGAAACGCCGCCATGGCAAAGGGGTGCTCGATCCTCAGATCGACAAAGAACGTGGCGGTAACCAGAATGACCAGCCCGACGAACAGCGCCTTGGTCGCCGCCGCGCCGACATAGCCGATCACAATCTCGATGAAGTTGATCGGGGCCGACAGCAGTTCATAGATCGTGCCCAGGAATTTCGGGAAGTAGATGCCAAAGGACGCGTTCGAGATCGACAGCGTCACAATCGACAGCATAATCAGCCCGGGCACGATGAAAGCGCCATAGGATACCCCTTCGACCTCTTGAATGCGACTGCCGATGGCGGTGCCGAACACCACAAAATAAAGCGAAGTGGACAGGACCGGCGACAGAAAGCTTTGTGCCAGAGTGCGAAAGAACCGTGTCATTTCAAACCTGTAGATGGCGGCGATGGCGGACCAGTTCATGCGGGCTCTCCCGACACCAGATTGACGAATATTTCCTCAAGGCTCGACTGCCGGGTCTGCACATCGCGCAACACCAGCCCGGCCTGCGCGACATCGTTCAGCAGGGTGGTGATCCCGGTGCGGTCGGCGTTGGTGTCATAGGTATAGACCAGCACATCGCCCGCTCCATTCAGGGTCAGGTTATGGGCCGACAGGCAATCGGGAATGGCGTCGACGGGTTCGTTCAGCATCACTTCGATCTGTTTCTTGCCCATCTGCGCCATCAGCGTGTCCTTGTCCTGCACCAGCAGCAACTCACCCTTGTCAATCACGCCGACGCGGTCGGCGATGGCCTCGGCCTCTTCGATGTAATGGGTGGTCAGGATGATGGTGACGCCGCTGGCTTTCAGCTCGGCCACGATATCCCACATGTCCTTGCGCAGTTCCACATCGACGCCCGCAGTGGGTTCGTCCAGAAACAGCACGCGCGGTTCATGCGCCAACGCCTTGGCGATCAACACCCGGCGCTTCATGCCGCCCGACAGTTCCTTGATCGCATTGCGCCGCTTGTCCCACAGGGACAGTTTGCGCAGAATCTCCTCAAGCCGGGCGCTATCGGCGCCATAGCCGAACAGGCCGCGCGAAAACCGTACTGTGTTCCAGACCTTTTCGAACGGCTCCAGCGCGATCTCTTGCGGCACCAAACCGATCATCTGGCGTGCGGCCCGGAAGTCGGTCTGGATGTCATGCCCGCCCACGGTGACCGAGCCCGAGGTTGGCGTGGTGATTCCGCAGACGGTGGAAATCAGCGTCGTCTTGCCTGCACCATTGGGACCCAGCAGCGCCAGAATCTCACCCTGTTCGATATCCAGCGTCACGCCTTTCAGCGCCTCAAAGCCGCCCTCATAGGATTTGCGCAGATCCTTAATGGACAAAATCGGTGCCATGCGTCCCCCTGTTCTGGCGCGCACCCTATCGCGCTGAACCACTGCGGAACAGGTCAAAATCGCACAGCCTCTTGCGCAAAGATGCAGGGGAGGTTGTTGCGTCTTTGCCCGGATTAGCCCTTGCAATCCGCCGACCTCAACGAAACCCTGCCCGCAGGGAGGGTCGCCATGCTGAACGGAATTCGCGTTATCGAGGTCGAGGGGCTGGGCCCCGGTCCTTTCGCCGCCATGCTGCTGGCCGATCTGGGCGCAGATGTGATCACTATTCACCGCAAAGGCGGGGCAGTCACGCCCGGCATGCCCGAACGATCCCTGCTGGATCGCGGCAAACGCTCCATCGCGCTGGACCTTAAGGACCCGCAGGATCTGGACACCGCCCTGCGCCTGATCGCCACCGCAGATGCCCTGATCGAAGGATTCCGCCCCGGCGTGATGGAGAAACTGGGTCTCGGTCCCGAGATATGCCACGCCCCAAACCCAAAACTGGTCTATGGCCGCATGACGGGCTGGGGACAAAGCAGCCCGCTTTCGGACGTGGCCGGGCATGATCTGAACTACATCGCCCTGTCGGGTGCGCTCTGGTACGCATCCAACCCTGGTGACATCCCGCAAACTCCGGCGACGCTGGTGGGCGATATCGGTGGCGGTGCGCTCTACCTTGTGGCGGGCATTCTGGCGGCCCTGATCAACGCCCGCACCACCGGCCAGGGCACCGTAGTCGATGCCGCCATCTATGACGGCTCGGCCCATATGATGAACCTGCTCATGAGCCTCGGCCAAACCGGCAACCTCTCGGACACGCGTGGCCAAAGCCTGCTGGACGGCCCGCATTGGAGCCGCTGCTACGCCTGCGCTGACGGAGGCCACATCTCGGTCCAATGTCTTGAGCCGAAATTCTACGCCATCTTCCTGAACCTGCTGGGCCTGTCGGACGATCCACAGTTCCAACACCAGTTCGACCGTCAACTCTGGCCAGAGCTGACCCAACGCCTGACCCGGATTTTCGCAGAAAACCCCCGCGACCACTGGGCAGAACTTTTCGCCGATACCGACGCCTGCGTCGCCCCCGTCCTCAGCCCGCCTGAGGCCAGCACTCATCCAATGAACACCCGCCAGACATGGCAACAGTCTGACGGCAATCTGCAAGCCGCCGCCGCGCCACGCTTCTCAACACACATATGGCACCCCAAACCCAGCCCCAAACGCGGCCAACACACGCAGGAAATCCTGAAAAACCTCCCGCCCGCTTCATCTGGCTAAAAATATCCCGGGGGATGAATTGGCCGTAGGCCAAGAAGGGGGCTGGCCCCCTTAACCGAACCCTACCGCGAACGCACCGTATCGATCATCAGCTGTACGTTCTCAGGGTCCGCATCCGGCGTGATCCCGTGCCCCAGATTGAAGATATGCGGCCCGTTCGAAAACGCCTCGACAATGCGCCGGGTGTCATCCACCAGTGCCTGCCCGCCGGTCACCATGTGCGACGAGGCCAGATTGCCCTGCACGCAGCCATCGACCTGCACATGCTCTGCTGCCCAGTCCGGCGACACGGAATTGTCCAGCGCCACGCAATCCACACCGGTGGCCTTTGCAAATCCGACATAGCCCTCACCGGCCTCACGCGGGAAGCCGATCACCGGGATACCGGGATGACGCGCCTTGATGGCTTGGGTGATGACCCGGCAGGGCTCGACCGCATATTTCTGAAACGCGTCGCCTTTCAGTGACCCGGCCCAACTGTCAAAGATCTTGACCACTTCGGCCCCGGCCTCGATCTGGGCTGACAGATATTCGATCGTGGCGGCGGTGATCCGGTCCAGCAGCGCCTCGAACAGCGCGGTGTTCCCTTCGCGCAGCGCATGGGCCGGGCCCTGATCCGGCGTGCCGCGCCCGGCGATCATATAGGTGGCCACGGTCCACGGCGCCCCGGCGAACCCGATCAGAGTGGTCTCGGACGGCAATTCCCGCGACAGGATGCGGACGGTTTCATAGACCGGCGACAGTGTCTCGTGAATATCCTCGACCGGCTTCAACGCATCGAAATCCGATTGCTGCGTGATGGTCGACAGGCGCGGCCCCTCACCAGTCACAAACCACAAATCCGCGCCCAGCGCCTGCGGCACCAGCAGGATGTCGGCAAACAGGATCGCCGCATCGAAACCGTAGCGGCGGATCGGCTGCAAGGTGACCTCGGCGGCCAGGTCCGGGTTATAGCATAGTGACAGGAAATCCCCGGCCTGCGCACGGGTGGCGCGGTATTCGGGCAGATAGCGGCCCGCCTGACGCATCATCCAGATCGGCGGAACGGCCTGAACCTCGCCCGCCAGCGCCCGCAGTATTTTCTTTGTCTCGGCCATGCCCGTCCCCAATCTTCCGGTTTGCCGACACGGGTCTTCCTTCGGCGGCAATTTGTCAAGCTCTGCCCCCATTGTCAGGGCAATGTGACGCGACTAAAGCTATGTCCATGACTGTGACCCTGCCCTCCCCCGCATCGCCTTTGAAAATTGGTACACGTGGCTCGCCACTGGCGCTGGCCCAGGCCTATGAAACCCGGCAAAGGCTGGCCGAGGCTTTCGACCTGCCGCAAGAGGCGTTCGAGGTTGTGGTGATCAAGACCACCGGCGACAACCGGGCCATGATCGACGCGGACCGCCCGCTGAAAGAGATCGGCAACAAGGGTCTGTTCACCAAGGAAATCGAAGAGGCGATGCTGAGCGGCGCAATCGACATCGCCGTGCATTCGACCAAGGACATGCCGGTCGCTCAACCAGAAGGCTTGGTGCTGGACACCTTCCTGCCCCGCGAAGACGTGCGGGATGCCTTTATCTCACCCAGCTACAGCTCGATCCATGACCTGCCCTCGGGCGCGGTGGTGGGCACTTCGTCCCTGCGGCGGCGGGCGCAGTTGCTGAACCGTCGGCCCGATCTGAACGTGGTCGAGTTTCGGGGCAATGTGCAGACCCGCCTGAAGAAGCTGGAAAATGGCGTGGCCGAATGCACCTTTCTGGCGCTGGCCGGACTGCGTCGTTTGAACATGGACGATGTGCCTGCCACCGCAATCTCGCCCGACGACATGCTGCCCGCCATCGCACAGGGTGCCATCGGGATCGAACGGCGCGCCAATGACGACCGCGCCGCTGAAATGCTGGCCGCGATCCACCACGCCGAGACCGCGCAACGCCTGGCGGCCGAGCGTAGCCTGCTGGCCGGGCTTGACGGGTCCTGCGAAACCCCGATTGCCGGGCTGGCGGAGATGCAGGATGGCCAGTTGCGTCTGCGCGGCGAAGTGCTGCGCCCGGACGGGTCCGAGGCAATCGCCGAAACGGCCACAGGCCCTGCCGAAGATGGTGCCGAAATCGGGCGTGCCATGGCTGCGTCGCTGCTGCAAAAAGCGGGCCCCGGCTTCTTCGATTGGCGTGATTGAATAAATTTTTCAGTAATGTGAACTGCTTCACTGTGGCGTGAACGCCGATGGTGCAAGTTAGGTTTATTCCGGAAGGGATAACGGATCAGTTTCGAAGTATCGAAGGTTTAGCCCGTTTTGTTTTAGATAGTTCTCGAGGGGGCGAGACTGATCCACATATCCAAGTGAGGCGGGTCGCTGTCATATTTCGACAGCGACCCGTTTTCTTTATTCCCTGTCTATGATCCACCGTGATGGCTGAACACGGCCTGTCCGGCCTGACTGTCCGACCGGAAATCCGCCGCGCGGCCCGGCAGGGTCAGGTAGAACCCCTCAAGCCCCGGCTCGACCCCTGCCGCCAGTTGCGCGCATTCGGAACAGGCGGCGACGATGGCAGGACGTGCCTCGCCACCGCGAATGGCGGCGATCAGTTCCTTATGGGCAGCCTGCAAGGCGCGGAACGCCGCCGTCGCGGCCAGATGTTCGTCACCGACCAACACATAAACGGGCTCCAGATCGCTTTTGCCTTTCAGATCGACGAACCCGGCCTCAAGCAGCGCAAGGTCTGACCCAACCACCTGCTGAACCGAGCGTGAGACCAGAATGTCATAATCGACATGGCGGCAATTCTGTTCGATCCGCGCCGCCACGTTCACCACATCCCCGATCACCGTATAGTTGAAGCGGCTGCGCGACCCGATATTGCCAACGCAGGCGGTTCCCGTCGCGCACCCCGTGGCCAGCGCAATCGGAGGCCGCCCCTGCATCATGGCTGAAGCATTGAATTTCGCCAGTGCCCGCCGCATCAGCAACGCCGCGCAGGCGGCCCGTTGCGGGTGATCTTCGACCGGCAGTGGCGCATTCCAGAAGGCCATGACCGCGTCGCCGATGAATTTGTCGATAGTGCCGCGTTCCAGCAGAATCTGGTCACCGATTTCCGAGAACAGCTCGTTCAGCAAGGTCACCAGATCGGTGGCCGAAACCGATTCCGACAGCGGCGTGAACCCCCGGATATCCGAGAACATCACCGTGATCTCCTGCGATTCTCCGCCCAATTGCAGGCGATGGCCGGTGGCTTCCATCTCATCCAGTATCTCTGGCGCGACATAATGCGAGAAGGTCTGGCGGATCACCCGCTTTTCGCGCTCGGTCGAGATGAAGAGATATCCGGCCAACAGCCCGAAATTTGCCATGCCCCCCAGCAGCGGGAAGGTGGCGTCAAACAGAACCGACTGGTTCTGAAAAGCCAGCCAGCTGATCGCCATCACCACCGCCGCGGCCACCCCGCCTGCGATAAACGACGCCACAGCACCAAAGCTGGACATCACCACCGTCACCACGATGCCCAGACTGACAAAGGCCAGCAATTCCAGCGCGGCGGTCACGTCGGACCGGCTGAGCGTGTCACCCAGAATCACCTGTTCAATGATCTGGGCATGGATCGAAACCCCGGGCACGGATTCGCCCAATGCCGTTTCACGCATATCGAACAGACCCGCCGCAGATGTGCCGACCAGAATGATCCGCCCCTCGATCTCGGCCCGCAATGCGGGATCGTCGCCGCGTTCCATGATGTCGCCGGCGGACAGGTAAAGCCCCGGATTGTCACGCCGATAGCGCACCCAGATCTCACCATGTTCGGTCGTGGGCAGCAGGAAATCCCCGATGGCTGCGCCCAGCATGATCCCGGCCTCATCCTGCGCGCCTTCGGCAAAGATCACCGGCTCTCCCAACGCGACACGCAGCGCCTCGACCCCCAGTCCGGGCAGAACACCACCCGGGCCGGACCACAGCACCGGAACCCGGCGCACGACGCCCATCCCCCCGATGGGTGAGACATTGACCCCACCGATCCCCGCCGCATCCTGACCCAGCGGAGCAGTCAGCGTGGTCCAATGCGCCACCCGGACCAACCCGGCAGAGGGCTGTTCGCCGATCTCGACGATCCCGGCCTTGGGCGCTATCGGCGGCCCACCATCGGTCTGCCGCGCCGCCACGCCCAGAACCACCGGCCATTGCGCAATCCGATCCCCGAAGATCACATCATTGTCCAGATTGGCCGCGCTTTCCTCGACCCGCAGAATACCGGCCAGCGCCGGGTCTTGCAGCAAACGGGACGGAGAGTACCGGTCCGGTTCGGCAAACAGCATATCAAAGGCAATGGCCGCAGCACCATATTCGCCCAGCCGATCTGTCATCTGCGCCATCTGACTGCGCGGCCAGGGCCATTGGCCCCATTTGGTCAAAGTCCGCTCGTCAATATCCACGACACGCACCGGCAGGTCCGGATTGAACTGCCGTGGCGCGATCCGTTGCAGCACGTCGAAATAGATCAACCGGGTGATCTGAACCGGATAGGGGTCGCTGACCCGCACGAAACAGCCCAGCAGGATCAGACACACGCCCACAAGGCGAAACGCCAGCCGTCGTGCAAACCGATCTTTTGTCTTGCCCGCCACGTCAGCCTCCCTGGCTTTGGGGGAAAAACGAAAATTCTTGTGCGGGCCTTAATTGGCCCGGCGATTCAATCCCTTTCCCGGTCACCGCCGTCAAAGGCAGCGTCCCCGTCCGGGGTGTTCCCTGTATCCCGTTCTTCTGTGTTCGGCTCTGCGGTGGGTTCCTCTTCCCGCTCTTCTTCCCGTTCCTCCTCGCGCTCTTCCTCACGCTCCTCTTCGCGTTCTTCTTCCGGCTCATGGGTTTCTTCACCCGGTGGGGCCGCCGTTGGTGTCGGAGCAGAAGGTGCCTGCGCCTGACGTGGGGCAGGCCGGGGCTCGGACCGTTCTGGTGCAACGGTCGGCACCACCTGCGATTCGCGCCCACACCCCTCGGCGCCAGCCTGGAAAGGGGGCAGCAACTGCTGTTCCGACGTCACGAACGGGAACCCGGCAGCCACGGCTTTGGCGTATTGTTCCTGATCCACCGGGCTGCCGACACCTCCGCCCGAGCTTGTCGCATACATGCTGCATTGCCGCCGTGCTGACCGGCACACCCCTTGCCGCCCGCACATCTGCACGGTGCCCTCCAGAACGATCATCGCACTTTGTCGGTCCGAGGCGATCCACATGTCGAAAATCGTACCCCGCACCGCCATTGTCGCCGAAGGCGTCGTGACGGAATACGCCCGCTTTCTGCTGTTGCCCGAGATAAAGCGGAAACTGCCGCCCAGCGCCTGCACCGCGAAACTCTTGGCCCGGCGTTTGCCGCGCAGCATGGTCACATCCAGCATCATGCGCGCGTTCGGGCCGACGGCGATTTTGGTCTCATCCGCGAACAGCAGTTGCACCACGCCCGAGCTGTTGGTGACAACCATATCCCCGGACGAGATCTCCATCCCCTGCCGCAATCGCACGGCTTTGCCATCCCGCACCAATTCAGCGCCTTGTTTGACGCTGAGAACCTTCCCGATTGTCGCTGAAGCCATTTCCGGCAGGGCCAGAACAACCAAAGTAACCAATAAAACTCTTAACCAGGTCAATACCAAGTTCCTTCCCCCAAAAGGATCCCGTGGAGGGCGTCAAACGCCCCAAAAAGCCCGATATTTTTGCCCCACTCAACCAGCAATATTGGTCATTAAATTTATTAAATATGGACAAATATGCATGGAAACCGGGCCTGAATGCAAGTTTTCCATACATGTATCACCCATTGGATGCATGGCCCCGTTGCGATTGTGAGGCGTGTGCTCACCCACAGGAACAGCCATGGTCGCCATTTTGGACCGCTGCCAATCTGATTTTCTGCATCGAAGTTCAGAAAATTGCCGCTGCCCGGGAAAATCGCCTTGTAACTGGATCACAGGCAAGGATATACCGGCCAGCGGAGACGTGGCCGAGTGGTCGAAGGCGCTCCCCTGCTAAGGGAGTAGGCGGGAAACCGTCTCGAGGGTTCGAATCCCTTCGTCTCCGCCACCCACCATTTCTATTCAATTGTGTTCGATGTGGCTTGGCCCCATATGGGGCTGTTTTTGTTCGTTTATCTTCATTCGTTGTTGCTATTGAGTTTTCTTCGATTAGACTCGTTTCTGTTCATTGCGTGGTATAAATTGTGGTATTTTGAGGATGAGATGACTGAATTTTTGGAAGCGGCACACGAGAAATCTAGCTTGCACAGGGAAGAGGTTCTCGCGAGCACGACCTGTGGATGCTTCTATTGTCAGACCACATTTCCACCAAAAGCCATAACGGAATGGGTCGATCCTCGTCGGAACCCGGCTGGAGCGACAGCGCTTTGTCCTAATTGCGGGATCGACTCGGTAATCGGTGATGCAGCCGGATTTCCAATTACACAGGAGTTCTTGGCAGACATGCATGAACGTTGGTTCAAAACGACAAAAAAGATGACCTAGGCATGGCTGCGTTAAGCGGAAAACTGACGAAGAATTTGGTTCGAACCCTTGGCCCCGGTCGCCATGGTGACGGGAGCGGGTTGTACCTTGTTGTTGATCCATCCGGCGCTCGACGCTGGATCGTGCGGGTCACTGTCAAAGGCCAGCGCAACCGCGAAGGCAAGCCCTTGCGGACCGACTTTGGACTCGGTGGCGCTGATGTCGTCACTCTGAATGAAGCGCGTGACCGAGCTTTAGAATATCGGCGGCTTGCAAAGCAGGGCATCAACCCGCGCTACAATGGACGACAGGAGATACCGTGTTTTGAAGAGATTGCGCGGCAAGTTCACATTGAACGCTTGCCGACGTGGAAGAACCCTAAGCACGGGCAACAGTGGATTAATACACTAGCCGACTATGCTTTCCCAAAAATTGGTAGGTTGCCCGTCTCCGAGATCGGCCAGCCCGAAGTTCTGCAAGTTCTGCTGCCAGTTTGGACTGAGAAACACGAAACCGCTAAGCGGCTTGCACAGCGGATAAAGGCTGTTCTCGACGTGGCGAAATCAAAGGGATTTCGTGACGGCGAAAATCCCGTGACTACGATCCGCGATGCTCGCGTGCTGCCGCAAGTTAAACAGAAGGTGCAGCACCATAAGGCCATGCATTGGAAAGATGTTCCCGCCTTTTATGCGGAACTGGCAACTAAAGACGCGATGGCCGCAAAGGCGCTCATGTTCACCTGCCTCACCGCCAGTCGCACAAGCGAGGTGCTTCATGCACGCTGGGAGGAATTCGACTTCGAAAATCTCATTTGGACAATCCCGGCCGAACGGATGAAGGCAGATAAAGAGCATCGCGTTCCTTTGACCGATCAAATGCTGGCAATTATCGAGCCGCTGAAGTCGCTGAAGTCGGAGGTGGTTTTCGAGGGTCAGAAACGACACAAATCTATGAGCAACATGGCGATGCTCATGCTCCTACGAAGAATGAATGTGTCGGATATCACCGTCCACGGGTTCCGGTCAGCGTTTCGGGATTGGGCTGCTGAGCAACCGGGGTACAGCCGAGAGCTGGCTGAAATGAGTCTTGCACATCAGGTTGGATCAGAAGTCGAGCGTGCTTACGCTCGGACCGACCTCGTAGACAAACGCCGAGCGTTGATGTCTGAGTGGTCCAATTACGTAGGCTTCGTTGGGAAATCTTCTGGCTCCCACTCCGCAACTGCGGAATAGGGAATTTCGTCTGGAATGTACTTGTCGCCCGTTACAACGCGGATAGCCTCGTACGTCGTTCCCTTGTCCACCGGCGTTCCCGGCTTGTTCTTTCTGGCGAACTCCATTGCAATTTGTTGGGCTTCATGCGGAAGCATCCCGGAAAACTTCCCCTTCCTACCCTTCAAGTGATTGATAACATCAACCGCAAGCCGGGCAGTGTCCTCCCGCACCTTTAGGTTGTCCGAATGCGTGCGGCCGGAAAAGAGCATGTGCATATCGAAGAGGAAAGTTGCTGCGAGGCGGCACAAGACATCGCTAGGAATTGGGTTCTCGCCGCGTTCATAGGCCTGATAGGTGCGCCTCGTGACGCCTGCGATTTCTGCCATTTTCGCCTGTGACAGCCCCAGCTCTAAACGGAGTTTCTTGAGACCGACATGGGGCTGCAGCCGAGCAAGGCGATATTCATATCTGCCAGACTCAATATCAGCGATATGTTGCGCCTCGGCTTCATCCAATGCTTGAGCGGCAGCCTCTTCTCTCGCTTCCCGTTCCGCCTTGGTCTTCTTCTTGAATTTGTAGTGGCTCATTGCGGCTCCCCGAGAGGCGTAAAATTTTGCGCATATGACATTTATTCTTCCCATACTTTAGCAGGCAAGTGAAAATGAACGCAATCAAGAAATAGGAGACCAAGAGGAGCCGTAAGAAATGGCCGAGTTCTTTGACCCAACTACACTCTACGACGATGACGACAATGAGTTGAACGTCATCGCAAATAAGGAAAAACGCGCCCAGTGGCGGCATCGGCGTTTTGGCCCTGCATACATCAAGATGGGTAAGCGTGTGAAATACAGCGGAGAGGCGCTCAACCAGTGGATCGCAGAAAACACGATCCAGACAAACAGCGCCGCCTAAAACACAAAACCCCGCTCTCGCGGGGCTTCGCTAGGTAGTTTCACACCACCACTGTAGCGAAATCTTCCATGCAAAACAACAAAATATCCTTGGCTGGTTCGGCTGTGCAGCCACAGCCAACGGGAAAGCTATGGCAGTGTTCAATGAGCAAAAAATCGAATGTGATAACCAAGAAAAAATTTCACTCCTTTGACCCTGAAATTGCGCAGGAGGTGGGACTTCCCGCTGCGGTAGTTTTTCGAAACCTCGCCTACTGGATCGGACTGGTCTTCCCCCACTGAAGTGGTCCTCCGCTATGTTTAGTAAAACGGAGGAAAC
>NZ_JALCBM010000035.1:0-2885 GCF_028066395.1 Ruegeria sp.
AGCTTGAGGATTTCGCGATAGACGCTGCCTTCTTCGATATGCACCGGCACATCGGAGGCATTGCCATTATCCAGAATGGCCTGAACGGCATTGCGCACATGGTCTTTGGCGCCAGCGCCATAGTTGGCGGGCAGGTTCGGCAACTGGATGATCTCGGGGATGACGGAGACCGCGTGCAGTTCCGCACCATAGAATTTTGCCTGTTCCAGAGCGACCGGCAGCGCCTGTTTCCAGGATCGGTCATCGGTATGGTCAATCGGCAGCAGGATTTTCGTGGCCATCACGCATCTCCTCGAGATTTGAATGTCAGGGAAAATGCGAGGGACCGGGATGGCCCCTCGCGTCTGTTTTGGGCTGGAATTATTCGGCAGGCATACCGCCGGGTTCTTCCGAGTCGCCGCCCGAAGCAAAGAACTCTTTCGTCAGTTTGAAGACGACCGGGCTCAGCAGGGCCAGGGCGATCAGGTTCGGAATGGCCATCATGGCGTTCAGCGTGTCAGCCAGCAGCCAGATGAAGCCCAGATCCGCCGTTGCGCCGAAGTAGATCGCGATGATCCACAGCACGCGGTAGGGCATCAGGGATTTCACGCCCAGCAGGAACTCGACACATTTTTCGCCGTAAAATGACCAGCCAAGGATGGTGGTGAAGGCGAAGATCGACAGAGCGATTGCGATCAGGTGACCACCGCCCGGCAGGGATGTAGCAAATGCCAGCGAGGTCAGAGCCGCACCGGATTCGCCCGATGTCCATGCGCCCGTCGAGATGATCGCCAGACCGGTGATCGAGCAGACGATGATGGTGTCGATGAACGTGCCCAGCATTGCGATCAGGCCCTGATTGACGGGACCTTTGGTCTCGGCCGCTGCGTGTGCAATCGGGGCGGAACCCAGACCAGCTTCGTTCGAGAACACACCGCGTGCCACACCAAAGCGGATGGCGGCCCAGACAGCTGCACCTGCAAAGCCACCTTCGGCGGCTGACGGGGTGAAGGCATAGGTGAAGACCAGCGACAGCGCATTGCCAATCTCGCCGATATTGATCAGCAGAACCAGCAGGCCAGCGACGATGTAGGCAATTGCCATGGCCGGAACCAGTTTGCCGGCAACTGCACCGATACGAGTGATACCACCCAGGATAACGGCTGCTGTCAGGACCATCAGAACAACACCGGTGACCGAGGTGTTCACGCCGAAGTTCGCTTCCAGAACCTGCGCCACACCGTTGGCCTGTACACCGTTGCCGATGCCGAAGGCCGCGATGGCACCGAACAGGGCAAAGGCAACGCCCAGCCAGGCCCAGTTCGCGCCAAGACCGTTCTTGATGTAGTACATCGGACCGCCGACATAGTTGCCCAGCTCGTCTTTTTCACGGTATTTCACGGCGCAGACGGCCTCGGCATATTTGGTGGCCATGCCCACCAGGGCGGTCATCCACATCCAGAACAAGGCGCCCGGACCGCCCAGGAAGACAGCAGTGGCCACACCGGCGATGTTCCCCGTACCGATGGTCGCCGACAGCGAGGTCATCAGCGCGTTGAACGGGCTGATTTGCCCTTCGCCCTGACCCTCGCGGCCCTTGAACAGCAGGCTGAAGCCGGTGCCGATGCGCAGGATCGGCATAAATTTCAGCCCGACCTGCAAGAAGAAGCCGACGCCAAGGATGAGGACCAGCATCACCGGCCCCCATACGACGCCATTGATGGCTCCTACGATTGAATTTAACGCTTCCATGGTTTCCCTCCCAATAGCGTTCGGTTTATGCCCCGTTGGCGAGGGCCCGCTGGCGGGCCTGCCTGAGGGCGGCAAAGTCTTCGTCCGCGTGGAACGAGGAACGGGTCAACGGAGTGGCCGACACGTGCAAAAAGCCCTTGGAGCGCGCGATCTGCTCTAGCTGGGCGAAGTCTTCCGGTGACCAGAACCGGTCAATCGGGTGATGTTTCGGGGTTGGTTGCAGGTACTGTCCGACGGTCAGGAAATCGACTTGCGCCGCGCGCAGGTCATCCATCACCTGCCGCACGTCGTTCAGGGTTTCCCCCAGCCCGACCATCAGGCCGGATTTGGTGAAGATTTCAGGGTTCGCGCGTTTGGCATCATCCAGCAGTCGCAGCGAGGCATAGTAGCGCGCGCCGGGGCGGACCGTCGGATACAGATGCGGCACGGTTTCCAGATTGTGGTTGAAGACATCCGGTGCGGCCTCGAAAACTGCGGCGGCGGCCTCGCCCTTGCCCAGAAAGTCGGGGGTCAGGACCTCGACCGTGGTGCCGGGGTTCTGGTGGCGCACGGCGCGGATGGTCTGGGCGATGTGGTCCGCCCCGCCATCTGCCAGATCGTCCCGGTCAACCGAGGTGATCACCACATGGCGCAGACCCAGCTTTTTGACCGCTGCCGCGACGCGGCCCGGTTCGAACACGTCCAGCGCGTCGGGCCGCCCGGTTGCCACGTTGCAGAAGGAACAGCCGCGGGTGCAGACCTCGCCCATGATCATCATGGTGGCGTGGCGCTTGGACCAGCATTCGCCGATATTGGGGCAGGCGGCCTCTTCGCAGACCGTGGCCAGATCATGCTCGCGCATCAGGCGGCGGGTTTCGTAATATTCCGCGCTTTCGACCTTTTTCCGGCGAATCCATTTCGGTTTGCGCGGAATGACACTGTCGGCCTTCTTGGCCTTTTCCGGGTGGCGGGGGCGAAGCTGGATGGTCATCTGGCAGGCTCCCTTAGGCGTGGATCGCGCGGCCCAGGGCGTCAAGGCAGGCTTCCTTGACCGCCTCGCCCATGGCCGGGTGTGCGTGACAGGTGGCGGCGACCTCGGAGACGGTTGCGCCTTTGGTCATGGCCAGCACCAGTTCGGCAATCAGATCGCCGCCATGCGCGCCGCAGATATGCGC
>NZ_JALCBM010000035.1:2985-13112 GCF_028066395.1 Ruegeria sp.
TGGCCAGCACCAGTTCGGCAATCAGATCGCCGCCATGCGCGCCGCAGATATGCGCACCCAGGATCTTGCCAGAAGGATCGGCCAGAACCTTGACGGCCCCATCGGTTTCACCCGTGGAGCGCGCACGTGAATTGGCCATGAAGGCGAACTTGCCGACCGTGTATTCAACCCCGGCCTCTTTCAGCGCCTCTTCGGTCTGTCCGACCGAGGCGACCTCGGGGTCGGTGTAAACCACGCCCGGAACGGTGTCGTAATCCACATGGCCCGCCAGCCCGGCCAACATCTCGACACAGGCGACGCCGTCTTCTTCTGCCTTGTGGGCCAGCATCGGGCCGGGCACGCAATCGCCGATGGCATAGATGCCGGGGACGGAGGTGCGGAACCTGTCATCCACCTGAACAAATCCGCGCGGGTCAAGAGCTATCCCCAATTCTTCCAGCCCCAACCCGCGCGTGACGGGGCGGCGTCCGACGGCGATCAGGACCTTGTCGGCCTCGATCACCTCTTCCTTGTCTTTGCCGACCCGATCCAATGTCAGTGTCAATCCGGCGTCGGATTTGACCACCGATGTCAGCGCGCGGCCCAGCTGGAATTTCAAACCCCGCTTTGACAGGGCGCGCTGTGCCAGTTTGGCGATCTCGCCATCAATGCCGGGCAGGACCCGGTCGAGATACTCGACCACGGTGACCTTGGCGCCCAACCGGGCCCAGACCTGCCCAAGCTCCAGCCCGATCACACCGGCACCGACGACGACCAGATGATCCGGCACCGTGTCCAGCGCCAGCGCGCCGGTCGAGCTGAGGATGTCTTTCTCATCAATCTCGATCCCCGGCAGCGGGGTCGGTTCCGACCCGGTGGCGATCAGGATGTTCTTGGCCTCATAGACCTGATCCCCGACCTTGACCTGCCCATCGGCGGGAATGCTGGCCCAGCCTTCGATCAGATCGACGCCGTTTTTCTTGAACAGAAAGGCGATGCCCTTGGTCAGATCACCGACGATCTTGTCCTTGCGCCCCATCATGGCGGGTATGTCGATGCTGGCCCCCTCGACCGAAATGCCATGGGAGGAGAGATGAGCAATCTCGGCATATTTGGCCGAGGAGGTCAGCAACGCCTTGGACGGGATACAGCCCACATTCAAACATGTCCCGCCAAGAGCCCCGCGCCCTTCAACGCAGGCAACTTTCATACCCAGCTGCGCCGCGCGGATTGCGGCGACATATCCGCCCGGGCCGCCCCCGATGACGATGAGGTCATAGATGGTCATTGGTCTTCCCTCAGTAGATCGGATGGTTTGCGCACAGGGCGCGGACTTTGGTGCGGGTATTGCGTTCGACGGCCTCGTCCCCGTCAGGCGACTGGGCCAGAGCGTCCAGAACGTCGCCGATCAGGTGACCGATCTGGGTGAATTCCTCGGGGCCGAACCCACGGCTGCACCCGGCAGCGGTGCCCAGACGGATGCCGCTGGTCACGGTGGGCTTTTCCGGATCACCCGGGACGCTGTTCTTGTTGCAGGTGAACCCGGCGCGTTCCAACGCGGCCTCGGCATCCTTGCCGGTTACACCGATCGGGCGCAGGTCAACCAGCATCAGATGGTTTTCGGTGCCGCCCGAGACGATGTCACAGCCACGCGCCATCATCACATTCGCCAATGCCGCGGCGCTGTCGACCACGCGCTGCATATAGGTTTTGAATTCCGGCTTCAGCGCTTCCCCGAAGGCGACTGCCTTGGCGGCGATGACATGCATCAGCGGGCCGCCCTGCAAACCGGGGAACACGGCGGAGTTGATCTTTTTCGCCAATGCCTCGTCATTGGTCAGGATGATGCCTCCACGCGGGCCGCGCAGGGTCTTATGGGTGGTCGAAGTCACCACATGCGCATGCCCGATGGGCGAGGGGTGCAGGCCGGTTGCCACCAGCCCCGCGATATGCGCCATATCGGCCAGCAGCCATGCGCCAACCGTATCGGCGATCTGGCGGAACCGGGCAAAGTCGATCTTTTGCGAATAGGCCGAGGCACCGGCAATGATCAGCTTGGGTTTCTCAGCTTTGGCCAGCGCTTCGACCTGATCATAATCGATCAGGCCCGCATCGGTCAGACCGTATTGTACCGGACGGAACCACTTACCGGATTGCGCCGGTTTCGCGCCGTGGGTCAGATGGCCACCCGCGTCCAGCGACATGCCAAGGATCGTGTCACCGGGGCTGAGCAGCGCCAGCTTGACCGCGCCATTGGCCTGCGCGCCGGAATGCGATTGCACGTTGGCATATTCACAGCCGAACAGCTTTTTCAGCCGGTCGATGGCTTCGGCTTCGACCTCATCCACATATTCGCAGCCACCGTAATAGCGACGGCCCGGATAGCCTTCGGCATATTTGTTGGTCAGGACCGATCCCTGCGCCTCGATCACCGCCTGCGAGACGATGTTCTCGGACGCGATCAATTCGATCTGTTCGGCCTGCCGCACGCCTTCCCGCGCAATTGACGCGGCGATCACCGGGTCGCTGTCCAAAAGCGATGTTGTGAACATGATCTCCTCCTGCAGCACCGAATCCTGTGTACGAAACTTTGTTTCCAATAGTGGAATTCGTGCAAACTAAGCAACACAATTCTCATTTTTGTGAAGTTGTAGAGTTAAGGGGAAATCGGTTACCCTTGATAAAACAGGGAGATTTCCATGGGCGATGAAAGCCGAACTGATGCTGTGGGGCTGGAAGATCAGGATGATGGGGCGGTTCTGGGCCGGTCCATCCGGGATGCGCGCCGCGCCAAGGGCTGGACTTTAGAGGAAGCGGGGCGTGCTGCGGGAATCGGTCGTTCCACCCTGTCCAAGATCGAGAACAATCAGACCAAACCAAGTTTCGACATCGTCCGCCGCCTGACGCAGGCGCTGGAGCTGAGCACGCCGCAGTTGTTCCTGCAATCCGGCCAGCCCGGGATGGCCGGGCGGCGCGACTTTACCGCAAAAGGGCAGGGCGAGACCCGTGATACCCCCACCTATCTGCATGAATTGCTGTGCCCGGAACTGACCAGCAAGCGGATGCTGCCTTATATCGCAACGATCAAGGCACGCGATATTTCCGAGTTCGACACCTGGATCAGGCATTCGGGCGAAGAGTTCATGTATGTGCTAAGCGGCGAACTGATCTTTGTGTCGGAACATTACCGCCCGCTGCCGATGAAGGCGGGGGACTCGTTGTATTATGACAGCGGCATGGGGCATGGCTGCATCTCGACCAGCAAGGAAGATGCCCGGGTGCTGTGGGTGTCGCTGGAATAGCGGCCGGGCAAAGTGTGACCTTACCCGGCCTTATGTGTCAATCAACCGCTTCCGACACGGCCTTTCGGGTGAATGTCGGGCAGTTCTGAACCTCATTCAGGATCAGTTCGACCAGTTCGAACTGGGACTGGCCGTTGACGTCCTCGAAATAGATATGGCTTGGCCAGGACTGGCCCACGTGGTTGTCTTCGGGCAGATCGACCGTTTCACAGACCCGCCGGATCGCGGCCACAAAGGATTTCGCTTTTGCCGCCGTCTCGGCCTTGGTCGCGTTCAGATCCTCGATACTGTTGCGGTCAATCTCGGGTGAGCCGATGCCCACGGTCAGCGGCATGTTCCGCGCAATCGCCTGTTCTTCGTAGAAAGACACATCCACCTTGTCGGCCTCAAGTCGCATGATGAACAGCGGGTTCACGCTGACCTTGGCGTCGGTCAGGGCCAGCAGCTTGGACCGGTCCGCTGTCGGGGTCTCCGCGCTGACCGCGCCGCGCCGCCGGGCCGCGCGACCTTTTTTCTGCACCTCAGCCACGAAATCGCCGCGATAGTTGTTGTCGAACACCCGGTCCGCATAGGGCTTGTCGCGCAGCATGTGCCGGATCGAGCGGATCGACATGTTCATGCAGTTTTCAGGCCCGATGAAAAAGGGCGACCCCGACGCATCCGACAATTCGACCCAGCCATCGGGGAAGACCTCGAAATGGTGATCCATCCACGGGGCCAGCACCGTGTCGCCCAGATGATCCAGCAGCGCGTTGACCTCATCGGGGTCGTTGACCACGTCGGCCAGCAGCGGTTCCTGCCCGTAAATATCGGCGGCCAGGCTGTAGGGCGCGGAAATCTGCAAGGTTGGCGCGGCCCCGGTCAGTTCCTGTGCGACGCGCAGGATGTTGTCGATGGCCTTTGGCGCGCCGGTGGTGAAATCCGGCGTCTTCAGATCGCGCCAGTTTTCCCTGTTGATCAGAACCTCATCGGGATCGGCGCCGGGTGGAAACTTGTCGGGGTACATCATCACCTGACCCAGCGGCTCGCACGTCCAGGCATAAAGCGCCCAGGTGATGTAGAACTTGTCGACCCCCAGCAGGCGGGTCACCGCGAAATTCGCCCGCACATAGCGATAAGGGTCTTCGTGGTAGTATTCTTGCGATTCAATGCCATAGAGGTCATGCAATATCGCCAGCCCCAGCATGTGGACCGAAGCGGTCGAATGCACGCGGTCCGATGGCGCGGGACGTTTGAAATCCGCGTCAAACTCACCGGCGATGGCGGCGTCGAAAACCTGCTTCATCTCCTGCTTGGCCTGCGCATCTCCGGTCTGCCAGCGCTGCAACAGGTGCAGGCCCGAGGGAAAACTGTAGGTCTCCAGATCGCTCATGTTCGGACAACGCTCCTGATCAAAAGTCCAACCATCTGAGATGGGGCTGTTGGAACAGTTATTCTGAAATGGAATGATGAAATATACCCAATAAGAAAGATTCTTTATACCCATTGGAAAGGACGCCATGCCCAAATCCCCCGGAGGAGCCTTGCTGCACGGGTTCAGCATTGACCGAGAGGCGCCAGTGCCGATCTACCGACAACTTGACGCCGCCCTGCGCAAACTGATTTTGAATGGCACCTTGCTGCCAGCGCAAAAGCTGCCCTCGACAAGAGAGTTGGCCCAGGATCTGGGCGTGTCGCGGATCACGGTCAAATCGGTCTATGAACAATTGGTCGCCGAAGGCTATGCCGAGGCCAGAACCGGGGCGGGGACCTTTGTCTCGCATGGATTAGAGACCGACAGCGCCCCGAACTACCGCGCCCCGCGCCGTCGGTCGCAAACGCCCGCGGTTGAACCCACCGCCCGCGCGCGCGAGATCATGGCGACCCGGGCCACGGTCCGGCACGGGGTCATCGATGGCTTTCGACCCGGTGTTCCGGCGCTGGACCTGTTTCCGGTGAAGGTCTGGAACAAATACTTCAATGACGCGATGATGGTCGAGGATCGCCGAAACCTCGGCTATGGGCAGACCCATGGCAGCGCCGATCTGCGCGCCGCAATCTCGCGCCATCTGCGGGACGCGCGGGGGATGCAGGTGGATGCGTCGCAAATCATCATCACCTCGGGTGCGCAGCAGGCTTTTGTGCTGATTGCTTTTGTCTTGCTGCGTCAGGGCGACACCGTATGGTACGAAAATCCGGGCCATATCGCCGGTCGTGACGTGATGCGTATCATGGGGGCCAATGTGGCCCCGGTTCCGATTGACCGGGAGGGTATGGATATCGATCATGCCATCGCCCGCCATCCCAAACCCGCTGTCATCTTCACAACCCCGTCGCATCAGCAGCCGCTGGGCACGACCATGTCCCTTGTCCGGCGCCTGAGCCTGCTCAACTACGCGCAGGAAAATGGCGCGTGGATCATCGAGGACGACTATGACAGTGAGTTCCGGTATCGCGGGCGGCCCTTACCGGCCCTCAGCGCGCTGGATACGGATCGGCGGGTTTTCTATGTGGGGACCTTTTCGAAATCGATGTTTGCCTCGATCCGTCTGGGCTATGTCGTTGTCCCCCCGGGGCTTGCCGACACGTTCGCCAAGGCGCGCAGCCTTTTGGGGCAGAACTCGGCCGCCATGGTGGAACATGCCATGGCCCGGTTCATGGAGGAGGGGCGCTTTGTCGAACACATCCGCAAAATGCGCCGTGTCTATCGCGACCGGCGGAATGTGTTGCAAGACTGCCTGACGCGGGATTGTGCGGATCATCTGGAGCTGCAACCGACGGATGCGGGCATGCACATGCTGGCCTGGCTGAAAGGCGGGATCGATGACCAGACAGCCCATTCCGCTTTGCTGGATGCCGGGATCGAATCCTTGCCCCTGTCCGTCTACGCAACCGGTCCCATTGAACACCCGGCGCTGGTGCTGGGGTTTTCCGGCGTCAGTGAAAACCGCATTCCGAAACTGGTCAGGCGGATGTCGGGGGTTCTGGAGGGATTGCGCCACAGCGGGTGACGCAACCTGCATGCTCCGACCCCGACGACCTGCCGGCCAAACAGGATATCAGGCCGCCCCTTCCTGAAGGCGCGGCACTGGGAAAACCTGATCATATGCCCAATTGAACACATAAGCGTAGATCAGGAAGAACGTGGAAAAGCCAAGATCAAGGATCAGAGCCTCAAGATAGCCAATCGACAACCACCATGCGGTCAGGAAGATTCCGGCAATCAGCATCACGGCTTCAAATAGAATCGCGTGAAGGCTGCGAATGCCCACGCCCCGCGGGGCCATGTTGCGGTATTTCCGGTCCCACAGATCGAAGAGCAGATTGAACACAAAGTTCCACACCATCGCCAGGATGCTGAACATCACCGACAGAATCCCGATGCTTTCCATCGAATGGCCTGTGATCGCGCTGCCCGCCACCGATACGATGACCAGCGCGATGCCCTCGAACATGAATGTATGACGGAGACGATCCCCGAAGCTACGCATGGTTTATCTTCCCAGAAAGATGTTTCCGCCCATCTAGGGATGATGTATCTTTCTTGCAAGATAAATTTTCAGGGAATTGGCGGAACGTGACCGACAGGCTCTCACTTGAAGAAATATTGATGCAGATCCGGCAGAACTGGCCCGAGGCTGAAACGCCGGAAACCACGGCTATGTTGGGTATTATCCGCCTGCGCGATATCGTCATGGATGCCACGCGCCAACTGGCAGCGGATTTCGGTCTGACCCAGGCCGGATTCGAAGTGCTGACCACCTTGCGCGCCCAGCCGGAGCCCCGGCGTCTGACACCGACCGAACTGTATCGGGCGGTTCTGATCACCTCGGGGGGCATGACCAAGGTGCTTAAACAGCTGGAAAGCGAAGGTCTGATCACGCGCGAGGACGACCCCAACGACCTGCGCAGCCGTGCCGTGGTTCTGACCGAAGCGGGCGCCCGTCAGGCCGAGGCCGCCATGGCCGCCGTAAACGAACAGGACAAACGCCTGCTTGGCGGTGCGCTTTCAGATGACCAGATCAATCGCCTTGTCACGGTGCTGTTGCAAACCGCGAGGCGCGTAGAGGGCGCGGGCATCACGTGACGCCAAAACTTGTGGCCATTCGGCAAGGTCGGCTGATCAACGTGTTAAGGCTGGGGGTTGCCAATGATGCCACCCCCAGCCATGCGCGCCAGTCGCGGCGCGATGTCAGTCTTTACGAGGCGATACTGTCGCCGACCTCTTTCAGCAGCTTTTCCGTCTTTGCATCCTCGATCCGGTTGTGCAGCCGCTGGGATTCTTCGCGGTCCCGCAAGGTTTTGGTGATCGAAACGGTGGTGTGCACCAGCATCAGCGCCGACATCGAGTAGAAGCCCTTGGCTGCAAAGCTGGCTTCGAGGAAGTAAATCCCGCCCGCCATCATCGCCGCTGCGACGATGAATGAGACGATGGTGAACATGTTCCATGCGTTGGACTGGGGCAGGTTCAGGCTTTCTTCGGTGTTCATGATACTATTCCTTTTCTTTGTAAGTTGATTTTGGTTTGGGTTCAGTTCGATTTCGACTTGCCGGATTTCCGGGCCTTCTTCTTCAGCCGCTCCAGCACCTCATCCGCGCTGGACCGCAGGGGTGTGCCACATCCGGCCTCGGCCAGACGATCGCGGATGTTTTCCGCCGATCCGGTGGCCTCAAGCTCGGTCATGGCGCGGGCTGTGGCGTCCATTTCGCTTTGACGTTCCTGCAGGCGGTGCAAGGTGTCCTCGGCCTCGCGCAGGGTGGACAGGCCGCTGTCGGGGGCCACTTGCTGCAGGCGCTGGGTCTTGTCCGTCGCGGTGGCCAGACGCTGACCGCGCTGCAATTGCCGCAGCCGGGTTTCGGCCTCGCGCAGGACGGTGCGCAGCCGGGCGATTTCAGTGTCGAACCGCGCCTGCGCCTGGGTCGAGACATCCCGCTCGGCCTCAAGATGGGCGATGGTTTCGGCGGCGTCCTGGGCCAGGTTTTCGCGGTTTTGATCCAGGGCGGCCAGGGTGCGGGTCTCAAGGTCCGCGATCTGCCGGGTCAGCCGGTCATGCTGTTTCTTTTCCTGTTCGTTTTGCGCCATGGCCACGGCGACGGCCTTGCGCGACATCTGGACGGCATGGGCGCAATCGCGGATTTGCTGACGCAGGATCGGCAGGGCGTGGCGGTCGGTGACGGCGGTTGCCGCCTCATGGGCCCGGCCCCGTAGCAATGTGGCAAACTGTTTGAACATCTTGGGCTCCTCATTTATGAACATTGTTCATGAGGCGACTATGCAGCGATACTGAACATTGTTCAATAAAAAATGAACGATGTTCAAAAAAGTGAAGTGAAAGAGGTTTAAGTGGCTAAAACAAAAAGAGAAATCCTTAAAGAAAACCTTCTGAATGCTGCTGAATCACGGATTGAATCAGACGGGTTGGCCGCATTGCGCGCCCGTGATGTCACCAAGGATGCGGGCTGCGCACTGGGTAGCCTGTACAATGCGTATGAGGATCTGGACCTGCTGATTCTGGCCGTGAACGCCCGCACCCTTGGGCGGTTGCATGCCACTTTGCAGGAGGCCGCCGCCGCCCGCCAAAAGCCCGAAGACAAACTTCTGGCCCTTGCCATGTCCTATCTGGATTTCGCCGCTGATAACCTGACGCTTTGGGCGGCCTTGTTCGATCACCGAATGCCATCCAACGTGCCGGTGCCCCAATGGCATCTTGATAATCATACACAGCTGATCGGTGAAATCATCGGGCCTTTGGCCCAACTCTACCCGGATCTGGATGAGGCGACACTGACCCTGCGCGCGCGGACGGTCTTTGCCGCGACCCAAGGGATTGTCAGACTGTCGCTGGAGGGGCGCTTTGTTGCGCTGGACCCGGACTCTGTCCGGGCAGAGCTGTCGGCGTTTTTACGGCAATACCTGAACGGATAACGGGGTGGCCCGGTCAAATCCGGGCGTGTCACGTATCCCGTTGAGCCTTCAACTGGCTCAGCACCCGGTCCGTCAGAATTGCGCAGCGTTTGCCGCCAAAAGGAAAGATGACCTCGAACCCGCCCCGGACTTTCTGTTCGATCCGGGACCGCAACCGGCGGCGTGCCCGGAACAGGCGGGTTTTGACCGTGATCGGATTGATCTGCAACGCGCTGGCGATGGCGGATACGCTCATCCCTTCGGTTTCGCGCAGCAGGAAGGGCAGGCGGAATTCGGGTGGCAATTCGGAAATGGCGGCCTCTAGCAGCCCGCGCAATTGCGTGCGGCCCAGGGCGGCTTCGGGAAGCTCGGTCATCTGGCCGGGAAATGAAAGCACATTTGGTGGGCAGGTTTCGTCGACCGTGTCGTAGAATTCGACATGGTGCCCACGTCTGAGATGCATATGAGCGGCGTTGATGACGATCCGGGTGATCCAGGTGGAAAACCGGGCATGGCCGAGAAATCCGTCCAGTTTGCTGAAAGCGGACAGGTAGGCCTCTTGCAGAACCTCTTCGGCCTCGCTGTCGCTGTCCACAATACCACGCGCCACGCGAAAAAGGCGCGGATTCAGGCGGCGGATAAGTTCACCTGTTGCCTCTTCGCTGCCCTGTTTGGCAGCGGTGACCAGATCGGCCTCTGGCAAGTCGGTCGCCGATTGCGTGGTGTGGTAGAGGTCTGTCTGCCGCGTCACGATCCGCCCTCCGGTCTCAGGATGCCTTCGTCGATGATCCGGTTGACAGGGGGCAGGGCGGAGAGAACCTGTTCGGAGACATCGCTCTGATCCGTTGCACTTTCTTCCCAGCCTGCATCGTCGGGGGTGCCGACGACGATCCGGCCAACCATCGCCGCCGCCTCATGCGGCAGGCAATAGTAATCATACACGCCAGGGATGGTCAGGTGGA
>NZ_JALCBM010000035.1:13212-44743 GCF_028066395.1 Ruegeria sp.
GCCGCCTCATGCGGCAGGCAATAGTAATCATACACGCCAGGGATGGTCAGGTGGACATCGAATGACGCATCCGGCAGCAGGAAGCCGCTGTCCCACGGTTGCGCCGTTGCCGGAATACGTCGAACCCGGTCATGGATATCCGGGTGATAGCTGGTCGTCGTATGGCTGTTGCCGGAGTCACGGTTGGTGAAACGGAGGGTTGTTCCGGCCATCACCCACAGGCCGACCGGGTCGAACCACACCCGTTCCCCGCGCGCGCTTCCGCGCATCTGGATATGGGCGATGGCCGCACCGAAACCGGCCCGTGGCGTGATAAGGGCGGCGGTTGTGCCACCAACCAACCACAAGGCCCCGCGTCGCGACAGGTTCATTCCGCCAACCGTGCTTTGGCACCTTCGTCGTGAAACAGAACGACATGTGCATGGGGCACGTCGACCCCCGGATGCCCGGCATTGTAGTAGATATCCGTCGTCGCAACCGAGTGCGACCCAATGTGCAGCCCATCAAATGACACACCGTTCTGCAAATCCTCCAGCGGGGTCATGTAGACCGTGGCCGACAGCTGGCCGTCGCGGTCATAGGCCAGAAAAGGCCCCGCGGGCAGAGTGGCCGGATCAACATAAAGCGTTCCAAGCCCCGGGATGAATTCGGGCAGGGGCAGAACGTCGCTGACCTTCACATAAGGCGCGCCCGCCGGGGCCTCCGCCAATGGCTTTTCGTCATGCGCGTAAGCGGTTGTTGCGATTGTGGCACAAGCGGCGGCAAGCAGAGATTTCCTCAACATGGTTACATCCTTTTCGAAGGTGGTGTTGGACGCGCGATAAGGCGCATCTGCTCCCTTGGATGCGGGATGGCGTGAAAAGGTTCCCCAAAATTGCGGACGGAACAAAAAAAGACCCCGACCGTCTGCCGGCCGGGGCCGTTAAAATGCCGCTTGATCCTGTCTGTGGGTTACGACCAACGCTCGATCAGGCGTATGACCCACACCAGCACAATGCCGTAAAGCACATGCCCGATCAGGGCGACCCAGGTGATGCCGGTAAAGTTCAGAAACAGCGGCAAACCGGCGATGGCAGTGATACCACCGATGGCAAAGACCCAAAGCGCAAAGCCATAAAGCGCCGATCCCAGAAAGACCCGCTGCCCTGCAAAGAGGCGTGTCCAGATCGGGTTGAAAACGTAAAGCCAGCCGATGGGATAGCCGATCAGGCCGACCAGATAAAAATGGACAAAGTAGCCTGCGAACTCTCCGTTCGGCAGACCCAGCGTGCCCAGCAGGCTGCGCGCCAGCCCGTGTGGTGACAGATTGGCAAAGCCCAGCGCCGGGCTGATCAATTGCCCCCACAGGTCAAACGCGTTTGAGGCAAAGAAGCCCGAGATGAACATCATGCCCAAAAGCTGGACGTTGAATTTCGGGAAAACACGGGCCGCAGGGGGCGTGTCGATGGACGGTGTCATGGGTGGTTTCCCCTTCCGACTGAAGTTTGTTCAGGACGTTACATCGGGGGGTATCAGGATATGTTCAACGATTTGAAAAGACACTCACGAATTGGTTATGGTTTGATATTATTGTAACAAAACAGGTGGACGACAGGGCTGCCTGAACACGCGGTTTTCTTGTGTGGTTCTGAAAAGTCTTGCTTGACCTCAACCATGGTTGAGCCCGCAGAATCAGTGTTGGTAATCGATCTGAGAGGTTCTTAATGCAGGTTTTCATACTTGGCGGCACAGGGTCCATCGGAACGGCCATCGTCGCTGAGCTTGTGAAACGTTCCCACAAGGCGCTTGGCCTCAGCCGGTCCGAGAACTCTGATCAAAAATTGCAGTCTCTGGGTGCCACGCCCTTGCGCGGCGATCTGGCGGAGCCGGTTGTTTGGGCTGAAACCGCGTTGTCATGCGACGCAATCATTCAGGTTGCGGCCACGTTCGAGGACAACATGGGGGATGTGGATGCCACTGCCATGTCGGGACTGATGCGCGCGGCTGAACGTCGATCCGAAAAAAGGCGGCTAATCTATACCGGCGGGTGTTGGTTATACGGGGAAACCGGCGATGGGGTCGCAACCGAGTGCTGGCCGTTCAATCCGCTTCCTTCGTTTGCTTGGATGGTTGCTCACGCACAGATGCTGCTTGAATCGCATCATTTTTCCACTGCCGTTGTACATCCGGCAATGGTTTATCACACGGGCGATGGCGGCGTTTTCCGGCGTTACCTGTCCGCTGCAAAGGCAGGGCAACCGATCGAAATATGGGGGAGTGCGGCCACGCGCTGGCCGCTTATCGAACGGTCTGATCTGGCGCGCATCTATTGTGATCTTGCGGAACGGCCAGAGCTTGTTGGGCACTTCAACGCTGTTGCCGAAGAAGGTGTCGCAGTGGGTGAGATTGCCTCAGCTATTTCCGACGCATATGGCCTCCCACACGAAGTGACTGTGCGCAGGGATGAAGATGTCATTGCCGAATATGGAGCATGGGCAAAGGGTCCGATGCTCGATCAACAGATGTCTGGGCAGAAGGTGAAGACTGCCTTGGGATGGGGGCCTGTGTTCGCTGACTACAGGTGTTCGGACGTTATTCGAAAAGTGGAAAAGTAGATGATCGGAGAACCGCGCCGGTTAGATCTCCGCACGGTCAGGGCCCGATCAAGGGGAGTGATTTGTAGTGCCGGACCATTCCGCCCCGCACGAGCCGGACAAAAAACCGTCGCTCAGGCGAAGGCGCGGATTGGCGGTTAAGACCTCTTGGGCCAGTGCCCCACGAGGCAAGGTCCCGGCAATCCGCTGCTTATACATCGCGCAAAGTGCGGCAAATCCGGTGGATTGCGGTGAAAGCCGCAGTGCCGAAACACCGGCCGAGCGCAGTATTTCGATTTGATGATCCGAACAGGCATAGCTGTCTGACAGGGTCTGCACGCCGTTCATGGCCATAAAGGGTCTGCCAACCGTGGTGAGTACATCCAGCCCGTCGGGGTCATCCTCACAGGCGAATTGACAATTGTCCTTGCTGCGCCCGTGCAGGCGGGCGTGGTAACAGCGCCCCGAGATCGCCAGCGGCAGACGGCCATGGCCCCAGACCTCGATGGCGACGCCCAGATCAGTGGCGACCTTTGTCAGTGTCTCGACCGAGACCATCGGCAATTCCGGCGGCAGGCAGATGCGTCGTGCACCGCGCGCGGCCAGCCATCTTAGCGTGCCTTCGTTGTAGACATTCACCAGTGGCCCGACCGAAAAGATGCAAGGCTCTGGCAGGTGCGCCAGCGCTGTCAGATCGTTGATCTCGACCATGACGCCCATTTCGGCCAGTTCCGCCGTCAGCCTGCGTTCACGTTTCAGCGTGACCAGGGCCAGGCTGGTGAGGGCCACGTCCTTTCCGGCCCCGACCAGTTTCGAAATCGCATCCGGGATGCGGTCCTGATAGAAGGGCAGGCGTTTGGAGCAGACAAGCTCTCCGACCACCACACGGTCAACCGGGGATCGGGTGAGGTCGTCGTAGAACACGCTCCAACCTTCGGCGGGCCAGAAGAATTGATTGGGTCCAACGGTCAGTTCCATCGCGCTATCTCCAGGTCTTTTTGTAAGCGCCGGTCGTCATGGCCTGACCTTCGGACAGGCGGGCCAGCATGCCTTCGGGCAGGGGGCGCCCGGCCTCCAGCGCATCGACGGCGGCGCGGAAATTGCGCACCACTTGGGCAACATAGGATTTCGACCGCTGCCGCCCCTCGATCTTCAGGGCGGTGACGCCTGCCTTTTGCAACTGCGGGATCAGCCGTTCGGCATTCAGGCTGACCGGGTCTTCAAACAGGTGGCCGGTTTTTTCGCCTGCGGTGAAACACCCTTTGCATAGCGTCGGATAGGGCGCAGGTTCGCCCTTGTCGACGCGGTGGATCAGATACCCGCCAAGACGCGCATCCAGAGCGCCGCGATCCTCGATATATTCCACATGGCTGGCAGGAGAGCAGACACCATTCATGTTGGGCGACAGCCCGGTGGCGTAAGATGACAGCGAACACCGCCCCTCGGCCATCACGCAGAGACCGCCAAAGACAAAAACCTCGGTCTCGACCTCGGTCTCAGCGTTGATCGCGGCGATCTCGGGCACCGACAGGACACGCGGCAGGACCACCCGTTTGACGCCGAAGGTGTCGGCGTAGAAATTGATCACATCGGCATTGGCCGCCGCCGCCTGCACCGACAGATGCCGCCGCAACCCGGGATGGGTGCGGGCGGTATGGTCCAGCAGCCCGAGATCGGCCAGAATCACCGCATCCACGCCGCAGGCTTCGGCATCCGCGACCGCCCGGTGCCAGATCGCTTCATCCCCGGCGCGCGGGAAGGTGTTGATGGCTACCAGCACGCTGGAACCGTGCTGATGGGCAAACTGCACCGCCTCGCGCATTTCGACGCGGTTGAAATTCAGGCCGGGGAAATTGCGGGCATTGGTTTCATCGTTGAACCCGCAATAGATGGTATGCGCGCCCGCCTTGACCGCGGCACGCAAGGCGGCGGGGGTGCCTGCGGGGCAGACGATTTCCATCACCATATCACCGCATCCTCTGGCCGGGTCAGGCACGGCCCGGTCCGACGTTCCGTCAGGGCAATCAGCCGTTGCACCGGGCGGGCAAGCGGCCCGGACAGCGCGGCGGCCTCATGCGCAAGGTCCAGTTCCGCGTCGTCTATTGCGTTGCGCAGGGCCAGTGCGGCGCCTGTGTCGCCCTCGATGACCAGATCGCGCGAGAAAAACAGCGCGTCCCCGTCAAAGGCCCCGTGCACCAGTCCCAGCAACGCCGATAACGGCCCGGAGATGCGCGCCGCGCCCGCCACCTGCTGCCGGGTCAGGCGCACTCTGGGCAGGCCCCCGTTGGGATTGAGGCACAGGACAACCGGCAAATCGACCGGGTCGAGAATGAAATCGGTCTGGGCGTGTTCCCCCAATCGCTGGACCATGCCGGGATGGGTCTTGGCAATCCTGCGCGCAAACAGGGTCAGCGAAAGCGACAGCGGCGCAAGGGGCAAAACCCGCAAGGCCGCCGCCAATGGCGCGGGGCAGTGCGGGATCGGGTTTTCAGGGTCGGGCAAACAGACCTCCTGCTGCGTCAGCAATTTGAACCGGTGGCGCTGTCCTAAGCCGCATGCGGGTTTGCAGAATTGACCGTTGTCAATTCGGCCCGGCATTTTCGTTGGTAGGGGAGGGTCGAATTACCGGAGTTGTCCCATTCGCACCCTGCCGCAATACCCCTGTCTTCGAGATTTTCTGAAATGGTGCGAGGAGACCGGCCAGTTTCGTGCCATCCCCGATCCGGTGTCGGTGCGCCATCAGATGACCGCCGTCCACCGCGCCGTGCTTGAGGCGCAGGGGCCGGTTCTGCAGTTCAACCGGCCCCTGCTTGGTTCGGGCGCGCAGTCTGACATTCCGGTTGTCGTTAACATATTCGGGACCGCAGACCGGGTCGCGGCGGGCTTGGGTGTTACGCCCGATGGGCTCGACGATCTCGGCGCGTTTCTGGCGGCGCTGCGGGCTCCGGCCCCGCCGGACGGCTTGCGGGATGCGCTGTCGCGCTGGCCGATGCTGAAGGCCGCCCTTGCGACGCGGCCAAAGCAGGTCCGAACCGCCCGGGTTCAGAGCGTGGTTCACGAGGGCGCGCAGGTCGATCTGTCCGCCCTGCCGGTGCAGACCCACTGGCCGGGCGATGTCGGGCCGCTGATCACATGGCCGGTGGTGGTGACCCGGCCCTATGCCAGCGCGCCAGAGAATATCGGCAGCTACAATGCAGGCCTCTACCGGGTGCAGGTTCTGGATCGAACCCGTCTGATCCTGCGCTGGCTGCCCCATCGCGGCGGTGCCGCGCATCACCGCAGCTGGGCGCAGCGCAATGAAAAAATGCCCGTGGCCATCGTTCTGGGGGCGGACCCGGCCACGCTTTTGTCCGCTGCTCTGCCATTGCCGGAAACCGTGTCCGAACTGACATTTGCCGGGGCCCTGAACGACGCCCGCCCCCGTCTGGTGCCCGCCAAAACCGTGCCCTTGCTGGTTCCGGCAGAGGCCGAAATCGTGCTGGAGGGCTGGGTTTCATCTACCGAGACCGCCCCCGAAGGCCCGTTCGGGGATCACACCGGGTATTACAACCCGGCCGAGCCGTTCCCGGTTATGCAGGTCAGCGCCGTCACCCATCGCGAGGCACCTTTGTACCTGTCCACCTATACTGGCCGCCCCCCGGATGAACCCGCCATGATCGGAGAGGTGTTCAACCGGCTTGCCCTGCCGACGATCCGCGCGCAAATCCCCGAGGTCCACGATCTGTGGTTGCCGCCTGCCGCCTGCTCTTATCGTATTGCCGTTGTCAGCATCGACAAACGCTATCCTGGGCAGGCGCGGCGGGTGATGATGGCGCTTTGGGGAATGCTGCCGCAATTCAGCTATACCAAGATGATTGTCGCCGTGGATGCGGATATCGACCCCGGAAACTGGGATGACATCGCCTGGGCGCTGGCCACGCGCATGGACCCCGCCCGCGATGTCATGGTGTTGGAGAACACGCCGATGGATTATCTGGACTTTGCCTCTCCGCAGCCCGGGCTGGCGGGCAAGATGGGCATTGACGCCACGACCAAGATCGACAGCGAAACGACACGGGACTGGGGCAAGGTCATGCAGACGGCAGACGAGGACCGCGCCTTTGCCGAGACCCTGCTGGACAGGGTGATGCCGGAGCTGACGCGATGACCCCGGCACGCGTTGTTCTGGGGGTGTCGGGTGCATCGGGCGCGGCGCTGAGCCTGGCGGTGGCGCGGCATTTGGTGTCACTGGATGTCGAAGTCGACCTTGTCGTCAGCCCCGCCGCAAGGCGCACATTGGCCGAGGAATGCGGGCCGGGGGCCTTGGACAAGCTGCGCGATCTGGTGACCCGCCATCACGCCACCAACGATGTTGGCGCCAGCATTGCGTCAGGCTCGGTTCCGGTTGCGGGCATGATCGTGGCACCCTGTTCAATGCGAAGCCTCGCTGCGATCTCGATGGGGCTGGACGACAATCTGCTGACCCGCGCCGCCAGCGTGCAGTTGAAAGAGCGCAGGCGGCTGATCCTGCTGACCCGCGAGGCACCCCTGACGCTGGCCCATCTGCGCAACATGACAGCGGCAACCGAGATGGGTGCGGTGATCATGCCTCCGGTGCCTGCCTTTTACCTTGGGCCGCGCGATCTGACGGATATTGTCGATCAGATTGCGGCGCGGGCCGTGGATTGTTTGAATGTCCACCCGCCGACCGCAAAACGCTGGCATCCTTCGGAATAGAAGCCTTCAAGATCTGCAGAGGCATTGACATAGCGTCATATGACTATAAATATTCGTCATATGACGAAAGGAGCTTGGATCATGGCGCCTCTTGCAGCGTATTCCAGCCCGCAGACTTTGCCCGGAACAGTATCAGGCCGGGTGGGTAAACTGCTGGGCCTGACACAGGCCAAGGCGATGGACGACATTTATTTGGCGGATCAGATTTCGAAGGGGCTCCGCGCCGCATCCGCGGATGCGCTCAGCGCTATTCTGGGCAAGTCCAGCGTTGTCGGGCCGTTGATCCCCGAGGCAACCCTGCGTCGCGCCAGAAAAGAACGCAAACCCCTGTCGCGTGAAATGAGCGAGCGCCTGTATGAAGTGGGCCGGGTGATTGACGCGGTCAGCCGGGTTTATCACGGTGACGAAGACGCAATCTCGCGTTTCCTCAACCGTCCACACAGCCTTTTGCGCGGGAAAACGCCACTGGAAATGGCGCGGTCCAGCTCTGCCGGGGCGGATGCGGTGATCAATATGCTCAGACGGGCGGAGTCCGGCTTTTCGGTATGACGGCGGTTCGCGCACTGTCAAAACCTCTGACAGCGTATCGGATAGGTGACCCGGATGGTGAATATGCGATCTGGGACCCGGGCGGTGCGCGGAAAAACTCGGGCCGTTGGCACGAAGCCGGTGCCAGCCTGATCTATGCGTCCGAGCATTATTCGACGGCAATGCTGGAAAAGCTGGTGCATTTCAGCGGCGATGTTCCCCCCAACCAGCATTATATAGAAATCACCATTCCAATCGGCACGTCCTACGAAGTGGTCAATCCGGACCTGATACCGGGCTGGGCCGAGCCGGGGGGTGAAGCCGCCAGAAGGTTCGGGCGCCAATGGTATGCGGAAAACCGGTCAGCCATTTTGATCGTTCCGTCCGTTGTCGCCCGGATGGAACGGAATGTGATTTTCAATGCCACGCACGATCAGTTTCCAAATATTGAGATCGGTCTGGAAATCCCGGTTTGGTGGGACGAACGGCTATTTGACTGACCTCTTGTGTGACATTTTTTATATTAATTTTTCGCAAAAAATGCTTGGATATTAAAAATATTTATTTATCAAGTAGATGCGTTTTAATCCGGTATCAAACCTACGCCATTTTTTGACAATTGTGATGCGTTCTTGCAGGGTTTCTACATTACGGCTCGATTTGATCCGACCTTAGGCTAGTTTTTATATCTAGTTTTTTTGAAGGAGTGATCTGGGTATGAGTGCGCTCAGGACGTGGTTGGTTTCCATCAATATGGAAAAACACCTGGAGGCGTTTGAAGAGCAGGCCATCGATCTGGATATCGTCAGGGAATTGACCGAAGCGGATCTGAGCGAGCTTGGCATCCCCTTGGGCGACCGAAAGCGCCTGATCGGTGCGGCGCGGGCCCTGGAGGCGCCTGCAGGGGCAGAGTTCGCGTTTCGGGAAGAAACGCCCGGCTTTCCGGCGCAGGCCATGCCGCCTGAGCGGTCCATCGGCGAGTTGCGCCAGATGACCATCATGTTTGCCGATCTGGTGAACTCGACCGGTCTTGTGCAGGACTTGGGGGTCGAGGCCTACCGCGATACGCTCAAAGCTTTTCAAAGCTGCAATTCATTGGCCATTCAGGAAAATTTTGGTCATGTGGCGCAGTTCATCGGCGACGGCGTTGTGGCCTATTTCGGCTATCCCATTGCCAATGAGGATGACGTCGAACGCGCCGCCCTGACCGCGTTGCGAATTGTCGAGCAGGTGGCCCGGATCGATACCGGGGCAGGCCAGACCATCTCGGTCCGGATCGGTATCGCTACCGGGGATGTGCTGATCGAAGACCTGATGCACCGCGCGCGGCCCGTGGACAGCATCGCGCTGGGGCAGATCCCGAACCTGGCCGCGCGTCTTCAGTCCATCGCCGACCCGGGTCAGATTGTTATTTCCGGGCGCACCCGGGGCCTGCTGGGGCGGAATTTTCAATGCACCCATATGGGCGCGCATCAGTTGAAAGGCTTCGTCGAACCGGTCGAGGCCTGGCGTGTCGAAGGCTCGGAAAGCACCGAGCTTCGCTTTGACAAGCGGCGGCGCGGTACGCTGGCGCCGCTGGTTGGGCGTGATCAGGAATTCGATCTGCTGCGCGCCCGCTGGCAGGCGGCCTGTCAAGGCGACGGGCAGGCCGTGTTTCTGTCAGGCGAGGCCGGGTTGGGCAAATCGCGCCTGGCCGAGGAAATCTATCGCGAACTGGTGCAGGGCAAGGCCCACAGGCTGAGCTTTCAGTGCTCGCCCTACCATGAAAACAGCGCGTTTCACCCGATAAAATCCCATTTTGGCTATGCTATAGGGTTGGAGGACAGCGATACGGCAGAGGTGCAGAATGAAAAGCTGCACAAATTCTTCACGGCACAGGGGCTGTCGCCCGAGGTGTTTTCCCCGGTCTTTTCGAGCTTTCTGTCGGCGGGCAAGCAGGCCGGGCCGGTGGACGATTCCCCCGAAGAAGCCAAAAGCCGCGTCACCGAAAGTCTGCTGAGCTATATTGAAGAGATGTCCCGACAGCAGCCGCTGCTGATCCTGTTCGAGGATCTGCACTGGATCGACCCGTCATCCGAGGCCTTTCTAAGCCTGTTGATCGACTGGCTGGATGACATGCAGGTCATGGTGCTGGGCACCTACCGACCGGAGTTTTCACCTCGCTGGTACGGTGATTCCAAGACCACCATCCTGTCGCTGGCGCGCCTCAGCACGCAGGATACGCGGCATCTTCTGGCTGCGCTCAGCGCCTCGGACAAGCTGTTGGAGAATATCGAGACCGCCGTGGTTTCGCATTCCGAGGGCGTGCCGTTGTTTGTCGAGGAAATGGTCAGCATGCTGGAAGGGGCAACCAATGGCAGCCTGAAAGATCAGGCCCTGTTCCCATCCAGCCTGAAGGACCTGTTGCGGGCGCGTCTGGATCATCTGAACGTGACACCGGATACCGTCTCGATTTGCGCAGCGCTGGATCGGAATTTCTCGGCCGAGCTGGTGGCGGCGATGGCCGACCGCCCGGTGCAGGATATCGGGGACGAGCTGACACGGCTGGTCAAGGCGCAGATATTGGTGACCAAACCGCACAGTTCGAAGGGGCGGTTCTCCTTCCGTCATGCTCTGATCCGCGATGCGGCCTATGATGCGATCCTGCCGCAGAAGGCGCGGCATCTGCACCATCGCATCGCCGATACGATGCGCCGCCGGTTCTCGCGCTATTGCGACCGCAACCCCGAGATTCTGGCGCTGCACTACCGCAAGGCCGAGCAGCAGGCCGCAGCGCGGGACCTGTGGCATCAGGCAGCAACGCTCAGCCTGCGCAACTATGCTGGTCACGAGGCGGTCGCGCATTTGACGGCAGCGCTTGAGGCGCATGATGATCTGGATCGGGATGACATGTCCGATGCCCGGGAAATCGAATTGCGGCAGGATCTGTTCGTGGCACTGGAAATGCGCGGATGGGGGTCGCCGGATATCGGTGTGAACCTGGAGCGGCTGATTGAACTGAAGGAAAAGACCGGCGACCAAGAGGTGGCTTTTATCAGCCTGAACCATGCTGTTGGCGAAAACCTGATTGCCGGACGCCCGAATGCCGCGCTGGAGGATTGCGCGCGGATGGCCGCGCTTATCCAGACCGACCCGTCGCCGACATTTCATACCCTGTGCCATCACTATCGTGGCATGGCTTTGCTGTTGCTGGGGGAATTCGACCGGGCAATCAAGGATTTCGATCTGGCGCTGGAGTTTCAGCGCAACGCGGACCCTGACGAACTGCACCGCTACTATCCCGCCGATACGGCAGTGATCGACAGGGTCATGCGGTGTTGGGCCGGGGCGTTGAAACACATGTCGCATGATGTCATCGCGGACGAGCTTACTGCGGCAATTGCCCTGGCGCGGGACGCGAAAAGCGAATTCACCCGGTGTTTCGCGCTGTGCATCATCGCGACGATCTATTGCGTGGTTGATGAGCCCGAGCAGTCGCAAGTCTTTGCGGATGAAACCTATCGCATCAGCGACAAGATCGAGTTGCGCTATTGGGAGGCCTGGTCCAGCGTGTTGCTGGGATGGGCCGAGGCAAAGCGCGGCAGCCCCGAGAAAGGGATCGAAAGGCTGCGCGCCGGGCTGGACCGCTATATCGCGTCGGGCTCGGGCATGCTGGTGGCGTTTTCCCATACGCTTCTGGCCGATGCCTGCCTGTGCATGGATGAAGTCGAAGAGGCGGCCAACCAGATTGCAAAGGCCCGCAAACGGCTGGAGGGATCGGCGATCGGTTTTCACCGGACCCTGACCCATAAAATCGCCGAAGAGGTCGACCGGCGGGGCAGGGCGGGCCACATTGCGCAATAAGCGGCGCTAGGGTGTTGCCAGATATTTGCGCACGGTCGGGTCGATTTTTGTACTTTGCTCCGAATAGATACCGCAGGCCGACAGGGCATGTCGGGCAGAGACACGCTCGTCCAGACGTTTCCAGATGGTCTTGGTCGCGTAGGGGTGCGGATAGGGGCGCCAGGCAACGCCCATGGTCATGCCGCGCAGGTATTTCAGCTGTTGACGATGCGCCGAATACAACGTGGTCTGGGCGATGCTCCCTTCCCGGGTGCATTCGTGCTCGGTCACGAAAATTCGGTTGCCCCGCATGGTCGCCAGACCTTCATAGCGCGAGATTTGCCGCAGGCTCTTGTCGCGCGAGGTGGCGTTTTCGCGGGAACTGACCGTGATCAGCCCGTCCTTTTCGGCGATGCGGATCAGGGCGCAGAAAATCCTGCCCTCCCATGACGGGGTGCAGAAATAGGAATGGTAATAACCCAGATAGCGGCTGAGGTTTTTGTACTGTCCCCGAAACGGGGCCAGAAACGCCTCGGACGGGGTTTCATCGGTCTGGGGCTGGGTGCGACGCAGCGTGGATTCGAACGCATCGGCAGGGGCGAACAGCTGTTCCTCGGTCAGGTCGAAATGGCGCGCGATGCGGCGCAGGTTATGCGCCGACGGCATGCTGGTGCCGTTGAGATAGCGATTGAACTGCTGCCGGTTCAGCCCCATGTCCCGACAAATCTGAGAGATGCTGCCATATTCGGCGCACAGCGACCGCAGATTGGCGGAAAAACTTTCGGACATGTCGCAGTAACCTTTCGCTATCTGACGCTAATTTGATGCAACACGCGTCAGTTTGCATAAACTCGCACAATTCCATTTCAATTGAAATCGGTCAATTTTGCTACCGACTGTGCGGGGGGAACGAAGTCAGTATGCCGACTCAACTGATCGAGAATACGTGGATTCCGATGCCCGATGGCCGCCGTCTGGCGGCGCGTATCTGGTTGCCCGAGCAGCACCCCGCGCCCTCGATTCTGGAATATCTGCCCTATCGCAAACGCGATGGCACCGCCCCGCGGGATGAGACCACGCACAAGGTGTTCGCCGAAGCCGGCTATGCCTGCATCCGTGTCGATATTGCCGGGACCGGTGACAGCGAAGGTCAGTTCGATGATGAATATTCCGAACAGGAACTGCGCGACGGCGAGGCGGTTCTGGCCTGGATTGCGGCGCAGGATTGGAGCGACGGCAATGTCGGGATGATCGGCATCTCGTGGGGTGGGTTCAACGGGTTGCAACTGGCCTATCGGCGGCCCGAGGCGTTGAAGGCCGTGGTGTCGGTTGCTTCGACCGTGGACCGTTACGCCGATGATATCCACTTTATGGGTGGCTGCCTTCTAAGCGACAATGTCAATTGGAGCAGCCAGATGTTCGCCTATCTGACCCGCCCCGCCGATCCGGCGCTGCGCGCGGATTGGCGGCAGGACTGGCTGGCCCGGCTGGAAAACGTGCCATTTTCGGCGGTCGACTGGTTGCGGCATCCGGTACGCGACGGATTCTGGAAACACGGCTCGGTCTGCGAGGATTGGTCGGCGATACAGGCCCCGGTGCTGGCGATCACCGGCTGGGCCGATGCCTATGTGAACGCTCCGCCCGCTCTGGCCGCCAACCTGACCGTGCCCACCAAGGCGATGATCGGGCCATGGGAACACCGCTATGCCCATATCGCCAAGCTGGACCCGGCGGATTTCCATTCCGAGGTTTTGGGTTGGTTCGACCGCTGGCTGAAAGGGCAAGAGAACGGGGCCGAAGACCTGCCCGCCTACCGCACCTATATGCAGGAGCATTTCAATCCAACCGCGCAGAACGGCCCCCGCAAGGGCCGCTGGATTGCCGAGGCTGAATGGCCCTCGCCTCAGGTGACGGAACAGGTCTGGCATCTGGCTCGGGACGGGTTTGCAGACCAACCTGGTGCTGGCACGCAGGCCGTTGCCACGCCTGCGCATGTCGGTCAGGCGGCGGGTTACTTCTGCCCGGGCATGCGCGTCGATAACGAACTGGCCGGAGATCAGGCCGGGGATGATGCGCTGTCGGTCTTTTTCGACAGCGCGCCGCTGGAGGCACCGCTGGAACTGCTGGGCCGCGCCCGGCTGAAAGTCCGGTTCACGGTGGACAAGCCGGTAGCACAGCTGGTGGCCCGGCTCTGCGATGTCTCGCCCGAAGGCGTGTCGCAGCGCATAACCTACCGCCCGCTGAACCTGTGTCATTACAACAGCCACGAAGCGCCCGAGGCATTGGAGCCGGGGCGCGTTTATGAGGCCGAGATCGAGTTGAACGAATGCGCCCACCACCTGCGGCAGGGACATACCCTGCGTCTGGCGCTGTCGACCTCGTACTGGCCCATCGTCTGGCCCGCGCCGCAGGCGGCTACGGTCACCCTGCAACTGGACGGCAGCGCCCTGCATCTGCCGGTGCGACAGGCCCGGCATGAGGACCCGGCGGCGGCCCCGGGCGTGGCGTCGGATTACCCTGTGCTGGCATCCGAGGTGCTGCGGCCTTCGACCGGCACCTCTGATCTGGGCACCACCGCCGATGGCAGCGTGATGCTTGAGACGTTTGACGATTACGGCAAGACGCGTGATCCCTATCACGGGCTGGCCGTGGGCAGCGACGTGCGCATGCGCTATGCTATCCACCCGGACGATCCGGCCTCGGCCAGATTTGACACGTGGTGGAACTTTACCTTCGAACGGGATGGCTGGAACGTTGCCATCGATACCGAATGCAGCATGCATGCCGACGCTGAAAACTTCTATCTGTTCCGCAAGTTACGCGCCACCGAAGGCGCGGATGAAACCGAAGTCCTGACCCGGGAATGGTCCGAAACCATCCCGCGCGGGCTTCTTTAGATCTAATCCAAGGGAGGATGACATGAAAATCGAATGGACCAAGGCGGCAGTGGGCCGTCGCGGATTTCTGAAAGGCGCAACCGCGCTGGGTGCGGCCTCGGCGCTGCCGATGGGCTGGGCCAACCGTGTGATGGCCGCCGAAGACGGCGTGCTGCGGGTGCGCGCTTATGGCGACGCGCCGAACATGGACCCGGCCCACAGCGTTGGCGTGACCGAGGAAGAGGTTCACGCCGCGATCTACAACAAGCTGATCCAGTACAAGCCGGGCCGCGAGTGGGACTGGCAGCTGGACGCCGCCGAGATGATCGAACAGGTCGATCCGACCCATATCAAATTCGCCCTGCGCGGTGATATCGGCTTTACCAACGGTTTCGGGGCGATGACCGCCGAAGACGTTAAGTTCAGCTTTGAGCGCATCATTGCTGACGCCACCGAAAGCCCCAACAAACCCGACATGGGTCCGCTCAGCCATGTCGAAGTGACCGGAGAACGCGAAGGCACCATCGTTCTGAACGAACCCTTCGCACCGCTCTGGTCCATTGCGCTGCCTTACATCACCGGCAATATCGTGTCGAAAGCTGCGACCGAGGCCGCAGGTGGCCGTATTGGCAGCGATCCGGTGGCTGAATCCGGCCCCTATCTGCGTGCCAGCTGGTCGCCCAAGGAAAAGACCGTGCTGCAGCGCAACCCGGATTGGAAGGGTAACGCGCCCGCATGGGATACCATCGAGATCCTACCGATCGACGATGAAAACACCGCAGAAATCGCCTTCGAGGCCGGTGAGCTGGACTTTACCCGCGTTTCGCTGGGTTCGGTCGCGCGTTATCGTGACGGTGTGCCGAATGGCGGAACCCTGGTCGAGAACCCCTCGCTTTACTACGTCTGGCTGGGCATGAATCTGGATCATCCCAAACTGCAGAACCAGAAACTGCGTCAGGCGATCCAGCACGCCATCGACGTGCCGACCATTCTGGAAGCGTCGTATTTCGGGGCTGTCGATGCGTCGACCGGCATCATTGCGCCGGGTCTTGCGGGCAACCGTGCCGAAGGTCTTGTGCCGCCGCAGGCCAACCTGGAAAAAGCCGCCGCGCTGCTGGCGGAATCGGGTGAAAGCAACGTTTCCCTGACGCTCGATATCCTCAACAAGACCACCTACACCACCATGGCGCAGGTCATTCAGGCGATGCTGGCGCAGATCGGTGTCACGGTCGAAATCAACGTGCTGGAATCGGGTGCCTTCTGGGCCTCGGGCGACAATGAGAACCTGCAACTGGTGCTGAACCGCTTCTCGATGGCGCCGGACCCGTCCTATGCCACCGCATGGTTCACCACCGAACAGGCGGGCATCTGGAACTGGGAACGCTTCCGCAACGAAGAGTTCGACAAGCTGCATGCCGCGGCCTCGCAAGAGACCGACAATGCCCAACGCGCCGAGATGTACCAGCGCGCGCAGGACCTGATGGAAGAAAGCGGTGCCTATCGCTTTATCACCCATGAGGCGACGCCGATCATCCACTCGTCCCGCGTGGCGCCTGCGTTGCGTCCTGACGGTCTGGCTCTGCTGCGCTATTTCGGCAAGTCCTAAACCCTTTGGCGGCCCCTGCCTGAACCGGGGCCGCCACACCGTTCCGCCGAGCAAATCTCAGGGAGCCAAGCGGCTATGTTGAATTTCGCAATCCGACGTTTCGGGTTGGCGCTGCTCATTCTGTTCGTGGCGGTCACCGTCATGTTCCTGATGATCCGCGCCGTACCCGGCGACCCGGTTCAGATCATGCTGGGGCCGCGCGCCACGCCCGAGTTGCAGGCGCGGCTGACCGCCGAACTGGCGCTGGATCAGCCGATCTGGAGACAGCTTGTCATCTTCTACACCAATCTCGTGCAGGGCGATCTGGGGATCGATGTATTCTCGGGCCGTTCCGTGACCGAGATTGTGTTTCAGCAATTGCCGCACACCCTGTGGCTGATCCTGGCTGCGATCACCTGGTCCGCCGCGCTGGGGATTGGCATCGGCGCCTATGCGGCGGCGCATCCCAATACGCTGATCGACCGGATCACTGCGGCAATCTCGGTCAGCTTCGTCGCCGCCCCCGCCTTTGTGGTGGCGCTGCTGTCGCTGCTGATCTTTGCGGTGCATCTGCAATGGTTCCCCGCCATCGGCGCGGGTGAGGGGTTCTGGGGCCGCCTGAACCACCTTGTGCTGCCCGCCTTTGCCATCGGGCTTAGCTGGGTGGGCTATATCGCCCGGCTGGTACGTGCCTCGATGCTGGAGGTGATGGGCGAAAACCACGTCCGCACCGCCCGCGCCTTTGGCATCAACGAACGGCGGGTCGTTCTGGTCTATGCGCTGCGCATCGCCATTCTGCCGGTTGTGACCGTGATTGGTGTCGGCATGGGCTTCCTGCTCAGTTCCGCCGTTTTTGCCGAGATCGTTTTTGCCCGCCCCGGTCTGGGCAAGCTGGTGATCGACAGTATCACCACTCGAAACTACCCGATCGTCATGGGCTCGGTCCTGATTTCAACGGCGCTGTTCGTGATCTCGACCGCGCTGGCCGATCTGATCAACGCGTGGCTCGACCCCCGCGCACGCGCAGCGAAGTAAAGGAGCGTGACATGAACAAATCCCGTTCCGAACTGGGCCAGATCATTCGCGGCATTGCCCGTGATCCTCTGGGCCTGATGGGGCTGATTATTGTCGGCACCATCGTTTTCTGCGCCATCTTCGCCGCCTGGATCGTGCCTTACGACCCGGTTGCCATGAACATTCAGGCCCGGCTTGAGGGTCCCTCGCTGGCGCACCCGCTGGGCACTGACCAACTGGGCCGCGATACGTTTTCCCGCGTGATCATGGGTGGACAGGTCGCTTTGAAGGTGGCGCTGCCTGCCGTGTTTGGCGCCATGGCCATTGGCCTGACGCTGGGCATGATCGCGGGCTACGGGCCGAAATGGCTGGACAATCTTCTGATGCTGCTGTTCGACACGATCCGGTCTTTCCCGACCGTGATGTTTGCGCTGGCGGTTGTGGCGCTTGTCGGGCCCAGCCTGCAAACGGTGGTGTTCGTGGTCATGGCGACCTCGATCCCGACCTATGGGCGGGTGGCGCGGACGCAGACGCTGACCCTGCGCAATTCCGAGTTCATTTTGGCCGAACGGTCGATGGGGGCCAGCATGGCGCGCATTCTGGGCGTACATATGCTGCCCAATATCGTCGGCGTTCTGGCGGTTCTGGCCGCCATGGACATCCCCACCGTGATCGCGCTTGAGGCTGGCCTCTCCTTCCTGGGCCTTGGCGTCAAGCCGCCGACCCCCAGCTGGGGCGCGCTGCTGAAGGACGGGTACGCCCTGATCCGGCAGACGCCCTGGCTGGTGGTGGGCGGTGGCCTACCGATCATCCTGGCGACGCTCGGCTTTACCTTCCTGGGTGAATCCCTGCGCGACGTAGTGGACCCGAAACTGAGGAAACAGCGATGACCGATACGTTACTGGAAATCGACCACCTCAGCGTCGATTACGAAACCGCCCGGGGTGACCTGAAGGCGCTGCGCGATATCACTTTCGATATCCGCAAGGGTGAGATCGTGGGGATCGTGGGCGAATCCGGCTGCGGCAAGTCCACCCTGATCTCGTCGATCCTGCGTTTGACTGCGCCCAACACGCGGTTCCGCGAGGGCGAGGTGCGGTTCAAGGGTCAAGACCTTCTGAAAGCGTCCGAGCGTCAGATGCGCGATCTGCGCGGGGCGGATATCTCGATCGTGTTTCAGGACCCGATGCAGACGCACAACCCGGTGCTGTCCATTGGACAGCAGATGGTGGATATCCAGCACCGCTCCAAGGCCTCCAAGGCCGAGAAGCTGGACCGTGCCGCCAAGATGCTGGGTGCGGTGGGTATCCCCGACGCGCAGGCGCGGCTGAAACAGTTCCCGCATGAGTTTTCCGGGGGCATGCGGCAGCGGATCGCCATCGCCATGGCGCTGATGTCGGAACCCGATCTGCTGATCGCGGACGAACCGACCACGGCGCTGGATGCCACGCTTGAGGTGCAGATCATCGAGCGCCTGCAGGAGCTGCAAAGCGAGTTGCATTGCGCGATCCTGTTCATCTCGCACCATCTGGGCGTGATCGCGGAACTCTGCGACCGCGTGGTTGTGATGTATGCCGGTGCCGTGGTCGAAAGCGGCGATGTGCGCGAGATTTTTCACGATCCCAAGCATCCCTATACCCGCCGCCTGATCGATTGCGACCCCGGTCATATCAAGGAACGCGCCCGCGTTTTGCCGACCATCCCCGGCGAGGTGCCCGATCTGGCCAATCTGCCCGGCGGCTGCATTTTCCGCGACCGCTGTGATCAGGCGATGCCACGCTGCGCCAACGAGGTGCCTCCGCTGGAGCAACTGCGCGAAGGCCATCACGCCGCGTGCTGGCTGAACCATGAGGAGGTCGCGTCATGAGCTTGCTGGATGTCCAAGGGCTAAAGACCAGCTTTGGCCCCGTGAACGTGCTGGCCGGTGTCGATTTCAACGTCGAGGCGGGCGAGACCTATGCGTTGGTCGGGGAAAGCGGCTCGGGCAAGACCACCGTGATCCGCGCCATTGCCGGGCTGGCCCCGGCGCAGGCAGGGTCGGTCAAGTTCGACGGTCAGGAAATCCGGGGCGCGTCGGAGCGCATCCTGCGCCCGCTGCGCAAGGATATCGCGATGATGTTTCAGGACCCGGTGGGCTCGCTCTCGCCGCGCCTGACCATCCGCAGCCTGATCACCGAGCCCTATCGCATTCAGGGCATGAAAGATCGCGATCTGGATGCCGAGGCCAAGCGCCTGCTGGAAATGGTCAACCTGCCCACGCATTTCGCCGACCGCTACCCCTATCAGCTGTCGGGTGGACAGGCGCGCCGCGTCGGCGTGGCCCGCGCGCTGGCGTTGGAGCCTCGGTTGATCCTGGCCGATGAACCCACTGCCGGTCTGGACGTGTCGGTGCAGGGCGAATTGCTGAACCTGCTCAACGATCTGCGCGAACGGCTGGGTCTGGCGATGGTGATCATCACCCATAACCTGAACGTGGTCCGCCATGTGGCCGACCGCATGGGCATCATGTATCTGGGCCGTCTGGTCGAGGAAGGCACCACCGAGGCGATCTTCAACGACCCGCGCCACCCCTATACCCGCTGCCTGCTAAGTGCCAACCCCGAGCCCGACCCGGACGCGCGGCTGGAACGGATTGCCCTGAAGGGTGAGCCGCCCAGCCTGCTGAAACGCCCCTCGGGCTGCGAATTCCGCGAACGCTGCCCGTTTGCGCAGGACATCTGCACTCAAACCCCGCAATGGGAGGTCGAGAGCGGCCATGGGCTGCGCTGTCTGGCACCCTTGGCGTAACGACTGAACGAAAAATGCAAAGCAAACTCTATTTCAACGGCACCATCCTGACGATGGACGCACAGAACTCCACCCCCGAGGCGGTGCTGACCGAAGGCCATCTGATCCGCGCCGTGGGGGCGGAGGCCGACCTGCGCCGTCAGATGCCCGCGGGGACGGAAATGGTGGACCTGAAAGGCCGGACACTGATCCCCGCCTTCATCGACCCGCACGGCCATTTCCCCGATCCCGGTTTCATCCGGTTGTTTCGCGTCGATTTAGCGGCACCGCCGCGCGGGGATTGTCCCGATATGGCCACGGCGCTGGAGCGCCTGCGCGCCAAGGCAGCGAAAACACCTGCGGGCGAATGGGTCATGGGGGTGCTGTTTGACAACACCGCCATAGCCGAAGGCCGCATGCCCACCCGGGCCGAGCTGGACAGTGTCAGCACGGGTCACCCGATCTGGGTCCTTCACGCTTCGGGGCATAACGGATCGGCAAACTCGATGGCCTTGCAGCGGCGCGGGGTCAACCGGGACACGCCCGACCCCTTGGGCGGGCGGTTTGGCCGCGATCCCGAAACCGGAGCCTTAAACGGCGTGGTCGAAGGGCTGTCGGCGATGGGAGAGTTGGGGGATACCAACTTTCTGATCGATCAGGACCGGTTTCAACAGGGCTTTGCCGCCTGCCGGGATGAGTATCTGGAACACGGCGTGACCTATGCCCAGAACGCCTGGGCCACGCGTGAGATTCTGGGGTGTTTCGCCTTATTCGGGGCGGATCAGGACCCGGGCATTGATCTGGAACTGCTGCCCATCGGCGAGTTGGAGCCGGAACTCAGCCAAGGCCCGGACCCGCTGGACTGGCCGGAAAATCCGCATTTCACCCTTGGCCCGCGCAAGCTGTTCACCGATGGTGCGTTCCCGATGCAAACCGCATTCCTCAGCGCGCCTTATCACAAACCGCTGGACCCGGATTACCCCTGCGGCATGTCCTATACGACCCAGGCCGAGCTGGACACACAGGTCAGCAAACTGCACGCTATGGGGTTCCAGATCCACTGCCATTGCAACGGCGACGCCGGGGCCGAGATGTTCATTGACGCGGTGGACAAGGCGCTGGATCAGGTGCCGCGCACCGACCACCGGCACACCATCATCCACGGCCAGACCCTGCGCGACGATCAGTTGCAGCGCATGGCGCGTCTGGGGATCACGGTCAGCTTCTTCTCGGCCCATGTGCATTTCTGGGGCGACCGTCACTATGACACGTTTCTGGGCCCCGAACGGGCCGAGCGGATCTCGCCCGCCGCATCGGCCGAACGGTTTGGCGTGCGTTATACCATCCACAATGACGCTTCGGTCACCCCGACGCGGCCCATCCATCTGGCCCATTGCGCGGTGAACCGGTTTACAGCCTCGGGTCGGCTGCTGGGTGAGGCGCAACGGATCAGCGTTCTGTCTGCCCTGCGCGCCCAGACCATTGACGCCGCCTGGCAGGTGTTCAAAGAGGATACACGCGGCTCGATCGAACCCGGCAAGATCGCCGATTTCGCCATCCTGTCCCGCAATCCTCTGGACGACTCCGCGCGCCTGACGGATACACAAGTCGAGGAAACGATCCGTTACGGCAAGCCTGTTTACAAGGCCGCTGAGAAGGCGCAGCAATTGGAGGATGTCGGTTAAAATCCGGCATCCGTCCTGTTCAGAAACCGATATTGGCTCTGGCAATTCGGTTTGCGGGTGCGGTGAAGTCGATTTCACTTGAATATTCTTTGGAAATCCAATGCTCTGCGATTGCCGGGGATTTCCATCCCGCACGGCACGGACAGAATCCATGCGGTTGTTCAGGGCCGCTCTGCCATCTGAAGAAAGATGAAAACCATGGATGTATTAACCGATCTGCGGGCCTTTGCGCAGGAATTGGCATCAATCGCGGTCGAAAGCGCCAAGGGTGCCAAGGCAGACGTCGAGATCGAGATCAAGCAGGATGGCAGCCCGGTGACCACCGTGGACAAGGCCGTCGAACGTGCTGTGCGGCAACGGATCGAGGATACGTATCCCGATCACGGCATTCTGGGCGAGGAGTTCGGAGAGAGAAATCCCGGAGCCGATCTGACCTGGGTGATCGACCCCATTGACGGTACAAGGCAATTTGCGGCCGGTTTGCCGAATTACGGCATTCTGATTGCCCTGTGTGACCGGGGCAGACCGGTGATCGGGTTGATCTGCCAGCCGGATATCGGGGACATCTATCTGGGCGTGACGGGGCAGGGGGCTTGGCTGAACGGCGCGCCTGTACAGGTGTCCGGAGCCACGACGTTGAAGGAGTCGATCCAATGTATCTCGGACCCGGATGCATTCGATGACAGAACCCGCCCCGGTATGGAAAGGCTGCGCGCTGCATCATTGTGGAACGTGTTCGATGGCGGATGCCTGGGCTTCGGCGCGCTGGCGGCGGGCAAGATTGGCGTCAGCGTTTGCGGACCCAATCTGGACAATTTCGATATTCTGGCGCTGGTTCCGGTGGTCGAAGGCGCGGGTGGGGTCATCACCGACTGGCAGGGCAAGCCACTGGATTTCTCCTCGAAAGGAGAGATCGTGGCCAGCGCCTCGCCCGAGTTGCACCAGCAGGTGCTGGCGTTGCTGAACGGTTAAGCGCCCACGGCCTCTGCCACCGAAGTCACAATGCGGGCTACTTCGTCCTGCGTGTTGTAGTGCGACAGGCCGATGCGGACGACGCCTTCGGCCTCGGGCAGACCTAACTGGCGGGTGGGTTCATAGGCGTAGTTGTGACCGTGCCAGACATAAATCCCTTGCTGTGCCAATGTGGCGGCAATGGCGCTGGGGGTATGGCCTTCGACGCGCAGCGATACGGTGGGTACGCGGTCATGGGTACGGTTGGGGTTGGTGATGCCATAGATGGTCAACCCATCGATGCCTGTCAGTCCGCGGATCAGGTCGCGGGTCAGGCCATGCTCGTATTCCAATGATGCCGCGTAGGTTGCCTGCATCAGATCGCGGGCAGAGCCCGTGTGGTCCAAATGGGTGCCCAGGTTTTCGAAATAGTCAAAAGTGGCGCAAAGCCCGGCCAGCAATTCCAACTGCGGCGTGCCGCTTTCGAAGCGGTCGGGCAAATCATCGGACACGCAGCGCCCTTTATAGGGGTGCAGGCTTTGCATCAGGTCTTCGCGACCCCAGAGCAGGCCCAGATGCGGGCCAAAGAACTTGTAGGCTGAGCAGACCAGAAAATCGCACCCCAGCGCCTGAACGTCAGGCAACAGATGTGGGGCGTATTGGACGGAATCGACAAAGACCAGCGCGCCTGCATCTTTCGCCACCGCCGACAGCGCTGCGATATCGTTGATCGATCCGGTCATGTTGCTGGCATGGTTCAGACAGACCAGCCGGGTGCGGGTGGTCAGCTGTTTTGCCAACGCTTCGGGTTCGACCCGCCAACTGTCAGGATCAAAAGCAACCCAGCGGATCACCAACCCCATGTCATGGGCGATCTGCAGCCAGGGGCCGACATTGCCTTCATGTTCCATCCGGGTGATGACGATCTCATCGCCGGGTTGGAAATCACGGCAGATACTGCGCGACATGTGAAAGGTCAGCGCGGTCATGCTTGGCCCGATGATCACCTCGCGCCCCGAAGCGGCCCCCAGAAACGTCGCAGCACGCGTGTGGGCTTGCGTATAGAGCGTATCGCAGGACTGACTGGTGGTGAAATGACCGCCCAGATTGGCGTAGTCGCCCAGCATCCGGTCGGCGACCGCCTGCGCCACGGTGGCAGGCACCTGCGTTCCGGCCGGGTTGTCGGCATAAATGCGGTCAGGATGATTCAGAGCCGGGAATAGGGAACGGACATGATCAACCGGGAACGTCATCGGGATTTCTTTCTGTGCAGAAAAAATTCTTGGGACTGAGGAACACCTAATCAGGCCACGCGCGTTGGCCATATCATACCAGAGTATGAGGCTTTCGGGTTTTGGGCGGATGGTTCGGGGCCCTGCCGACACCTATCCTGCCGCAAACAAACCGGAGACGACAATGAGATACGCCCGCATGCCCATCGAGATCGAGTCGCCCGAGCAGATGGGGTATGATCTGATCCGCTACAACCTGTCCGAAAGCTCGGTCGCGGATCGGCCTTTGTCGGATTTCGACATTCAACTGGACGACACGCTGCTGTGCTATGGCGACCATCTGGGCGACCCCGAGCTGCGCAACCTGATTGCCGGTGACACTCCGGGGCTGACAGCAGACCATGTGCTGGCAACCACCGGTGCGGCAGGGGCTTTGTTCATCATTGCGACCAGCCTGCTGAGCAAGGATGATCATCTGGTGGTGGTGCGGCCCAACTACGCCACCAATATCGAAACGCCCCGTGCCATTGGCTGCGGGATTTCTTATGTCGATCTGGAATTCGACCGGGGATACGCGCTGGATCTGGCGCAGGTCGAGGCGGCGATCCGGCCCAATACCCGCTATGTCTCGGTCACTTCGCCACATAATCCGACCGGGGTTGTCATCCCGGACGATCAGATGCAGGCGCTGGTGGCATTGACGCAGAAACACGGAGTTCTGCTGTTGGTGGATGAGACCTATCGCGAGATGCGTTTTGGCGACATTCCCCAGGTGGCCGCGTCACATGGTGATCATGTGATCAGCGTGTCCTCGCTGTCGAAAACCTATGGCATTCCGGGTATTCGCACCGGCTGGCTGATCACGCAAAACCCTGTGTTGATGGAGCTTTTTCTGGCCGCGAAAGAACAGATCGGGATTGCGGGCAGCGTTGTGGATGAAAAAATCGCTGTGGCGGCCCTGCGGCAGCGCGAGACCTGGAGGGTGGAAAATCAGGCGCGCATCAACGCGGGTTTTGCCATCGTCAAAGAGTGGATCGAAACCGAGCCGCTGATCGACTGGGTTGAACCGGCAGGCAGTTGCATCTGTTTTCCGCGGATCAGCGCGGATGCCGGGATCGACCCCGAGGCCTTCTACGAGGTTCTGTTCGAAAGTTATGGCACCTATGTCGGACCCGGGCACTGGTTTGAGCAGTCGGATATGCAGTTCCGTATCGGCTATACCTGGCCCACGCAGGATGCGCTGCGCAAGGGTCTGGCGGGCATTTCGGCGGCGTTGCGGGACCCGGCGGTGGCGGCGCGGACCGCTATTGCTGAAACTGCGGAATAGACATCAGGAACAGGTTGAACAGCTCTTGCTGGGTCGAGATGTTCAGTTTGGAATACAGGTTCTGGCGGTGGGATTTCACCGTCGCCAGCGACACTCCCAGCAACAGCGCAATCGCTTCGCCGGAATGGCCCTTGAGTACCAATTGCGCCACCTGACGTTCCCTCTCGGTCAGGGTGCCGCGCCCGAAATCCTGGATCAACTGGTCCAGCACCGGCACCCGTTCGATGGTTCCGGCGGCGACGCGGACCTTGCTCCAATGCCAGGCGATCAGCTTGTCAAGCATCGGCAGCAGGGCCGCGCCCATGCGCAGGCAATCGTCTGAAAACCCCTCTTCACGCGATCGCGTCAGGCTGAGTTCGACCATTTCACCGTGGGGCAGGCGGATGGTGAAGACCAGCTCCATCTGGCCCTCGGGCCAGCCGGGCGTGCGATAACCCAGTTCTTCGTTCTCAAGCTCGAAAGCGTTCAGGTTTTTGTAGATCTCCGATGAAAAATACGCATCCGGCGCCAGATCGGTGATGCGCTGAACACCGGTTTCCACCCCTGCGAGATAGGCGTTGTAGACCGGATTCAGGATATAGGTCGCCTCGATAAAACGTTGAACGCCTTGCTGGGCGCGTTGGCTGCGCACCGTCGAATAGACATGCTTGGGCCGCTGTTTCGGGCGATAGACGAACAAAAAAGCGTATTTGAAGGGCAATATGGTGCCAAGCGCGTCCATCAGTTTGCGTGGAAAGCGGTCCCGCCCGATATCCGTTATGGCGTCCGACATGACCACGTTCCAGCGATGCAAGGTCTCTAGCGAAATCATCGAAACCGGGGCGGCGTGGTCTTGCGACCTTGGTAGGGTCACTCTGGTTCTCCGTTCAGTGCCATGGGTTTGTCTTGCCCGATGGCGGGGAACCGGTCAAGAAATTCGATCCCCGATCCGGAACGGATATGTCTCAAAGTCATACTCTGGTAGGATGTGAAGCCAGATGATGCCCTGTCATCGTACTGTCATCAACCGGGCATAGGCACCAGCCGCAGAACCCGAACCATCCAATACGGAGGATCAATCATGTTGCCAAAGAAACTTTTCCTGACCCTGGGGGCGCTGGCGCTGACTGCGTTTCAGGCCGCACCCGCCGCAGCCGAAACCATGCGCGTTGGCATGGAATGCACCTATGCGCCGTTCAACTATCGCAATGCCGATGGGGATCTGGTGGGCTATGACGTGGATGTGGCCAAAGGCGTGGCCGAGATCGTCGGCTTTGACCTGGAATTCGTCTGTCAGGAATGGGACGGCATGATCCCGGCGCTGCTGGCCAACAAGTTCGACCTGATCGTCGCCTCGATGTCGATCACCGAAAAGCGCAAGAAACAGATGGATTTCTCGGCCCCCTATCGCGTGTCCATCGGCCGCCTGATCGGGCCCGCCGATTCCGGTTGGGAATTGTTCGACGCGGACGGCAATCCGATCCCCGAAGCGTTTGATGGCAAACGTGTCGGGCTGGAGCGCGCCTCGACCTATGCCAGCTGGTTCGAGGCCAAGCTGCCCGGCGCCGATGTGGTGTATTATGACGGGGCCGAGCCGCTGTATCTTGACCTGCAGAACGGTCGGGTCGACATGATCATGACCAACCCGATGAAAGCCTATCTGAAATTCCTCAGCAAGGATGACGGCGGCGGGTTCGAATTCGTCAGCCCGGCCATCGACGAAGAGGAATATTTCGGCATCGGCGTTGGCATCGGCCTGCGTCAGGACCAGCCCGAGCTGAAGGCCAAGCTGGACGATGCGGTCAAGCAACTGGTCAATGACGGCAGCCTGGAAGAATACGCGCTGAAAATCTTCCCCTTCCCGATCCACAACGAAAAATGGGGTCAGTGATCCACTGAACCTGTTCGGCGGCGGGATGTTCCCGCCGCCCTCCGCCATGCAACCAAAGTAATGCAAGGATGCCCAAGTGGAGGCACTCAACGGTTGGTGGGATGACTATTTCTGGGGCGCGATGGTCGTCGTCAGGGTCTTCCTGTGTTCATTCGCGCTGATGATCCTGTTCGGCCTGATCGGGGCAGCGGCGAAACTGTCAAGCAATCGCATCGCGCAGAAACTGGCCGGGGCTTATACGGTGGTCTTTCGCGGCACACCGGAAATCCTGGTGATCCTGTTGCTGTATTTCGGCTCGGCCATCACGCTGACCGCGATTGCGCAATGGTTCAATCCCGATATCCGGTTCGTCGATATCCCGCCCTTCTGGGCCGGAACCATCGCCATTTCGCTGGTGGTGGGGTCTTATGCGACCGAAACCTTCCGGGGCGCCTTTCTGGGCGTTCAACCCGGCAGTATCGAAGCCGCCCGCGCACTGGGGTTGAGCAACCTGCAGACCTTCCTGTATGTCCGCATCCCCGAGATGTGGCGTCTGGCGCTGCCGCCCCTTGGCAATCACGCGCTGTCACTGATCAAGGATACCGCGCTGATCTCGATCATCGGCCTGAACGAGACGCTGTTTGTTGCCAAACAGGCCATCAGTACCACCGGAAAACCCTTCACCATGTATATCTTCGTCGGTGCGATCTATCTGTTTTTCTCGACGATCATCACATTGGGTTTCATGGCGCTTGAGAAATACGCCAACCGTCATCTGGAGGTGGGGCGCTGATGTTTGATCTCTCTGTCATCGCCGAGGCCGTCCCCCGTATGCTGGGCGGGATTGGGGTTACGTTTTCGCTGCTGCTGATCTCGGCCGCAATCGGGTTGTTGCTGGCCGTGGGGCTGTTGCTGATGCGGATCAGTGGCAAATGGTTCCTGTCCTGGCCCGCGCAAATCTATGTCTATGTCTTTCGTGGCACGCCGATCCTGGTGCAGATTTTCATCATCTACTACGGGCTGCCGCAATTCGGGGTTATCCGTCAGAGCATCCTCTGGCCGATCCTGCGTGACCCGTTCGGCTGTGCCATTTTGGCGCTGTCGCTGAATTCGGGGGCCTATGTCTCGGAAATCCTGCGCGGTGCGGTTCTGGGCGTGGACCGCGGCTTGACCGAGGCGGGCGCAGCGCTGGGTCTGTCGGTCCGGCAGCGGTTCATCTACATCACCGCCCCCATCGCCATCCGGCTGGCCCTGCCTGCTTATGGGAATGAGCTGATCAGCCTGCTGAAAGCGACCGCGCTGGCCTCGACCATCACCATTCTGGACATGACCGGCATCGCCCGCACCGTCATGGCCGAAACCTTCGCCCCGTATGAGGTCTTTATCTCGCTGGCGATTGTCTACATGCTGCTGACCCTCGTGTTGCAGAAAACCATGGGCCAGATCGAATACCGACTTGGCCGGTACACACGGAAGTAATCCATGACTCAGGACCGTACCCCGCTGATCGAACTGCGCAATGTCGACAAGTATTTCGGGGATTTCAAGGCGCTCAGCAACATCAACCTGACCGTTTACAAGGGCGAACGGATTGTCGTTTGCGGCCCGTCTGGATCGGGTAAATCCACGATGATCCGCTGCATAAACCGGCTTGAGGAACACTCGGCCGGGCAGATCATCATCGACGGGCATGAGCTGACCGAAAACGTCAAGGATATCGACGCGGTGCGGCGCGAGGTGGGCATGGTGTTCCAAAGCTTCAACCTGTTTCCGCACATGACGATCCTGCAAAATCTGACGCTGGCACAGCGCAAGGTGCGCAAGACGTCAAAAGCCGAAGCTGAAAAAACCGCGATGCAATATCTGGAGCGGGTGCGCATCCCCGATCAGGCGCATAAATACCCGATCCAGCTGTCCGGCGGCCAACAACAGCGCGTCGCCATCGCCCGCGCCCTGTGCATGCGCCCCGAGATCATGCTGTTTGATGAGCCAACCTCGGCCCTTGATCCCGAAATGATCAACGAGGTGCTCGACGTGATGGTCGATCTGGCGAAAGAGGGGATGACGATGATCTGCGTCACCCACGAGATGGGCTTTGCCCGTTCCGTCGCGGATCGGGTGATCTTCATGGATCAGGGTGAAATCGTCGAAACGGCTGAGCCGGAAGCCTTCTTTACCCATCCTAAAAGCGAACGGACGAAGAAGTTCCTCAGCCAGATTTTGCATCATTGAGTCCTGCTGCCTTTTTGGCGGCAGCTTGACCCCATCAACACGCGCCGAAAAGTGTTGCATTTGTAAACCACTGCTTATGCGCGTTTCCTCCGATCCTTGCCGCCGCAAACTTTGCGCCATATCACATTACCTTAAGTTGCAGTGAGATGATATTGACCCAACGCAGCATTGATAGCCGGAGAAGACACATTTCGTGAGAATCCGGCTGCTCTAATCGCGGTATGTCATTAAAAAGACAATTTCTCCTGCGAGTTGCTGAACGAAACGTAAAAATTCGATTAAGGCCCGATTATGATTACCTTTGTCCCCACGCCCCCATCATCCTCACCCCTCAGTGCAATCCAAGGTGATATTGCCTATGGTGATGGCAACGATGCGACGACAACAGTCATCACTTATAGCCTCGCACAATATGCCGACACCCAGGCCTGGACCACCGGGTATAGGGAAGAATTTCGTGCTGCACTTGCTGTTATCGAATCCGTGGCGAACATAGACTTTGTCGAAGTCAGCCTTGCGTCTAACCCAGACCTCGTGGAGGTTTTGGCCCCAAGTTCGTGGTTTTCATCCCCCAACACGCTCGGATTTCATTACACGCCGTCCAACAGCACGTCATTTGGTGCCTACAATACGGACTATTGGATCGAAGGTGTGAATGGTGCGCCCGGAGGGTACTTCTTTACAACGATCCTGCACGAGCTTGGCCACGCGCTTGGCCTGGGGCACCCGCATGATGATGGCCTTGGCACCACAGTATTGCAGGGTGTCACCAGCGAGTTTGATTCATTTGGAAATGCAGGACTGAATCAGGGCGTCTTCACGGTGATGTCCTACAATGACGGCTGGACATCTCAGAACGGGATTCTGCCGGTCAGTTCGACCTATGGCGGATCAACCGGTCTGGGTGCATTGGACATCGCTGCATTGCAGGCTTTGTATGGGGCCAACACCACAACGAACTCGGCCGGTAATACATACTTCCTGCCATCGTCCAATACCGCCGGCACCGGGTACGAGTCGATCTGGGATACAGGCGGGATCGACACGATCCAAAGCGACAGCAGCAGCAGTACGATCATCGACCTGCGCGAGGCCACCCTGACATATAGCAACGGCGGTGGGGGGTATGTCTCGTATGTGAACGGGGTTGAAGGCGGCTTTACCATCGCGAATGGGGTTGTGATCGAAAACGCCACGGGCGGGTCCGGAAATGACACGCTGATTGGCAATACGGCGGAAAACGTCCTGAACGGTCGCGGCGGGAACGACGTGATCCGTTCCCGTTCCGATGGCTCCAATGACAACACGATCAACGGCGGCAGCGGAAACGATACGATTTACCTGGCCAATGGAAGCGGGGCGGATACGGTCAACGGCAATGAAGGAAATGACCGGGCGATTGTGACGAACAATACCGGTTCCTTTGCCGGTGGCGTTGGTACGGACACAGTGGTCTTTGTTAAAGGCCTGAAAAACTATCTGGTTGAGACCAATGGAAGTAACTATGAGTTCTTCAACGTCATCACACGCGATACGTTTACGGTCGCCAACGATGTCGAAGTGTTCCAGTTCGCGAATGGGTCACAAAGCTTCAATTCGTCCAACTTGACGTCTGCGACCCAGATCAGAAACATCGAGACGACGGGCACAGTTCTGCAACATGCGGATCATGGTGTCTATGTGCTGGGAGGCAGCACGGCCAAAATAGCCCTGACACGTAACGGCATTATCATTGGAGAGGATTCCCTGAACGGCTGGACCGCCATTCATACCGAGGCCGACAGCAGCGGTTATCGTTTGTTGTGGCAGCATAATGACGGTCGGTATCTGGAATGGGACATCAATGATCAGGGCGCTTGGCAGAGCGGTGCGCTGGTTGACAATGTTGTTGATGTCGAGGTGTTCTATGGTGTCGACTTCAACAATGACGGCACGATCGGGCACACAATCACGGCCGTCGAGAACGCCGGTTCGACGACCCTGTCCTCCTCGACGCAGGGCGTTTACCTGATCGATGGCAGCACCCAGCTCACCCGAAATGGTGATCTCGTTGGTCCAGACTCCCTGAACGGTTGGACTGCCCTTCATGCCGAGGCTGACAGCAGCGGTTACCGTCTGCTGTGGCAGCATAGCGACGGCCGGTATCTGGAATGGGACATTAATGATCAGGGCGCCTGGCAGGACGGTGCGCTGGTTGACAATGTTGTTGATGTCGAGTCGTTCTATGGCGTCGACTTCAACAATGACGGCACGATCGGGCACACGATCACGGCCGTCGAGAATACCGGTTCAGCGACCCTGTCCTCGTCGACGCAGGGCGTTTACTTGATCGATGGCAGCACCCAGCTCACCCGAAATGGCGAGCTCATTGGAGA
>NZ_JALCBM010000127.1 GCF_028066395.1 Ruegeria sp.
TTTCCTCCGTTTTACTAAACATAGCGGAGGACCACTTCAGTGGGGGAAGACCACGGACAGGGCAGGCGTTCGACTTTCTATGTAGAATGTCTAGTTACAGGTTCCCACTTTCTGCCCGCCGTATTCGACACTGAAAAATTGATTGGTCTACAAGATTTAAGTTATCGAAGAGGTGTTTAGGGCAGCCAAAACCGTCCGCGAATGTCGGCAATGAACTTCTATGTACGCTCACAGTGGATTTTATCTTTGCCACAACCAACAGCGGAACCCAATCGCGGGCAGCAGTCATTCTCGCGAAACCACCTGGGCTAAAATTAGCTCTCTATCTACTTCGCAGATGGCGTTGCTAAACACTTATTACGTGAAACAAGGCTGCGAGGTACTATCGTTAACTGCCAAAATTAGTTGTGTGCTAAATTCTCAATGGTTGAGTTCTATTTGCAACCTCAGGCAGAGCATCTCTTGACGCTATCCAGATTTGCGATAGCAAGCTTTTAACAACCAGCAAAAATGATCCCGTGGGGGCACATTATTTGAGGCATGCAAGGGTAGAATATTGGTTAGTAAATTAGAAGCGCAGTACCAAGAGCTGGTTGATCTCGTCGTTACGGGACATGCTCGCGAAGCCAGTTTCCGAGCGTTGTTGGTTTTGTTGAAAGAAGCACCAGACAGCAGTGTTATTCGGGATGCACTTGCACAAACCGACCCGGCTGTCATTGAAACGGATGCTTTGCGTTCTGAGGCGGCAGAACTGTTGAATTTGGCTGGTGAAGAACATCAGGCCGATATTTGGCGACCAAAGCCGCAGGCGGCTGACAATGTGATTCAAATGCAAAATCCTGACAGCCCATTGCGCGTTGTCGAAGGCAGCGGTGTGACGTTCGATGACATTGGCGGGCTGGAAGACGTCAAGAAACAAGTCCGACGACGCATTATCAACCCATTTACCGGCAAACGTGAGCTTTTCAGAAAATTCAAGCGCAAGGCTGGTGGAGGGGTGTTGATGTATGGCCCCCCGGGGTGTGGGAAAACCATGCTGGCCAAAGCACTGGCGACTGAGTGTAACGCCGGGTTTTACAATGTTCGCGCTGCCGATGTGTTGGACAAGTACGTCGGCGTTGCAGAAAAAACGATCCGCGAGATTTTCGCGACGGCGCGCGCACGAAGACCTGTGGTGCTTTTCTTCGACGAGGTCGAAGCCCTGGCGCAACGCCGTCAGATGGAGACGACTGCGAAGATCAACACGACGGTGTCCGCGCTCTTAACTGAAATGGACGGTTTCTCCGAAGACAATGACGGCATCCTTTTTTTAGGCGCCACGAATGTTCCGTGGTCTTTGGATAGCGCATTTCGCCGACCGGGACGCTTTGATCGATCAATTTTTGTCCCTCCGCCTGACAAAGTTGCACGCGGATTTATTCTCAAACGCCTTCTGCAAGACAGACCTGTGGCTTCTGATTTGGAAACAAGCCAGATCATTGACAAGACGTCCGGTTTCTCGGGGGCTGATCTGTCTGCACTTGTCGACACTGCAATTGATATAGCGATCGAAGAAAGCGTATCAGAGACCGATCTTGAACCTTTGAACAACACACATTTCAAAGAAGCATTGCGCGAAGTGAAATCCTCGGTTGGGGAGTGGCTTGGACAAGCGAGGGGGTTTGCTGACTATGCCAATGCAGACGGAATGTATGACGATCTGGCCGCCTTTCTAAAGAAATATGCGAGGTAACAATGGGTGAAGGTCAGATCGAAGGGCGCGGAACTGCAAGAGCGTTGTATGAGGCGGGCAACACCGAGGGGGCCAAGCGGATTCTAGGTCGGCTTCTCGAGAAAAACCCGGACGATTACCTGTCAGCGGACCTAATGGTGGAAACGCTGCTTAACGAAGGCGAAGCCAAGGCCGCGCTTGAGTATTGTGACAATTGGCTCTCCCGTCATCCCAATGCCGTTGGAATGCACGTTCACAGATTTTCGGCTTTGGCGAAGCTGGGTCGAAAAAGGGAGATGGCGTCGAGTCTCCAGAGATTTCAAAAGAACTTCCCGCATGAGCAGGGTTCAATCTCCATGATGGAGTTGATCCTTGACGCAAAAAAGGGAAAACAAAATTCGGTTCGTAAAAGGATAGAAGAACAACTGGGCGAGGTGCATTCGCCAGAATTGATCAGGGTGAAAGCCATCGCGCTGCATAACCTGAACGATCTATTCGAAGCCGATTTCTACCTCAGCCAGGCGATTGAGCATTATCCTAACGATGCAGAGCTGCTGTCGGCCATGGCCACGAACCGGTTCCAGATCGGCCGCCTGGCCAGTGCGCGAAAATTTGCGGCAAGAAGTCTGGCCGCCGATCCAACCAAGCGACGCATGGCTTTTCTCAGCCGCATGACGTGGCTGTTCTATTATCCCAGTTGCTACTTCATGCTGATTGCCATGTCGGCGGGCGTTTTCCTATGGGCTCGTGTTAACAAGCTCGTTGCCTTGGTGTCATACATGATTCTTTTCAGCCTCGTTAAAGGGGCGATTACGTTGTCTTTCTTCCCCCTGATCATTCTCTTGGGGATTTCCACAACCCGCGCTGTAACGCTTTTCACGGCAATCGCCGTGCTCGCCTATTTCTTTGTGGTTATGGACCAGTTTTTCAAAGCCGTCTTCGGTAGGAAAAAAACCATCAAACTCAAGAAGTACTAAGCGGAGGCGTCGATGAGCGAGCAGTCAACATCCATCTGGCAAGGTCGGACGTTCAAAGGTCTGGTTCCTTGGGTAATCATCTTTCTGACTCTTTTTGCAATTGAGAGAAATCTGGACTACCGCATCGTCTACAAAGGTCGCGACTTGGCTGGGTTGGCGGACAACACCCTATACCTCTACACAACGACGCCCGAGTTATGTGTGAATCAAGCCGTCTATGCAAAACTAAACAAGCGACGTGTGCTGGTTCCGATTGGTGCTGTTGCTGGCCAGACCGTTTCCACCAGTGTAAGCGAACTGAGTATCGACGGTACAGTCATCGACCTCGGAGATAGCTGGACGGCTGTCGCCGTCACCGAGATTGCGGACGAGGGTATTCGCAAAATCCCACAGGGGCATGTTCTACTGATCAACACAGGGTTCAAAGCGGGTCACGAGTTCAGAGGATGGGGTGTCGCAGTTGTGCCCGAAACAGACGTGGGTGCTTCATTGTCACAGGTACTCTTTTCCAGAGACTTCAACCGCATCGGACAACCTGCAAAGGAACTGGGAGGCTGCATCGCGCGTATTTCGGTAAGCTGAATTCATCGGTGCCCGGCAACACTCACTAAGTGATTTCGCCCAATTGGCCGGTTCCGCCGACATGAACAGGGACATTAGCGCTTGGCTCGGCCTATGTCAGATTGGGCTCTTCCCCTTCAATCTCTGTTTCGAGTAGCAATGTAACCACCAGCATGTCAGAGGCAGAGGCCTTTTCGCGGAAAGCTGACGTTGGTAAATACCGCAGTATTGGCTCGAAGCCGACCTCAGAGCTGACGCAGCATGGTCCCATGCCATCTCTTCCGCAAGCTGGTCCGGCCCATAGCTACGTTTGGCCGACGCCCACCAATGCTGCGCCGCAGCCCGTCAAACCAGCCGTTCGCTGCGAGCGCGAATATTGAGGTATACCGAACTCACCAAAAGCGGACCTTCGCGACTTTCGCTGCACTTGCCCCAATGGCTGCTTTCGGTCAGCAGACCAAAAGATCCATTTTGCTGTGGTCAAAGCTGGTCTTCCCCCACTGAAGTGGTCCTCCGCTATGTTTAGTAAAACGGAGGAAAC
>NZ_JALCBM010000036.1 GCF_028066395.1 Ruegeria sp.
GGGCGATGTGCGAAAAGCTCAAGGACCTGATCCCGCGCCACATGTTCAAAATCCCGATCCAGGCCGCCATCGGAGGTAAGGTCATCGCCCGCGAGACCCTCTCGGCCCTGCGCAAGGACGTGACCGCGAAATGTTATGGTGGGGATGCCACGCGGAAACGGAAGCTGTTGGACAAGCAGAAGGCGGGTAAGAAGAAGATGCGCCAGTTCGGGAAAGTGGATATCCCGCAGGAGGCGTTTATTTCGGCGTTGAAGATGGACAGTTAGGACTGTCCATCTTCAAGACATATATTTTATTCCACATTCATTTCCTTCAATTGGATGGAATGGCTACCAATTGGTTTCGTCGCGAACTATCTGACGTTCTTCGTCAACCAAGCTAACCAGGTTTTTGATTTCGTTGACCAACCCCGAGTGGTTATCGTCGATTTTGTCATACTTTATTGTTTTGAGATTCCTGTTTGCCCTAAGGGAGCTGATCCTGTCATCCGGCAAATCAGAACTTGTGAGAAAGTAGTGTGGGCGAGAGTGGGGAAAGCCAAAGTTTTGATTCTCCAAAACAAGATTTATGTCGGGGTCGGAATATCCAGCGCCTACAAACAAAAATGAGTGTGTTAGCAGGCAAGCATCAAAGGCCTGATAGAACTGAGCATGTTTTATTCTTGCATGTGCATAGTCTTTCTGTGTGAAAATAAGAGACTGTGGAGTGTTTAATGCACCATGGACCTTAACGAGATACCTTCCAGTGCCTCGCAATATTTCACCAATGTCATCATCAAAATAGCTTTTTACGATAAGGGCGCCGGCGTGCTGGTGATTTGCGCATCTTTCATAGATGTCGTCGAAATTAAGGGAAAATACAATTCGACTGTCGAGGGCGACAAGTAAACGATGTATTTCTCCGGGCTGATAACCCTGTTCCAGAAAGTGCTTGCGTAGATATGCTGGCCATGATTCGTCGTATCGGCTCTTCAACCACTCACAGGCGTGAAGGAAATCACCTTCTTTGATAGCCTTTTCGATATGCTGAACGTCGTCGGCGGGGCAATCGTTCAATGCTTGTTTTAAAAATCCTTTCCAATCTTGTGGTCTTATCCCGTGTCGCCCTTCTGCATGCTTAGAAACACCAGAACCTAGTAAGATAATTGCTTTTCTTCTAGCCAAGTCGGTGACTAATTCGTCCGGCCAATCAATCATCAATATTTTCCAGTATTCTATTGCAAATTGAATGAAAGAGCTCTTTGGATTCCGCGACTTTGGAGAAATGCGCGCCAACTACACCGTGCTCTGACTTCAGTTTGAAAATCGGCACATGCGCCCGTTGTGACATCGGTATCAGGCTGTACAAATTAGGAATTGAGCCTAAGTCGTAGTCTTTTCTTTCCGCAATTGGAGTAAACTTACCAAATTGTTCGCGAATCTTTTTGTCAACAGTTTGTAGAATTTGATCGTATGCTTTTACCGGTCGTTTCGTTCCTCGAACAGACTTTTGGACGTACTGTTGAGTTACATATCCGGCAAATTTTACTTCAGAAGATGTTTTGTCGAATTTATAACCCCCGGATATGGCGGTATCCACGCCGTTACTCCATTGCCGCTGCCAGCTTTTCATCCAAGTAGCAATATTCTCTGAAGCGCGAATGCTGAATATGTCCGTTGACAGAGGGCTAAGAAAGTAATCGGTGGACAAAAGAATGGAGCGATTGATTGATCCTAGCGATGGACCCACGTCGAAGAAAACAAGATCATAATCTGTGCATTTTGAGAGTAAGTCTTTAAAAACAAGACTTGTCTTGATTCCTCTTGGCCGTCCTGCGGAAGCTGCTCCCCAGTCTTCCGACAACAAATCTTCCATCAGTGATATTCTCGGATCTCCAGCCAGAAGCCCAACTCCAAAGTTTTGAGCCCTATAGAATCTAGCATCCTCTGAATATCCGGACCCTTGGTACAAGGGATCCATAATGTCATATAGTGTGAAGCCCCTTCTCTGCTCGTAGAAGAAATCTACTTGATGATCGTCAAGTATGTATTGCGTTGAATTACACTGAGGGTCGGCGTCAATTATTAGGACGCGTTTGTTGTATTCAGACGAAAAGTATGCAGCAACGTTGCAGAGAAGTGTTGTTTTTCCTACGCCGCCTTTGTTGTTGAAAAATGCAATTGACTTCATTCAATCCTCTTAGGAATCTGTTTCTTTTCAGTCGTTTTGATATCAAAATAAATCAATGATTGCAACGAGATGAGGGTGCTCTTGGAGTATTCTTTGATTGCAGAGTGCATACTTACAATTGAATGAGTCAATCATGAAGTTTCCCTTAGGTAAGTTGTAACCGGCGCGCCCTCTCCCAATCTGTTCAGCAGGCCAGCAACGGCCAAAACACTGGAGAGAGCCATGACCAGATATATGACTGCCGGAGCAGCCGCTCTGGCCACGACCCTCACCCTAGGAACGGCCGCCTTGGCCGATAACACGCCGGACCTGCGGGGCACGTGGATTGGGTCTTACACAACCGTCGCGCCCAGCCATTACTACAAAGGTGATCAGCCCCGGTTCAATCAGGCCGAGTGGATGCTGGATGTCCAGATGCAGGAAGACAATGTCTTCTGGGGTCCCAGCATGTGGCGTCGCGATGGCGATACCGAATGGAATGAATACGAGGCCACCGGGACGATCAGTCTGGATGGCTCGGGCTCTATCGGGATCATTGAGACCTCACCCCTGGTGATCGGCGCGAATGCGTTGATCGATGCGCGGTATGAGGACGGCAGGATCTATGCCGATTTCCGTAGCCTGCGGAACGGAACGACCTACAGCACTGTTCTGGAACGTCAGGTGAACTGAAGCGCCTCTGGCCCGGGCGGTTGTAGGGGGTACAGGCTGTCCTTCGGGCAGAGCGTAATAGGTTACCCCGTCCGGGCCGGAGCGCTTCTCAATACAAGTCTCCTCGGGGAGGAGACGGGCCGGGCGGTCAGATCACCGCCTGTGACAGGTTCGGGCCTGGGGATGCGGCGATGTCCGGGCCGAACCACGCGGTCCTTCAGCGCGTCATTGCGGGTGGACGCGCCGTCCGGCCCTGATTTGTCCGCGAATCCTGCTCTGACGATTCGATCTCCTGCGTCTTGAGGGGGCGCGAAGCAGGTGGGTTTGGCTGCGAAACGCAGCACCCAGACCTTTGCACCTGCAGAAATCGGCGAAAATCCGGGCCGGTCGGCAGATTTGAGGTTTTCCACACCCAACCGCGCGGGGTTTCGTGGGTTCTGGAGTTATCCACATCGCTCTCCCGCCGGATATCAACAGTTTATCCCCGTCTAATTTTCATGCTGCAGTGCTATTTTCTTGTCGGATCAGGGGGCAGATGCAACAGTCTGATCACCGCAACGGTTCCTCGGGACCAGGGCGGGACGCAAAGACCTAGGGGGTCGCGGCGATCAGGGCGGATTTTAGGATTTGTCCCGTTTTGCAATGACTTACCGGTGGTTAATCGGCTGAGTTGGGCGTCATGTCCGGATCAGATGATCAGCCTCTCAGAAGGTCGGTGCGTGCTGCGGCGCGACTGAGTGCGCGGCGTGGTGGCTTTGGTTCCTTCGGGGGCCGGGGCAACTGGATCGGGACGGCCTTCGGGGCGTGTCGAACCGGCAAGGCGTCAGGGGTGTCCGCAAGGATACATGCAAAGACCGCGTCTGCGCACCTGACGCCTTTTCCTTTTTGAACTTCAGGGTTCGTACAGGCTACCACTCATCACCCTTCTGATGGGAACGGGGTTCTTTCGCATGTGCAAAAGAACCCCGTCTGAGTGTCAGATGATGCAATGCCGCGTCTATGCACCTGTACCCCAGATATTACCCCGTTCTGATAGGTGCTGCAACCAGATATTGCGGGTGGCTGATGCCTGCCCGCTATATTGTGGTAGGGTCAGAGGCTTTCCTGAACGTCCGTCGCGGCGCCCTGAATGGCGTCACCGGCCTTTTCGATATCTTTGCCGGCCCCTTTGGCGGTTTCACAGGCGGTCAGGGAAAACAGGGCCAGTCCAACAAGAATTGCGCGGATCATTGAGTAACTCCATTAATGTCTGTCCCGCTTTGGTTAGCAGTTTTCCGAAACCAGAGCCACTGGTTTTGGAAAGGCAGTTCGGGGGACAGAATTAGGGGTTACTTAGCGCCGCAAAACATCGCGTGAACCACTTCGAGAATGCGACGCGGCCGGTCGTCCGCCAACCGGTAGTAAATCGCCTTGCCTTCCCGCCGGGGCACTACCAGCCCCTCCAGCCGCAGGCGTGACAATTGCTGGGATACGGCGGCTTGCCGGGCGGACAGCAATTCCTCCAACTGGGTGACCGATTTCTCGCCCGAAGTCAGATGGCACAGGATCATCAACCGCCCTTCATGGCTGATCGCCTTAAGGAAGTTGGATGCCTGGGTGGCATTTTCCACCATCTGATCCAAGTCCTGGATCGGCATATCCTGTGAGAATTGAGGAAGGGCCATTTTCGTATTCCTTACAAGTCCAGCGGGCGCATCCGGCGTTGCGGACCAACCCTGTCGGCGAACCATTTAAGTACATGTTTTGAGCATGTATTTCTATATGAACGGATCAAAATAGCGTGATGGAGCCCGCTTTCAGCGATCAATTTCACCCAACGATTCCGTGACCGGAAACAGCGGCGCATCGGGCGTAATCTGCGCCTTGCTGGCAGCAGAATACGTTGAACTCTGCCGCACCCCTTGCAGCCCCCCGGTGGCGGCACTAAGACTCGGGTAACATTTCCTCGGGTATGGTCCCGATCCATGGCAAAGCAGGCAGGTCCAGAATGTTCGATCCAGTTGACACTTACATGAACACGCTCGTCCCTATGGTCGTCGAACAGACCAGCCGGGGGGAACGTGCCTACGATATCTTTTCGCGCCTTCTGAAAGAGCGGATCATTTTCATCAACGGCCCGATCCATGACGGGATGAGCCATCTGGTCGTGGCACAGCTGCTGCATCTTGAGGCGGAAAATCCCAGCAAGGAAATCTCGATCTACATCAACTCGCCCGGCGGTGTGGTGACCAGCGGTTTGTCGATTTACGACACAATGCAGTATATCAAGCCGAAATGTTCCACATTGGTGATCGGTCAGGCGGCCTCGATGGGGTCGGTTCTGCTGGCTGGTGGCGAGAAGGGAATGCGCTTTTCGCTACCCAACAGCCGCATCATGGTGCACCAGCCCAGCGGCGGTTATCAGGGCCAGGCCAGCGACATCATGATCCACGCGGCCGAGACGCAGAAACTGAAGGATCGCCTTTATGACATTTACGTGCGCCATACAGGGCAGACCAAAAAGGCGGTTGAAAAGGCGCTGGATCGTGACAATTTCATGAGCCCGGAAGAGGCCAAGGAATGGGGCCATATCGACGAAATCGTCGAGAATCGCGCCAAGATGGATGGCGACGAAGGCTAGGTTCAAATCCCCGCGCAACGGGTGCGGGGCATGATTTTGAGATTGTAGCGGCCACAGCGCTGGCCTAAGCTGCAGGCAAAGGCGGCAACGCGGCCCGGGGCGGGCCGCTCGGATAGGGTCCGAAAGGTAGAACATGGCGACGAATTCAGGCGGTGACGGTAAGAATACGCTCTACTGCAGCTTCTGCGGCAAAAGCCAGCATGAGGTGCGCAAGCTGATCGCGGGTCCGACCGTGTTTATCTGCGATGAATGCGTCGAACTGTGTATGGACATCATCCGCGAGGAAACGAAGGCCAGCGGTCTGAAATCCTCGGACGGGGTGCCGACACCTAAGGACATCTGCGAGGTGCTGGACGATTACGTGATCGGTCAGGCCACCGCCAAGCGGGTGCTGTCTGTTGCCGTCCACAACCACTACAAGCGCCTGAACCACGCCCAGAAAGCGGGCAGCGATATCGAACTGGCGAAGTCCAACATCCTGCTGATCGGCCCGACTGGCTGCGGCAAGACCTTGCTGGCGCAAACGCTGGCGCGGATTCTGGATGTGCCGTTCACCATGGCCGATGCGACCACGCTGACCGAAGCCGGTTATGTGGGTGAGGATGTTGAAAACATCATCCTCAAGCTGCTGCAGGCCAGCGAATACAATGTCGAACGCGCGCAGCGCGGCATCGTCTATATCGACGAGGTCGACAAGATCACGCGCAAATCCGAAAACCCCTCGATCACCCGCGACGTGTCGGGTGAGGGCGTGCAGCAGGCGCTGCTGAAACTGATGGAAGGCACCGTGGCCAGCGTTCCGCCGCAAGGTGGCCGCAAGCATCCGCAGCAGGAATTCCTGCAGGTGGATACCACGAACATCCTGTTCATCTGCGGTGGTGCCTTTGCCGGTCTCGACAAGATCATCGCGCAGCGCGGCAAGGGCTCTGCCATGGGCTTTGGCGCGGATGTGCGCGACAATGACGAACGCGGTGTGGGCGAGATTTTCAAGGATCTTGAGCCCGAAGACCTGCTGAAATTCGGCCTGATCCCGGAATTCGTTGGCCGCCTGCCGGTTCTGGCGACGCTCGAGGATCTGGACGAAGACGCGCTGGTCACCATTCTGACCAAGCCCAAGAACGCTCTGGTCAAACAGTATCAGCGCCTGTTCGAGTTGGAAGACGCTGAACTGGCCTTTACGGATGACGCTCTGAAAGCCATTGCCAAGAAAGCCATCGAACGCAAAACCGGCGCCCGTGGCTTGCGGTCGATTCTGGAAGATATCCTGCTGGATACAATGTTCGAACTGCCGGGGCTGAAGAATGTCACCGAAGTGGTCGTGAACGAAGAGGCTGTGACCTCGGACTCCCAACCTCTGGTGATTTATGCAGAGCCGGGCCAGGAAACGGCTTCGGCAGGCTGATATCTCTTGGAAGATACCGTGCCCCTATTTGGGGCACGTGGGGGCGCTGCCCCCGCCGCGGCTAGCCGCGACTCCCCCGGGATATTTGGGGCCAGATGAAGCAGGGGATCCATTCTTCATCTGGCCCCAAATATCCCGGAGCGCGAGGCAGAGCCTCGCTGAGAATCCATCCAATACAGGCAGGGACAAGGCAATGAAGCGGATATCGTCCGGCAGTGAATTTGAAACCAAGGTGGGCTATTGCCGCGCCGTTGTGGCAGGCGGTTGGGTTCATGTTGCGGGAACGGTCGGGCAGGGTCGGGATGCGGTGGAACAATGTCGGTCCGCCCTTGCGATCATCGAAAAGGCGCTGGCGGAAGCCGGGGCCTCTTTTTCCGATGTCGTGCGGGTCACTTACATGTTGCCGGACCGGACCGAGTTTGAACCGTGCTGGCCCATTCTGGCCGAAACCTTTGGGAAAAACCCTCCGGCGGCTACGATGATCGAATGTGGGTTGATCGATCCGAAATACCGGATCGAAATCGAAGTGACCGCTTTCCTGCCGGAATGACGCAGGGGGACCTCGTGGTACTGGACCTTGGCCTGCCTTTGGTCCATATCTTCGGGAACAGAAATGCCGGAGGCAGCCGATGGGAATCCTGAACACTCTTTTGCGGGCCGTGACCTGGTGGAACGGGGGCACCCTGAACACGCAGATTTATACCGCGCGCAAGGGCGTTAAGGTTGGCGAAGACAACGAAGGCAACGTGTTCTACCGCAATGCCGACGACAGCAAACGCTGGGTGATGTTCAATGGTGAGGCCGAAGCAAGCCGCATCGATCCCGATTGGCACGGCTGGCTGCACCGCACCTGGGATGAGCCACCGACCGACAAGCCGCTGTCCCACAAATCGTGGGAAAAGCCGCATCAGGAGAACCTGACCGGAACCGCGCTGGCCTATGCTCCGGCCGGGTCGCTGCGGCGGCCGGAACCGGTTGAGCGTTCGGATTACGAGGCCTGGAGCCCGGAATAGGCGAGACCCCCATGTCGACACATACAAAGACCGAAGTTCTTGTCGGCGGCGTCGTGCTTGCCGGTGCCATCGCATTTGGCGTCTATGCCAGCCAGTCCACGGGGCTGTCGCAGGCCAGCAATGGCTATGAGCTGGGTGCGTCCTTCCGGTCGCTGGAAGGCGTCGGTGTGGGCACCGATGTGCGTCTGGCGGGCGTCAAGATCGGGACAGTGACGGATGTCACGCTCAACCCCGACACCTATCGCGCCGATACCAGTTTCTCTGTCGCGGATGGCATTTTGATCCCGGATGACAGCGCGATTGTGATTTCTTCCGAAGGTCTGCTGGGCGGGAATTTCGTCGAGGTTATGCCCGGTGGATCGCCCTTCTATTTCGAGGCCGGGGATCAGGTCGAAGACACGCAAGGCGCCGTCAGTCTGATTTCCCTGCTGGTGAAATTTGTGGCCGGGGACGGCAGCGAATGAAATATGGGCTGCTGACGGCTTTGCTTTTGGCGGCATCCGGCGCCGCTGCCCAGCAGAAGGTCGAATCCGGCCCCGGTGCGATGCTGCGCGGGTTGGACAAGGTCAGCGGCCAGACGGCGGATGTCGAGGTGCAGACCGGGCAGACCGAGACGATCTTTGGCTTGGATGTCGCGCTAGGCGATTGCCGCTATCCGGTCGATAACCCGACCGGCGACGCTTTCGCTTATCTGACAATTTGGGAGCAGGATAAGGCCCAGCAATTGTTCGACGGTTGGATGATCGCGACCTCTCCGGCCCTGAATGCGCTGGATCATGCGCGTTACGATGTCTGGGTGATCCGCTGTATGACGCCCTGAGGGGTTTGGTTCAGCTCCGCCGCGAAATCCGCGCCGGCCTCCAGCGCTTGCCGCAATTCAACTTGATAGGCGGCGCGGGAAATCTCGATAGCGCCGAGCGAGGCCAGATGCGCCGTCAGGAACTGCGTGTCGAACAGGGCAAAGCCGGTTTGGCACAGACGGTCCACCAGATAGGCCAACGCGATTTTTGACGCATCGGTACGTCGTGAGAACATGCTTTCGCCAAAGAACGCCGCGCCCAGCACCACGCCATACACACCGCCAATCAATGCCGTACCGTCCCAGACCTCTAGCGAGTGGGCATGGCCGGTGCCGTGCAGGTGGCGATACAGGCGGCGCAGTTCGGGGTTGATCCAGGTATCCGCCCGGTCGGCGCAGCCATCGACAACCCCGTCGAAATCCCGATTGATGGTGATTGTGTAGCCGCAGCTGCGGATGCGGCGCGCCAGACTGCGCGAGATGTGAAACCCGTCCAGTGGGAAGACACCGCGAAACTTGGGATCGACCCAGAATAATTCCGGGTCGTCCCGGTGCTCGGCCATCGGGAAGATGCCGATGGAATAGCCGTGGAGTAAAAGTTCCGGGGACAGGCTCATGCAGAATATCCGAAGGCCGAAGGGCCTAAGCCCCCCGGCCTTTCTGATTTAGTCGGCCATATTCTCCGCAAGCCAGCGCTCCAGCCAGTGGATGTTATAGTCACCGCTGTGCAGGTCGGGTTCCTGCAACAGTGCGTGGAACAGGGGCACGGTGGTATCGATGCCGTCCACGATCAGCTCTCCCAACGCGCGTTCAAGCCGTGCCAGCGCCTCGGCCCGGTCGCGGCCCTGAACGATCAGCTTGGCGATCAGCGAGTCGTAATAGGGCGGGATCGAGTACCCGTCATAGAGCGCCGAATCCATCCGCACGCCCAGACCGCCGGGGGCGTGATAGGCCGTGATCTTGCCCGGGCAGGGCGAGAAATTCGGCAGTTTCTCGGCGTTGATCCGCACTTCGATGGCGTGGCCGTTGATCTCAAGATCGTCTTGCCCGAAGGACATGGGTTCTCCGGCGGCGACGCGGATTTGCTCGCGTACCAGATCGACGCCAAAGATGCCCTCGGTCACCGGGTGTTCCACCTGCAGGCGGGTGTTCATCTCGATGAAGTAAAACTCGCCATTTTCATACAGGAACTCGATGGTGCCCGCGCCAATATAGTTGATCTTGGCAACCGCATCGGCACAGACCTTGCCGATCTTGGCGCGTTCTTCGGGGGTGATGCAGGGGCCGGGGGCCTCTTCGAACACCTTCTGGTGGCGGCGCTGCAGCGAGCAGTCGCGTTCGCCCAGGTGCACCGCCTTGCCCTTACCGTCACCAAAGACCTGAATCTCGATATGGCGCGGCGTGGTCAGGTATTTCTCGATATAGACCTCGTCATTGCCAAAGGCGGCCTTGCCCTCGGCCCGTGCGGTCATGAAGGCGCTTTCCATCTCATCGGCGTTCATCGCGACTTTCATGCCGCGCCCGCCGCCGCCGGCGGTGGCCTTGATGATGACGGGATAGCCGAATTCCTCACCGATGCGCTTGGCCTCGGCCAGAGTGGGAACGCCCCCGTCCGACCCCGGAACACAAGGCACACCCAGCGCCTTCATCGTGTCCTTGGCGGTGATCTTGTCGCCCATGACGCGGATATGTTCGGCGGTGGGGCCGATGAAGGTGATGCCGTGGTCCTCGACGATCTGCACGAATTCGGCATTCTCGGACAGGAAACCATAACCGGGATGGATCGCCTGCGCGCCGGTGATTTCACAGGCCGAAATGATCGCGGGCACCGACAGATAGCTTTGCGGGCTGGGTGGAGGGCCGATGCACACCGATTCGTCTGCCATGCGCACATGCATCGCGTCGCTGTCGGCGGTGGAATGCACGGCAACCGTCGCAATCCCCATCTCGCGCGCGGCACGGATCACACGCAGGGCGATCTCGCCTCGGTTGGCAATCAGGATCTTGTCGAACATGGGCCTGCCTTACTCAACAATGACCAGAGGGGTGCCGAATTCCACGGCGTCGCCGTCGCCCACCAGAATGCGCTTGATGGTGCCCGATTTGGGCGCGTGGATGTGGTTCATGGTTTTCATCGCCTCGACGATCAGCAGCGTATCGCCTTCGGACACCGATGCGCCGACGCTGATGAACGAGGGGGCACCCGGTTCGGGCTGCATATAGACGGTGCCCACCATGGGGGAGGTCACAGCGCCGGGATGGCTGGCCGGGTCTTCGGCGGCGGCAGGTGCCTCGGGCGCTGCGGCAGGGGCGGCAGCGGCAGCTACCGGTGCGGCTGCGGCAGGAACGGCCACCTGAACGGGGGCAGGCGCAGCCTGCACCACTCGGCTGACGCGGACATTCAGGCTGTCATCATCGCCATATTCACGCCCAACCTCCAGCTCGGTCAGGTCGTTTTCGCGCAGCAATTCGGCCAGTGCCTTGATGAACGCCACGTCCGCTTCGTGTTTGGTGTCTGTCATGAGTGTCCTCGAAGGTTCCCCTATGGCCCGTCTGTTCGCGCGGGCTTGGTCTGATTACGCAGGGTTATAAGCCATGCGCCCGGCCATGAAAAGCGCCGTCTGACCATGAAAAGATGGGGTTTCACCGTAAATTCAGGGGTGCGTCGCTGTTACAGCGGCATTCCTGACAGTTTCGCTACCAGTTCGGGCAGCTTGCGGGCCCCGAATTTTTCCAGCAGGCGGGCGCGGTAGGCTTCGATCGTGCGATAGCTCAGGCCCAGTTCCGCGCCGATTTCCTTGGCCGAGAGCCCCCGGCAGGACAGGATCGCCACCTCGCGCTCGCGGGGCGTCAGTTCAACCAATGGCCGTTCTTCCGAGATGTCGGTAAAGCTCCAGATGCCGTGGCGGAAGGGGTCGTCTGGGGTCAGCGAGCGTCCGCGCGCGCGGCACCAGAACAGATCGCCATTGCGCCGCCGCATGACCCGTTCATCGGTGTAATAGCCGGTGTCGCGCATCACCTGCAGGCTGCGCGCGCCGATGCGTTCCCAATCCGCGACCGAGGGGTAGAGGTGCAGCAGCGGCATGTTGCGATACTCACCTTCGTCGCCGCCAAAGGTGCGGGCGAATTGCAGATTGCAGCGGCGAATGATGCGGTTTTCCAGTTCCACAAGGCCGATGGGGGCATATTCGAAGGCAGGATCGCTCATATACCTATGGTGACGCGTATTTGAGGGATTGAGAAGGGGGCGTTGCAGAAACCTTGGGCGGCAGTTGTCAACTTTGTAAACTTCGTTTGAAAATTTACGGGCAATCCCCAATATTTGCGATATTATTCTGAAAACTTCAGCCACAGCATCCCGGATCGGGGTGCGCGCCAGAAAAGGGCCAGAGGATCATGCGCGACACGCTGACCGGCAGTCGGATACGCGAAAGGCGGCAGATCGCGGGGCTGCGGCAGGCGGAGCTGGCGCGGCAGGTGGGGATTTCGGCCTCGTATCTGAACCTGATCGAACACAATCGCCGCCGCATCGGGGGCAAGCTGCTGGTTGATATCGCCGCCGCGCTGTCGGTCGAACCATCGCTACTGACGCAAGGTGTCGAGGCCACGCTGATCGCTGCTTTGCGCGAGGCTGCGGCGGATTCGGTTGGTCAGCAGGCGGAACTGGACGGGCTTGAGGAATTCGCCGGTCGTTTCCCCGGCTGGTCCGGCGTGTTGGCGCAGATGCATCGTCGGGTGGTCTCGCTGGAGCGCACGGTGGAAACCCTGTCGGACCGGCTGACCCACGATCCGCATCTGGCGGCGTCCATGCATGAGGTTCTGTCGACCGCCGCCGCCATCCGGTCCACCGCGGCGATTCTGGCCGAACCGGGCGAGATCGACGCCGAATGGCGCAACCGGTTCCACCGGAACCTGCATCAGGATGCGGAACGTCTGGCCGAAAGCTCCAAGGCTCTGGTGGCGTTTCTGGATGACAGCGACGGGCAGGGCGACCGGCGCGGCGTCCCGCTGGATGTGGTCGAGGCGTTCTTTGCCGAACATGGGTTCCACTTCCCGGAAGTCGAAGCTGGATCTGCACCTGCATTAGACGCTCTAGACTCGGCAGCCAGATCAATCGCCGGGGACGTCCTGAAAGCCTGTGCCTCTGACGCGCAGGCCCTGCCGCTACAGCCGTTTCTGGCAGCCCTCGACGACGGCGAAGCAGACCCTTTGGCACTGGCCATCAGGTTTTCCACCAATTTGGCGACCGTCCTGCGACGGCTAGCCTTCCTGCCCGAAGGCACCCTTTCGCGCCCCGCTGGGCTGGTGATCTGCGACGCTTCGGGCAGTGTCTTGTTCTACAAACCCACCCCCGGATTCGCCCTGCCGCGTTATGGCGAGGCCTGCCCGCTCTGGCCGGTCTACACGGCGCTGAACCGCCCGCTGGTGCCGATCCGCAAGCGCGTCGTGCAACTGGGCCGAAGCGCTGCCGAATTCGACTGCTATGCCATCGCCTCGCCGCTACCGGCCCAAACCTTCGGGGCTGATCCCGTATATCGCTCGGTCATGCTGGTGCTGCCGGTCGGGGATGGGGCACAGCCCCCGGAACCCGTGACGCAAGCCGGGACCAGTTGCCGGGTCTGTCCGAAACGTGATTGCGCCGCCCGGCGCGAGCCATCGATTCTGAGCGAAGGTTTTTGACAGGCTCAGGGCCAAGCGCTTAGTCTGGACCCGACGGGTGGCCGGACCCACAACCGGCCATGGGGAGGACAGTAAATATGAGCCGCAAGGTTCTGTTGATCGAGGATGAGCCCAACATCACCGAGGCGATCCGCTTTCTGCTGACGCGCGAGGGTTGGCAGGTTGAAACTCATGACGAAGGCACGGATGCGATACAGGTCATCGCGGCCGCGCGGCCTGATCTGGTCATTCTGGATGTGATGCTGCCGGGCAAAAGCGGCATGGATATCCTGCGCGACCTGCGGGATCACGCAGAGTTGCAGGCGCTGCCGGTGCTGATGCTGACCGCGCGCGGCCAGAGCCGCGACCGCGAAATGGCCGAGCGCGCCGGTGTCAGCCGGTTCATGACCAAACCCTTTTCCAATGCCGAGGTCCTGACCGCCGTGCGTGACCTGCACGCGCAGGCATCGCGGTCATGACGTCCCCGGACGACGACGAACAGCCAACCCCGACGCGCCCGTCGGTTTTTCTGGAACGCCAAAGCTATCGCCGTCGCAGGCTGGCCGATGCGGCGCGGTTGCTGCCGTTTCTGGGGGCTGCGATGCTGGCGCTGCCGCTGTTGTGGCCGGATGACAGCGGTGGGGCTGGCGCGGTGCCCCTGTCCTCGGCGATGTTCTATATCTTTGCCTGTTGGGGCGCTCTGATCCTGATTGCCGTACTTTTCGGCATCGCCGCCCGGCGTCTGTCCACGCGCGATGGCTCCGCGCCGGAGGCGGATCAATGGCCACGCTGAATGTCCTGATTCTGGTCTGTCTCGGGTATGTGGTGCTGCTGTTCGGTGTCGCCTTTGCTGCCGACCGGATGGCGGCGGTGGGGAAGGGCAAGTGGTTACGTTCCCCTCTGATTTATACGCTATCGCTGTCGATCTACTGCACCGCCTGGACCTTTTACGGCGCTGTCGGCAACGCCGCGCGGTCGGGGTTGGAGTTCGTCACCATCTATCTGGGCCCAACGCTTGTCATGGTCGGATGGTGGTGGGGCCTGCGCAAACTGGTGCGCGTGGCACGCAGCCAAAGGGTAACCTCAATCGCCGACCTGATTTCGTCCCGCTATGGAAAGTCCAACACGCTGGCGGTTTGCGTCACCATTCTAGCGGTTCTGGGCGGTACGCCCTATATCGCGCTGCAATTGCAGTCGATCACCCTGTCCTTTTCGATCTTTGCCGAGGCGGACCCCACGGGGCTTTACCGCGAAGGCTCCAGCGTCTTCTGGGTCGCCACCGGTCTGGCCCTGTTCGCCATCCTGTTTGGCACCCGCAATCTGGACGCGAATGAGCGTCACCACGGCGTCGTCACCGCCATCGCGCTAGAGGCGGTGGTCAAGCTGGTGGCCCTGCTGGCGGTGGGCATCTTCGTGGTCTGGGGCATCGCCGGAGGGCTGGGGCCGATGATGGACCGGATTGACGCCTCGGAAATCGGGCAGTGGAATGTGGACGCCAGCCGCTGGACCACTTTCACCTTCCTGTCGGCGGCCGCCTTCGTCTGCCTGCCGCGGATGTTTCAGGTCATGGTGGTCGAGAACGACGACGAAAGCCATCTACGCACCGCCGCCTGGGCCTTTCCACTGTATCTGCTGTTGATGAGCCTCTTCGTCGTGCCCATCGCCGTGGTCGGGCTGGACCTGTTGCCCGAAGGGTCGAATCCGGACCTGTTCGTGCTGACCGTGCCGCTGTCGCAGGGCAATGACGGGCTGGCGGTGCTGTCTTTCATCGGTGGGTTCTCTTCGGCTACCTCGATGGTGATTGTGACCGCAATGGCGCTGTCGACGATGGTGTCGAACCACGTGGTCATGCCGATCTGGCTGAACACGCAGGACCGCCCGGGTGCGGTTCCGGGCGATGTGCGGACCATCGTTTTGCTGGCCCGGCGGGTGTCCATCGCCGCGATCATGGCGCTGGGCTATTTCTATTACAGCCTGTCGGGCGGCGGCGCTGCGCTGGCCTCGATCGGGTTGGTGGCCTTTGCCGGGATTTCGCAGATCCTGCCCGCGCTGGTGGGTGGCCTGTTCTGGCGTGGGGCCACGCGAACAGGTGCTCTGGCGGGGCTGAGCGTCGGCTTCGGCCTGTGGATTTACACGTTATTGCTGCCGGGCATGGACGGTGGGATCATCCCGCATTCGGTCATTGAACACGGTCCCTTCGGCTGGGGTTGGCTACGCCCGCAGGCGCTGTTCGGGATCGAAGGGATTGACCCGATGGTGCATACGGTGATGTGGTCGCTGCTGCTGAACACCATCGCGTTTTGTTTGGCCTCGTTGCTGAGTTTCCCCAGCCCGATGGAACGGCTTCAGGGCGCGCAATTCGTCAACGTCTTTGACCACTCAGTCGCACCGCGTGGTTGGACAGGGTCGGTGGCCCAAAGCGAAGATCTGATGATCATGACCCAGCGGATATTGGGCCCGACCCCTACGCAGGAGTTCTTTCAGGCCGAAGCCGAGCGTCAGAACGGCCGCCCCGGGCGGCTGCCGGAACCCACCCCGGGCTTTCTGCAACGGCTGGAACGCGAACTGAGCGGCTCGGTCGGTGCGGCCACGGCGCATGCGATGATCGGGCAGATCGTCGGCGGGGCCTCTGTCTCGGTCGAGGACCTGCTGGCTGTGGCCGACGAATCTGCGCAGATGCTGGAATATTCCAGCCAGTTAGAGGCGAAATCAGCCGAGCTTAGCCGCACCGCCCGGCAATTGCGCGAGGCGAATGCCAAGCTGACGCAGGTGTCGATGCAAAAGGACGCGTTCCTCAGTCAGGTCAGCCATGAGTTGCGCACGCCCATGACCTCGATCCGTGCGTTTTCCGAGATCATGCGGGATACGGACGGGCTTAGCGCGGATGAACAGACCCGATACGCGGCCATCATCCATGATGAGGCGCTGCGTCTGACACGCCTGCTGGACGATCTGCTGGACCTGAGCGTCCTGGAAAGCGGGCAAGTCAGTCTGAATATGGGCGACGGCACCTTGCGCGCGGTGCTGGACCGCGCGGTGTCAAGTGCGCTGACGGGCGGCGGCGCGACGTTGCAGGTGCGGCGCACGCGGGCGTCGGAACGGATGGCGTTGCATACCGATCTGGACCGTCTGGGGCAGGTGTTCATCAACCTGATCTCGAATGCGCAGAAATACTGTGACGCGGCAGAGCCTGTGCTGACCATTTCCGCCCATGATGTGGGCGGCCAGATGGTGGTGGATTTCGTCGATAATGGCAGCGGTATCCCGCCCGACGCGCAATCGATGGTGTTCGAGAAATTCGCCCGCGTCGGTTCGGACAAGGCCGGTGGAGCCGGGCTGGGTCTGGCGATCTGCCGCGAGATCATGCAACGTCTGGGCGGAGAGATTGCCTATCTGCCCGGGCAGGGCGGCGCGGCGTTTCGCATCAGCCTGCCGCTGGCTTATCAGCAGGCCGCGCAATAGCGGTAGTATAAAGACATTCGTAACCCCCTGCGGGTTACACCGGGGGTCGGATCAGGATTTCTGGGGCGGCTCAATGCCATGACACAACATCCCAACGCAGCCTTGGCGCGCAAACTCTCGGCGGGACAGGACAGTGCCGGGAACAACCCCCGCTCGATTCTGCGCGCCTTGCGTTTGGCATTGGCCCGCGCGGCGGGAGAGCGGTTGAACCTGCCCCTGTCGGTGATCGGCATCAAACAGGCCGTGCGCATGCAGGAGGACCTGACCGAGGTGATCGCAGATGGTTGGATGCTGCTGCACTTTGCCGCCGGTGACCGGGCGGCGGCGGTCTGCATCGATGCGGGGTGCGTTTCGGCCATCGTGCAGACCCAAACCATCGGAGAGGTGATGGGCGGTGAGCCGCAGCCTCGACCTTTCACCGATACCGACGCGGCAATGGCCGCGCCACTGATCGAGGATTTGTTCACGCGCACGCAGGGTCTGGTTGAGGCTCCGCCAGACATCGCGCTTTTCTCCGGTTTCGAATATGCCTCACGGGCCGAGGATGCGCGCGCGTTGCTACTGGGGTTGGTGAATGAAACCTACCGGGTGTTTGACTTGACCGTCGATCTGGCGGGTGGGTTGCGGCAAGGGCATCTGACGCTTTTGCTGCCGGAATTGTCTGAAGCCGAGGTGGACCACAGCCCCGAAGCCGTGGACGCCGGGATAAGTCTGGGTCAGGCCTCGGGCGTGATGCGGGCCGAGCTGCATGCAATGATCTGCCGGATGGCGTTGCCGCTTTCGAGTTTTTCCGAATTGAAAGCGGGGGATGTATTGCCCCTGACCGGCGCACGTCTGGACCGGACTGAGGTGCAGACAATCGACCGATCCCGCGCGGCCATCGGCAGGCTCGGTCAATGCGGTGGCATGCGCGCGGTGCGGCTTAACGAACATGCGCCGCTGCCAGCTTTGGCGGACGGGCTTGAGAGTGGTTTTCTGGAAAGCCGGACGGGACGGCCAGCCGAGGTTTCCGAGGTCATCCCGCCCGAGGATGCGGATGCCTTGCCTGATACATTGTTGTCCGCCGATCTGATGATCCCGGACGAAGAGGAGCTGACTTTAACTGATTCCCACCAAATGGTTTCGGAAATCTCGCAACTAGCGGGGCTGTCAGAGCATGGAGAGGATGGTGATCTGACCGGACTATGACGTCTCGCGCAGCTGGTCCAGCGCCGGGCGCAGACCGTCCAGCGCGTATCCGGCCTTGCCGGTGGCATCCAGAATCTCGTCAGTGCTTAGCCGGTCGCATTGGCCCAGCGCCCAAACCACCGAACACCGCGTGCCCGAGGCACAATAGGCCAGAACCGGCCCCGCGCAGCTTTCGGCCAGATCCCGTTGAAGCGCGACGTTTTCGGGGGTCATGGTCTGGTGAGTCAGTTCCAGCACCTCATACTCCATCCCCGCGGCCCGCACGGCCTCGCCAATGGCGTCCGACTGCTGATTGGGCGGAACCTCGGCATTGGGGCGGTTGCAGATCACCTTGACAAAACCTGCCTCGGCAATGGCGGGCACGTCTTCGACCGAGATTTGGGGCGAGACGGCGTAGCGGGGGGTAATCGGGCGAATCTCCATGGCGAATGCTTAGGCCGCGTTGGCCAGCCTGTCCAGTTGCGCGCCGGGTTTCAGGGCAAACGGCAGGCCCCGAAGCGTTGGCATTGCGTCCTGCACCGGGTTGGGGACGATCACATCGCCCTCGCGCGCCACGGTTTTGTGGGTCACATCTTGTTGACGGGTATCTTCAGGAACACATCGCCTTTTTCGTCCGCAGGCGGCATCTGCCCTGCGCGCATGTTCACCTGCAGCGACGGCAGGATCAGCCGGGGCATCGCAAGTGTGGCGTCACGGGCATCGCGCATCTCGACAAAGTCCTCGATGCTGCGGCCCTGGCCGATATGGACGTTCAGGGCCTTTTGCTCTCCGACAGTTGTTTCCCATGCGTATTCGTCCCGCCCGGGGGCCTTGTAATCGTGGCCCACAAAGATGCGCGTCTCATCCGGCAGTGCGAGAATCCTCTGGATCGACGCATAAAGATCCGCCGATGACCCGCCGGGAAAATCGCAGCGCGCGGTGCCGAAATCGGGCATGAACAGGGTATCCCCGACAAAAGCCGCATCCCCGATCACATAGGTCATGCAGGCCGGTGTATGGCCGGGCGTGTGCAGAACATCCCCACGCATCTGACCGATGTGAAAGCTGTCGCCTTCGGAAAACAACGCATCGAACTGGCTGCCATCGCGCTGAAACTCGGTCCCTTCGTTGAAGATTTTACCGAACGTGTCCTGGATCACCACGATATTGGCACCGATGCCGATCTTGCCGCCCAGTTTCTGTTGCAGATAGGGGGCGGCGGACAGGTGGTCGGCATGCACATGGCTTTCCAATATCCAGTCCACCCGCAGACCCTGATCATTTACATACTCAATGACCCGATCCGCCGATGCCGTGTTCGTCCGGCCCGAGGCGTGGTCGAAATCCAGCACGCTGTCGATGATGGCGCAGGCCGAACCTTCGGGTTCCTGCACCACATAGGACACCGTAAAGGTCTCAGGGTCGAAGAAGGGTTGCACTTTGGGCGTCATGGGCTCCTCCTGTCGGCGCATTCCCATACAGGTAATGGAATGTGTCGAAAATTCCAGATCACGTTTTGATGTCGCTCAAGGCGATCATAGGTGATTTCGCCTAATCTTTCATCATCGGGCGGCTTGGGGCCAATTTTCTGCGGCGACAGGCAAGAAATTGCGTGAAGTTCACCGAGTCTCAAATTGGTCTTAATGTCGTTACATATATCGGACACAGTGGTGACATGTGGGAGGATGCCATGACTGCTCAGGATCTTTTTTCCGAAGCCGAACAGCTGGAACAAAAGCTGGACGGCGCATGCCTTGATACCCGGCTGGCCCTGCAACCCAGCGTCAGCAAAGTTCTGGACCGGATGCGCGCAAGCGGCGTGAATATTCCGTCGCGTCTGCGGCGTCTGGATGCGGCGCTGTGCGAGGATGCGATCGAGGCGCGATTTGACAATATGCCGGTCTGACCGGGGTGGTCATCCCAGTGAAATGCCGAGGATGACCATCATCAACCCGATCACCGACAAAAACAGCGCGCCCATGTTCCAGGGCAGCACGCTTTGGACGGCGGCGCGCAACTCATCGTCGGACAGGCCGGATTTGCGGGCTTTCATCACCCGCAGAATGCACCAGACAAGGCCGATCAACCCGGCCACGGACAGGGCGGCCCCGCCCCAGACGATGATGTCGAACATGGTTTCCAACGCTTGCCAATTTTCCTGCGACCGCGCTTAGCGGATCGGCGGTGCCGGGACAAGCCCGGCGGCCCGATTGCGCGCTTGCGCCCCGCGTGGTGTCGATGTATCCGGCAGGGTGCCCGATAACCTTCGCATCGCCGATCAGCCCGTGGGAGAGACTTAGATGGAAGACATCACCGAAGACCAGGCCGCCGCCAACTACCGGGTGACCGCAGGTGAGCTGCGCCAGTTCGTGGAACGCATCGAGCGTCTGGAGATGGAAAAGAAGGATATCGCCGATCAGGTCAAAGAGGTCTACGCCGAAAGCAAGGCGCGCGGCTACGACGTCAAGGCCATGCGCAGCATCATCGCCCTGCGCAAGCGAGACAAGGATGACATTGCCGAACAGGAAGCCGTCATCGAGATGTACAAAGAAGCGCTGGGCATGACCTGAACTCGCGCTGGACGGCTGGCCGTCAGGCCAGCCCTCGGGGCAGGTGGTTTTGCGGGTCGAACAGGCACAGTTGCTGCACGGTCGCCTGCACGGTTTTTCCGAACAGAAGAATTTCGACGACCGACCCGGTTCCGGCATGTTCGGGTTCGATATAGGCCATCGCGAGGTTCTTGTTCACCCGATATCCCCAAGCGGCTGAGGTGATCGAGCCGATGGGCTTTCCGTTCACAAAGACACCTTCGCCCGGTTGCGCCGGGGCCTCGGTGCTGTGCAACTCAAGGACAACTCGTTCTTTGCGATTGCCAGCCGCCATTTGTGCCTGAAGGCCGGGTTTGCCGGGGAAATCCTTGTTCAGATCGACAAAGCGGGACAGCTTGGCCTCGACCGGGTTGAATTCGGTGATGAAATCGCCTTTCCAGTGTCCATAGCCTTTTTCCAACCGCATGGACTCAATGGCGTACATTCCGAAATGCGTCAGGCCGAATGCCTCACCTGCGCGGGTCAGGATGTCGTAGGCGGCCAGCAGTTGGGAGTTGGGGATGTGCAGCTCGAATGCCTGTTCGCCGGAATAGCTGATGGCGATGGCCAGCGCCTCGACATGGCCGATAAAGACCCGCTGCGCGCTTAGCCATGGGAAAGCCTGTTGGCTCCAATCGGTGCGGGGGGAGACCGAGGCCAGAAGGTCGCGGGTTTTCGGACCGGCCAGCACCAGCATTGTATGCGTGTTTGTCCGGCTCTCGATGCGGATGTCCGAGCCGTGCGGCAGGTTCTCGGTCAGCCAGTCCATATCGTGATATTCCGCCGTTGCGGCAGAGCCGTAGAAGACCTCATGCTCGTCAAGCGGCACACTCGTGGCCTCGCCCGCGATATTGCCCTTGGGGGTCAGGAAATAGCACAGCGACGCCTTGCCTGGTTTCGCGGATACGGGTGAGCACGTGAGGCCGCTCAGCCAGTCCAGTGCGTCTGGGCCGGTAATGCGGTAGTGGTTGAAACCTGACAGTTCGGCCAGACCAACGTTTTCCGTCAGCGCCTGTATCTCGGCCCCGACCACATCGTGGCAGTTTTGGAACCGATAACCATGGCTTTCGGTAAACGCGGGGCCGGGTTTGTAGAAACTTGTCCGTTCCCACCCGTTGACCACGCCGAATGCGGCCCCTTTGGCCTGTAGCACAGGGTGCAAAGGTGAGGCTTTGGCCGGTCGCCCGGCCGGGCGGTGTTCGTGGGGCAGATGCCAGCGGAATTCGTTCTGATAATCCTCGATGGCCTTCAGGGCGGTGTATTCGGTGGTGGCATGGCTGGTGATCCGGCGCGGGTCCAGCTGCCAGCAATCCCATTCGGTTTCGCCATGCACGATCATCTGAGCCAGCATCTTGCCGTATCCGCCACCTTCGCCAATGCCCACGCGCAGCCCGTTCATCGACCAGCAATTGCGCAGCCCCGGCTGTTTCCCGATCAGAGGGCCCGCATCGGCAGCATAGGAAATCGGCCCGTTGACCACGGACTTGATGCCGACCTCCTGCAAGCAGGGGAAGCGGTCAAAGATCGGCTCCATCTTGGGCAACAGCCGGTCCAGATCATTGGGGCAGAGCGCATTCACGAAGTCCGGGTCGATGCCATCCATGCCGAAGGTCTTGCAGTCATGTTCATAGATGCCGACCAGCAGCCCGTTCTTTTCCTGCCGCATATAGAACGTGTCGCGCGGGCAGCGGACCATGGGTACCCGACCGTCGCGGGCGACCAGTTCGGGGATGTCGTCGGTGACGAAATACATATGCTCCATCGCGATGACCGGGTATTTGATGCCCATCAGCGCGCCGACCTCATTCACGCGGTAACCTGCAGCGATGACGATATGTTCGGCGGTGATTGAGCCCTTGTCGGTGGATACCAGCCATTCACCGCCGGGTTGCTGTTTCAGTCTCGTCACCGGCGTGTTCCGATGGATCGCGGCGCCCGCCTTGCGCGACCGGGCCGCCAGCGCCTGACACAGCTGCGCGGGGTCGATATCGCCGTCCTTTTCATCCCATAGCGCCGCGAGCACGTCCGAGACCTCCAGCAACGGATTGCGCCGTTTGGCCTCGGCGGCGTCCAACAGATCGAACTCGATCCCCAGCCCCTTGGCGACGGACATGATGTGATGCACCTCGTCCACATGGGTGGGGCTGGTCAGCAGGCGCATGCCGCCGGTGGCGTGGTGGTAATTGATCGGATAGGCGGGGTCCTCGGCCAGTTCCTTGTACAGGTCGATCGTGTACCGGCGCAGCAACAGCAGCAATTGGTTGAAGGCGACGCTGGGGCACTGGGCGGCGGAATGCCATGTGGTGCCCGAGGTCAGCTCATTCCGTTCCAGCAGAACCACATCGGTCCAACCTTCAAGGGTCAGGTGGTAGAGCGCGGATAGCCCGCCGATCCCGCCGCCAATCACCACGACACGTGCATGCGTTTGCATCGTCTTTACCCTTTCGATGTCCCGATGCGGTCAATAAAGCGCAAAGCATTTCTTTTGAAAAAAAGAAAAATAGGAATACTAAAGTCGAAATTTCTGAATAAAGGGATCGCCATGGATGTCAGCCTGAAAGCCCTGCGCTATTTTATGACCGCCGTGAAATGCGGCAGCATTACCGAGGCGTCGCGGGACATGCATGTGGTGCCCTCGGCCATTCTGGCGGCGGTCAATCAGGTCGAGGACGCCTTTGGCCTGCAACTGATCACAAGGCACCGGGCCAAGGGCATCGCCCCTACGGCCACCGGGCGGATCGTGATGCCGCGCATTCAGCATCTGCTGGACGAATACGAAGGGCTGATGGGCGCGGGTGCCGAGATGCGCACGCAGCTGACCGGCACGCTGCGGGTTGGGTACTATGCGCCGGTTGCGCCCGCCTTCATGCCCGCGATTGCGCGCGCGATGCTGGCGGATAACCCGCGCGTCGATATCAAGTTCACCGAATGCGACAACCAGACGGCTCAGGCGGGGCTGACCTCGGGTCGGTTCGACGTCATCCTGTGCGTGGCGGACAGCATGAAGCCTGATGTCAGTTTCGAACCGCTGATCGAAGTTCCAGCCTATCTGCTTGTGCCGCAGCGGCATCGGCTTGCGGGGCGTGCCAGCGTCGCCCTGTCCGATCTGGGGTCAGAGGACATGGTGCTGCTCGACCTGCCGGTGGTTAGCGAATATTACAGCCGTCTGTTCGAAAGGGCCGGTATTGCGCCCCGGGTTGCCAGCACGGCGACCTCGCTAGAGATGGTGCGCAGTCTGGTTGGGGCAGGGGTGGGATGTTCGATCCTGCATATGCGCCCGGCCACGGATGTGACCTATGGCGGGGACAGGGTTGTGGCCCTGCCGCTGAGCCCTTCGGTTGATCCGCTGAAGATCGGTCTGGGTTATCTGCCGCAGAACCCCCGGCGGATCGTGAGGCATTTTGCCGACAATCTGCGCGATCTGTTCGCAAGTCAGGATGCAGGTCGTCTGATCGTGACGCCGCTGGCGCAGGCCGGGCTTGCGCGCGGGGGGCAAACGCGGTCTTCTGAAGGCTGATTTCCGGTAATCCAAGGTGGCGGCGACATGGGACAAGGTGCTGAGGCTGAAACCCGCCTGCTTGTGATCGTTGCGCCCAGCTTCAATATCTCGGCGACGATGGGGTTCATCGATCCGTTTCGCGCAGCCAACTATCTGGACGGAAAGACCTATTTCAAATGGGATTTCGTGTCCGAGGCCGGGGGATACTGCGCAGCCAGCAACGGGGCGGGTATCGACACCACCGCTTTGGCAGATGTTACGGCCCATCCGGCGGATATCGTTATCGTCTCTGCCAGTTGGACACCGGAACGGCACCTGACCACACGGCTGCGCACCGCCCTGCGGACTTGGGCGCGCGGTGGGGCAACGCTTGGCGCGCTGGATACCGGCGCGTTCATTCTGGCGCAGGCGGGGTTGCTGGCAGGGTGCCGCGCCACCGTCCACTACGAGCATATCGACGCCTTTCAGGAGCTTTATCCAGATATTGAGGTGGTCGAGAATCTCTATGAGTTGGACGGGAACCGGGTCACCTGCTGCGGCGGCAGCGCAGCGGTAGATTTCGGGCTGCAGATGGTGCAGGGCATCCATGGCAGTGCTTTGGCCAATGCGGCGGCCCGTTACATTTTCCACGACCGCCTGCGTGGCCCTGCCGCGCAACAACAGCCCGAAGGCAGTGAGCCCTTGGGCGCAATCGTCCCGGCCACGTTGAAATCGGCGATCCAGATCATGGAGGCCCATCTGGAAGACCCCTTGCCGGTGCCTGAGATTTGCAAACGGGCCGGGATCTCTCACCGTCAACTGGACCGGCTATTTGCCATCTATATCAAGAAGACACCGGCGCTGTATTATCGCGATATCCGGCTGGACCGGGCACGGGGGCTGGTGACGCAGACCGAGATGCCGATTGCCGAGGTCGCCATCGCCTCGGGCTTTGCCAGTCAGGTGCATTTCAGCCGGGCCTACAAGGACAGGTTCGGATTACCGCCCAGCCGCGATCGGATCGAGGGGCGCGTACCGTTCGAATACAGGGCCTGGCCGATGCATCGCAAGGCCGGTTTGTGATGGCGTATTTAGGCAAAATAGAGGCTGAAAAAGTTAAGACGTGGTTCGATTTTCCGAAGATCATGAACACCATACGCCAAACCCGGCCCTAAATCGCGGAGACCGCCATGACCCAGCTGCCCTCCAAAACCCAATTCGCGCGGATTGCTGACGGCTACAGCCCTGACCCGTTCAACACTCAATCTCTGAAGGCCGAGGCGTATGTCGATCCGGCCTGGTTTCAGGTGGATCAGAACGGGATTCTCGCCAAGACATGGCAGTGGGTCTGCCATGTGGAAAAGCTGCGCGCGCCGGGGTCCTATGTGACGGTCGAGATCGCGGGCCGCCCCATCGCTGTGGTGCGTGATCGCGAGGGCGCGCTGCGTGCCTTCTACAATGTCTGCAAGCACCGCGCTCATCATCTGCTGTCAGGTGAGGGCGAGACGACCCGGATCATGTGCCCCTACCATGCCTGGGTCTACAAGCTGGACGGCCAACTGGTCCGTGCGCCCGAGACCGAGAACCTGAACGACTTCAACACCTCGGACATCTGTCTGGATCAGGTGCAGGTCGAGGAATTCGCGGGATTCATCTACGTCAATCTTGACCCCGAGGCGCGCCCTCTGCGCGAGGTGTCAGGCAATCTGGAAACCGAGATTCGCCACTGGGCCCCGGATATCGACAGCCTGACATTCGGGCATCGGCTGACCTATGATATCAAATCCAACTGGAAGAATGTCGTCGACAATTTCCTCGAATGCTACCACTGCCCGACCGCGCATAAGGATTTCTGCGATCTGGTCGATATGGACACCTATAAGGTGACGACCTATGGCATCTATTCCAGCCACATGGCCGAGGCGGGCAAGGGCGCGAACACCGCCTATGACGTCTCGAACGCCACGGTGCGGACCCATGCGGTTTGGTGGCTGTGGCCGACGACTTGTCTGATGCGATACCCCGGGCGATCCTCGATGATCGTGCTGAACATCATTCCGATTGGCCCCGACCGGACGTTGGAGACCTATGATTTCTTCCTCGAAACCCCCGAACCGGACGAAGCGGAACTGGAAGCCATCCGCTATCTGGACGAGGTTCTGCAACGCGAGGATATCGACATCGTCGAAAGCGTACAGCGGGGGATGAGCACGCCTGCCTTCACCCAAGGCCGCATCGTCCATGATCCGAACGGATCGGGGAAATCGGAACACGCGGTGCACCATTTTCACGGTCTGGTGCTAGACGCCTACGCGCAGGCCGCCCCATGAGGCGACCCAATATCGTCGTGGTGATGGCCGACCAACTGGCGCCGCATTTCTGCGGCGCTTACGGCCACCCGACCGTCAAGACCCCCCATATCGATGCGCTGGCCGCGCGGGGGATGCGGTTTGATGGGGCCTATTGCAACTCACCCCTCTGCGCGCCGTCGCGGTTTGCCTTCATGTCCGGGCAGTTGATCAGCCGGATTGCCGCTTATGACAATGCCAGCGAGTTCCGCGCCTCGGTCCCCACTTTTGCGCATTACCTCAAGGCGCTGGGCTATCGGACCTGCCTGTCGGGCAAGATGCACTTTGTTGGCCCCGACCAGAAACACGGGTTTCAGGACCGCGTGACCACCGATATCTACCCCGCCGATTTCGCCTGGACCCCGGATTGGGAGGCCCCGGATGAGCGCATCGACAAGTGGTATCACAACATGCAAACGGTCAAGGAGAGCGGCGTGGCGGTTGCCACCTTTCAGACCGACTATGACGACGAGGTCGAGTTCGCCGCCCGCCGCTGGCTGATCGACCGGGGGCGGGACCGGGCGGCGGGGGATGAGGCTCCGTTCTGTCTGGTGGCCAGCTTTATCCACCCGCACGACCCCTATGTGGCCAAGCCCGAATGGTGGAACCTGTATGACGACACCGACGTGCCGATGCCGGATTTCACCCTGACGCCCGAGGAACAAGACCCGTTCTCGCGCCGGGTGATGGACGGGATCGAGGCGAGCTATATCCCTCTGACCCAAGAAGAAATCCGCCGCGCCCGCCGCGCATATCTGGCCAATGTCAGCTATTTCGACAGCAAGGTGGGGGCGATGGTCAAGGCGCTCGAAGAGACCGGAGAGCTGGACAATACCATCGTCCTCGTTACCGCCGATCACGGCGACATGCTGGGTGAGCGCGGCCTGTGGTACAAGATGAACTTCTTTGAACATTCGGCCCGAGTTCCCCTGATCATGGCGGGGCCGGGCGTGGCGCAGGGCTCGGCCCCGAATGCCTGTTCCCTGCTGGACCTGTTGCCGACTTTCGTCGAAATCGCAGGCGGCAACAACGCGATGTTTGGCGAGCCGGTGGATGGCCGCTCCCTGATGCCGCTGGCGCGCGCAGAGGCCGATCCGGTGGACGAAGCCATCGGCGAATATTGCGCCGAGATGACGCCCTTTCCGGTCTTCATGATCCGGCGCGGGTCGTTGAAATACATCCATTGCGATCCCGATCCGCCGCAGCTGTACGATTTGGACGTCGATCCGTTGGAGAAGGTGAATGTGGCTGACGACCCGGCCTATGCCGAGGCATCGGCGGGATTTGCCGCCGAAGTCGCGCGCCGATGGGACAGTGAACAACTGCGCGCTGATGTGATCGCCACGCAAAAATCCCGCCGCGCCCTGCATGCGGCGATGGAGGCTGGGGCGGGTGAATCGTGGGATTACAACCCTCCGCGCGATGCCACGCAGGAATATGTGCGCAACCATATGGACTGGACCGTTGCGGCGGCCCGCTATCGCTATCCGCCGTTGAAGGAGAATGACGAATGATGCTGAAAGGCAAAACCGCGCTGGTCACCGGCGGGCGCGGCGGGATCGGGCGCGCTATTGTGGCACGTTTCCTGCGCGAAGGGGCAAAGGTCTATGCCGCTGATCTGACGCCGCCGGGATCATTGGCGGCGCATGACGACGACGGCAGCACATTTCTTAAGCTGGACGTCACGCAAGAGGATGACGCGATTGCAGCGATGGAGCAGGTAGGTTCCGAATCCGGCCAGTTGGACATTCTGGTCAACGCCGCCGGGATCGAGATTGAGAAGACCATCGAACAGACGACGTTGGAGGAATGGAACCTGTCCTTCGCGGTGAACGTGACCGGCACATTCCTGACCTCGAAACACGCGCTGCCCTTGCTGCGCAAGGCGGCGGCGTCGGGCGCCTCGGCCTCGATCATCAATTTCGGCAGCTATGACGGGTTCATCGCCGATCCCGGGCTGGCCGCCTATTGCGCCACCAAGGGCGCGGTGCACGCGCTGACCAAGGCGATGGCCTGCGATCATGGACCCGAAGGCATCCGCGTGAACGCCATCTGCCCGGGCTATGTGGACACCCCCATGTTGCAGAGTTTCTTCACCGGCGATGGCTCGGGCGGGGGCGGTCAGAGCATTGACCAGTTGCAACAGGCGGTGCGTGACGTGCATCCGATGCGCACCTACGGCACGCCCGAGGATATCGCCAATCTGGTCAACTGGCTCGCCTCGGACGAGGCGCGCTATGCCAGCGGGCAGCTTTGGGTTCTGGATGGCGGGCTGAGCGCACAGGTGCAGCAGATGAAACTGTGAGGGCAGCGTGATGTTTGCGCGACACGGGAGAGGGGCAGGCTGATGCGGTTGGCAGGAAAACGGGCGCTGGTCACCGGCGGGCGGCAGGGAATCGGACGCGGGATTGTCGATGCTTTTGCGCGTGAGGGCGCTGCGGTCACCACCTGCGGACGTGGCCCCCGACCGGATGGGCTGGCTGAAGACGTCATCTGGTACACGCTGGACGTCACCGACGCGGATGCTGTTGAGCGGTTGGCGAATGAAGCGGACGGCATTGATATCCTCGTCAACAACGCAGGTGTTCAGGTCGAAAAGACCGTGCCAGACAGTTCGGATGCGGATTGGGATGCGGTGATCGGCACCAATTGCCGGGGCGTGTTCAACATGTGCCGCGCGTTTATTCCGCGCATGCCGCAAGGCGGGTCGATCATCAATATCGGCTCGATCTCGGGCAGGGTCGCGGACCCGTCCATGGCGCTATATAACGCGTCGAAGGCGTTCGTGCATGGGCTGACCCGCTCGATTGCCGTCGATCACGGGCCGCGTATCCGCTGCAACGCGATCTGTCCCGGCTGGATCGAGACCGGCATGTTGGACGCAGGTTTCGATCTGGCCCGCGACCCGCAGGCCGCCCGGCAGGACGCGCTGACCCGCCACGCCACGCGCCGGTTCGGCAGACCCGAGGATATCGCCAGCATGGCAGTCTGGCTGGCCTCGGACGAGGCTGGGTTCGCGACCGGTCAGATGTTTACTGTGGATGGCGGCATGACGGCGGCCTCTCCGCTTAATCCGGGGTTGTTCTGATGGAGTTTCAGCATACAGCCTGCCTGGGCGGCGGGGTGATCGGGGCCAGCTGGGCGGCGTTGTTTCTGGCTTCGGGGCGGTCGGTTGCTCTGTTCGATCCTGACCCGGCAGTCGAAGGCAGGGTCCGCGACTATATCGAAACCGCATGGCCCGCTATGACCGAGTTGGGGCTGATGACAAGAGGCACCCCTGACGCGATCACCTTCCACGCCAGCGCCGCCGCAGCGGTCGAAGGGGCCGGGTTCGTGCAGGAAAGCGTGCCCGAGCGACTGCCGATCAAACATGCCACCTTTGCCGAAATCGAACCCGCACTGGCACCGGATGCGATCATTGCCAGCTCGGCCTCGGGCCTGACACTGGGGCAGATGCAGCCGGGCTGGGCCGATCCGTCGCGGTTTGTGCTGGGCCATCCGTTCAACCCGCCGCACCTGATCCCTCTGGTCGAGGTGCTGGGAAATGACCGCACCGCCCCCGGCGTGGTCGAGGATGCGCAGCGATTTTACGAAAGCATCGGCAAGACCACGATCCGCCTGCACAAGGAGGTGCCCGGCCATGTCGCCAACCGCCTGCAGGCCGCGATCTGGCGCGAGGCGATCCATCTGGTCGCCACCGGCGTTGCCTCGGTCGGGGATGTGGACAAGGCCATCTGGTCCGGCCCGGGGCTGAGATGGGCGGCGATGGGGCCGACCATGTTGTTCAACCTTGGCGCGGGTGAGGGCGGGTTGCAGGCCTTTTGCGACCACTTCACCGACACCTTCAATGGCTGGTGGGACGATCTGGGCCAAGTCTACCTGACCGACGAGGTGACCGGACAACTGACCGAAGGCATCGCATCCGAGGCCGGGGGGCTGTCACCGGCCGAGTTATCTCAAAAACGCGACGCGATGATCGTGGCTTTGCAAAAGGCGGTGGCGGGGTTGCGCTGAGGTGATTTTGGACAGTCGTCTCCCGTCGGGGAATGCGGATGGACATCCGGTTCAAACTGCCTACAGTTCGCGTTCAAAGACCCTGTTTCTATGCGCAGCATCCATGGGCTAGACCTTGACCACACAAGCCGCCGAGTGACCCGATGCACAGCCGGACTACCCCATATGATCCGTTGAAGATCGCTGACGCAGCCGATCTTCCCGACTGGCCTTTCAAGGCCGTGCTGGCGGGTTAGGGCATGGATCATATCATCACGCTGAATGCGGGGTCATCCTCGCTCAAATTTGCGCTGTTCACGGCAGAGGGTCCGGAGCCTGCGCTGATCTGTTCCGGCGCGGTCGAGCGGATCGGGCGCCCTGCGGCCAATCTCTGCGCTCGTATGGCCGATGGCGAGGTGATTGCGGATGCGACCCCCGGCGCGTTGCAGGATCATGCGGGTGCGATTGACTGTGTGCTGAACTTGCTGGCCGGGCATTTCCCCTCGGCCCGGGTGGTCTCGGTCGGGCATCGGATCGTGCATGGCGGGCCGGATCACGACAGGCCCATCCTGCTTGCGCCGGACAATCTGAACACGCTTGAGATGCTGGAACCCTTTGCGCCCCTGCATCAGCCGTTCAACCTGCAAGGCGTGCGCGCCGCGATGGCGCGGTTCCCACAGGCGCAGCAGGTCGCCTGTTTCGACACCGCCTTTCATCGCCACCACCCCTGGGTCAACGACACGTTTGCGCTGCCTATCGAGTATTACGAGATGGGCGTGCGACGGTACGGGTTTCACGGGCTGAGCTACGACTATATCTCGGGCCATCTGGCCGAGACCGCGCCGCAGGTCCATGCCGGGCGGGTGGTGGTGGCGCATCTGGGCAACGGGGCCTCGATGTGTGGGATGAAGAATGGTGAATCCATTGGATCCAGCATGGGGTTTTCCGCCATGGACGGGCTGCCGATGGGCACGCGCAGTGGCCAGATCGACCCCGGTGCGCTGCTGTTTCTGATGCAGCAGAAAGGCATGGGCGCGGCCGAGATTTCGGACCTTCTGTATCGCCAGTCCGGCCTGCTGGGCATGTCGGGCCTGTCCAATGACATGCGGACGCTGGAGCAATCGGACCGGCCCGAGGCCCGCAGGGCGATCGAATATTTCACCTTCCGCGCCCGGCGCGAACTGGGTGCGTTGACCGCCGTTCTGGGTGGGCTGGATGCGGTGGTGTTCACCGGCGGTATTGGCGAGCATTCGGCGCTGGTGCGTCAGCAGATCTGCACCGATATGGGTTGGTTCGGAATAGATCTGAACCCCGATGCCAACGGTGACAACGCGCGCGTGATCTCAACCGATACCTCGCGCGTTCAGGTGATGGTGATTCCCACCAATGAGGAACTGGTCATCGCCCGCGCCGCGTTGGGGTTTCTGATCTAGCTCCGGTCGCTGAACTTTGAGCGAAATATCGCCGGAAAAATCTGACAAAATTGCCCGACTACGGGAAACCCCCAATTTCGCGAACCATCCGTCTAAGGTAGGTTGAATACATTACCAGGGCCCAAGCGGCCCAACCACTCTCACTTGAAATCCCCTATGGGGGGTCGGCCTAAACCCCCTCGGCCGGCCCCTCAATTCTATTTGACGGGGGGCGTTTCTGCGATGCGACGAACCAGATCGGGCAAGGCGCTGTTGTGGTCATAGCTGGCGTGATGCGGCAGTTCAGCGATCGGAGATTTGCGATACCCTTCGGTGAACAGCAAAAACGGCACCCGCGCCCGCTGCGCGGTTTCGGCGTCGACCTCGCTGTCGCCCACGTAAATCCGGGGCCCGGCATCGGGCAGGGCGTCAAAGCTGGCCTGCAGATGCGCAGGGTCCGGTTTGCGGATGCTCAGCGTGTCACCGCCCAGAACCGCATCGAAATAGGGGGCAAGTCCCAGCGCGTCCAGCACATGTCGGGCCGGGGCCTCGGGCTTGTTGGTGCAGATGCCCAAAACGCAGCCCATATCGCGCAGCCGGATCAGGGCCTCGGGCACGCCGGGATAGACAGTGGTTTTGTCGCAGGCGGCGGCCTTGTAATGACGCAGAGTGGTTTGCGTCAGCTCCGCATGGCGCGCGGCGGGCAGCCCGCAATGATCCATCGTCCGCTGCACCAGCTTCGGCAGGCCGTTGCCGACGAATCGCCGGACCGTCGATTGTGGCAGCGGTGCATGATCCACATCCGCCAGCATTCGGTTCACTGCCTGAGACAGGTCAGGGAGGCTGTCGATCAATGTACCGTCCAGATCGAAAACAACAGTTGCAGTCATAGGGGTCGCCTTTGGTTTCCGTTGATTCCAGCCCTAAACCGGGCAGGTGTCACGGCGCAACTCTGCGCATTCGAAAAGGTTTGAAAACCGGGACTTGACATTCCTTACTAAATTAATCAGATTAAAGCTCAGGAACAGAAAGCCAACCCGTTCAGGGTCAGCCAGATCACAAAAACCATTAACAGATACGGCACTTTGCCCGACACGCTCTGGAGATGTCCCGATGAACGCGCAAAACCCGACCCCGACCCAAGGCTATGCTGTTTCGATGCTGCCGGCCCACAAGGCCGAAGAGCTGACCAATGGCGGCAACCTGGCCCATATCGAGCTGGGCGATCAGCTTTACACCCTGCGGATCACCCGCGCCGGTAAGTTGATCCTGACGAAATGAGTGGACCAAATTCGCGCGGCGGGGCCGCTGTCGGGCGTATCGCCGACCTGAACCCGATTGAGGCTGGTGCGGTCATGTATCTGCGCCTTTGGGGTGATGGGAAATCCGGTCGCGCCGATGCGGCCAGCGATTTCGATATCGCGCTGGGCGCCGATCAGGGGCGTGCCGCGATGATGACGCTGGACCGGCTGTGCTCGTTGTGCGCCCATCACGGACGACGTCCCCTGATCCGTCACGGGCTGGGATGTTCCTGTCTGGGTGCGGATGAAAACTGCTTTGCGCAGATGATCGGTGCCGCCTCGGAAGGGGCGCGCGAAGATGCAATGATGATGGCCTCGCTGATCGTGCGGCCTGATTTTGCCCCGGCACTGGCCTCTTTGTCCGAGGAGCTTGGGCTGGTTCTAAGACGAATGACCTCTGCAACCCCCGTGCCTACAACAGGGCATCATGCGCCCTCAGCCATGGTGCACTGATTGGCACAGCAAAACCCCGGCAATTATCGCCGGGGTTTTGTTTTTCTACGCTCGATCGCCACGTTTCAGCAGCACCCGCATCCGGCGTGGTGGTGATCGTGGTCGCAGACCGGGGCAGGGGAGTAATCACCCATCTCGGCCAGAACGTTCCGTAACGCCCAGAGGATCATGTCCACATCCTCGGCCTCGATGGTCAGGGGCGGGCGGATTTTCAGGATATTGTCCCTGGGCCCCTCGCTGCCGATCAGGATACGGTGGTCGCGCATCCGGTTCTTGACGTAAGCGCAGATCTCGGTGCTTTCCGAGCCATCCGGGTTGATCAGTTCGACACCCAGAAACAGGCCCATCCCGCGCACGTCGCCGACGCAGGGGAAGTCGGTTTCAATCTGCCGCAGCCCTTCCATCAAGCGGTCGCCCATGACGCGGGCGTTGTCCTGCAGGCCTTCGTCGTCGACGATGTCCAGAACCTCTTTCCCGATGCGGCAGGACAGGGTTGAGCCGCCAAAGGTCGAGAAAAACTCGATCCCGTTGTTGAAACTGTCAGCAATGGCGCGGGTGGTTGCCAGTACGCCCAGAGGATGCCCGTTGCCGATGGGTTTGCCCATCACCACGATATCGGGCAGCGCGCCCTGATGTTCGAAGCCAAAGTAATACTCGCCCAGCCGTCCAAGGCCCGTTTGCACCTCATCGGCGATGCAGACGCCACCCGCCGCGCGGATTTTCTCATAAACCGCAGGCAGATAGCCTTTCGGCGGGATAATTTGCCCCCCGACGGAAGGGAAGGTTTCGGCGATAAACCCTGCCACGCCTTGACCTTTGTCGCGCAAAGCGGCGATTGCGGGGTCCACAAAATTCGCGAATTTTGTGGCGCGTTCCGCATCATCGCGCCGGTAAGAGCCGCGATAGTCGTCCGCCACCTCGACCAGTTCAACCCAATCGGCCTGACCCACGCCGCCGGGTTTGTTGAATTTGTAGGCCGAGATTGCCACCGCCGCATTTGTGTTGCCGTGATAGCCGTGATCCGGTGTCACGATCCCCTTTGCGCCGGTATGGGCCCGGGCCAGTCGCAGGGCAAGTTCATTGGCCTCGGTGCCCGAGTTGACGAAGAAACAGACCTCGAAATGATCCGGCAGTTTGGACAGCACCTTGTCGGCAAAAGTGGTTTGCGCCGGGTGCAGATAGCGGGTGTTTGAGTTCATCCGCTTCAACTGATCCGCTGCCACCGCCTGAATGCGGGGATGGGCGTGGCCCACATGGGGGACGTTGTTATAGGCGTCCAGATAGGGCCGCCCCCATTCGTCGAACAGGTGATGTTTCCACCCGCGCACCAGCATCACCGGGTCGTCATAGGTCAGCGACAGGTTGCCGCCGAAATGGTCCCTCCGACCCTGCAGAACCGCTTGTTTGTCGGTCGGGCGATACAGCACCTTGTCGTCCGGCAGGTTCAACAGGGCCGCCGGATTGGGGCAGAGTGCATTCCACAACCCCAACTCATCCGGGTCAGCCACACCGGGCCAGTCCGCGCCCATCCCGTCAGTGGTCAGGGCCAGTTGGAAATGGACATGCGGCGCCCAGCCGCCATTCTGGTTGGCATCCCCCAACCGGGCAAAGGCCGCCCCCTGCGCCACCGGGTCGCCCGGTTTCAGGCGGTCACAAACCTCGGGGTCCAGATGACCGTAGAGCGTGTAAAAGGCGTCGCCCTCGGGCGTTTCGTGATGCAGGATCACCACCCCGCCATAGTCGAGATGCGCGTCGCGGTTCTCGACCACCTCGACCCGCCCGCTCAGCGGCGCGTGCAGAACGCTGCCCGCCGGGGCAAAGACATCCACCGCCAGATGCACGGTGCGCCGGTCCGAGGCTTTCCACGGTCCCTTGCGGAACCCGGGTTCGGCATAGATCAGACGCGGTTCGTTGTAATATCCCAGCCACAGGTCATCGCTGTGCTCTTCCCCAACCCGTGCGGATTCTTCGGCTGGCATGTGAAAGGGGTTCTGTGGCCAGGTCGAATTCTCAACAGACAAAGACCCCATCGGCGCGTCGCCAAGATCGTGATCGAACAGCTGCGCGAAATGGGTCCGGTGATCCTCCAGATAGGTATGAATGCGCTCAGCACCGTCAACCACGGGCAGACCACAGGCCACGCGCAGGCGCGCAGTCATCAGGTCGCCGTTGATACGGTCATTCTCAAGAAAGCGCCAGGCGGGGGCCTGACTGATGGTCACATAAGGATCATCCGGGTTCTCGATCGCCATCAGGGTCGAGTTCACCACCGAAACCGCCAACCGCATGCGCAGCAGGGGCCAGATCAGATCGACCTCATCAGCGCTCAGGCGATGGGCGGCGTGATAGCCACGCACCAAGGCGGCCAAGGCCTGCTCGGGCTTGGGGTGATCCAGCACCACATAAGCACCGGCAATCGCCAGATCGCACACGCGCGGCGCGGCGCACATATCGCCCAGATCAATCAGGCCCGAGACACTGCGGCGTTCGCTCAACTCGCCCTCGACCAGAATGTTGTAATCATTGAGGTCATTGTGGATGGCCTGTTGCGGCAAACGCGCCAGATCGCCGGAAATCGCACTGAACGCGCCGGTGATCTCTTGCAACAGCGCACGTCGGCCCGGATCGGCGATGGCACCCAATTGTCGTGCGATCCACGCCGCCTGCATCATGTCCCACTTGAAACCTGCCCGGTGCAGGCCGTCATGTGCGAAATCTTCCAGCGCCCGATCCGTCGCCCCCAGAACCCGGCCCAGCTTCAGGATCAGGTCCTCGGATTTCGGCGCGGTCTCGGCGTAACACCGTCCGGGCAAGCGCTCCAGCAACCAAACCAGACGCGGCTGCCCGTCCTGATCGGCAATTTCCGGCAGCAAATCCCCAGCCACGCTGGGAAAAACCTTGGGGAAGGGCAGACCTGGCGCCTCGGATGCGATATGCGCCAGCGCTTTGATCTGCAGATCGACCAGGTTCGGCGCACAACCCGCCCGCATGACCTTCAGCACGTAATCCTGCCCGTTGGTCGCCCGGACCATAAAGTTCAGGTCATACTCTCCGTCCAGCCGGGTCAGCCGAGCCTCCAGCCCCCAAACCCGGCGCAGTGCCTTTGCCCAGAATGCCGTCAAATCGTCTTTCGAACCGTCTGTCATATGCTCAGCCCAGCCGCCTTCTTCTGTTCAAAAATACCTCGGGGGAGTCGCAGCTTGCTGCGACGGGGGCAGCGCCCCCTTGCCTCAGTCCAGCGCCCGCAACCGTTTGATCAATGCCGAGGTGTCCCAACGTCCACCCCCCAGCTTTTGCACATCCTTGTAGAACTGATCGACCAGCGCCGTCAGCGGCAGGGATGCCTCGTTTTCATTGGCCGCGTCCAGACAGATGCCCAGATCCTTGCGCATCCAGTCTACGGCAAAGCCGTGCTCGAAATGGTCGTCCAGCATGGTCTCATACCGGTTCACCATCTGCCAGCTGCCCGCCGCGCCCTGGCTGATCACCTCAACCACCGCGCGCCCGTCCAGACCGGCTTTCTCGGCGAAATGCAGCGCCTCGCTGAGGCCCTGAACTACCCCGGCGATGGCGATCTGGTTGCACATCTTGGTCAACTGGCCCGCGCCGCAGTCTCCGATGCGGCGGCAGATTTTGGAATAGATCTGCATCACCGGCTCGGCGGCCTCATATGCGGGTAGATCACCGCCACACATGATCGACAGAACCCCGTTTTCGGCCCCCGCCTGACCGCCCGAGATCGGCGCATCGACAAAGGCAATCCCCCGCCCTTTGGCGGTGCCGTACAATTCCTGCGTCACCTTGGCCGAGACGGTGGTGTGATCGACAAAGATCGCCCCGTCGGACATGCCGTGAAAGGCGCCGTCTTCTCCGGTGCAGACCATGCGCAGGTCGTCATCATTGCCGACGCAGGCCATGACAAACTCTGCCCCTTCGGCAGCCGCGCGCGGGGTGGTGGCCATCGTGCCGCCATGCTCGGCCACCCAGGCCTCGGCCTTGGCGGATGTGCGGTTGTAAACGGTGACCTGATGCCCGGCGGCCTGAAGGTGCCCGGCCATGGGATAACCCATGACCCCCAGGCCAAGGAATGCGACTTTTGCCATTTGCTGATCCTCTCCTCTGTCCGGTCCCGAAACAGGGGCCGGAGTCTCGGGGCATGACAAAGCAAAGCCCGGACGAAAGGGCAACCCCGCGTTACGTCTTGCCGCCCAGATCGCGCAGGATCGGGCAGTCGGGGCGGTCATCCCCGGCGCAGGCGTCGATCAGATGACCCAGCGTGTCGCGCATCGCACGCAGGTCGGAAATCTTGGCGTCGATCTGGCCCAGATGTTCGCGTGCGATTCGTTTGACATCGGCGCTGGCGCGGCTTTCATCTTCATAAAGCGCCAGCAGGGTGCGGCAATCTTCGATGGTGAAGCCCAAAGCCCGGGCGCGGCCCAGAAAATTCAGCTTGTGAATGTCCTGCTCACGGAACCGGCGATAGCCGTTGGCGTCGCGCAAGGGTTTGATCAGGTTGATCTCTTCGTAATAGCGGATCGTCTTGGCGGGCAGCCCGGTCCGGTTGGCGACATCTCCGATATTCATGAGTGAACCTCGCGCGTTTGCAGCGCTTCGGGTGCCTCGGCAACGCTGGCGCGGACGCGGCGCAGGCGCAGGGCGTTCGAGACGACAAAGACGCTGGACAGGGCCATGGCCCCGGCGGCCAGAGCGGGCGACAACAGGTGGCCGCCAAACGGGTAGAGCACGCCCGCGGCGACCGGGATCAACACTACGTTATATCCAAAGGCCCAACCCAGATTCTGCCGGATGTTGCGCATGGTGCGGCGGCTGATCTCGACCGCATTGGCCACGCCGCGCAGGTCACCGGACATCAACACCACATCTGCCGTCTCAATCGCCACGTCCGTGCCGGTGCCAATGGCAATCCCAATATCCGCCGCAGCCAGGGCCGGGGCGTCGTTGATGCCGTCGCCGACAAAGGCCACCGGGCCGAGTTTTTCTTGCAGGGCGTCGATTGCTGCTAGTTTGCCGTCGGGCAGAACCTCGGCGGTGACATGGTCGATGCCAAGCTCATCAGCGAGGGCCTGCGCCGTGCGGGCATTGTCGCCGGTGATCATGGCCAGCGTCAGCCCCATCTCGTGCAGGCGCGCCAGAGCCGCGCGGGTGCCGGGTTTGATCGGGTCCGAAACCGCCAGCGCCGCAGCAGCTTTGCCGTCCACAGCCACATAAAGCGGTGTCGCCCCAGCGCTGGCCTGTTTGGCCGCCTCGGGCGCCAGAGCGCCCAGATTGATGCCGTTTTGCGCCATCAAACGATCCGATCCGACCAGCACTGAGCGCCCGTCAACCTCAGCCCGCAGGCCGAGTCCGGTCAGGGATTGAAACGCAGTCACTTCAGGCAAAACCTTCGGTCCCGCCCGGGTGATCGCCGTGGCAATGGGATGTTCCGATTGGGCCTCGACTGCCGCTGCCAAACGCAACACCTCGGCGCGGTCAAACCCGTTGGCAGGGATCACATCCACCAGTTCGGGCCGCCCGAGGGTCAGCGTCCCGGTCTTGTCCAGCGCCACCACGCGCGCCTGCTGCAGTTGTTGCAGCGCGTCGCCCTTGCGGAACAGAACGCCCAGTTCTGCTGCCCGGCCCGTGCCCACCATGATTGAGGTCGGCGTGGCCAGCCCCATGGCGCAGGGGCAGGCGATGATCAGCACCGACACCCCGGCCACCAGAGCAAGCGGCAGCGCGGGGGAGGGACCGATCAGCAGCCAGACCAAAACGGTCAGCACCGCAACCCCAATCACCGCCGGGACAAATCGAAGGGTGATCCGATCGACCAGCCCCTGAATGGGCAGCTTCGCGCCCTGGGCCTGTTCGACCATGCGAATGACCTGTGCCAGAACCGTATCGGCCCCGACATGAGTGGCACGAATGCGCAACGCTCCGGTGCCGTTCACCGTGCCACCAACCACATCGTCATCCGCCTCTTTTCCGACCGGGACAGGCTCACCCGTGATCATGCTTTCATCGACGTAAGAGCTGCCGTCCAGAACGCGTCCGTCCACCGGAACCCGCTCGCCGGGGCGGATTTGCAGGATGTCTCCGGCCATGATCTCGGCAATCGGGCGGTCGGTGAACACGCCATCCCGTTCGACCCGGGCGGTGCTGGGTTGCAGCCCGACCAGCTTGCGGATCGCAGCCCCGGTGCGCCCCTTGGCGCGCGCCTCCATCAGGCGGCCCAGCAGGATCAGAACCACGATGACGGCGGCGGCCTCATAGTAGACATTGGCGGTGCCCTGCGGCAGCAGTTGCGGCGTGAAGGTCGCCACCACGGAATAGAGATAGGCTGCCCCGGTCCCCAACGCGACCAGCGCGTTCATATCCGGTGCCGCGCGCAGCAGCGACGGGATGCCCTTGGTATAGAACACCCGCCCCGGACCCAGCAGCAGGACCGAGGTCAATGCGAACTGGATCAAATGGCTGGTCTGACCACCAATTGTCGCCTGTACCCAATGGTGAAAGGCGGGGATCATATGCCCACCCATTTCCAACACAAAGACGGGCAAGGCCAGCAATGCCGCAATCCATGTTGCGCGGGTCAGAGTGGCAATTTCATCGGTCTTGGCAGACCTGTCGTGACCGGGCTGAGTGTCCGCCGGGTGCGCCGTATATCCGGCTTTGGCCACGCCTGCCGCCAACGCCGCCGGGGTGCTTGCGCCTTCGACATAGGTGACCGTCGCAGTTTGCGCCGCAAGGTTCACATGGGCGTCAATCACGCCGGGGCTGGCATTCAGCACCTTTTCGATGCGCCCAACGCAGGAGGCGCAGCTCATCCCGTCGACCTGCAGTACCGCCTGCCGGGTGGTCGCCGGATACCCCGCTGTCTTCAGCGCATCTGCGATGACCGAGAGCTTGCAGTGATAATCAATCTGCGCTGTCTTCGTGGCGAAATTGACCGACGCACTGTTCAAGCCGGGCACCGCGCGCAAAGCACCCTCGACCCGCCCCACGCAAGAGGCGCAACTCATACCCTCGATCTTGATCTGAATAGGCAGGTGGTCCGTCATCCGAGTCGTCCTGATACCGGTTTGCCCCTCACATGGGGGTTCCAGCCACAGGAAGGTCAAGGGATTTTCCGGTATTTTAGCCGGCAGTCCCTTTCAGTTGGGCCAGTTCGGCCTTCAACTGCTCATTTTCCGCCTGCAACAGGGCCATCTGACGGCCCAACTCGTTCAAATGCGGGCGCAGTTCAGCTTCGGTAAAGCGCGGCGTGATGTGGCGCGGGCAGTTCCAGTCCACCCCTTCGACATGAATGAAGGCGGCGCGTTCTGCCTCGGTCTCGGCGCCTTCGGGGTAGAGGTCTGCTGCCGCCTCGGCCCCTTCGGCAAAGGACACCCGGCCCAGAATTTTCAGGCGGCGTTTGTTGGCGTAATCCATCAGGATCATCGCAACCCGATCATTGTCGTCCAGATTCCCGCGCGAGATATACTGTTTGTTGCCCGATAGATCCGCATATCCGATGGTGCGGCTGTCCAGCACCTTCAAAAACCCCACAGGCCCGCCCCGATACTGCACATAAGGCCAACCGGTTTCCGAGGCGGTGGCCTGATAAAACCCGTCCCGCGCCTCGATAAACCCTTTCTCATTCGGGCCGATTTCATTGCCATGCAGCGATCCACGCTCGATGAACTTGGTGTAGGACCCGGCGGACCCCATGCGGTCCTGATGGGCGCGAACGGCGGGGGTGAAGGTCAGTTGGTAAAAGGTATGCGGCATGGACTATCCTCTGCGTGGCCGCCTCGGGCGAGGTGACCGATCATTCATCCGTCAATATTTAGGACACTCTGGTCCGGCAGCAAATCCTTATCCGGTAATGTAAATTCGCGCGAAACGTTGCGTAGCCTCGTTGCAGGACGCCACGTCACGTGGATTGGCGAGAGACGTGGTCAGGGCTAAATTCATGGCAGTATCAGATTGAGTGAGGTCACAATGTCTCTGTTCACCAGCACTGCCGCTTGGGTCACCGACGAACACCGGATGTTTGCCGATATGGCGGGTCGGTTTCTGGATGACGCGCTTGTACCCAACACCGAGACTTGGGTCGAAAACGGTGCCGTGGATCGCGATTTCTGGCGGCAAGCCGGAGAAACCGGGCTGATGGCGGGTTCGATTGCCGAGGAATATGGCGGTGTCGGCGGCGGCATGGGTTTTGATGCGGTGACTTTGTACGAACAAAGCGCGCGGGGGGATGCCGGCTGGGGATACGGCATTCAGTCCATCGCAACCCATTACATCACCGCCTATGGCAGCGACGAGCAAAAGAGAAAATGGCTGCCCAAACTGGCCTCGGGCGAGATGATCGGCGCGCTGGCGATGACCGAACCGGGCACCGGCTCTGACGTGCAGGCGGTGAAGACAGTGGCCGAGCAGGATGGGAACTCCTACCGGATCAACGGGTCGAAGATTTTCATCACCAACGGCCAGTCCGCCGATCTGGTGATCGTGGCGGCCAAGACCGACAAATCCTTGGGCGCAAAGGGTGTGTCCCTGATCGTAGTTGAAACTGAGGGGGCCGAGGGGTTTCGCCGGGGGCGCAACCTCAAGAAGCTGGGGATGAAGGGCAACGATACGGCCGAGCTGTTCTTTGAGGACGTGAAAGTGCCGATGACCAACCTTCTGGGCCCGGAAGAGGGGCAGGGGTTCTATCAGTTGATGAAGCAACTGCCGTGGGAGCGTCTGACCATCGGCATCATGGCGCTGGGCGCGATCGACTTTGCCATCGCCGAGACGGTGAAATACGTGCAGGAGCGTAAGGCTTTTGGTCAGCGGGTGATGGATTTTCAGAACACCCGGTTCAAGCTTGCCGAATGCAAGACCAAGGCCGAAGTGCTGCGCAGTTTCGTCAATGACTGCATCGCCAAGCTTGAGGTGGGTGAATTGGATGCGGCCACCGCCTCGATGGTGAAATACTGGGGCTCCGAGGTGCAGAACGAGGTCATGCATGAATGCCTGCAACTGTTTGGTGGCTATGGCTACATGATGGAATACCCGATTGCGCGCCTTTACGCGGATGCGCGCGTGCAGATGATCTATGGCGGCACCAATGAGGTGATGAAGGAACTGATCGCCCGTTCACTGGACGTCTGAACCAAAGCGCTCCCGCCCGTCGTCGACATTCCTGTCGGAACGTCTCCTCCCGTTGGGCCAGGCTCACGCGGGCGCAGCCCGCGTGAGCCTGGCCCCCCTGCCGTCCGCAGGACGCAAGGCCGAAGGCCGCGCAGCCCTTTTCCGTCAACTGGTTGTCGCATGTCATCTTTGCGGGCATTCTGAACGCGTCTTCGTACCATTTTGAAGGGTCTGATATGGTAGCCAGTAACAAGGATCGTATCCGCGCCTTGCTCAAGAGCATCGAGACCGGTGATCCCGGCCCGATCGCGGTCGTCAACGAAGCCAGGTATATCCAGCACAACCCGCAAACCCATGAAGGCAGTGAGGGGTTGGCCGTGCTGTTCAAACGCCTTTCCGAGACGTCGCCTCGGGTGAACATTGTGCGGGCGTTCGAAGATGGTGATTTTGTCTTTGCGCATACTGAATACGATTTCTCGCGGCGCAATATCGGGTTTGAGGTGTTTCGTTTCGAAGACGGGCGGGCGGTTGAGCATTGGGACAATATCCAGAAACGCCTTGGTCCGAACCGGTCGGGGCACAGCATGGTGGATGGTGTGACCGAGGTCAGCGATCCGGGACGGACCGAGGAGAACCGCGCCTTTGTGCGTGCTTTTGTCGAAGGCGCCCTGATTGGCGGCGACGTGGCCCGTATCGACTTTGATATCGGCGCGGTTCATTTCGTTGAACACAATCCTCGGCTTGGCGACGATCTGGGGGATTTAAAACAATCTCTAATGGCGCAGCATGGGGAGGAGCGGGGTGTTGACTATCAGCATCTGCATCGCGTTCTCGCCGAAGGGGATTTCGTCTTGACCGTGTGCGAAGGCCGGTTCGACGGCGCTCACAGCGCGTTTTACGATCTGTTTCGCGTGGCAAATGGCCGGATTGTCGAACATTGGGACACGGTCGAGA
>NZ_JALCBM010000128.1 GCF_028066395.1 Ruegeria sp.
GATTGTCGCTCTGACAAAATGCTGTGCTGCCCACCAAGGTCCGCTCTGCACAAGCGAAATTGCCTTTTATCTCCTGTGTTGGAGACATCTTTTCCGTTTAAATGCAGCGGAGGCACAGCGGACACAGTTTCACGCGCAACACAGCAATAGGTACTAGTCGCTTCAGACCTTGATACATTGTGGGGAAAGGATGGTGGGTGATGAGAGACTCGAACTCCCGACATCTTCGGTGTAAACGAAGCGCTCTACCAACTGAGCTAATCACCCGTGAGGGGGGATTTAGCCAAGCAGGCGGGTGGGTGCAAGGGGGAAGGACAGAAATTCTTTGTCGCGCTCCCCCATTATCAGATCAGGTCGCCATATTCTTGAGGGCGGCCAGCAGTTGGGCGACCTCGTGCTCGGTATTGTAGTGGCACAGCGAGATGCGAATGCAATCATCCAGCCCAAGGGGCGTCAGTACGTTGCCGCTGTAGTGATCGGCCTTGCGGGTATGGGTGCGGATGCCTTGTTCGTTCAGCCGGGTCACCACCTGCGCCGATGGGATATCGCGGACGGTGATTGAGACCAGACCCTCGCGTGCATCATTGTCGGGCCCTGCCAGCACCGAGACATGCTCCATATCCCGCAGACCGGGCAGGTTGCCGGTGCCGTTGATCATGGCGTTGGTCAGATGGGTCTCATAGGCGTGGATGGCCTTGCCCGCCGCGCGAATCCGGTCGCCGCGGTCGGTGGTGTCGGAGACCTGTCCGCCCAGCCAGTCGAAATAAGCCACCACATCCGACATGGTGGCGTAAGAGCCGGTGTCGCGGGTACCGAACTCCCACCCCTCAGTCGGGGCGTCGATCAGTTGGTCATGGGGAAGGGCGGTCAGCCGGTCGGAAATCCACGCGATGCCATAGCCGTGGCGCGAGAAGACCTTGTAGGGCGAGATCGCGTAGCCATCGACGCCGTAGCTGTCGATATCCATCTGACCGTGGGCCGCGTGCTGAATGCCATCGACGATGATGAAACAGTCGGGCGCAACCGCGCGGATCGCCTGCGCAATCGCCGCCACATCCATGCCCATCCCGGTGACCGGAGAGGCATGCAGGATCGTTGCCACGCTGACATCCGGGGTCATCAGGGCGGCGTAATCCTCGGCGGTGACCAGACCGGTGGCATCGTCATGGGGGACGTTGACGTAATCCAGCCCGGCGATCCCGGCCCAACGGCGCGCGGCGCTGCGGCTGGCGGGGTGTTCGATGGAACTGCCGATGACCTTGCTGCCCGCAGGTGCGTTTACGCAGGCGGTGCGGATCATGCGGAACAGCAGCTCGGTGCCGCTTTCGCCGACAAAGAATTGCCCGGATGAGGTATTCATGAACACCGACAGGTCCGCCTTGGCGGTGTTGATGATATCGACCAGCGCGTGGCTGGCCGCATTGTCTCGCCCTTGATTGTCCGGGATCGCCGCGAACTTGGCCGAGGTCTCGGCCACCGTTTTCAATGTCAGCGCGCCACCGGCGTTTTCAAAGAAAATGCGCGGGCCTTGAAACGGGCAGGCGTCGACATGGGCGAAACGGGCGCGGATTTCGTCGATAAGGCCGGGGGTCTGGTGCAACATGGGCTGGGTCCTGTACTTGGTCGCGCTACCTTCAGCGCGATTGTGCGACGGGATCAATCCCGTTTGCGACAGAAATTGCAGGCTTTCATGGCCGGGCGTGTCGGCAAAGGGCCTTGCCTGCCGGGGGCTGCCTCCGATATGCCCCTTGGGGATAGCAACCCCTGGGACCGGAGGCACAGGATGATCCGCCATCTGATCGCGGCCTTCGCTTTTTGCGCGGTGCTGGCAGCCCCGATCCGGGCCGGGGCCGAGGGCGTTCTGGTCTTTGCCGCTGCCAGTCTGAAGACGGCATTGGATGAGTTGGCCAGCGGGTTTGAGCAACAGACGGGTCAACCGGTGACGGTGTCTTATGCGGCCTCGTCGGTTTTGGCGCGACAGATCCAGCTGGGCGCGCCTGCCGATCTGTTCATTTCGGCCAATCGGGACTGGATGGATGTGTTGCAGCAGGGCGGGTTGATCGACCCCGCCTCACGGGTGGATTTACTGGGCAACGGGTTGGTTCTGATCGGTGCGCAGGGCAGCGCGGGGGCCGAGATCGGTCCCGGCTTCGATCTGCAATCTCGACTGGGGGGCGGCTTTCTGGCGATGGCGCTGGTTGATGCTGTGCCTGCTGGGATTTACGGCAAGGCCGCGTTGCAGGGGCTGGGTTTGTGGGAGGGCGTTCGGACGCAGGTGGCGCAGGCCGACAATGTGCGCGCGGCCTTGGCCTTGGTTGCCACGGGCGCCGCACCTATGGGTATCGTGTACCGCACTGATGCACGGGCCGAGGGTCGGGTGCAGGTGGTTGCGCCGATCCCGTCCGATCTGCATCCGCCGATCCTCTACCCGGCGGCCTTGACCCGGTCTGCCGGGCCGGAGGCAGCGGATTTTCTGAACTATCTGCAATCAGATCATGCTGGTGCTGTGTTTCTAGGGCAGGGCTTCTCCCTGCCGATTGAGTAATCGCATGGGGTGGCTGGGCCCAGCTGAACTGGAGGCGTTGCGCCTGTCGCTGCGCGTGTCCTTCTGGGCGACGCTGGTCACCCTGCCGTTTGGCATATTCGTCGCCTATGCGCTGGCCCGGTGGCGGTTTCCCGGGCGGCAGGTGCTGAACGGGCTGGTTCATCTGCCGCTGATCCTGCCGCCGGTGGTCACCGGCTATTTGCTGCTGCTGACATTCGGAGTGCAAGGCCCGCTGGGCAGTCTGTTGGCCGAGCTTGGCATCGTTGTTGCTTTCCGCTGGACCGGGGCGGCGCTGGCGGCGGGGATTATGGCCTTCCCCCTTATGGTTCGCGCCATCCGCCTGTCGATCGAGGCGGTGGACCCGAAGCTGGAACAGGCGGGTGCGACGCTCGGGGCCTCACGGGCGCTGGTCTTTGTCACGGTGACCCTGCCGATGATTCTGCCCGGCGTGATCGCGGGGGCCATCCTTGCTTTCGCCAAAGCGATGGGAGAATTCGGGGCGACCATCACCTTCGTGTCGAACATCCCGGGCCAGACCCAGACCCTGCCATCCGCTGTCTACGCCTTTTTGCAGGTCCCAGGTGGAGAGGCCGCCGCGACGCGGTTGGTCATCATCTCGATCATCATCGCCATGGGGGCATTGCTGCTGTCGGAATATGTCGGCCGCCGCGTGGCGCAACGGGTGGCCGGGTCATGAGTCTGTCTGTTCGCCTGAAACACGCTCTGCCGGGGATCGCGTTGGATCTGGAATTCGACGCGCCCCCGGGGGTGACAGTACTGTTCGGGCGGTCGGGGTCGGGCAAGACCACGGTCGTCAATGCGGTGGCCGGATTGCTGCGGCCCAAGGCGGGGCGGGTGGCTATCGACGACCGGGTTCTGTTCGACACGGATCAGGGCCTGTGGCTGCCGCCGCATCGCCGCCGTCTGGGCTATATCTTTCAGGAAGGCCGTCTGTTTCCGCATCTGAATGTGCGGCAGAACCTGTCTTATGGCCGCTGGTTCGCACCCCGCTCGGCCCGGCGGGAAGACCCTGATCGTGTGATCGAGATGCTGGGCATCGGCCATCTGCTGAACCGCCGCCCCGCGATGTTGTCGGGGGGTGAGAAACAGCGCGTGGCCATCGGGCGCGCCCTGCTGGCCAGCCCGCGCCTGATCCTTG
>NZ_JALCBM010000037.1:0-6654 GCF_028066395.1 Ruegeria sp.
CAATCGTGCCGATGTTGACGTGCGGTTTTGTACGCTCAAACTTTTCCTTTGCCATGATGGCCTCCTTATTTTGCGGGTGCCGGGCTGAAGCCCGGCCTACGATGAATGGACAGGCCGGGTTTCAGCCCGGCCTGCCTTCTTATGCGTATTTTGCCTGAATCTCGTCCGAGATGTTCTGCGGAACCGGATCGTAGTGGTCGAACTGCATGGTGAACTGGGCACGGCCCGACGACATCGAACGCAGAGTGTTGATATAGCCGAACATGTTCGCCAGCGGAACGAACGCGTCGATCGCGATTGCGTTGCCGCGCGGTTCCTGACCAGACACCTGGCCACGACGCGAGGTCAGGTCGCCGATGATGCCGCCGGTGTATTCTTCCGGGGTGATCACTTCGACCTTCATGATCGGTTCCAGCAGTTTCGCGCCAGCTTTGCGCATGCCTTCACGCATACACATACGGGCCGCGATTTCGAACGCCAGAACGCTCGAGTCAACGTCGTGGAACTTACCGTCCAGCAGGGCAACCTTGAAGTCGATCACAGGGAAGCCAGCCAGCGGGCCGCTATCCATGACCGAGTTGATGCCTTTTTCGACCCCCGGGATGTATTCCTTCGGAACGGCACCACCAACGATGCGGCTTTCGAACGAGTACCCTTCGCCCGGCTCGGTCGGCTGGATTTCCAGCTTAACTTCGCCGAACTGACCCGAACCACCCGACTGTTTCTTGTGGGTGTAGGTGTGTTCGACCGGCATCGAGATGGTTTCACGATAGGCCACCTGCGGTGCACCGATGTTCGCCTCGACCTTGAACTCGCGCTTCAGACGGTCCACCAGGATGTCCAGGTGAAGTTCGCCCATGCCCTTCATGATGGTCTGACCCGATTCCAGGTCGGTTTCCACACGGAAGGATGGGTCTTCGGCGGCCAGACGGGCCAGACCCTGGGACATCTTCTCTTGGTCGCCCTTGGTTTTGGGCTCAACCGCGATCTCGATCACCGGATCGGGGAAGGTCATGGTTTCCAGAACCACCGGATCCTTCGCGTCACACAGGGTGTCGCCGGTTGTGGTGTCTTTCAGACCCGCCAGCGCGATGATGTCGCCTGCAAACGCTTCTTCGATCTCTTCCCGGTTGTTCGAGTGCATCATCATCATACGGCCGATGCGCTCTTTCTTACCTTTGGTCGAGTTCAGGATCGAGTCACCCTTGTTCATGGTGCCCGAGTAGATCCGGGTAAAGGTCAGCGAGCCAACGAAGGGGTCGTTCATGATTTTGAACGCCAGACCCGAGAAGGCCATGTCGTCGTCTGCACGACGGGCGATGTCACGAACTTCTTCCTCGTCGCCGGGTTTGAAGCCCATGTAATCGACAACGTCCAGCGGGCTGGGCAGATAGTCGATCACAGCGTTGAGCAGCGGCTGAACGCCTTTGTTCTTGAACGCCGAACCACCCAGAACCGGAACGAACGCGATTTCCAATGTGCCCTTGCGCAGCAGTTTGCGCAGGGTCGGAACGTCGGGCTCATTGCCTTCCAGATACTCCATCATCGCGTCGTCGTCCATTTCGACGGCCGCTTCGATCATCTTGCCGCGCCATTCGTCAGCCATGTCTTTCAGGCTGTCGCGGATCGGCGCTTTGATCCAGCTTGCGCCCAGATCTTCGCCCTGCCACAGCCACTCTTCCATGGTGACCAAGTCGATCAGACCTTCCAGCTCGGACTCGGCACCGATCGGAATTCCAACCGGAACAGCACGTGCGCCGGTGCGGTCTTCGATCATGTTGACGCAGTTGAAGAAGTCAGCGCCGATCTTGTCCATTTTGTTGACGAAAACCATACGCGGAACCTTGTAGCGGTCAGCCTGACGCCACACGGTTTCGGTCTGGGGCTCAACACCGGCGTTTGCGTCCAGAACGCAGACGGCACCGTCGAGAACCGCCAGCGAGCGTTCGACTTCGATGGTGAAGTCAACGTGGCCGGGGGTGTCGATGATGTTCAGGCGGTGCTTGGGGGTATCGGCGGTCTGACCGTCCTCGGTGCGCTCCCAGAAAGTGGTGGTCGCAGCCGAAGTGATGGTGATGCCGCGTTCCTGCTCCTGCTCCATCCAGTCCATGGTGGCTGCACCGTCGTGCACCTCACCGATGTTGTGGGATTTACCAGTGTAATACAGGATACGCTCCGAGCAGGTGGTCTTACCTGCATCGATATGCGCCATGATACCGAAGTTACGGTACAGTTCGAGAGGATATTCGCGTGACATGTGTCTAAGCCTCTGGGATTACCAACGGTAATGGCTGAAGGCTTTGTTCGCCTCGGCCATCTTGTGGGTGTCTTCGCGTTTCTTGACGGCAGTACCGCGGGACTGAACGGCGTCCAGCAGCTCGCCTGCAAGGCGCTCTTCCATGGTGTTTTCGTTGCGACCGCGCGCAGCGGTGATCAGCCAGCGGATGGCCAGTGCTTCGCGACGCTCGGGCCGGACTTCGACCGGAACCTGATAGGTTGCACCACCAACCCGGCGCGAGCGAACCTCGACCGACGGTTTGATGTTGTCGAGCGCTTCGTGGAACACTTCGACAGGAGCGCGCTTGATCTTGCCTTCAACGCGATCAAACGCGTTGTAGACGATGCGCTCTGCGACCGACTTCTTGCCGTCGATCATCAGGTTGTTCATGAATTTGGTCAGAACCTTGTCGCCAAATTTGGCGTCAGGCAGGACTTCGCGTTTTTCGGCGGCGTGACGACGTGACATATCAGCCTCTCCTTCTTACTTGGGACGCTTCGCGCCGTATTTCGAACGACGCTGCTTACGGTCTTTGACGCCCTGAGTATCCAGAACACCGCGCAGGATGTGGTAACGCACACCGGGAAGGTCTTTTACACGGCCGCCACGGATCAGAACAACCGAGTGTTCCTGCAGGTTGTGGCTTTCACCGGGGATGTACGAGATGACCTCGAACCCGTTGGTCAGGCGCACCTTGGCAACCTTACGCATAGCCGAGTTCGGTTTCTTCGGTGTGGTGGTGTACACGCGGGTGCAGACGCCGCGTTTCTGCGGGCACTGCTCCAGGTGCATGGACTTCGAGCGTTTTACTTTGGGCTGCCGCGGTTTGCGGATCAGCTGTTGAATAGTTGGCATTCCGGTTTCTTCCCCGTTTTGCAACACACATGACATGCACGCGGGTTGCGTGCGGTTAAATTCGCTGCACTCATGCGTCCACAAGCGCAAAATCCGCGAGCGTTCCCATTCCGAGGTGAACGTCGCGGTTGGTTATCAGAGGGCGCGAACGGCAAAATTGTCCGGGCCTTGACCAGTTCATTACTGAAATCGGTTATGGGGCGGCCCCCGGTACCGAGATGTCGCGCGTATTAAGGGGAGTCGGGCCGGGTGTCAACAGCACTCGGGGTTTCGCTGTCTTCGGGCCGGGTTGCGCTGATTTATCAGGCTTTACTGCCCGGCGCCACCGCCTTGACCGGTTGCGGGCGCGGGGACGCAGGGGCATAGTCCGCTCACGCGCCTTTCAACGGATGAACCATGCAAGTCATCGGCCTCTGCCGCTTTTCCTACCCCGCCGTCGGAGGCTTTCAGATCGAACATGACACGGTCGGGGATCGGCGTCGCTATCTGTATGCCCCCGACCGGCTGGAAGAACGGTTCCGCCTGTTCGAAACCCTCACCCTGCCCGGCCTGCAGGCGCAAACGGATGAGGATTTCGACTTTGTCATCGTGATCGGGGATTGCCTGCCGAAAGCGGCCCTTGACCGGCTGCATGATCTGACCAGCGGTATGCCGCAGGTTCGTATCATAGCGCAGGCCCCGGGTGAACATCGCACGGTCATGAAGCGCATTCTGAACACCGCCCGCCGAGACACGGCCCAGCCATGCCTGCAATTTCGACTGGACGATGACGATGCCGTTGCGGTGAACTTCGTCGAACACCTACGCCGGGCAAAACAGGATTGCGGCGGGCTTTTCGAGGCCAACAAAACTGTCGCCATTGATTTCAACCATGGCTTTCTGGCCGAAGTGAATGCCGAAGGCATGCGTGCCCTGCCCCAGTATCGCAGCCTCGTGTCCGCCGGTCTGGGCATGTATGTTCAGGGCGGCTGTGATCTAACGATCATGAATTTCGCCCATCAGCGCATGGGCCATTTCATGCCCGTCATCAGCTATCCGGACGAACCGATGTGGATACGCAGCCTGAACGGGTTCAACGACTCGCCCAACGCGCATAAACAGCGGCACAAGCTGGCACCGCTGGACGATGACCAAAGGGCCATTTTCGCCCAACGATTTGCCCTCTATTCCGGGGCGTGAACCGCCCGCTCGCGGAACAGGGTGAACAGCCCTGCACCGACAACCAGCCCTACACCGAGCATTGTGACACTGTCCGGCCATTCCCCGAACATCGCCCAGCCCAACCCCAGCGCCCAGATCAGCGAGGAATAACGGAACGGGGCCACGAACCCGACCTCGCCCACCCGCATCACCATCACGCTGCACAAATAGCCCAAAAGCACGAACACCGCCGCCGAGGCCACAAGCGAGCCTGACATTGCGGTAACGGGCACCCACCCCTCAAAGACCGAGATCACCGCCGCGGTGACAGTGATCGACAGGGACGTGGCCAATGTGATCAGCATCGAAGGCACCTGCGCCGACATCCGCCGCGTGATCAGGTCGCGCACGGTGACCGAGGCCACGGCGATCAGCGCATAAATCGCATAGATGCTGAACCCCTCGGGGCCGGGCCGGACGATCAGCAGCATGCCGATAAACCCCATGCCAATCGCCACCATGCGCCGCCAGCCTATGGGCTCATTGAAGAACACGGCCGCGCCCAGCGTCACGGTCAACGGCAACACCTGCAGCACCGCCGTCACATTCGCCAGCGGCATATGCATCAGGGCGGTCAGGAAGAAGAATGTGGTCGACAGCTCGGCCAGACAGCGCAGGCCGATCAGCCACTTGTCATGCGTGGCAAAGTTCAGATGCAGGGCCCCCAGATGACGGGCCAGAAAATACACAAGCACCGTCGCCAGCGCCCCACGCAAGGCCACCATTTGAAACAGGGGCATGCCCTGACCAACAACTTTCACGATCGCATCGTTAACGGTAAAAGCCGCCATGCTGCCCATCATCAGCAACGCGCCTTTGACATTCGGAGTCATTTCAATCGGGTCCGGTCTTAAATCAATTGCGGCATTGGCCCCTTTGGTTAACGCAATGTCAACACATGACGCGCAATCCGCGAAAGCACCTTTCTGGGATTTTTGAAAACCAGCGGGATTGGGCTGGTTTATCAATGAACAACTCTGAACGGTTGGAAACGTGCGGCTTCAACCAAAAGACCTGCATTCACGCCGCCCGGCGCGACCATCAAAACAACCGCCGATCAACGGCGGGCAGCACGGATTGAACGGGAGGACACCCATGTCAGCTTCATCCATTGGAACGCCGGAACAGCTCCGCGATCCGAATTACTTACCGGCCCTGCACCGCGCCGTTCCTTTGGGGATTCAGCATGTGCTGGCCATGTTCGTTTCGAACGTGACACCGGCGATCATCGTGGCCGGGGCCGCGGGGTTCGGCTTTGGCTCGAACAGCCCGGATTTCCCGCAATTGCTGTATCTGATCCAGATGTCGATGCTGTTCGCGGGCGTCGCCACCCTGCTGCAAACCGTGACCCTCGGCCCGGTCGGGGCGGGCTTGCCCATCGTGCAGGGCACGTCCTTTGCCTTCATCCCGATCATGATCCCTCTGGTCGCCGGAAAAGGCGTCGACGGCCTCGCCGCCCTGTTCGGAGGCGTGATCATCGGCGGGCTGTTCCATGCCCTTCTGGGCACAGTGATCGGCAAAATCCGCTTTGCCCTGCCACCGCTGGTCACCGGTCTGGTCGTGACCATGATCGGTCTGGCACTGGTCAAGGTGGGCATCGAATACGCCGCCGGAGGTGTCCCCGCCAAAGCATCCGGGGCGGAAAGCTATGGCTCGCTGTCCAGCTGGGTTCCGGCCCTGATCGTGGTCTTCGTGACGCTGGGCCTGAAATTCTTCACGCGCGGAATGCTGTCGGTCTCGGCCGTACTGATCGGCATTCTGGTGGGCTACATCTACTGCATCCTCGTTGGCAAACTGCCGGTTGAGGCCATCGCAGGCTCGTGGGAGCGGTCCGCAGCCTTCGCCCTGCCCCAGCCCTTCAAATACGGCTTTGAATTCTCGCTGGCCGCCGTGATCGGGTTCTGCCTCATGGCCTTTGTCTCAGCGGTCGAAACGGTCGGGGACGTGTCCGGTATCACCAAGGGCGGCGCCGGTCGTGAAGCCACCGACAAGGAAATCCAGGGCGCCACCTATGCGGACGGTTTCGGCACCGCCCTTGCCGGTATCTTCGGAGGGTTCCCAAACACCTCATTCAGCCAAAACGTCGGCCTGATTGCCATGACCGGCGTCATGAGTCGCCACGTCGTCACCATCGGCGCGACCTTCCTGATCATCTGCGGGCTGGTACCCAAGGTCGGCGGCATCATCCGCACCGTTCCCATCGAGGTTCTGGGCGGCGGCGTGATCGTCATGTTCGGAATGGTCGTGGCCGCGGGTGTCTCGATGCTGTCGGACGTGGCATGGAACCGGCGCAACATGGTGATCTTCGCCGTGTCGCTGTC
>NZ_JALCBM010000037.1:6754-43318 GCF_028066395.1 Ruegeria sp.
TGTCGGACGTGGCATGGAACCGGCGCAACATGGTGATCTTCGCCGTGTCGCTGTCGATCGGTCTGGGGCTGCAGCTGGAGGTCATGAACGTGGCCCCCGGTTCGACCAACGCGCTGCAACACCTGCCCGACACCCTGCGCATCCTGGGTGCATCCGGCATTCTTCCAGCAGCCCTGATCGCCATCGTGCTGAACCTCATCCTGCCGGAAACTCTGGCCGACGAAGCCACCGAGGAGGTCTCGGGCGGCATGTCAGGCCACGGACGCGGGTCGCTGATGAACGACGACCACGTCTGAGGCGAAAGCCGTATCAAAGGTATTGATAAATCGTGTTAAACGGCGTTGCGTACATTTATCGCAACGCCGTTTAGCAACCTCGGGCAAAACATGGAAAAGCCGTTCACCACTCTAACCCGCAAAAGGTAAAGCGCCTTTACATTATCAGCCATCGCTTTCCTCTGCATCTACGTCTTCAATATTGAGATCACGTCTCTCGAAAGCGCGGGTTTGAAGATCGCCCTGCAGGAAGAATTCGCGAGGACAGTGCTCTTCTGGACGACGGTCATGCTATTCGCAAGGTATGTGTTGGATTTGATCACTGACATGCTCAGTTTCAAATGGTTCACAAATTGGGTGAAACTGAGCCCCAGCCTTTGGAAAATCGCCAGCAAAAACTGGCGTTTCATTCAACTTTCAGGATCTCCTGCATGCGAGTTCATGCTCAATAGCTTTAAGAAGGACTTTTGTGATCACTATAATTCTTCAAACTATTTTGGAACGAACGATCAACTTCATTCACTCATAGTCAAAATCCATGCGATACTCTACACCAGCTCCAACACAGAAGACGAACTCCAAAATATGCGCGATGCTGTAACTACCTTTGAGGATGCACGCATACATGTTCGTTCATACACATACTTTGCCCTCATAAAGGCTCTCTACAAGTTTTGCATACATGGTCTAAGGTTTGTTCCGTTCCTAGGGTTTCTGGTTTTCGACTTTCTTTTGCCTATTGCCTTAATTGTTCTAGTCATCGATGCCGCCTATTTTGACAGCAGCTGGATCAAATACGAAAATCTCACATGGTTTTGGATAAAAGCCCCATGACTTAATCTTCCTTTATATTAAATTGGCTGCTTGTGTATAAGTTACCGCTTTGTCGGGGCATCAATGCACTTCAGGTGAATAGACAACTGTTCACACAAAAAAGGCCCCGCAAAATCGCGGGGCCTTTTCTTGTTCATAAGATCAGACGCTTATTCGCGGCTTTCCGGGGTTTCCACCAGAACGTCCAGCTCATCCCCGACCATGTCGTCGTCGATCATCGGCGCTGCCAGGGCTGCGGCGGCTTCGGCTTCTTCCCGGCGGGCTTCGATGACCACGTTGTCACGCGACTGCGCGATGTGGCGGACGGCCTGAGTCGCTCCGCCCGTACCGGCGGGGATCAGGCGACCGACGATGACGTTCTCTTTCAGGCCAACCAGCTTGTCCTTCTTGCCCTGAACCGAAGCCTCGGTCAGCACGCGGGTGGTTTCCTGGAACGAGGCCGCCGAGATGAACGAACGCGTCTGCAGCGAGGCTTTGGTGATCCCCAGAAGGATCGGCTCGCCCTGAGCCGGACGACCGCCGCGCGAGAGTGTCTTCTCGTTGGCCGCGTCGAACTCCTGCTTGTCGACATGCTCGCCTTTCAGCAGGGTGGTGTCGCCTGAATCCAGGATCTCCCACTTCTGCAGCATCTGGCGCACGATGACCTCGATGTGCTTGTCGTTGATCTTCACGCCCTGCAGACGATAGACGTCCTGCACCTCGTCGATCATGTAATCCGCCAGCGCTTCGACACCCATGATGGACAGGATGTCATGCGGAGCCGGGTTACCGTCCATCAGGTATTCACCCTTCTGGATGAAGTCCCCTTCGGCGACCGGGATGTGCTTGCCCTTGGGTACCATGTACTCGATGGTCTCCATGGACTCGTCAGCCGGTTCGATGCTGATGCGGCGCTTGTTCTTGTAGTCGCGGCCAAAGCGCACGTAACCATCGGCTTCTGCGATGATCGCGTGATCTTTCGGACGACGGGCTTCGAACAGTTCGGCCACACGCGGCAGACCACCGGTGATGTCCTTGGTCTTGGCGCCCTCACGCGGGATACGCGCAACAACGTCACCGGCTTCGATGGTCTGACCGTCTTCGACCGACAGGATCGCATCCACCGACATCGGATAGTGAACCGGGTTGCCCGCATCGTTGCGGACCGGCTCGCCATCTTCACCGACCAGAATGATCTCGGGCTTGAGGTCGCTGCCTTTGGGGGCGGCGCGCCAGTCGATCACGATCTTCTGGGTCATACCGGTTGCTTCGTCGGTCTCGTCGCGGACAGCAAGGCCCGAAACCAGGTCGACGTATTTCGCGGTACCGGCTTTCTCGGCGATGATCGGCAGGGTGTAGGGGTCCCACTCGAACAGTTTGTCGCCACGGGCCACCGATGCGCCGTCCTTGACGAACAGCTTGGAGCCATAGCCCAGCTTGTGGCTGGCACGCTCTTCGCCGTGTTCGTCGCTGATCACCAGCTTCATGTTCCGGCCCATGACCAGGCTTTCGCCCGCGGCATTGACCAGAATCTGCGGGTTCTCGAAGGAGACAACACCTTCCTGGCTGGCTTCCTGGAACGATTGCTGACCACCTTGCGCAACACCACCGATGTGGAAGGTCCGCATGGTCAGCTGTGTACCGGGTTCACCGATCGACTGCGCGGCGATGATGCCGACAGCCTCACCCGTGTTCACCATGGTACCGCGTGCAAGGTCACGACCGTAGCAAGTTGCACAGACGCCTTCCTCGGACTCACAGGTCAGAGGCGAGCGGATGCGCATCGAGGCGACACCGGCTTCGTCGATGGTGTCCGCCATGCGTTCATCGATCAGCTGACCTGCGGCCACGATCACCTCTTCGGTGCCCGGACGCAGAACATCGTCAGCCGCCACACGACCCAGCACACGCTCGGCCAGCGAGGCGACAACCTCACCGTCATTCACGGCTGCTTCGGCAGTGATCGCACGCTCGGTGCCACAGTCGATCTCACGCACGATGCAGTCCTGTGCCACGTCCACCAGACGACGGGTCAGGTAACCCGAGTTCGCCGTCTTCAGAGCGGTATCCGACAGACCCTTACGGGCACCGTGGGTCGAGTTGAAGTACTCAAGAACGGTCAGACCTTCTTTAAAGTTCGAGATGATCGGCGTTTCGATGATGTCACCGTTCGGCTTGGCCATCAGGCCACGCATACCGCCCAGCTGTTTCATCTGAGTGACCGAGCCCCGCGCGCCCGAGTGGGCCATCATGTAGACCGAGTTCGGTTCCTGTTCAGAGCCGTCCTCTGCCCGATCCGACGACGAGATCGTCGACATCATCGCCTCGGTGACGCGGTCGTTACACTTCGACCAGGCATCGACAACTTTGTTGTACTTTTCGCCCTGAGTGATCAGGCCGTCCATGTACTGCTGTTCAAAGTCTTTCACCTGACCGCGGGTGTCATCAACGATGCCCCACTTGTCGTTCGGGATGACCATATCGTCCTTGCCGAACGAGATACCGGCCTTAAACGCTTCTTTGAAGCCCATCGACATGATCTGGTCACAGAAGATAACCGACTCTTTCTGACCGCAATAGCGGTAGACGGTGTCGATCACCTGCTGCACTTCTTTCTTCCGCAGCAGGCGGTTGACCAGCTCGAACGGCGCCTTGTTGTTCATCGGCAGCAACGCCCCCAGACGCAAACGGCCCGGAGTGGTCTCAAAACGCTTTTGAACTTCGTTGCCTTCGTCGTCGATCTGCGTGATCCGCGCGGTGATCTTGGTGTGCAGATGCACCTCACCGGCGTCCAGCGCGTGCTGAACTTCTTCGATCGAGCCAAAGACCTTGCCTTCGCCCGGCATGCCTTCGCGTTCCAGGGTCACATAGTACAGACCCAGGATCATGTCCTGCGACGGAACGATGATCGGCGCGCCGTTTGCAGGCGACAGGACGTTGTTCGTCGACATCATCAGAACACGGGCTTCCAGCTGGGCCTCAAGGCTCAGCGGGACGTGAACGGCCATCTGGTCACCGTCGAAGTCGGCGTTAAAGGCCGAACAGACCAGAGGGTGCAGCTGGATGGCTTTACCTTCGATCAGGACCGGCTCGAACGCCTGAATGCCAAGACGGTGCAGCGTCGGCGCACGGTTCAGCATGACAGGGTGTTCGCGGATCACCTCGTCGAGGATATCCCACACTTCGGGACGCTCTTTCTCGACCAGTTTCTTCGCCTGTTTCACGGTCGAAGACAGACCCTTGGCTTCAAGGCGCGAGTAGATGAACGGCTTGAACAGCTCCAACGCCATCTTCTTGGGCAGACCACACTGGTGCAGCTTCAACTCGGGGCCGGTCACGATGACCGAACGGCCCGAGAAGTCGACGCGTTTACCCAGAAGGTTCTGACGGAAGCGACCCTGCTTACCTTTCAGCATGTCGGACAGCGATTTCAGCGGACGCTTGTTGGCACCCGTGATCACGCGGCCACGGCGGCCGTTGTCGAACAGAGCATCCACGGATTCCTGCAGCATCCGCTTCTCGTTGCGGACGATGATGTCAGGCGCACGCAGCTCGATCAGACGCTTCAGTCGGTTGTTCCGGTTGATGACGCGACGATACAAATCGTTCAGATCCGAGGTCGCGAAACGGCCACCATCCAGCGGAACCAGCGGACGCAGTTCCGGCGGGATGACCGGGATCACGGTCATCACCATCCACTCGGGCCGGTTGCCCGACTCGAGGAAGGATTCGACAACTTTCAGACGCTTGATGATCTTCTTGGGCTTCAGTTCGCCGGTCGCTTCGGCCAGATCAGCGCGCAGCTGCTCGGCTTCGGCTTCCAGATCGATCTGGGCCAGCATCTCACGGATGGCTTCGGCACCGATATTGGCGGTGAACGCGTCCATGCCATAGGCATCCTGCGCGTCCATGTACTCTTCTTCGGTCAGCATCTGGCCATAGGTCAGGTCGGTCAGACCGGGCTCGATGACGACATAGTTTTCAAAGTACAGAACGCGTTCCAGATCGCGCAGCGTCATGTCCAGCATCAGACCGATGCGGGACGGCAGCGATTTCAGGAACCAGATATGTGCGACGGGCGCGGCCAGTTCGATGTGGCCCATACGCTCGCGGCGGACTTTCTGCAGGGTAACTTCCACACCGCATTTCTCGCAGACAACGCCACGATACTTCATCCGCTTATATTTGCCGCACAGACATTCGTAATCTTTGATCGGGCCAAAGATACGCGCGCAGAACAGACCGTCACGTTCGGGTTTGAACGTCCGGTAGTTAATGGTTTCGGGTTTCTTGATCTCGCCATAGGACCAAGACAGAATCCGCTCGGGCGACGCCAGCGAGACCTTGATCTCGTCGAAAACCTTCGGGGGCGTCAGCGGGTTGAACGGGTTGTTGGTGATTTCCTGGTTCATTTTGATACCTCAAATTTGTGCGATTGGCTGGGGTCGGGCGGGCAATTTTCTTCGCCGAAGAAAATCACCCAGATTTTTCGACGAAAAATCTCGCCCTTATTCCTCAACCTCCGCATCCAGGAGTTCCATATTCAGGCCGAGGCCACGGACTTCTTTCACCAGAACGTTGAACGATTCCGGTACGCCCGCTTCAAAGTTATCCTCGCCCTTGACGATCGACTCATAGACCTTGGTCCGGCCGGCGACGTCATCCGATTTCACCGTCAGCATCTCCTGCAGGGTGTAGGCGGCGCCGTAAGCTTCCAGAGCCCAGACTTCCATCTCACCAAAGCGCTGACCACCGAACTGCGCCTTACCACCCAGCGGCTGCTGGGTCACCAGGCTGTACGGCCCGGTAGACCGCGCGTGGATTTTATCATCCACCAGGTGGTGCAGTTTCAGCAGGTACTTGATGCCCACGGTCACCGGACGTGCGAATTGCTCACCGGTGCGACCGTCGAACAGAACCGACTGACCGCTTTCCGAGAAGCCTGCACGCACCAGCGCGTCGTTGACGTCAGCCTCTTTGGCACCGTCAAAGACCGGGGTTGCGATCGGAACACCGCGGGTCACGTTGCCCGCAGCCTCGATCAGGCCATCCTCGTCCAGACCGGTGATGCCTTCTTCGTAGACATTCTCGCCATAGGCCAGCTTCATCGCCTCACGCACCGGGGTCAGGTCGCCGGAACGGCGGTACTCACCCAGAGCGTCGTCGATGTTCAAACCCAGACCGCGTGCGGCCCAACCCATGTGGGTTTCAAGGATCTGACCGACGTTCATACGCGACGGCACGCCCAGCGGGTTCAGACAGAAGTCTACCGGCGTACCATCGGCCAGGAACGGCATGTCTTCCATCGGAACAACCTTGGAGATCACACCTTTGTTCCCGTGACGACCGGCCATCTTGTCGCCCGGCTGCAGCTTGCGCTTCACGGCGATGAAGACTTTGACCATCTTCATCACGCCCGGCGGCAGGTCGTCGCCACGACGGACCTTCTCGACCTTGTCTTCGAAACGGGCGTCCAGAGCGCGTTTCTGCACTTCGTACTGTTCGTTCAGAGCTTCGACGATCTGCGCGTCCTGCTCGCCTTCCAGCGCCAGCTGCCACCACTGACCACGGGTCAGCGTTTCCAGCAGCTCCTCGGTGATCACCGATCCTGCCTTGACGCCTTTCGGGCCTTTGACAGCGGTTTTACCCAGGATCAGACCTTGCAGACGCGCATAGATGTTGCGGTCCAGGATCGCCAGCTCGTCGTCCCGGTCACGGGCCAGACGTTCGACTTCCTCACGCTCGATCTGCAGCGCACGCTCGTCTTTCTCAACGCCGTGACGGTTGAAGACACGAACCTCGACGACCGTACCGTAATCGCCCGGCTTCACGCGCAGCGAGGTGTCGCGCACGTCAGATGCTTTCTCACCAAAGATGGCGCGCAGCAGCTTTTCTTCCGGGGTCATCGGGCTTTCGCCCTTCGGAGTGATCTTGCCAACCAGAATATCGCCCGGTTCAACATCCGCACCGATGTAAACGATGCCCGCCTCGTCGAGGTTACGCAGCGCTTCTTCACCGACGTTCGGGATGTCGCGGGTGATCTCTTCCGGGCCCAGCTTGGTGTCACGGGCGGCGACTTCAAACTCCTCGATATGGACCGAGGTAAAGACGTCGTCACGCGCGATACGTTCCGAGATCAGGATCGAGTCTTCGTAGTTGTAACCATTCCACGGCATGAACGCGACGACCACGTTCTTACCAAGGGCCAGTTCACCCATATCAGTCGACGGACCATCGGCAATGACCTCGCCCTTCTGGACGGTGTCACCCACCTTGATCAGCGGACGCTGGTTGATGCAGGTGTTCTGGTTCGAACGCTGGAACTTGCGCAGACGATAGATGTCAACGCCAGCGTCGCCCAGTTCCAGATCTTCGGTGGCACGGATAACGATACGCTGGGCATCGACCTGGTCGATGATACCGGCGCGTTTCGCCTGAATCGCAGCGCCCGAGTCGATCGCAACCTTTTCCTCGATCCCGGTACCGACCAGCGGTGCCTCGGCCCGCAGCAGCGGAACCGCCTGACGTTGCATGTTCGAGCCCATCAGAGCGCGGTTGGCGTCGTCATTTTCAAGGAACGGGATCAGCGATGCGGCGACCGAAACCAGCTGTTTTGGGCTTACGTCGATCAGGTCCACATTCTCGCGCGGGGCAAGGGTGTAGTCACCGGCCTGACGGGTCGACACCAGATCGTTGATGAACTTGCCATCCGCATCCAGCGTCGCGTTCGCCTGCGCCACAGTGTGACGCATTTCCTCGGTCGCGGACATGTAGTGAACCTCATCGGTCACCTCGGCGTCTTTGACGACGCGGTACGGTGTTTCAATGAAGCCATACTTGTTCACGCGGGCGAAGGTGGCCAGCGAGTTGATCAGACCGATGTTCGGACCTTCCGGCGTTTCAATCGGGCACATCCGGCCATAGTGGGTCGGGTGTACGTCGCGAACTTCAAAGCCCGCACGCTCACGCGTCAGACCACCGGGGCCAAGCGCCGAAAGGCGGCGTTTGTGGGTGACTTCGGACAGCGGGTTGGTCTGGTCCATGAACTGCGACAGCTGCGACGAGCCGAAGAATTCGCGGACAGCAGCCGCAGCCGGTTTCGCGTTGATCAGGTCTTGCGGCATGACGGTGTCGATTTCGACCGACGACATACGCTCTTTGATCGCGCGTTCCATGCGCAGCAGGCCAACGCGGTACTGGTTCTCCATCAGCTCACCGACCGAACGGACACGACGGTTGCCGAGGTGGTCGATATCGTCCACGTCGCCTTTGCCGTCACGCAGTTCAACCAGCGCCTTGATGCAGGCCACGATGTCTTCGCGGTCCAGCGTGCGCTGGGTGTCGGGCTTGTCCAGCGCCAGACGCATGTTCATTTTCACGCGGCCAACAGCGGACAGGTCATAGCGCTCGCCATCAAAGAACAGCGTGTCGAACAGGGCCGAGGCCGCTTCGACGGTGGGCGGCTCACCCGGGCGCATGACGCGGTAGATATCCATGAGCGCGCTTTCGCGGTTCATGTTCTTGTCCTGCGCCATGGTGTTGCGCATGTAGGGGCCGACATTGACATTGTCGATGTCCAGAACCGGGATGTCGGTGATGCCCGCGTCGATCAGCTCTTTCGCGGTGCCGCCGATCAGTTCGCCCTCTTTGTCGTATTCCAGGGTCAGCTCATCCCCGGCTTCGACATAGATCGCGCCGGTTTCTTCGTTGATGATGTCCTTGGCGACGAACTTGCCCACGATGTGATCGAAGGGGACCAGCAGGTCGGTGACGCTGCCTTCGTCGATCAGCTTCTTGACCGCGCGCGGGGTGACCTTCTTGCCTGCTTCGGCAATCACCTCACCGGATTTCGCGTCAACCAGATCATAGGTCGGGCGGGTGCCGCGCACACGTTCGGGGAAGAACGGCGCGATCCAGCCCTTCTTCTTGCTCAGCTTGTAGGACACGGTGTTGTAATACGCGTCCATGATCGCTTCCTGATCCAGACCCAGCGCATACAGCAGGGTTGTCACAGGCAGTTTGCGGCGACGGTCGATCCGGGCGAACACGATGTCCTTGGCGTCGAACTCAAAGTCCAGCCAGCTGCCGCGATACGGGATGATGCGGCAGGCAAACAGCAGCTTGCCCGAGGAATGGGTCTTGCCCTTGTCATGGTCAAAGAACACACCGGGCGAGCGATGCATCTGGGACACGATCACACGCTCGGTGCCGTTCACGATGAACGTCCCGTTCGGTGTCATCAGGGGCATGTCGCCCATGAACACGTCCTGTTCCTTGATGTCCTTGACCGACTTGGCGCCGGTATCCTCATCGACATCAAACACGATCAGACGCAGGGTGACCTTCAGCGGTGCGCTGTAGGTCATGTCGCGCTGCATGCACTCTTCGACGTCGTATTTCGGTTTTTCCAGATCGTATTTCACGAACTCCAGAACGGAGGTTTCGTTGAAATCCTTGATCGGGAAAACCGACTGGAACACGCCTTTGATGCCTTCGCCGTCTGTGGGCTGTTCTGCATCGCCGGAGCGCAGGAAAAGATCATAAGAAGATTTCTGTACCTCAATGAGGTTCGGCATCTCCAAAACTTCGCGGATTTTGCCGTAATATTTACGAAGACGTTTCTGGCCAAGGAACGTTTGAGCCATGTCAGATGTCACCTTTCGATGTTCTCAGCGGGCAAAGACACCGTCGGGCCCCGGCATCTTGCACAATCGAGACGACACGTCCGGATCCATTCGTGGCCACCGTCCCGAAGGCGGCCTCCCGATCCGAAAACCGTGTCTTAGAAAACGCCCCCATTGAAGAGGCCCTTTCTAAGACAGGTTCGGCTGGACCCGGATTTCTCCGGACCCAGCCAAATTTTGTGGCGCATCAGCGATGCGCCTGTCGAATGGCTTAGGCCAGCTCGACTTCGGCGCCAGCTGCTTCCAGCTTGGCTTTGACTTCTTCGGCTTCTGCCTTGTCAACGCCTTCTTTGATCTTGCCGCCAGCTTCGACCAGTTCCTTGGCTTCTTTCAGGCCCAGACCGGTGATGCCGCGAACTTCTTTGATCACGTTGATTTTCGAAGCGCCGGCGTTCTTCAGAACGACGTCGAATTCGGTTTTCTCTTCCTCGGCTGCGCCACCGGCGTCGCCACCAGCTGCCATGACAACTGCGCCGCCAGCTGCGGGCTCGATGCCATATTCGTCTTTGAGGATGGTTTTCAGTTCTTGTGCTTCCAGCAGGGTCAGACCCACGATGCTTTCTGCGAGTGCTTTCAGATCAGCCATTTTATCAGCTCTTTCCGTTTACAGTGTGTGTTCCAACGTCAGGGTATTCACCCTACGCAGATCATTCAGTGCCAACCGCTTACGCAGCTTCCGCCTTCTCTTCGATGGTGGAAAGGATGCTTGCGATGTTGCTTGCAGGTGCGCCAATCGCGCCGGCGATGTTCGAAGCAGGTGCGCCAATGCAGCCCGCGATCGAAGCAATAAGCTCCTCACGAGACGGCATTTTCGAAACTGTTTCGACGCCTTTGCGGTCCAGAGCGTTCTCACCCATTGCACCACCAAGAATTTCAAAATTCTTGTTATCCTTGGCGAAGTCCTCGGCCACCTTGGCTGCTGCCACGGGGTCCTCGGAATAGGTCAGAACGGTCATCCCTGTCAGCAGGTCGGCCATGCTTTCACACGGCTTACCCTCAAGGGCGATTTTGGCGAGCCTGTTCTTGGCAACACGCACGGCACCACCCGCGTCACGAGCACGTGCGCGAAGGTCCTGCATCTCGGCAACTGTCAGACCGGCGTAATGGGCAACCACTACGACGCCAGAGCTTTCGAAGATTTGGCCGAGTTCCTCGACCACTTTCTCTTTCTGGGCTCTATCCACAGTTCTCTCCAAGTTTGGGGCGATATCTCACCCCGGCTCATATTTGCCGAGGGGTAAGCCCCGGCGTTCAGGTCCGTTATTACGGGATTGGCCAAAATGCGCCCGAGGGCTGGACCCTCAGAATTCTTTGGTCTTACCCGTCTCAGGCAGGGAATTAAGGGGCCAGATGGACCCACCCACCGTCTTGGACGAAACGAAAGAAAGCGCACGACGAATCGCACGCTTTTTTCCGCAGGTCTTCATAGGGCAGATAGAAGGGGTTTCCAAGGGGTAAATTAGCGCTATTGGCGGGCTTTCAATCCGACGGCAGCACATCGCCGCCACCCACCCGCATCGAGTTCTTGGCGCGCCGGTCGCTGACCGGCGTGACGCCAAAGGTCTTGCGGTAGTGGCGCATGAACGCGGCCGGGGTGGCGTAGCCGACCATATAGGCGACCTCGGCCATTGAATCGTTGGTGTAAAGCACCAGTTGCCGGGCCTGATTCATCCGCATCTTGCGATAGTAATTCAGCGGGCTTTGCCCGGTTGCCCGTTTGAACCCGCGCTCCAGCGTGCGCACTGACAGGCCAACCGCCTCGGCAACCTCACTGATCTGGATCGGGCTTTCGATATGTTCGGCAAAATGCTGGATGGCGCGGGCAACCTGTTTGGGCAGCAAATCCTGACTTTTCGCGGTCGAGATTGCCGGGATTTTCTGGGTGGCCGAGTCACTGCGCACAAAGGGGTGCTGAAACCAGCAGGCAACCTCGGCCATGACATCGCCGCCCAGACGTTCCTCGATCAGGGTCAGCATATGGTCGAAAACGGCGGATGCGCCGGAGATGGTGGTAAACGCCTCATCCCGGTAGACCATCGTGCTTTCGATCGGGATGTCTGGGAATTCAACCTGAAAGGCGGCCTCATAGCACCAGTGGACGGACAGAGCGTGCTGCCCGGTCAGCCCGGTTCGGGCCAGCGGGAACACACCACCACTGATCGCGCCCAGCTTGGTTTTGTTCCGTTGCAACCGCTGCAGCGGCGCATTGGCCTTGGACGGGTTCTCAAATGCGCTGGTGGGGCTGGAAGCGAACAGCAGATGGTCCAGCCCCGCAGCCTCGGCCAGTGCGCAATCGGGTGAGAACATGACGCCCGCCGAGGATTGCACCGGCGCGTTGGTCTCGGCGACAATCACCCAGTTAAACGCCTGTTGCTGAGAGATTTCGTTGGCGGCGCGCAGCGGTTCTATGCACGAGGTCAGGCAGGCCATGGGAAAGCCGGGAAAGATCAGAATGCCCAGCGTGATCGTTTCAGTCTGTGTCATTGCCCAAGCTCATCTACCATGGTTTTGGCGGTTTGCAGGATATCCGATTGCAGCATCCTGACCGCCGGGGACAGGGCCGAATCAGCCTTGCGCAAAAGGTGAATCTGCCGCGTCAGCGTCTTGTCGGCCAGCGGGCGAAAGACCAGATCGGCGGTGCCTGCGGATTTTGCTGCCATTTCCGGCAGGATCGTAACACCGATATTGGCCCGCACCATCCCGGTGATCGAGGTCAGGTTATGCGCCGACAGAAGCGAGGCCGCATGCAGCGCCTCGGATGCGCGATTGCTGATACCCGCCGACAGGCTGTTGGCGATCAGAGGCATTCCCGTCAACTCATTCCACTCAATCGGCCCGGCATGTCCGGCCAGCGGATGACCCGGCGCGCACAGGATGCCGAACCGGTCCGTAAACAGAAGCTGACTGTGCAGGCCCATACCGTTTTCGCCCATCGTCGCGATGCCGATATCGATACGGCCCCGGGACAGTTCGTTCAGGATGGATTTGGAATCCATGTCGCGCAGATCAACCCGGACATTGTCATAGGCTTTGATAAACTTCGAAAAAACCCGGGGCACAAGCGTACCGGCCACCGAGGGCACAGTAGCGATGCTGACATGACCCAGACTGGCGCTGGCAAAGCTTTCGATATCCCGGACCGTGCTGTCGAAATGCTGCAACTCCTGTTCCGCACGTTCCAGCACAAAGGCGCCCAGCGCGGTCAGCTTGTTCTTGCGATCGGTTTCGAACAGCGGCTCGCCCAGATGGGTTTCAAGCTGTTTGAGCATCATCGACACGGCGGACGGCGTCCGTTTCAACACCTGCGCCGCATCCGTCAGATTGCCGCTGCGCGCGACGGCCACAAATCCCCGCAGCATTTCGATTTTCAGTGCCATGCGCATTCCATTCAGCATGATTGAAAAGTACTTCAATAATTTTAGTTTGATTGAAAGCGGTGATCGAGTCCATACCCCACGCGACTCATTCCAAACAAGGCGACACCGCGATGGCTGATATTCAAAAGAACCTGATTGCCGGCGAATGGCTGACAGGCGAAGGCGAGATTGAGAACCGCAACCCTTCCGATCTGAGCGATCTGGTTGGCGTGTTCGCGCAGGCCAGCGCGGATCAGCTGGACGCGACACTGGATCAGGCCCGTGCGGCGCAGGCCGAATGGGAAGCCTACCTGCCTGAACGCAAGCAGGCGGTTCTGATGAATATCGGCAACGAGCTGATGTCCCGCGCCGAAGAGCTGGGCACACTGCTGGCCCGCGAAGAAGGCAAGCCGCTGGCTGAAGGCAAGGGCGAGGTCTATCGCGCCGGTCAGTTCTTTACCTATTATGCCGCCGAATGCCTGCGCCAGATTGGTGAGAACGCCGATAGCGTCCGCCCGGGCGTCGAGATCGACGTGCGCCGCGAAGCCGTGGGCATTGTGGCGATCATCAGCCCGTGGAACTTCCCGACCGCGACCGCCTCGTGGAAAATCGCGCCTGCGCTTTGCTATGGCAACGCAGTGGTGTGGAAGCCTGCCAACATCACCCCGGCTTCGGCTGTGGCCCTGACCGAGATCATCAACCGTCAGGACATCCCCAAAGGTCTGTTCAGCCTTGTGATGGGCTCGGGCCGGTCCATCGGTCAGCGTCTGGTCGAAAGCCCCAAGGTCAATGCGATTTCCTTCACCGGCTCGGTTCCGGTGGGCAAGGGTATCGCGGCAGCGGCGATTCAGAACCTGACCAAGGTGCAGATGGAGATGGGATCGAAGAACGCGCTGGCCGTGATGGACGACGCCGATCTGGATCTGGCCGTCACGCTGGCTCTGGGTGGCGCATTTGGCGGCACCGGGCAGAAATGCACCGCGTCTTCGCGTCTGGTGGTGCATGCGGGCGTGCATGACGCCTTTGTCGAGAAACTGGTGGCCGGTGCGCAGGCGATGAAGGTCGGGCATGCGCTGGAAGAGGGTACTCAGATGGGTCCCGTGGTCAGCCAGCAGCAATTGCAGGAAAACCTGGCCTATGTCGATCTGGGCAAATCCGAAGGGGCGGAACTTGCCTGCGGGGGCGTGCGTCTGGATATGCCGCATGACGGGTTCTACATGTCGCCCGGTGTGTTCCTGAACACCACCAACGACATGCGCATCAACCGCGAAGAGATGTTTGCGCCGCTGACATCCGTCATCAAGGTCGGCAGCTATGACGAGGCGCTGAGCGTGGTGAACGACACCAATTTCGGCCTGACCTCGGGTATCGTCACGCAGTCGCTGGCCCGCGCCACCCATTTCCGCCGCAATGCGCGCACCGGTGTGGTGACCGTGAACCTGCCGACCGCAGGCACCGATTACCACGTGCCCTTCGGCGGTCGCGGCGACAGCTCTTACGGGCCGCGCGAGCAGGGCAAGGCGGCGGCGGAATTCTACACCACCGTCAAAACCGCTTACATCAGCGCTGGAAACCCGGTCTGATGGCCCCACGCCCGGAATCAAGGCGCGCATCGCGCGCCGCCGGGCAGCGCCCGACCGCCCCCTGGGCGGGCGCTTTTGCACCGCTTCACGCTGATCAAACCGGCGCAGTAGGTGGCGCCATAAAGCGCACAACAGAAACGTCGTCGCGCCCACCCACGGTCGGGCACGGCCCGGCACGAAAAACACTTACCGGAGTTTCCAGATGACCAGCTTCCGTATCGACGGGCTGCAATATGCCAACTGGTCGGAGAAGATTTTCCGCCAATTGCGGGAAGGGGGCGTGGATGCAATCCACGTCACCATCTCGTATCACGAGAATTTCCGCGAAACGGTTCTGAACTTTGAAAAGTGGAACCGCTGGTTCGAACAATACCCCGATCTGATCATGAAAGGCCGCTGGGCCAGCGATATCGACGTTGCTCGCGAAACCGGACGGACGGCAGTGTTCTTCGGGTTCCAGAACCCCTCACCCATCGAAGACGATATCGGACTGGTCGAAATCCTGCACGATCTGGGCGCGCGGTTCATGCAGTTGACCTATAACAACCAGTCGCTGCTGGCGACCGGCTGTTATGAGGCCGAAGACCCTGGCATCACCCGCATGGGCAAGCAGGTCATCAAAGAGATGAACCGTGTGGGCCTAGTGGTGGACATGAGCCATTCCGCCGACCGCTCGACCATCGAAGCGGCCGAAATCTCGGAACGTCCCATCGCCATCACGCACGCGAACCCGTATGACTGGTCGCCCGCTCTGCGCAACAAGCGCGAAGACGTGATCCGTGCGGTCACCGAACGGGGCGGGATGCTGGGCTTTTCGGTCTATCCGCACCACCTGAAGGACAAGTCCGACTGCACGCTGGACAGCTTCTGCCAGATGATCGCCCGTACTGCCGAAAAATACGGGGCCGAGCATCTGGGGATCGGCACCGACCTGTGTCAGGACCAGCCCGACAGCATCGTGGAATGGATGCGCGTCGGACGCTGGACCAAGGAAATCGACTATGGCGAAGGGTCGGCCTCGGCACCCGGGTTTCCACCGATGCCCGGCTGGTTCCAGGACAATCGCGATTTCGGCAACATCGAAGAGGGCCTTCGCGCGGTCGGCATGAATGCCGACGAGGTCGCCGGGATCATGGGCGGCAACTGGTACCGCTTCTTCGCAGAAAACTTCACACCACTCACCGGCCAATAGCAGACAATTGCAGGCCAGCTGCCGCAAGGCAATTTACCATTGGGGAGGAATAGATGGCTGAGACATCTATGGACACACACAAGCCGGAAGGGCGGGTCAACAAACCGCTGTTCCTGATTTCGGGCGGTTTCATCGCCCTTTTCTGCGTTGCTGCGCTGATCAATCTCGACGGGCTGTCCGCGGCGGTTGACTGGGGCTTTAACATCTCGGCCACTTATTTCGGGCTGTATTGGCAGGTTCTGCTGCTGGCCACCTTCCTGATCGGTCTGCTGCTGTGCATCCTGCCCGGCGGCAAGGCAGTGATGGGCGGGCTGGCGGCGCCCGAGTTTACCACCTTCCAGTGGGGGTCGATGATCATGTGTACGCTGCTGGCAGGCGGCGGCGTGTTCTGGGCCGCGGGTGAGCCGATTGCCCACTTCCTGTATTCCCCGCCCCTGTTCGGTGCCGAAGGCGCAACCGAGGCCGCAGTCAATCCGGCCATGGCGCAAAGCTTCATGCATTGGGGTTTTCTGGCCTGGGCCATTCTGGGCTCGCTGACCACGGTCATGCTGATGCACTACCACTATGAAAAAGGTCTGCCGCTGGCACCGCGCACATTGTTGTATCCGGTGTTCGGCGACAAGGCGATCCATGGGCCGATCGGTCTGATTGCCGATGCGGCCTCGATCATCGCCGTGGTGGCCGGAACCGTGGGGCCGATCGGCTTTCTGGGTCTGCAGGTCAGCTATGGTCTGGCCGATCTGTTCGGCCTGTCGGACACGTTTGCAACGCAGGCTGCGGTGATTGCCGGGCTGGCGGCGATCTACACGATCTCGGCCATGACCGGCCTGTCGCGTGGCATTCAGGTTCTGTCCAAGATCAACGTCATCCTGGCCGCCGCGCTGCTGTTGTTCGTGCTGATCGCAGGCCCCACCGGCTTTATCTTCGGCTCGTTCTTCTCGGGCTTTGGCACCTATCTGGGCAACTTCTTCCAGATCGCCCTGTTCCGGGGCGAGGCCGGCCTGTTCGGTGAACCCGGCTGGCTGGGCTGGTGGACCGTGTTCTTCTGGGGCTGGTTCATGGGCTATGGCCCGCTGATGGCCATGTTCATCGCCCGCGTGTCGCGTGGCCGTTCGATCCGGTCGATCATCATCATGCTGTCGATCATTGCCCCCATCGTCACCAACTTCTGGTTCACCATCATTGGCGGCACCGGCGTCGCGATGGAACTGGCAAACCCCGGCACAATCTCGGCCGCCTTCGAAGGGTTCAACCTGCCCGCCGCGCTGCTGGCGATCACCAGCAACCTGCCGATGGGCTTCGTGATCTCGCTGTTGTTCCTGATCCTGACCACGATCTTCGTGGCCACGACCGGTGACTCGATGAGCTACGTGATCTCGGCCACCATGAGCGACGATCACCCGCCCGCCGCGCTGCGCGTGTTCTGGGGCATTGCGATGGGGATCATGGCGATTATTCTGATCTCGGTCGGCTCGGGCGGCGTATCAAAACTGCAAAGCTTTATCGTGGTCACTGCCGTCCCGGTTTCGCTGCTGTTGCTGCCGTCGCTGTGGGATGCGCTGCGCATCACGCTGGCCAAAGGCAAAGAGGGCTAAAACAATTCGCGTCGGGCTTCCCGGCCCGACGCACCCCCGACCCATTTGGGTAAATGGAAATGCGCGCTACTCTGTTTGAAAAGGCTGAACCGAATGACTGACATTTCCTGTCGAGACCCCAATCTGGTGATGCGCCTTGCGCGTCTGGGCTCGATGCATCAATCGCGCTTGTCGTTCATGCGAATTCTGACCCGCCGCATGGCGCGGGAAAACTGGCGTTTCGAACAGACCGCCTTTGAAATTGACGCCGCCGGTGTCGGACATGCGGTCTATACCGCCCATGGCCCCGCGCGGTCCTATTCCCTGATCGCTTACGCCCATGATCTGCCGCCCGAGAAACGCTCGGACCGGGTGATTGCCGAGGCGTGGGATGCCACCTTCACCCTGTTTGACGGCGTTCCCACCGCCGAGGATATCGAACGGTTGTCCAAGAACATCCCAGTACAGGAAGCCGGTCGCGTGACCGGGTCGGAACTGTCTGTGTCGCGGGCCAATCGTTCGGTGCGTCTGTGGGAACATGTGGTCAGCGAACTGGCCGAAGGACACCAGCCCTCGGTCGAAAAGATCGACGCGGTGGGCTATCTGATGCGCACCACGGCTGTTTACGGCTCGGGCAAGCTGGGGGCTGCGGATCGCGAGATGATCGCCGATCGCCCCGAGTTTCAGGCCCCGTTTCAGGTCGAGATGCTGTCGGTCTACCTGACCCGCTGGTTCGTCACCGATCTGGTGCAATACATGGCCGATACCCGGGCGCAGTCGAACGGCGCACAGGCGGCCAGACTGGCCCCCGACATCGCGCGCATGATGGGCATCGGCAATTCCACCGGTCTTGGCATGGCGCCTTTCCTGCTGAACCACCCGGTGCTGTTCAACAACTGGATGGCCGCCCGCGAACGCGCCATTCAGGCGGTGCGGTCGGTGCAACGGGCCTCGGACTCTGAGATCGCGCTGTTTCACGAGTTGATCACCCGGAGCAAGGTGACCGTCGATACCTGGAAGTCCGAACACCCGATCCAGATCGAGAAACTCTCCGCGCTGACCAAGGACGTCACGCAAGTGACCACCTGGCTGGACAGCAACGATCTGAAAGGCGACCACCCTTGGGATGCGCTTTATCGCTGGGCCGAAGAGACCCTGTCGCTGGAAGGGCAAGAGTGGATCGCATCGCTTGTCCTTGAACCCTATGGCCCCTTGATCGATGCGTTTGCCGAAGGCATGGCGGCGGACAACACCGCAACCTTCCGCATCGCGGGTGCCATGAAAGTCGGCGATCTGCGCAGCGCGCTGACGGACATCTACTCTTGGGCACTGGATACGGATTGGGCCGCGCCGGAAAACAAGGCCCGCGCCTGGTACGTGTCCGAGGAAAAGCTGGAACCCCGCCTGGGTGAGCGGTTCGAGGAACCCATTGAGGAATACGAGCAACCCTTGGCCCCCGGGCGCGATGCAGCAGCCTTGTTTCAGGCGCTAGCGCATTGGCCCGATGACACGCAGGTGGCCGATTTCCTGCTGCGCCACCCCGAACACCGTCACACGCTGCGCCGGGCGCAGATTGTCGGGCGCGCGCCGTATGCCGAGATCCGCGACAACACGATCTCGGACCGGGTTCTGCCGATTGACATGCTGCGCTGCAAGCTCTCGTTCTTCGGGGCAACCAAGTTCGATCCTCGTTCGGACCGCTGGGTGCGCATCTGCATGTATGGCAACGCACCGCTGCCCTATGAACTGACGTCGGAAAATGCCGATTACTGGGTGTTCCCCGATACGCCGGAGGCCGCAGCATGAGCCATTCTCTGAACGAAATCGAAGCGATGAGCAAACGCGCCGCGCGCGGATCGGGCATGTCCTGGGGGCTGGCGGAAGAAGCCGCCAAGGGCACCCGCTGGCTGTCTGCCTTCGGGTTTTCCGGCAGCGAATTGCTGGCGGATTTTCTGGAAATGAACGACCGGATTCCGCCCATCGACGTCTCACCCGTTTCGCTTGTTGCCGAAATCTGGCACGCCCCCGCCCACCGCATGAGCCCGCTGATCGCCGGGGCTGCGCTCAGCGATTGCGCGCAGCGGCTGCTGAGTCGGGGCACGATCACCATGGAGAATGTCAATTTCCCCTTGCTGGCCGTTCCTTTCATGGGCGGCGCGGCGTTGCGTCTGGGCGTACCCGTTTCCGCCGAATGGCAGGGCGCGCGACTGGCAACGGATGGTCAGAGGCTGTGCGTTCAGGCCACCGACGAGGCACTGCAGGCACGGGTGGCCGACCGGGTGGTCTTTTCCGCCCCGGCCGAGATGACGGGTCGCCACGAACCCGTCATGCGCGCCGATGTACCGGATGACGCGTGGGCGCGGCTGGGCGTGTTTGCCCATCGCACCTATGCGCCCGCCACCGAGGAAAGCCGCCTGCGCGGCGCGGGCGCGGGCCTGACTGACAACGACTAAGAACAAAGGGGCTGCTGACAGCCCCGCCGAAAAGGAATGAGACCGAAATGACCGCCACAGAAACCCTGTCCTTGTCCGAAATCGAAGACCTCGCGTTCTGCGCTTTGGTCAAGGCCGGAACCTCCGAGGAAAACGCCCGCCCGCTGGCCGTCGCCACCGCAATGACCGAGGCGGACGGCATCGCCTCGCACGGGTTGGCCTACATCCCGATCTACGCGCAGCATGTGGAATGCGGCAAGGTTGACGGCAACGCGAAACCGGTTGTGGCGCGTCCGCGCCCGGCGGTTGTGACCGTCGATGCTGCCACCGGCTTTGCCCACAGCGCGATTGATCTGGGATTTGCCGAGCTGATCCCGCTGGCCCGCGAACAGGGCGTGGCGGTGCTGGCGGTGAATAACTCGTATAATTGTGGCGTTCTGGGGGTTCACACCCAGCGTCTGGCGCAGGCGGGCTTGCTGGGTATCGGCTTCACCAATGCTCCGGCCTCAATTGCGCCGTCGGGCGGGTCGAAACCGGTTCTGGGCACCAACCCGTTCTCGATTGCCGCGCCTGATGCGGATGGCAATGCCGCGCTGCTGATCGACCAATCCTCAAGCGCGATTGCCAAGAGTGAGGTCATGAAACACGCACGCGAAGGCAAGCCGGTGCCCGAAGGCTGGGTGCTGGATGCCGATGGCCAGCCCACCACCGACCCCGAAGCCGGACTGAAAGGCTCCATGGTGCCATCGGGCGGCTACAAGGGCGTCGGCATCGCCCTGACGGTGGAATTGATGGCGGCAGCGATGGCCGGTGCCGCGCTTGGGTCCGTGGCCAGCCCGTTCTCGGGCACCGCAGGCGGTCCGCCCAAGACCGGTCAGTTCTTCATCGCCGTGGACCCGCAGGCCACCTCGGGCGGGATGTTCCAAGAGAAACTGACCGCACTGGTCGCCTCGATCCACGATCAGGACGGCGCACGCCTGCCGGGCGACAACCGCCGGTCCTGCCGGGAACGCGCGGCGGTGGATGGCGTCGCCGTCAATGCCGCACTGTTGGAGAAGGTTCGGGCACTGGTATAACTTGCGCGGGTTCGGTCTGGGCTGCCCCGGCGGTCACAGACCGATCACACTCGTGCCTCCATCCAAGGCCGAGATATGGCCTGAGGGGTCGATGGCAATCACCTGCCCGGTGACCAGCTGCGCAAACAGTGGGTCAGGCACCTGCAGCACAGGAATGTGCAGATCGTAGAGCCTGGCCGCGACCATGGCCCCAATTGTGACGTTGACATCCGCCTTACGCAGCAGGATGGCGACGGGGCCCACGCCTTTGCGGATGCTCTCGGCCATCCCGGCAGGTGTCCCGGCCGAGCCTTTTGAGTGCGGCATCGCCAACACCCTACCCCGGATGGAGGCACCTTTCTGCGGGTGGTGATCGTCGAGAATGCGGCCTGTCTGCGGATCGAACCCACCCCAGAAACTCAGGGCGTCCTCCAGCACCAGCAACGCGCCTTGCGCCTTGCCCGGGTTCAAAACGTTGCCTTTGCCTAGTAGCTGCATTTTGCCCCCTCAGGCCCGATTGGTCAGGGTGATTTCACCCCGAATGGCCGAAGCTACGCAATCTTCCAAACCGGCGAAGCAAACCTTAACCGGTAGCATGCCCGGCGCATAAAAGGCCCATTTCGCCGAGTTGGTCATGACCCGCCCCCGGCAAGCGCGCACCGCAGGCGAGAAATACGTGCAGGTATCGGTCAGGATTTCAACGCCTGCACGCTCAATAGGGTCCAGCAGCCCCTCGGCCCGCGCAGCATCGGCGACAAAGCGGGCGGTCGAGACGTAAAAGCGCAGGTCAGCATGGATGCGCTGACCCTCAATCGCCTGCGCCAGACGGCGGAATTCATGGATCGAGAAATGTGGGGTGCCCAGCGCCACCATGTCCAACTGCCCGCTGGTCACCGTGGACAGAGAGGATTTCGCGACCGTCAGATCATCGGCGATGATCCTGTGGACCTGTTCCGGGGTGCCGCCCTGATAAGCCGCCTCGGCATCCGGCGCTTCGGGGGTTACGCCGATGGCGTGAAACATCGCCACCCCACCCGAGGCCCCCGCAGCTGCCGCCATGGCCTTGAGGTTGTCTTGTGGCGTATCCCCTGGCAAGCCGCGCAACACGGGGATGGATGACCCGGCCCGTTCGCCCATGATGTGGCCGATCAGGGGGCAGGTTTCCTCGTGCCGCAAAAGCGCGTCACTCAGACCGGTCAGATCGAATTCGACCTGACCGCGCCGCCCGTCATCCCGGTGCAAGCCCGCACAGGGCACCCGGCCCGTCAGGGCGCAGCAGACATCCAGAAAATCCCCATATTTTTGGGTTCGCGCACCGACGACCGAGTTGTAAAAGGCCACCGCATTGGATTCCGACCCGATGATCTGGTCGCCGAACCCGGGCCCTCCGGGCAGTTGATAGGGCGCGCAGGTCCAGACCGGGCGGCAGCCCAGTTTGCGATAAATCTCGGCAACTTCGCGCGCGCCAGACACGAAATCCGGGTCACTGTCTGCGCGCCCATCGTTTTGCAACAGGCTGACCGGCAGAGTGTTGGTCCAGACCGGGATCGGGAACCGCACATTGCCACATGCCAGCATCCGGGCGAAATCCAGATGCGCCTGACCGTTGAAATGGCAGGCGTCGATATGGGCAAAACCGGCCTTGATCAGGCAAGGCGCGCGCCAGATTTCCGCCGCGCGCACCACCAGAGACATCGCGAATTGCCGCAACGGCCCGTTTTCACCATTCAGATCGGCGCGCTCAGCCGCTGACAGGTCGACCGCGCTCACAACATGTCGCGTTCTTCCAGCACTTTACGGGCGACACGAAAGCATTCCAGCGATTGCGGCACGCCGCAATAGATACCGACCACATGGATGATGGCACGGATTTCCTCTTTCGAAACGCCATTGTTCAGCGCGCCTTTGCAGTGAATCTCCCACTCATGCATCTTGCCCAGCGCCCCGATCATAGCGAGGTTCATCATCGAGCGCGTCTTGGCGTCAATCGTGTCGTCGCCCCAGCCGAAACCCCAGCACCAGGCGGTCATTGCCTCTTGGAACGGGCGGGTGAAATCATCGGCGGCGGCCAGGTTCTTTTCGACATATTCCGCCCCCAGCGTCGCCTTGCGCTGGCTGAGCCCCCGTTCGAAAAGGTTGTCGTCCATCTGTCAGTCTCCCTTGGAAATCTCTGGTAAATCTTCGTGAAAGCGGCCCTGACGCACGCGCTGTGCTGTGCCGTCTTCCTGATGCGCGTTACCTGCGTCCACCTGGTCGATCCGCAGGCGCGGGTCGTGGTCATAAACCGGCAGGCCCGCCGCCTGCATGCCGCGCAGCCGGGCGGCCAGCGCGTGTTTCTTGCGGACCTGATGCGGCTGGTAGTCATCGAATTCACGCGGTGTGATCACCGACCCGCTGGACAGAGCCCCGGCGTCACAGGCTGCACGGTACAGGGCCTCACCTGTTTCGGTGCGAGCAATCACACCGTTGAACCCCGCGTCTTCGCCCTCGGGCGCGCCGCCGGGCCAGATATCCGCGGCGGCGATATCGGCAGCCTCGCCCAGCGCGTCGGGACACACCTTGCAGCGGGTCTGAATGCGCCAACCGGCCTCATCGGCCCACATATCCAGATAGGTCTTCTCAAACGCACGCCCGTCGCCGGTTTCGATCCGCGTTGGGCCGGGGTTGCCGAAGCCGCGATAACGGAACAGGGTCACGTCGTCTTCGGCCACGTCAAATTCATCCAGAACCGCCCGGGATTTGCCAAGGTCCGAGGCCCCGCCGCAGACCATCACCAACAGCGCCACCAGATTGTTCGCCAAGCGTTGGTCATGCTTTGCCCGCGCCCGCACGGCACCCGCGTCGCAGGGTTTGGCGATGATCGCAAAGGGTTCATCCCGCGCCAATGCGGCCTCCAATCCTGCAAGAGTATCACTGGGCCCATAGCGAGACCCTGCGCGGGTCAACACCTGTTCAGGTGTCTCGCTCAGGCACCAGACCGAGCGCATCGGGGCATCCGGGTCGGCCATACAATGCAGGATGAACCGCGCCTGCCCTGAGTGCAGCAGATGCATGCCCAGCGCCGTCAGAACACCGCCTGTTGCCCCGCGATACCGGGCCTCGGGCGATCCGGCCCAGGCCTCTTGCATCCGGTGATACTCACCCCAGATCGCGTCACGATGGGGCGCGGCTTCGTCATTGGGTTGCGCCACTGCGCCGGGGCAGGCCTGCAGGATTTCGGCATCCGAGCCCGGGCCGATCATGGCCGGGCGCAGCCGCCCTGCCTCGGTATAGGCCATCTGCCAGCGATCCGGCGCCAGCGCCTCGCATAGCCCACAGCCGATGCAGAGCCCGGCATTGACCACCTCTTTCACCGATTTGGGATGTGCCATGGCCTGCCCTTTCAGAACCGTTTCAATCGACCGCCTCGCGCATCCATTGCTGCAATCGCTGGATCGAGTGTTCCGACATCACACCGCAGGCCGGGTCCAGCACCAGCGGACCCGGACGATAGCCCTTGGACTTCAACCCGCGATGCACGGATTCCACCAGCCGGATATCTTCTTCGACCGTGGTCTGCCGGTCCTGTATCGCAAGCCCACGGATCACGTCGCTTTCACAACCACCTTCGGTGTACCAGCCACGCCAGACGGTGCAGGTATCCACCGAATTCGCCCGCCAGTGATAGGTGTTCAGCACGTTGCCGGGATAACACTGGAACGAGAACATCGGCCACAGGAACCAGCTTTGGTAATCCCCGGCATGAGGATTGCTGTCCAGATCGATGGGATAGGTCATCTTGTCGAGGCTCTGACACTCGGTCGTGTGACGCAGGACATAGCCGCCGCCCGCATCGGGCTGAATGTCATAGGTCTCGGGCTTGACCACACCTTCAGCAAATGTCGGGTGGTTCGTGGGGCAGTGATAGCATTCCGAGTAATTCTCGATCGACACCTTCCAGTTGCAGTTCTCGGGGATTTCGACCCATTCCAGCGGGGCCAGATCAGTGATCTGAGGCACGAATTCGGCAATCTCGTCCCGCACGCCGGGGAACCAGTCGTCCATCGGCGCGGCATCATTGTCGAGATTGACGAAGATGAAACCCAGAAAATCCTCGGTTCGCACCTCGGTCAGGCAGATCTTTTCGCGGTCAAAACCGGGGACCTTCTTGATGTTCGGCCCGGCGCGCAGCCCGCCGGTCAATTCATAGGTCCATTGGTGGTACGGGCATACCACGACGCGGGTGTTGCCTGTGCCGGTCACCATCTCATGCGCGCGGTGCTGGCACACGTTGTAGAAGGTGCGGATCACATGGTCGCGGCCGCGGATCGCAAACAGGTTCTGACCCGCGATCTCGAACGCGAAATAGTCCCCCACGTTCGGAATATCCGCCGCATGCCCGGCATATTGCCAGGTCCGCGCCAGCAGCCCGTTCATCTCATTCTCGAAGATCCCCGGATCGGTATAGTAGCGCGCCTCAAGCGAGCGGATCGGTTCGGCGTTCATGACAGATCCTCCTGATAGAGACCCAGCTGATGACGGCGTTCGTGGAATTTCTCGACCCGTTCGACGATTTCATCGCTGGACACCGCAACTACGAAGCTGAGCAGCGTTTCCAGCAGCGCGATTGTCGATACCGAGGACGGAAAGAATTGCGGCGTATCGACCGAGACGACAAACCGGTGCTGCGCCGACAGGATCACCGGGCTGGCCGGACTGTCCGAGATGCCGATCACCACCAGACCCTGCTTGCGGGCGATCTCGACGGCCTCGACCACTTCTGTCCGGTAGGGGCTGCAGGTGATAGCGATCAGCACATCGCGCCCATCGGCCCAGGCCAGATCGTCGGTCGCGGTGGACCCGGGCCGGGGAATGGCGTGAAACTCGGTCATGCCGGTGCGCGCCAGATAGGTAAAGTTCGAGGCGTTCGAGTTGTTGACCCCCACCCCCAGGGTATAAACCGACCGCGCGCCCCAGATCGCCTCGGCGGCCGCCTGCAACTGATCGGCCCCGATCCCGGCAAAAGTTTCCTCGATATTGCGCATGGCCGAGCTGAGCAGGTCGGCATAAAGCTCTCCCATATCGCCCGAGCGTCGGATGCCCTGCAACCAGCGCGCGCGGTCGGGGAAAGACACTGCCCCCCGGCGGATCGCGTCGCGGAAGGGTTCGCGGAAGTCCTCGTACCCCTCAAACCCCACCTGCCGGGCCATACGCACCACTGTGTTGGGCTTGACGCGGGCGGCCTCGGCAATCTCGCGCACGGTAGAGACACCGACCTCGCGCGGGTTTTCCAGAACGTAGCGCGCCGCCTTCTGCGCCTCGGGCGTCAGCAGCTTCAACTCGTCCGACAGACGCCCCAGAACGGCGCTTGAAACATTTGTGCCAGTCATCGTCTCATCCGGTATGTACATTTATACCCTTTGTTGTTGACATTGGTACATTCGTATCACTAGCGTGTCCATCGAATTCTGCGACTCTGGAACGGGAAAATCTGCGATGTCCAAGAAGGAACTGCCAGCACGGGCAAAGGTCGTTATCGTCGGCGGAGGCGTCATGGGTTGCGGCCTGGCCTATCATCTGGGCCACGAAGGCTGGGGGCCGGACACAGTGCTGCTGGAAAAGGCCGAACTGACCAGCGGATCGACCTGGCACGCGGCGGGGCAAATCACCCATTCCACCAGCTCTTACGGACTGGGCAAGATGGTGGATTACAATATCGGGCTCTATTCCAAGACGCTGGAAGAAGAGACCGGCCAAGCCGTGACATGGCATGGCTGCGGGTCGTTCCGGCTGGCCTATACCGAGGATGAGATGGACTGGCTGCGCCACACCCTGTCGGTCGGGCGGGCGCTGGGGTTCAATATCGAACTGGTCGGGCCGGAATTTATCGCCGAAAAGCACCCGTTCTATAATCTCGACGGTGTGCTGGGCGCGCTATACACCCCCGATGACGGCCATGTGGACCCGTCAAACGTGACCATGGCCATGGCGACGGGCGCGCGCCAGAAAGGTGTGCAAATCTTCCGCCGCTGCCGCGCCACCAACATCACCCAAAACGCCGCCGGCGAGTGGGTGGTCGAGACCGAACTGGGCACCATCATCTGTGAACATGTCGTCAACGCGGGCGGCACCTATGCCCGTCAGATGGGCGAATGGTCCGGGCTGCAATTGCCGATGACCTCGATGACGCACCATTATTTCGTGACCGAGGATGTGCCGGAGTTCAAATCGCTGGACACCGAACTGCCGGTGGTGCGCGATGACAAGCTGGTGTCCGGCTATATCCGCATGGAGCAGAAAAAGGGCCTGATCGGGATTTACGAGAAAGAGGATTCGAACTCGGTCTGGCATGACGAATGCCCGTGGGAATACGAGAACTGGCTGTTCGAGGCCGACTATGATCGCGTCATGCCATGGCTGGAAAACGCGCTGGGGCGGATGCCGATCTTTGCCGATCTTGGCATCACGCGCGAGGTGCATGGGGCGATCAGCCACCCGCCCGATGGCAACCCGATGGTGGGTCCCGCACCGGGCGTCAGGAATTACTGGTGCTGCTGCGGCACCCAGATCGGCATCGGCTGGGGGCCGGGCCTGACCCGCGAACTGGCGAAATGGATGGTGCATGGCGCAGCCGACATCAACATGCGCGACTATGACCCGCGCCGGTTCGGCAGCTACGCGCAGAAGGACTGGCAGGTGATCAAGGCGCATGAGGATTACAAGCTGCGCCACGAAATCCCCTTCCCGCATTTCAACCGTCTGGCGGGCCGCCCGATCAAACCCTCACCGCTCTATGATATCCTCAAGGACAAGGGCGCGGTGTATGAGGAGGTCTTTGGCCACGAACGCCCCCGCTGGTTCGCCCGCGACGGGGTGGAACAGCGCGACCATTACTCGTTCCGCCGCAACGAGGTGTTCGACATGGTGGCCCACGAATGCAAGGCCGTGCGCGAGCGCGTCGGCATCATGGACGTCACCGCCTTTACCAAGGTCGAGGTCTCGGGGCCTGACGCCCATACCCTGCTGGACCGGCTGACGGCTAACAGGATGCCGCAAAAGGATGGCTCGATCACCCTGACCCATATGCTGAACCGCCGGGGCCGGATCGAGTTGGAGACCACCATCGTGCGTATGGCTGCCGACCGGTATTATCTTGTTTGTGCAGCGTTTTTCGAACAGCGGCTGATGGATCATCTGGCGCATAACCGCGATGGCGAAGACGTCACCATCACGTCACTGTCCGAGGATTGGGCGGCCCTGTCCCTCAACGGCCCGAAATCGCGCGATGTGCTGGCGCAATGCACCGATGCCGACCTGACCAATGCCGGGTTCCGCTGGCTTTCGGCGCAGGAAATTACCGTGGCCGGGCATCAGGTCTGGGCCTTCCGCATGTCCTATGCCGGGGAACTTGGATGGGAGCTTCACATGCCCGACGCCGCCTGCATCGATGTCTACAACGCGCTCTGGGCGGCGGGTCAGGCGCATGGGATCGAAAACTACGGCTCTTTCGCGATGAATAGCCTGCGGATGGAAAAAGCCTTCCCCGGCGCAGGGGAACTGACCAATGAGGTCACCCTGCCCGAGGCGAATGTCGGGCGGTTCATCCGGCTCGACAAGGATTATCTGGGGGCCGAGGCCACCCGCGCCAGCGCAGCCCGTGCCGAAGCAGGCGATCTGCCCTGGATCTGCGCCTATCTGGAGATTGAGCCGGACGGGGTCGAAGACGGCCATGGTGGCGAGGCCATTCGTCTGAATGGCGAGGTCGTCGGAGCCACGGCCTCGGTGGCGTATGGGCATGCGGTCGGCAAAATCCTCGCCTTTGCTTACATCAAACCCCACGCCAACGTGCCGGGGACCGAGGTCGAGGTTATCATCGCAGGCAAACCCCGCAAGGGACGCATTCTGGGTGAGGCGGCATATGATCCGACCTCGGACCGCCCGCGCACCGATGTGGCGCTGCATCCGGCCTAATCTCGGAAGGAGGGCCGGGATGATCCCGCAGATGATGAAAGCCGTTGTTCTGACCGGCCATGGCGGGCTGGACAAGCTGGTCCATACCGACATGCCCACGCCCCAGCCAGATGCCGAAGAGGTGCTGATCAAGGTCGGGGCCTGCGGGTTGAACAATACCGATATCAACACCCGCACGGCGTGGTATTCCAAATCCGTCGATGCCGTGCTTGGCAGCGGGGCGGCCGGTGGGTTCGATCAGGCGGATGCCGAGGACGGCAGCTGGGGCAGCGGATCGCTGGACTTCCCTGTCATTCAGGGCGCGGATGTCGCCGGAGAGATCGTTGCCGTTGGTGAAGGTGTGGACCCAGCGCGGGTTGGCCAGCGGGTTATGATCGACCCGTGGCTGTTGGGACATGGCGACTGGCTGAACCCCGAAAACTCGGGCTATTTCGGGTCCGAGAGCCACGGGGGCTTTGCCGAATACACCAAGGTGCGCGCAGCCAATGCTGTGGCCATAAACAGCCCGCTCAGCGATGCGGAACTAGCTACTTTCCCCTGCGCCTATACGACCGCCGAGAACCTGATCCAGCGCACCGCGCCACGTCCCGGTGAGATCGTGGTGATCACCGGCGCATCGGGCGGGGTCGGCTCGGCCGCCATTCAATTATGCCGGTTGCGCGGCTGCAAGGTCATCGCCGTTGCCAGCACCTCCAAGGCGGCGCTGCTACAGGACCTCGGCGCGGCGAAAGTCATCGACCGCAACGCGCCCGACCTTGAGGCCGCCATTCGCGACGCTGCCCAAGGACCGGTGGATATCGCGCTGGATGTGGTGGGCGCGCCGATGTTCATGCCGCTGATCAACGCGCTGCGGCAGGGCGGGCGCTATTCGACCTCGGGCTGCATCGCCGGGCAGATGGCCCAGTTCGACCTGCGCCAGCTTGTTTACAAGGACCTGCAACTGACAGGTGCCACCATCTGCCCGCCCGGCACCATGCAGCGCGTCGTAGGCATGATCGAGACCGGCGCGCTGAAACCGCTGCTGGCCGCCACCTATCCGCTGCGCGATCTGGCCGCCGCGCAAGAGGCCTTTATGGCCAAAACCCACGTCGGCAATATCGTCGTCGCGCCCTGAAGGACTGCCGGAATGAAGATCACCCGCATCACCGTTTATCATCAGGATTTGCCGCTAGCCCACCCCTACTGGCTGTCCGGCGGGCGGCTGAAGTTTGAGGTTCTGGATGCCACCTTCGTGCGTATCGACACGGATGAGGGGCTTGTCGGCTGGGGCGAAGGCACGCCCTGGGGGCATACCTATGTGCCAGCCCACGGGCCGGGCATCCGGGCAGGGATCGAGACGATGGCCCCATTTGTATTGGGACTGGACCCGCGCAAGGTGCTGGATGTCGAACGGGCCATGGATCTGGCGCTGCCGGGGCATCTTTATGCGAAATCCCCCATCGATATGGCCTGTTGGGACATTGCCGGTCAGGCCGCAGGCCTGCCGATTGCCGATCTGATGGGTGGGGGCTCGCGCACTCCAAAGCCGATAGCCTCATCTGTTGGGGCCAAGACCGCGCAGGAAACCCGCGAGGTCATGGAACGCTATCGCCAGCGGGGGTACGTCGCGCATTCCGTGAAGATCGGCGGCGATGTCGAGCGGGATATCGCCCGTATCCGCGACGTCGAGTCGATCCGGCAACCCGGTGAAATCGTGCTCTATGACGTGAACCGGGGCTGGACGCGGCAGCAGGCGCTGCGGGTCATGCGGGCAACCGAAGACCTGCGCGTGATGTTCGAACAGCCCGGGGAAACGCTTGACGACATTGCGGCCATTTCGGGCAAACACGCGGCCCCGGTCAGCGTGGATGAAAGCCTTGTGACCTTGCAGGATGCCACACGGATTGCGCGGGACGGGATTGCCGAGGTCTTTGGCATCAAGCTGAACCGCGTGGGCGGGCTGACCAAGGCGGCGCGGATGCGAGATGTGGCGCTTGCGCATGGGATCGACATGTTTGTGATGGCCACGGGCGGCTCGGTGCTGGCCGATACCGAGGCGCTGCATCTGGCGGCCACTATCCCGGATGTGAACTGCCACGCGGTCTGGGCCTGTCAGGACATGCTGACGCTGGATATCGCGGGCGGACGTGGGCCGCGCAATATCAACGGGCATCTGCATCTGCCCGAAACACCCGGGCTGGGCGTGCATCCTGATGAGGGTGCCTTGGGCGCGCCCGTTGCAAGCTATGAGGTTTCCGCATGAAAATCACCCGTATCACGGCGTGGGAAGTCCCGCTGACCAGCCACGAAACCTATTACATGGCCGCGGGCAAGACGTGCGACACCACCCTGTCGGTGATCCTGCGGCTGGACACCGACACCGGCCTGTCCGGGTGGGGAGAGGTCTGCCCCATCCCCCACTACCTGCCCGCCTATGCCAAAGGCGTGATCCCCGCGCTGGAGGAACTGACCCCGGTGCTGATTGGCGCCGATCCGGTTGGGCCCGAGGCTTTGATGGAGCGTCTGAACAGGTATCTGATCGGCCACGATTACGCCAAATCCGCCATCGACACCGCGCTGTGGGATCTGACTGCGCAGGCCGCCGACCTGCCGCTTTATGCGCTGCTGGGCGGGCGGGCGGTGCCCGACATGCCCCTTTATCATTCGATTACCTGCGTTGCGCCGGAGGAGATGGCGCGCATGGCACGTGACGCCTTTGATCAGGGGATGCGGCAGTTTCAGGTCAAGCTGGGGGCCGACAACAACTGGCAGGCAGATGCGGAACGCCTGACCCGCGTGCGCGAGGCTGTGGGCGATGGGCCGCTGGTCTACGGCGACTGGAATTGCGGCAGCGACGCGCTGACCGCCACCCGGGTGGGCCGCGCGGTGGCGCATCTGGATGTCATGCTGGAACAGCCCTGCCCCACAATCGATGAATGCGCTCATGTCCACGCCGCCACCGGCTTGCCGATGAAACTGGACGAAAGCGCCCATGATGTCGCCTCGATCCTGGCCGGACATCAGGCCGGGTGCATGGATGCGGTGGCACTGAAACTTTCGAAAATGGGCGGGCTGTCGGCGATGCGCCGCACCCGCGATCTGTGTCTGTCGCTGGGCACGCAGATGTGTATCGAGGACACCTGGGGCAGCGACGTGACCACCGCCGCGTTGTTGCATCTGGCCGCAGCGACGCCCGAACGCGGGATCATGAACACCTGCGATCTGTCCCACTATGTCGGCCCGCGTCTGGTTGCCAAAGCACCCGAACGCCGCAACGGCCGCATCGCCCCACCCGAAGGCCCCGGGCTGGGCGTGACACCCGATCCCGACGCCCTGGGCCAGCCCCGGGCCATTCTCGACTGACGAGCGCCTTAGCCAACGGACCAGAACCATGGATGACCTCTCGAACACCTATCCCGCCCACGATCCCGATTGGGTGCAGGAGATGCACGCCAACCATTATCTGCAAAGCTGGTCGAAGCAGGGGGCAAAGCCACCGGTCATCACCGGCGCAAGCGGGTCGTGGTTCTGGGACAGCGACGGCAAACGATATCTGGATTTCCAGTCGCAGCTGGTGAATGCCAATCTGGGCCACCAACATCCTAAGATCGTGCAGGCGATCAAGGATCAGGCGGACCGGCTGTGCTATATCGGCCCGGCGATGGGCTCGGACGTGCGCTCGGAACTGGCGGCGATCATGGCCGAGATCACACCGCCCAACATCACCTCGACCTTTTTCACCTCCGGTGGAGCGGCGGCGAATGAAACCGCGATCCGGCTGGCGCGGCATTATACCGGGCGGTCCAAGATCATCGCGCGATATCGCAGCTATCACGGCGCCACCGGCGGGGCGCTGTCGCTGACCGGTGACCCGCGCCACCACCTGACCCGCGGCGACATGCCCGGCGTGGTGCGGATGCTGGACCCGTACCTCTATCGCCTGCCCACCGGTCATACCGATCCGGCCAAATGCCCGGTGGCCCAAGGCGGCCCGCATCTGGAAGAGATCCTGATGTACGAAAACCCCAACACCGTGGCAGCGGTCATTCTTGAGCCCATCGTCGGCACCAACGGCATCCTCGTGCCGCCCGATGGCTATCTACAATCAATCCGCGAGACCTGCGACAAATACGGTATCCTGCTGATCGCGGATGAGGTGATGGCAGGCTTTGGCCGCACCGGCAAATGGTTCGCCGTCGATCACTGGGGGGTGCAGCCAGATATCATCACCTCGGCCAAGGGGATCAACTCGGGCTATGTGCCGCTGGGTACCATGTCGGTCAGCTCCGCGCTGCATGACTGGCTGCGCGACACACCGCTGCCCGGCGGACTGACCTATGCCGGGCACCCGCTGGCCTGCGCCTCGGGCATCGCCGCGATACGTGCGATGCAGGAGGAAGGCACGCTGGCCCATGCCACCACGATGGGTGAGAGGATGCGGGCCGAATTGCACCGGCTGGCGAACAAGCACCCCTCGATCGGAGACATTCGCGGCAAGGGCATGTTCAACGGGATCGAACTGGTCAAGAACCGCGACACCCGCGAGCCTTTGGTGCCCTTTGCCGCCAAAGGGGCCGAGGCCAAGCCGATGACCGATATGATGGGATTTGCGATGAATGAGGGGCTGTACCTGTCCTTCTTCTCGAACGTCATCCGCCTGACCCCACCTCTGAACATCAGCGAGGCGGACATGATGACCGGGCTGGACATCCTCGACCGCACGCTGGAGATCGCCGACCGCGAGTGCAACTGAGCTCTACTGGCCCGGCAGGTTCTCTAGCAGGGCCAGACATTTTCGCGCCATCGGGTTCTGCTGGCCAAAGCGGGTCAGCTTGGCAAACACCTTGGTGTTGCGTGAATACCAGTCGACCGGCATCTCGACCAACTCACCCCGGCTTAGATAAGAGTCGATAAAACTGCGCCACCCCAGCCCAAGACCCGCACCCATGGACGCGGCTTCCAGCAGGTAGACATAGCTGTCGAACTCATCCGACACCTGCCAGTCGGCGAATTCGGGATGCGCGGTTTTCCAATCCGCCCAATCCATCCAGCCGTAATTGTCCTTTTGCAGCTTCAGCAAGGGCGGCGCAGTGCCTTTACCAGACAGGGCCTGCATGGCCTGTGCGATCATCGCCGGTGTGCCCACAGGTTTGATCTGCTCATCACAGACCACCACATGATCCGCATCCGGCGCGGTGGCGGAATATTCAAAAACGATATCCCCGCCGGTCTCAATCGCTGCCTGCACCAGATTGTAGCCCGATGTCATGATCCGCAGCTCAACCTCACGGCCCAAAGCCTGCCGGATGCGGCCATAGCGCGGCATCAGCAGCAGATGTGAAACCGAATGCGAACAGACCAAAGTCACTCGGTTGTCCGCCTGTTGCAGCCCCTGCACCGCGCTTTGCAGGGCGTCGAACCCTTGTATAACCGCCGCGTAGAACTGGCTGCCCTTTGGCGTCAAGCAAATGGGGGTCCGATCGCGATGGAAAAGTTCAACCCCAAAGCGGATTTCCAGATTGCGGATATGACGGCTGATCGCGGGTTGCGAGGTGTTCAACTCCTCTGCAGCCCGCGCAAACCCCTGCAACCGCGCCGCCGCCTCGAACGCGGTCAACGAACTGAGCGAGGGGAGGGTATACTTGCGATCTGCCATATCGAAATTGATATGAAGACAAGCACCTAAAAGCAATGGAAAGCGGCACCGATCCTGCCATCTTTGACGCAACAAGGACAGCACGGGGCACGCCATGAAGGATTATGTCAAACCAACGAAATGGGCGAACCCCAAGGTCAAGCTGTTCCCGCATCAGGTCGGCCTGACCTGTCCGCCCCATGATTTCGACGCCGCCCCTTCGGACCTGCTGCGCATGTCCCCGCGCAGCGTCGGTGTGCATGGGTGGATGCTGCATGTGCCGGACTATGCCCACCGGCTGGACCAGCGCAAAAAGAACTTTGGCATGCTTGAGGATTTTCTGGAATGCATGGCCAACAATGGCGCCGATGTCTGCGGGCAGGTCGGCTCGAACTGGGTGCATGCCAGTGGTCTGGGCGTCGAAGGCATCCGCCAGCATTGCGAAATGCTGAGCGACAAATACGAAACCCCCTTCCACATGGCAGGCTACGCGATGGTCGAAGCGCTGCGCGAAATCGGCGCAGAGAAAGTTGCCCTGAACGCCTGCTATCACCGCGACAGCTGGTATCAGGGCACGGTCGGTTTCCTGAAAGAGGCTGGGTTCGACGTGGTCTGGGCCGGAAACTTTCACGATCAGGGCTGGTTTCCCACTCAGGCCGAGGTCGATGACTGCATCTGGTGTTTTGACGAGGATCTGATCTGGAAATCCTTCGACTACACCGCCGAACAAGCCCCCAATGTGGACGCCTATCTGATCAACGGCATGAGCAACTATCGCCGCGAATCCGATGGGATCGCCCAACGCCCGGTGCATTACGAGGCCGCACTGGAGGAGCGTCTGGGCACCCCGGTCATCGGCCATGACACCGCGCTTTACTGGCGCATTTTCAAGACACTGGGGATTGCCCCGGAAACGCAACAGGGCAGCTTGCTGTCCGCACTGAAAGGCTAAACCATGCACCGCATCGTCGCGCTTTGGGCCGTCCCCCGTTCCACCTCGACCGCATTTGAATGGATGATGCGGCAACGAGGTGACTTGGACTGTCTGCACGAACCCTTTGGCGAGGCCTGGTATCAGGGCGAAGACCCCCTGTGGCCCCGATTCAAGGAAGGTGAGAAAACCACGTCCGGCCTGACTTTGGAAAGCGTCTGGGACGACATCAAGGCCCGCGCCGAAAAAGGCCCGGTCTTTATCAAGGATTTCCCCCATTACATCAACCACATGTGGGATGCCGAGTTCCTGTCGCATTTCACCCACGCCTTCCTGATCCGTGATCCGGCCAAGACGATCACGTCCATGTACAACAAATGGCCGGATTTCGATGAGCTTGAGGTCGGCTTTCCCGAACAACGCGCCCTGTTCGATCTGCTGACCGCACTGAACGGCACGCCGCCCCCGGTGATCGACAGCGACGACCTTCTGGAAGATCCCCACGCGGCGACCGAAGCCTTCTGCGAAGCGGTCGGCATCCCGTTCCTCGAAGACGCGCTTAGCTGGGAACCGGGCGGCGACCCGTCCGCCCACAGTTGGTGGGATGGCGGATCATTCCACGCCAACCTGGCGCAATCCACCGGCCTGACACCGCAAAAACGCAAATACGTGGAGTTGGAAAACACCCCCGAACGCGTCCGCCGCGTCCACCGCCGCATGAAGCCGCATTATGACCATCTGTTCCGGCACCGCGTTCGGGTGGTCTGCCCTATTTCTTAGTTGGAAGTGTCGCGTTTTTGTGCCGCTCCAAGTGCTCGTTTAGGCCACCTTTCGTTCAAAAGCGACAGGACTTTTCCAACCCAATGCTGAATGCCGTCAACGCGGATTGTAAAGGCCGTTGATGTACTGGAAAGTGGCCAATTCGACCTCTCGGCGTGTTGGCCACGATCCTCGCCAGATCAGCCGTAGGCGAAAACCGTCTGTTATCTGATCTTCATGGATCTCGTGCGGGCATCCTAGAGATGGCCATACAGGAGAAAGCCAAACCACAACTGACAGATCAGGCGATTGCACAGCAGAAAGCGGTGATTGACGGATCCAAAAA
>NZ_JALCBM010000038.1:0-37207 GCF_028066395.1 Ruegeria sp.
TCTCAAGATGCTCGCCCTCGCGAACAAACTGAATGCGATGCCAGCCGAGCCAGAACTGCAGCGTTGAAACTGTCAATTGACCGGTACGCTGCCGTAAAAGTCGAACATCGCAATAAATACAGCAAGTACGACGTCCTTTGTTCGGCTTTCTATTGCTTTCACGTAAATCCTGCGGCTTTTGGCGCTTGCGGTACAAAAGATATCGTAATCGCGTTCTTTTCGGTCATCACCCAACAAAATGGGGTGCTTGGCTTTTTTCCGCCCTGCAAAGTCTATTTGCAGCATCCCTCCCGGCTCGTATTCGAAAGTAATTGTGGGATTGTTTTTGCCAGCATGCCACGCAAGAGCACGGTAAAGGTTACCAAGGATAAGTTTGTCGAGCGTCAGGTCTGATACACCACACCGCAGCCGCTCATTTTCCTTCTGAAGCCGCTTTATTCCTTGATTTGATCTACACCTATTCCGCCATATTGCATGCGCCAGCGGTGATAGGTTTACTCCACAACGCCAATCTGTCTGATCGCATCCAGACGCGGCATGCCTTGCCCCATCAGACCTTCAACCTGCCGCAACTTCAGGACAATTTCTTCCGGCTTCGGTCGCTTGTTTGCCATTCTTGGTCTTCTGTTTCCTAATCTTAGCGGTGGACCCAATCAAACGAGGAGGCTCAGTTTCGGAAAGACGGGTCTACCCGATCCATCCAGCGTAGCATGGCGGGCCATTCCTCGGCGGCGCGGCGGGCCTCGCCCTTGTCCCATTGTTGGGCGGCATGTTCGCGCATATCTTCAGGGGCCAGCAGAATCTTGTCTTCGCCAGCAGCCTCAAGCAGCAGTTGCGAGCGGATCGCGGTCAGCAGGAAATGCAGTTTCGAGATCGCCTCACCCATGGTGGCACAGGCCATCAGAAGGCCGTGGTTGCGCAGGATCAGCGCCTCGTAATTGCCCAGATCGCGCACCAGTGCAGGGCCTTCGTCCAACTCGGCGAACCCTTCATAGCCGTGATATCCGATCCGGTTGTGGAACCGCAAAGCGGCCTGGGTCATTGGCTTCAACCCATCCTTATGGGCCGAGATCGCCATGCCGGCTTCGGTATGGATGTGAACGACCGCGTTGACGTCCGGGCGCGCCTCAAGGATGGCCGAATGGATTGCAAAACCCGAACTGTTGACGTTTTGCGCCTTGAACTCCTCGACCCCGCCCAGAGGCAGCTTGGCCAGGTTCGACGCGCTGACCTCGTTGAACATCAGGTCATGGGGTTTGATCAGGAAATGATCGGGCTGATCGGGGATGCGCTGCGAGATATGGTTGTAGATCAGCTGCGACCATCCGAACGTGTCACATAGCCGATGCCCGGCAGCGCAATCCACGCGCGCCTGCTGCTCGGAGGCGGTGATTTCGGCGGGGCGGTCTGCGGTTGTTTGGGCAAGTGAGGTCATGGTCATCAAATCCGGGCGCTTGTGAGGTGAGATAAGGTCTTGCCAGAAATGTATGCAATTGGGCTTGCTTCTGTCAATGTTAGGTGGGCGGAAAATCAACTGAGACTCAGCGAATTTTGCGATTATATGCCATTAGAATAATGGTGAAATAGATTCACCTTTGCGACTATCACCAATAGGGGCACTCCAAGCGGTCTTATTAATTGTATGCAAATAAAGGGGCCAAGTGGTTCTCGCCAAATGCGCCAAGCCAACTTACCCTTTCACAAAGGCGCGGGGCCAAGTGGGAAGGTCAGGGGCAATATAGGCCCAGGACACAGCCTTGTCTGTCCAGATTTGTCGTGCAGGTTTTGCCAGTTCGGGATCGTCCAACGTACCGGCTTTGAGGAACACGTTGCCGGGGCGTTTGGTGGTGGTGTTGTATAATTGTGTGCCGCAGTCGGCGCAGAAATGCCGGGTCAGCCAGTGCCCGCTTTCGCCCTGCACCGCGTGGCCCTTGGTCTCGCCCGCCGTCAGGTTAAAGCGGGACCCGTCCAGCGGAATGCCCACATGAAACGCACTGCCGGACGAGATGCGGCAATCCTTGCAATGGCAATAGGTGGCCCCGGGCAGCGGCCCCTCGCAGGCGTATCTGATCTTGCCGCACAGGCATCCTCCGGTCGTTTTGTCGGTCATTCCATATCCTGTTCGCGCTGCATCTAGATGTGTTCCGTCAGGTCCATGCCGTCATAGAGATGCGCGACCTCATCCGCGTAGCCGTTGAACATGCGGGTCGGGATGCGGCGCGAGAACAGGCCGCCGCCGATCCGCGACTCCATTGCCTGCGACCAGCGCCGGTGGTCTACGTTGGGGTTCACATTGCTATAGAACCCGTATTCCGCAGGCCATGACATGTTCCAACTGGACGGCGGCTGTTCGCGCGTCAATGTGATGCGTGAGATGGATTTGATCGACTTGAACCCGTATTTCCACGGCACGACCAGCCGGATCGGCGCGCCGTTCTGGTTGGGCAGAGGTTTGTCGTACAGACCTGTCGCCAGAATGGTCAGGGGATGCATTGCCTCATCGATCCGCAGTCCCTCGCGATAGGGCCATTCGAGCACCGGAAACCGCGTGCCAGGCATTTCCTCGGGTCGATAGATGGTCTCGAACGCCACATATCTGGCCGTCTTCTGCACCCCGGCAAAGGCCAGCAAATCGGCCAGTTCGAACCCGTTCCACGGGATCACCATCGACCAGGCCTCGACACAGCGAAGCCGGTAAATCCGTTCCTCGATGATCATCTCAGACAGGATGTCCGGTAGCGAGTAAGTGCCGGGTCGGTTGACCAGCCCGTCGATGCGAATGCTCCAGGGTTCGGTGGTCAGAAGATGCGCGTTCTCAGACGGGCCGTTCTTGCCCGCGCCGAATTCATAGTAGTTGTTGTAGGTGGTGATCTCTTCCCAGGTGTTGGGCGTCAGATCATCGGTCTCGGCCCGCAAAGGGGGCGCTATCGTGCCCAGCCCCACCGCGCCTATGCCCGCCATCACCTGACGGCGGTTCAGATACGCCTTGTATGGCGTCACATCCGCATGGGTCAGCGTGTTTTTCCAGCCAAAGGCCATCTGCGTTTCACCGGCGTTCGGATACCCGGCATCCCATGGTTACAGCCGCTCTTCGTGGCACCGCCGCATATAGGCTTGCAGTGCCTCGTCAATCGCCGGGTCCAGCCCGGGGTCGATCTCATCGTAACGCGCCAGCAGGCTGCGGGCGCTTTCCAGGCCGCGGGTATTGCTGTCCTTGCTGCCTTCGGCCACCCATGTGTCATAGACTTCGTTGTCCTGAAGCTCGGGCATATAGGGCATGTTTTCGCGCGTGTAGTCTGCGCCCAGGAAGTGGCTTTCATCCCCGCGCTCGCGCAGCATCTGCAGGACGACCCCGATATCCGCCTTGCTGAGGCCGCTTGCGAACGTATAGCAACTGTCCATCAACTCGGCGTCCAGAACCATTTTCGAAAGGTTCCACAGGATCGAGCCCTCCATCGCGCCGGTGCAATGCGAAATCCAGTTGGCCCCGCATTTGACCGCCGCCTGCGCCCGGATCGCAGCATCGACGCCGGACCAGTAATCCAGCACTTTCGACCCGGATTTTGGACCCTGATTGCGCCAGGGCAGGTTATAGCGCCGGGCCATCTGGCCGGTCAGGTAGAACAGATGCTCGGCCTCGGGCACGCTTTGTGTGGGCGAGCCGCTTTTCATCGAAACCCCCATCGGCGCATTGGCGAACAGGGCAGGTGTGCCCGGCCGGACCAGCTGAGAATAAGCCACGCCGGTCAGGGATTCGGCCACCACCTGCGCCATTGCGCCCAGCTGATGCGGCGGGGTGCTGGCCCCATAGATCACGAAGGGGCTGAAGATGACGGCCTGACCGGCCTCGGCAAAAATCCTTGCGCCTTCCAGCATCGCCCCGTCCCATTTCAGGGGCGAATTGCAATTGGCCAGCGTCGCGGTGACCGTATTGTTGGCCACGAAATCCTGGCCGAAGACGATTCGCGACATCTCAATCGCGTCATTGGCGACCTCTTTGGAATAAGAGCTGGCGCAATAGGGTTTGTCGGAATAGCGCACCGGGCAGTAAATCTGTTCCAGATGGCGCACCGGCACCGGCACGTCATCAAGGTCAATCGCCCAGCCGGCGCTGGACAGGTGAATCGGTGACAAGCAGTGCAGCAGTTTGACGATTGTTGGCAGATCATCCTTGACCACCCGGCGGCGCACGCCGTCCAGATCGTGGATGAAGGCCCCGCCCTGCGGCGCAAAGATCATGTTCCGTTCGCCGATCTGAACCGATTTTTCGGGGTCGCGGGCGTGCAGAGTGAATTCGCTGGGGGCCTTGCCGATCAGCTCCATCAGCAGTTCGCGCGGGATGAAGACCTTGTGTCCCTTGACCTGAGCACCTGCGGCCTTCCATAGTTTGATTGCATCATCATCCAGGAAATCCACGCCGATTTCCTCGACAATTGTCATGGCGGTCTCGTGAATCAGTTCAACGCCTTCGGCGTCGAGCAATTCGTAAACCGGAATCTCTCGGCGCAATGTTGGGCGGTGGATGATGGGTGGCAGCAGGCGGGCTTCTCTGCGGCTGGCACGACCGCCGCCTCTGCGTCGGCCCGGCGTTTTTGCCGTGTCCTCGGACCGTGTCCGGGTGCTCATAATCGGGCTCCTTCGGGAAATAGCGGAGATATTCCCCTTATTTGGATACAAAATATTGTCTAGGTCAAGTGTTTGGGGTGAGTTGCGTTGAATTTCTGTATTTGGGGGTATTGGGCGGTAAATATGGGGAATTGGCAGTGGTTTTGCCGGTTTATCACGTCATGTGCGGGTGATTTCACGAGGGTTGGATTTTTCGATTGTTGACAGGTGTGATCTCATTTGCATACATTTTGAGTGAGACAGCTACATGTGTAACGGCAAACCAAACGCCCTCTGACATGATGTCGCGCCGCGGGCCTGATCATCGGGGCCCTGCGGTGGCCATCAGTCGACCGGGGATAAACTGAACAGGGAACACATACCTCAATGTCCGAATCACAAGCAGCCAACTGGTTGGACCCGTTTTCCGGCAACGCTCTGCCGATCGCCCAGAACTCCGAAAAGGTCATCATGGATTTCCTGGTGGAGAACCGGTCGTTCTTCAATGTCATCAAGGAGCCGGTGGAATATCTTCTGGTGAGCCTTGAAAACACGCTGACGGGCTCGCCACCGCTGGTGGTGCTGGCCTGTGCAGTGCTGATCGCCTGGCAGATGGCGGGGCGCAATCAGGCGATTGTGACCGGGGTTCTGCTGGCCGGTCTGGGCTTTATCGGGCCGGGCATGTGGGAGGCGACGATGACCACCATCTCGGTGGTGTTGTGTTCGCTGTTTCTGTGCCTGTTGCTGGGCATTCCGCTGGGCATCTGGGCGGGGTTGAGTGATCGCGCCTATGCGATCATGCGGCCGATCCTGGATACGATGCAGACGATCCCGTCCTTTGTGTATCTGGTGCCGGTGGCGATCCTGTTTGGCGTGGGCAACGCGCCGGGCGTGGTGGTGACGGCGGTGCATGCGCTGCCGCCGGTGATCCGTCTGACGGCGCTGGGTCTGCGGCAGGTGCCCGAGGATGTGATCGAGGCGTCGGCCTCGTTCGGGGCGACGCCGACGCAGGTTCTGCTGAAGGTGCGTCTGCCGTTGTCGGTGCCCAGTATCATGGTGGGTGTGAACCAGACGCTGATGATGTGCCTGTCGATGGCGGTTGTTGCGTCGATGATCGCGGTTGGCGGTCTGGGGCTTGAGGTTCTGCGCGCCATTGGCCGTCTGGACGTGGGTCTGGCGATTGTCAGCGGCACGGGGATCGTGGTTCTGGCGATCATTCTGGACCGGATCACGCAAGGCCCGGTGGAGCTGGCCAAGAAGGACCCGCATCGCAAGTGGTATCAGCACGGCCCGGCGCGTCTGGTGTGGTTGCTGGTCCGGGGTGTCACCGGCTCGAAGGCGGGTGCGCCCGAGCAGTCGATGGCTGCGGACAGCGCCTCGTGACCGTCCTGTCCGGGACCGCTGCGCGGGGAACAATCAGGAAAGAATGCTCATAGGGAGGGCAACATGAAACGAGTAACACCAAAAGGGCTGACCACCGCGTTTAGCGCGCTGGCCATCGCCGCAACCGCGCTGACCGCAACCGTGGCCAACGCAGCCGACTATATGACACCAGGCGAAGGGGTAACCGTTCAGCCGATGGGGCCGGGCCTTTTGCGGCGTCAGATGGAAGAGAAAATCTTCACCCAGGCGTTGCAGGATCTTGGTTATGAAGTCAAACCGACGCTTGATCTGAAATACGCACTGATGTTCCTGTCGGTCGCCAGCGGTGACGGGGATTTCGCCATCGGGTATGCGCATCCCATCCATATCAAGTATTTTGAAAAAGCTGGCGGTGCCGACAAGCTGACAATGCTGGAAGAGCCGCTATATGGCCCGATGCCGCAAGCCTATTACATCGACAAGGCGTCCTATGATGCGGGCATCCGCTCGATCGAGGATCTGAAAAAGCCCGAGAATGCGGCCCGGTTTGATACCGATGGCGATGGCAAGGCTGATCTGGTCGGCTGCCAGCCCGGCTGGGGCTGTGAACGGGCCATCGAACATCATCTGGACGCCTATGAGCTGCGCGATCACATCACCCATGTTCAAGGTGAATATGCGGTTGTGATGGCGGATGTCATCGCGCGGGCGCAAAAAGGAAACCCGGTTCTGTACTTTGCGTTCAGCCCCTATTGGGTTCACGATATTCTGCGTCAGGGTGAACATGTGGAACGGATCGAGGTGCCGTTTACCTCGGTGCATGACAAGGACAATGCAACGGTCGAGGATACCACCGTCGACGGAAAGAATGTCGGACATATTCCCTATAACCGCCATATGGTGGCCAACAAGGAATTCCTGGAAAATAACCCGGCGATCCGTACCCTGTTCGAAGTTGCCCGCATCGACATCAAGGATATCGAAGCCCAGAACCGGCTGATCCATGAGGGCGAGAAACAGCCCGCAGATATCGACCGTCACGTCGAGACCTGGATCTCTGACAACCGCGCAGCCTATGACAGCTGGCTGAAAGCGGCACGCGACGCGGCGGCGAACTGACCTCTTTGCGAAACGAACCGGGCCGGCGCCCTGATCGCGCCGGCCTGTCCCCCAGACGCCCTCAACCGTAGCGGACCCGAGCCCATGCAGAACACGAATTCGACCTCTTCCAGCCCTCTGATCGACCTGCGCGGCGTCTGGAAAATTTTCGGCGCCAATGAACAGGCGGTCTGTCAGGACATCAAGAACCGGGGCCTGTCACGGCAGGAGACGCTGGAACAGCACAAGGCCGTCATGGCTGTCGCCGATGTCACCCTGCAGATCTATCCCGGCGAGACCTTCTGTGTCATGGGCCTGTCCGGCAGCGGCAAATCTACCCTGGTACGGTTGATCAACCGTTTGATCCCGCCCACGGCGGGCGAGCTGATGGTCAGCGGCCAGAATGTCAGCACCATGGGTGAAAAAGAGGTCCGTGCCTTCCGCTCGGCCCGGCTGGGCATGGTGTTCCAGAACGCGGCCCTGCTGCCGCACCGCACGGTGCTGGAAAACACCGCCTTCCCGCTGGAGCTGCGCAACATGCCCCGCAAGGACCGCGAAGAGAAAGCCCGCGCCGCGCTGGAACTGGTGCATCTGGCCGGGTGGGAGAGCTATTTCCCCGACCAGCTTTCGGGCGGCATGCAGCAGCGGGTCGGTCTGGCCCGGGCGCTGGCCTCGGACCCGGAGATTTTGCTGATGGACGAACCCTTCAGCGCGCTGGACCCGATCATCCGGCGCGACCTGCAGGATGAATTCGTCAATATCGTGAAATCGGTGAACAAGACGGCGGTGTTCATCACCCATGACCTGGATGAGGCGATCCGGGTGGGTGACCGCATCGCAGTGATGAAAGACGGTCGGGTGCAGCAGGTGGGCACGCCAGTGGATATCGTCATGACCCCGGCCAATGAACATATTGCCAAATTCGTCTCGGGCGTCTCGCGCCTGCCGATCCTGACGGCAGCAGATGTGATGGACGAGGCCGCCACGGACGCCCCCCAAAACGATCGCGTGGTTCCGGCCCGCGCGCCGCTCTCGAACGTCATTGATCGCGCCATTGCCGAGGGCTTCCCCATGGGCATCGAACGGGATGGCAAGATTATTGGACAGATCACCGAAAAAAGCCTGCTGAAATCGATCTCAACCCATGAGTTCGAGGCGGTCGCGAAATCGGCGTAAGCGCCTGCAGGTGACCGGGGCTGGAACGACAGGAAAAGAACAGACACAATCATGACGGAAAAATCTGAACGCTACCGGCAGGGGATGGAAACGCGGCGTCAGGTGCTGGGGGACGCTTTTGTCGCTGCCGCACCGGTCTCCGAAGGCGCATTGAACGGCCCCTTTCTGGAAATGGCGACTGAAGCGTCCTGGGGCCATGTCTGGTCGCGCCCCCATTGGTCGCATCGCGAAAGATCGATGGTCACAATCGCCATTCTGGCCGCCCTTGGTCATCACGAGGAACTGGCGCTTCATATCCGCTCGACCGTGAACACGGGCTGCAGCCGCGAGGACATTCAGGAGGCGTTGATGCATTGCGCGATCTATGCCGGGGTGCCTGCCGCCAACGGGGCCTTCAAAGTGGCCAAAGCGGTGCTGGCCGAGATGGATGAGACGTAATCGGACCGCCTGCAGCCCGCCAACAACCGGACAATGCGCATGCGCATAACAGCAGAAACATCAAAGGAATTGAACATTTTGTCGCCACGCTTCAAAATCGCCCGAATCTGTCGCAAGCGAAGCGGAGGAGCAGAATGCCCAAAGGCTGGAAGGATTTCGGGGCTGCAAAGGTGCCGAAACACGCATGATGAGCAGCGTTGAGATTTTCGAAGCCGTCGCGTTTTCGCGCGAAAGCCCGTTTGATGCGCAGGCGGACCCCGGGACACGCAACCGCAAGAACGCAAACCGGGATGAGCTGTTCAAGCAGTTGAAACTGGATTTGCTGCGCGCAACTTTCGAACCCGGTGAACGTCTGATCGAAGAACGGCTGGCCGAACGTCTGGGCGCCAGCCGAACTCCCGTGCGCGAGGTTTTGACACGGCTGGCCAGTGAAGGGCTGATCGGGACGCGGGGCCGGTCCTACGTGGCGCTTCAGGTGCCGACGGCGACCCTGAAAGAAGTGTTCGAGGTGCGCAAGGCGCTGGAGATTCTGGCCATCGGTGAGGCTGCGAAGCTGAAGACTGACGCCGGGATGGAAAGCATCTCGCGCGCGATGGAGACGATGCGCGACAGCCATGCCCGGGGCGACTGGCTGGCGACCAACGCGGCGGACAGCCTGTTTCACCTAAGCATCGCCGAGATGTCCAAAAACAAGACATTGTTCGACGCGCTGTGCCAGATCCACGAACGGGTGCTGCTGATCCGCAATCAGTTCTTTGCCAACAAGACCTTGCAGACAGTTGCGCTGGAAGAGCATGACAGAATCTTCGACGCGATCGCGCGCGGGGCCAAAGGTGTGGCGCGGGCCGAGATTGAGCATCATATCGATGGTACGATCAACAAGTTCATGCGCCGTCTGGACGGGCAGGACGCAGAGGAAGAGACCCCTGCAAACGATCATCGCCCGACCGAAAAAATTACGGCATCCGGCGGCGGTATGTGAGCATGTTTTGCCCGCAAGGCGGTCGGTCAGGTGAACCCAAGGCAAGGGAATTGACATGGATTTGGGGATCGAAGGGCAGCGCGCCGTTATTTGCGGTGCCAGCCGGGGTATCGGCTATGGCTGCGCGGACGCGCTGGCGCGGGCAGGGGCGCAGATCACGCTGGTCGCGCGAAACCCCGAAAAATTGCAGGACGCGGCCAGTCGGCTGGAAAGTAGCCATGGTACAGCGCCCGATGTGATCGCTGCGGACCTGTCCACCGAGGCAGGGTGCCAGACGGTCCTGCATGCGCAACCCGATACGGATATTCTGGTGACCAATTGCGGCGGCGCCCCCGCTGGCGATTTCACCCGTTTCACGCGTCAGGACTGGAGCGATGCGGTGGCGCTGAACATGCTCTCGGCGCTTGATCTGATCCGGGCCTATCTGCCGGGCATGCGAGAACGCGGACAGGGGCGGATCGTCAACATTCTGAACATCGCGTTGCAGGGGGGTTACCCCGACTTGCCGCTATCCTCGGGTGCAACCGGCGGTCTGGCCAGTGCCATTGCCAGCCTTGCGCCGTCGGCGGCGCGGGACGGGGTGTCGATCAACAACATTCTGCCCGGACGGTTCGAGACTGAGCGTCTGTCAGACAATATCGCTCATGACATCGCCACCACCGGCAAGTCCGAGGCCGAAGTGCGCGCGACCCGTCTGAACCGGCAAGCAGTGCAACGCTTTGGCAACCCGCAAGAGATCGGCGCGCTCTGCGCCTTCCTGTGCAGCCAGCATGCCGGATACGTGGTCGGTCAGAACATCGCCATGGATGGCGGGGCCCGGCCTTACGAAGTGTAAGAAACCGGACCCCTGGGGAGAATTCAACTGGCTTGCAACCGCACGCCCGGTGACAGAATCTCCGGGTCGAGGGTGAATTCGATCACCTTGATACCGTGTTGCGCGCGGGCCTCTTTCAGGGCGTCCTTGAACCCGTCCAGGCATTCGACCCGCCAGGTGCTGGCGCCGAAGGACTTCGCATAGGCGCAGAAATCGGGGTTGCTGAGCTGCGTGCCGCTGATGCGGGCAGGAAACTCACGCTCCTGATGGGCGCGGATCGTGCCGTAGCGATTGTTGTTGATGATCATCACCGTCAAGGACAGGTTGTGATGCATCGCCGTGGCCAGTTCCTGACTGGTCATCATGAAACAGCCGTCACCGGCAAAGCAGTATACCTCACGTTCAGGCGTGGCCGAGGCTGCAGCGACGGCGGCGGGCAGGCCATAGCCCATCGAACCTGATGTCGGTGCCAGTTGTGAGCCTTGTGCCCGATAACGGTAGAAACGGTGCAGCCAGCCGGAATAGTTCCCGGCCCCGTTGGTCATGATGGCGTCAGGCGGTAGGACATCGCTGAGATGCGCAAAGACATCCGACAGGATATCGTCATCGCCCAGCCGCGCAGCGTCGGTGAAGGTTTCGAACTGCTGGCGCAGCGCTGTGGTGCCCGGCTGGAACCGGTCCGGCGCCAAGGGTTCCCACTCGGCCACGGCAGAGCAGAAGCTTTCCAGATCCGAGACTAACGACATGGCGGGTTCAAAGACACGGCCGATTTCCTCGGCCTGAGGGTAGACATGATAAAGCTCGGTCTCGGGCACGGGTGGTTGCAGCAGTTGATAGCCCGAGGTCGTCATCTCTCCCAACCGGGGTCCGATCGCCAGCAGCAGGTCGCATTCCTTTACCGCATCGATCAGATAGGGCGTCTTGCCGAGGCTGAAATGACCCACATAATTGGGGTGGTTGTTGTTGATTACCCCTTGCGAGCGGAAAGACACTGCCACCGGCAGCCCCTGCTGTTCGGCAAACCGGGTCAGAGCGTCCATTCCACCCTGCGTCCACCCTCCGCCACCGGCCAAGATCAGCGGTCGTTGTGCTTGGGCCAGCTTGTCCTTCAACTGCGCCAACTGCTCGGGCGCGGGCGCGAAGCGCGGCGGCTGAACCGCGCGCGGTGCCTGCGGCGCTATGATTTCTTCATACAGCATATCCTCGGGCAGGGCCAAAACCACCGGGCCGGGACGGCCTGACAGGGCGGTTCTGAATGCCCGCGAGATATATTCCTGCAACCGCGACGGATCGTCGATCTCGGCCACCCATTTCGCCATCTGACCGAACATCCGCCGGTAATCCACCTCCTGAAAGGCTTCACGGTCGCGGGTATCGCGGGCGATCTGACCGATGAACAGGATCATCGGTGTCGAATCCTGAAACGCTACATGCACGCCCGCGCTGGCATTGGTGGCCCCGGGGGCGCGGGTGACAAAACAGATACCGGGCCGCCCGGTCAGCTTGCCATAGGCATCCGCCGCCATCGCAGCGCCGCCCTCTTGCCGGAAAGTGACGAATTCGACGCTGTTCTGACGCTCATACAGCGCATCCAGAACCGGCAGATAGCTTTCGCCGGGCACGCCGAAAATCCGGTCGACCCCTTGGGTGATCAGCAGATCCACCAGATGGTCGGCGGCGCGTATCTTGGCGGGCTGTACGTTCATTGGGCGGGCTCTTTCACAGGTTGCAGCGCGTCCAGCGCGGTTTTCATGCGCTCAACGGCAAGGCTGAGATCGGTATCGGCAACCGCGAAGGACAATCGCAGATGGCCGGGCAGGCCGAATTCCGAGCCCGGAACCGTGACCACTTTGGCCTTGTCCAGCAGGTAATCGCTGACCGCGTTGTCATCGGGCAGGATCGTGCCATCCGGTGTCTGACGTTCCAGCAGGTCGGTGATGCGGACGAAAGCAAAGAAGGACCCTTCGGGCGCGCGCGCCTCGATCCCGTCGATGGCCGAGACGCCGTTGATCAGAATGTCGCGCCTGCGGGCATAGGCGGTGCGGGCCGTGTCCAGAAAACCCTGCGGACCGGTCAGCGCCTCGACCGCCGCCGCCTGACTGACGGAACAGGGGTTCGAGGTGCTTTGGCTTTGAACAACGGACATGGCCCGGATCAGCTCGGGCGCACCGCCGGCATAACCCAGCCGCCAGCCGGTCATGGCAAAGGCCTTGGACACGGCGTTCACCGTCAGGATGCGCTGTTTCAAATCGGGACGGATCGCGGCGGGTGTGGCAAAGGGCGTGTCGCCAAAACGGATATGTTCATATACATCGTCGGCCATCACCCAAAGGCGGGGATGGTCTGCGATGACCTCAAGCAATGCGGCCAGTTCTGCCGCGCTGTAGACCGCGCCCGAAGGATTGCTGGGTGAGTTCAGCAGAATCCAGCGGCTTTTGGGGGTAATCGCCTTGCGCAGCTGATCGGGTGTGATCTTGTACCCCGCCTCAAGCTGACCGCTGACGGCAACCGGCTTGGCACCCGCGATTTTCACGATGTCGAAATAGGACAGCCAGCAGGGCGTCGGCAGAATCACCTCATCCCCGGCATCAAGCGTGGCCATGAATGCGTTGAAGATCAGCTGCTTGGCCCCGGCGCCGACCATGACTTCGTTGCGCTCATAGGATAGATTGTTGTCGCGTCGAAACTTCTCGCGCACCGCGTCTTTCATTTCGGCCGTGCCGTCCAGCGCGGTATAGCGGGTCTGACCGGCGTCGATGGCCGCTTTGGCGGCGGATTTGACGTTGTCGGGCGTGTCGAAATCCGGCTGACCGGCGGACAGGTCGATCACGGATACCCCATTTGCACGCAGTTCCCGTGCCGCTTGCGCCAGTTGCAGGATTTTGGAGACACCCATGCCCTCGATCCGGGACGATGTGCTCAGGACACCTTCTTTCATCTGTTCCCCGTGTTCTTGTTTATTTCTTTTTTGCACACAAACGAGAGGTTCGTCAATTGGCACTTCGCATATCGCATTAATGCCTGAATTTGCGCGTTATGCAGGCTGAAAGATCAAGCAAACCATAAAATGACCGCATTTTTTGCAGGCCGAGCTTCCGTGAATGGCAATCAGAAGGCACTGCGATGTGAGAATTCGCATTGACGGAAGATGTAAAGATTTGTATCCAAACAATCAAGGAAATGGATCATTAGCCACTCAATCCGCGTGATCGTGCAAATGGGGGTTCAAATCGACCCCGGAACGCCTCTGATAGGGGCCCCAAGATCGAAAGCGGGTCGACTGGGCGGGATAAAAATGCACTGCTGGCGGTGGTGAAATGATTGCGGCTCGACACATCCGGACCGATGTCGCGCAAGGGGCATAGAAAGTGAGCCATGGGTGAATACTCTACGGACGCGGGTGCAGAAACCTTCCAGTTCGAATTCGACGGCCAAAACATCTCGGCTCAGGCGGGGCAGAGCGTTGCGGCGGCCTTGATGCAGGCCGGTCACCGCTGTCTGCGGATCGACGAATTCGGCACCCCCAAAGGCGCGTTCTGCGGCATTGGTTTCTGCTGGGAATGCCGCTGTGTCATTGATGGTGTCAGCAATGAACGCGCCTGCATGACGCCCGCGCGCCCGGGAATGGTGGTTCAACGTCAGATGGGTCTGGAATGATGGGCGGGCATGTGGTCATTGTCGGCGCAGGCCCCGCAGGGATGAGCGCGGCGATTTCGGTGGCCGAGGCGGGCTGCCGTGTGACCGTGCTGGATGAGGCCGCCCGACCCGGTGGGCAGATTTTTCGACAGGCCGCGCCGGAATTGAAGGCCCCGTCTTACGCGACCGAGGCCGAACAGCGGCGCAAGGCGGCTTTGCTCGCGGATTTCGCTTCGCTGGGCAAGGCCATCACCTATGTGGCGCAGGCGCAGGTGATTTCGGCTTTTGCGGGGCCGGAAATTCAATATGTCGCTGATGATGCGACCCATACGCTGAACCCTGATGCTGTCATCCTCGCCACTGGTGTGCGGGAAAAGCTGTTCCCATTTGAAGGTTGGACGCTGCCGGGCGTTTTGGGCGCAGGTGGGGCGCAATCCATCCTAAAGGCGCAGAATGTGTTGCCGGGCAAGCGCATCGTCATCGCGGGTGCGGGTCCGCTGCCGATGGTGGTGGCGGCGCAGATGACCCGCGCGGGCGCGGATGTTTTGGCGCTGGCGCAGCTTCATCACGTGCTGTCGATGGGGAGTAACCCTCTGGCTCTGCTCGCAGGCCGGGCCTCGGTTCTGGAAGGGCTGGGCTATCTGTCCACCGTCCTGCGCGCGCGCATCCCGCAACTGACCGGTTATGTGCCGATCCGGGCTGAGGGCGATACGCAGTTGAAATCGGTGGTGCTGGCCAAGCTGGACGCGCAGGGTCAGGTGATCGGAGGCAGCCAAAGGCGCGTCGAAACCGATGTTCTGGCGCTGAATTACGGGTTCGTGGCCAATGCCGAGCTGGCAACGATGATGGGCGTGGACCTGCGGTTTGACGAATTCTCGGGCTGGCACCCGGTGATTGATGACGAAGGCCGTACCTCGGATCCCAGCGTCTTTGCCTGCGGCGATACGGCGGGGTTGCGCGGATCTTACGTGGCACAGGCCGAAGGGCACATTGTTGGTGCCGCAGCCGCCGAGCAAGTGCTTGGCCAAGCGGCAAAGACCGGGCAGAATAGCCTGGTGCAGGCGCGCAAGGCCCGCGCGCAGCAATTGAAATTCCAATCCACCTTGCGGCACACTCTGAAACTGCCCGATGGGGTCTGGGGCATCTCGACCCCCGACACCATCATCTGCCGCTGCGAAGGCGTGCGCAAGGCTGAGATATTGGGCGCGCTGGAGCACGGCCATCGTTCGGTCAACGCAATCAAGCGTAACACGCGCTGCGGCATGGGTTGGTGCAATGGGCGCAGTTGTTTGCACAGCGTCTCGGCGTTGGCCTCGCAAGCGACCGGCGAACCCCCGCAAACACCGATGACCCCGCGCCCGGTGGCCCGGCCCGTAACGCTGGGCGAGTTGGCAAACGCGCCGGGATATGAGGTGCCTGATGACCACTGATACCCATCATTGCGATATCCTGATCATTGGGGCTGGGGCCTATGGCCTGTCCTGTGCGTGGAACATCGCCCGGCGCGACACTGGCGCGCGGATCATGGTTGTCGATGCGGGCGAATTTGCCGAGGGTGCGACAGGCCGCAACGGCTCGGGCTTTCGGATGCAATGGGGGTTGGAGCTGAACATCCGCCTGTGCAAGGAAAGCATCGAGTTCTTCGAGAACATCGAAGACCATCTGGATTACCCTGGTGGCATCGAGATGCGCCAATGCGGCTATCTGCTGTTGGCCAGCAATGAAAAGGAATTGCAACGCCTGAAGGATGCGCAGGACTTGCAGCACCGCTTCGACGTCCCGTCCGAGGCGATGACGCCCGAGGATTGCCTGCGCATGGTGCCCTCACTGAACCCCGACGGGATCGTGGGCGGTGCGTTCTGTGGCAAGGATGGGGTGGCGAACCCGTTCCGATATCTCGATGCACTGCAGAAAGCCGCCACGCGGCTGGGGGTTGAAATCCGCTATAGCACCCGGATCGACCGGCTGGTCCCGCAAGGTGCCGGATATCGGGCCGAAGGCACCTTTGGTCAGATCACCACAGACAAGGTGCTGATCTGCACCGATTGGGCGGCGTCGGAACTGCTGGACGAACATGATGCGGGCCTTCCGATCACCGGCCTGCCGAAAGAGGCGCTGGTCAGTCAGCCCTGCGCGCCATGTGTCGATCCGATGGTCGTTTCAATGAAACATCACATCGCCATCGCGCAGGTGGCGCGTGGCTCGATCGTGTTTACCGTGACCCGGCATCGCGAACCCGGCGGCGATCCCAGCTCGCAGCCAGATTTCCTGAAATTCGCCGGGCGGCAATTGCAGGATTTGGTGCCCGGGTTGTCGCATCTGAAAGTGTTCCGCACCTGGGGCGGCGCGTCCTCGGTCACGCCGGATATGCAGGGGATTTACGGCGAAACGCAGCTGCCGGGCGTTTATGTGGCCGTCTCGTCCTATCGCGGTTTCATGACTGGACCTGCCGCCGGGCGGATCATGGCCGAGATGGTCGTGAACGGCAAAAGCAACGACCCGATTGCGGCGGAACTGAACCCGTATCGATTCACGCAGGGCAAGCTGGTCTACGAACCGCTGCTCAATCAGGACTGACAAACAGAAGGCACGGAACCCAACATGGCGATATTCTTTCACTGGGACGAAGCATCAACGGAGCTGTGGCAGGCCGCATTCAAAGAAGCCGGGATCGAGGCTGACCTGCGGTCCGCGGACAACCTCGGCAATGTCGAGGATATCGAATATGCCATCGTCTGGGCCGCGCCGCATGGGCTGATGGGGACGTTTCCGAACCTGAAATACATCTTCTCGGTCGGGGCAGGGGTCACCCATATCACGGCGGACCCGGATGCCCCGCTGCATGTTCCGATTGTGCGGTTGCAGGACGATATGCTGGTGCTGGACATGTCGTGCCATATCATTCATTGGGTGCTGCATTTCCACCGCTACTACTATCGCTACCGGCAATATGAGGCGGACAAGACATGGCTGCGCCACCGCTACCCGGACAATTCCGACAAACGTGTCGCCATCATGGGGCTGGGCCAAACGGGACAGGACGCTTGCCGCCGCCTGCACGATCTGGGCTTTGACGTCACTGGCTGGGCGCGCAGCCCAAAGGAAATCCCCGGCGTGCGCTGCCTGCATGGCGAGGATCAGTTTGCTGAGCTGCTGGCCGGAGCGGATATTCTGGTCAACCTGCTGCCGCTGACACCGCAGACCGAAAACATCCTGAATGCCCAGACACTTGCGCAGATGCCGGATGGGGCCTTTGTGATCAATTGTAGCCGGGGCGCGTCGATCAATGACGCTGACCTGCTGGCCGCGCTGGACAGTGGCAAGATTGAGGCTGCCGCACTGGATGTGTTCCGCACCGAGCCGCTGCCGCAGGACGATCCCTATTGGGAACATCCCAACGTCTTTGTCACCCCGCATGCCGCCGCGCCGTCCAATGAACGCTCGGCCGCCGGGTTCATTGTCGGGAATATCAAGAAATGCCTGGATGGTGGCGTGCCCGCCCCGATTGTCGACCTTGACCGCGGATATTGATGACAAGGCCCTGTGCGGGTGCCAAATTGGTAATCGCGCAGGTGCCGCAGTTGAATTTTCGAAAGCGCCCGAGTGTCGCTTTCTGCAAATTTATTTCGGAATCCTGAAAGAACCCGCCTGCGCGCGCCATTTATATGGCTTCAGGAGGAGCGTATCGACATGACAAACTCTGCCACCGCCACACGATCCCGCGCAGGTGGGCGATCCGCCCGCCGGGCGGAACGGACCGCGCCGAAATTCGACATGCTGCCCGGCCTGACCCGCAACCTGCCGGTGACCGAGGTCATGGACGGGTCTCAGGTGGAACGGATCGACGCGGCCTCGATGGATATCCTTGAAAATGTCGGCGTCCAGTTCCGCGACCCGATTGCGCTGGAGGATTGGAAGCGCGCAGGGGCCAAGGTCGAGGATGAGATGGTCTATCTGGATCGCGGCCTTGTGCGCGAACTGATCGCGACCATCCCCGGCAATTTCACCTATCATGCTCGCGATCCGCAAAAGAACGTGCGTTTGGGCGGGCGTCATTCGATCTTTGTGCCGATGACTGGCGCGCCTTTCCTGCGCGATCTGGACGATGTGCGCCGCAATCCGACGCTGGACGATCTGGCGATGTTTCACAAGCTCAGCCATATGCTGCCCGCGCTGCATTCTTCAGCGCACCATATTGTTGAACCCTATGATCACCCGATCAGCCAGCGGCATCTGCGGATTACCTATTCCTCGATGAAATATTCGGACAAGACGTTCATGGGCATGACCACCAGCCCCAAGAACGCCGAGGATGTGATGGACATGTGCGCCATCTTGTTCGGGGCCGAGTTCATGGAGAGCCACCCTGTCACCACAGGCAATTGCAACGGCAATTCCCCGTTGGTCTGGGACGAAACCATGTTGGGCGCAATGCGCGCCTTTTGCCGCCGCAACCAGCCGGTACTGTGCTCACCCTTCGTGCTGGGCGGAGCCAATACGCCCGCCAGCGTTCCGGCTACCGTCGCGCAACTGAATGCCGAGGCGCTGAGCGCGCTGGCCTATACGCAGGTCATCCGCAAGGGCGCGCCCGCGATTTATGGGCATTACCTGTCGACGGTGTCGATGAAATCCGGCGCGCCGATGGCGGGCACGCCTGAAATCAGCCTGATGAACTTCATGATCGGTCAGATGGCGCGGTATTACGATGTGCCCTGGCGCACCTCGAACACGCTGGGCGGGGCCAAGACGTTTGATGCGCAGGCGGGATATGAATCGGCCACGACGCTGCAGGCGGTGATCCATTCCGGGGCCAACTATATCTGGCACTCGGCAGGCTGGAACGAGGCCGGGATGCATTGTTCCACCGCCAAGTTCATCGTCGATGCGGAACAATGCGCGATGGCCTATTGCATGGCCGAAGGACCAAAATGGGACGATTTCGATCAGGCCCTTGCAGCCGTGCCGGATGTGGGTCCGGGCGGACATTATCTGGGCCATCCCCATACGCAGGAGAATTTCCAGCAGGCGTTCTTCATGCCCGAGTTGTTCGACAACAACTCGATCGAACAATGGGTGGCCGAAGGCGAGGTCGAGATCACCGAGCGCGCGCTGACCCGGGCGAAAAAGCTGCTGGCTGAATATCAGGAGCCCACGCTAGACATGGCCAAAAACGAAGAGCTGCTGGAGTACATCGCCCGGCGCGAGCGGGAAATCCCCGCCGCAGATGAGTTGAACCAGACCTATTAAGGTAAAGACCCCGAACTGGCCCGCCGCTGCTTTGGCGGGCCTTTTTTGTGATAGGCATTGCAAAATGGGTGTCTCAAAGGGGGAGGGTATCGATGGATCTTGCCGGAAAAACGGCTCTGGTAACCGGCGCGACCGGGGGGATCGGTTCTGCGATTGTCGAACGGCTGCGTAGCGCGGGCGCGCGCGTCGCTGTTGCAGACCGTGTGGTGGATGGTATCCCAGCCGAGGTGCATCTGCCCGGCGATCTGCTGGACCCCGAATATGCGGACGGTCTGCCCGGCGTTGCCGCAGACCGGCTCGGTGGGCTTGATATCGTCATTAATAATGCCGGGGTGATTTCGCGGGGGCCGGTCACCGACACCTCTGATCAGGATTGGGCCCTGTCGCTGGGCGTGAATGTCGAGGCCCCGTTTCGCATCTGCCGTGCGGCCATTCCGATCATGGCTGACGCTGGTGGCGGTGCAATCGTCAACACGGCCTCGTGCTGGGGTTTGCGTCCCGGCCCCAATCACGCGGTCTATTGCATGACCAAGGCAGCGGTTGCATCGCTGACCCAGTGCATGGGGATGGATCACGCGCATCAGGGCATCCGCATCAACGCCGTCTGCCCGAATGAGGTGAACACACCGATGCTGCGCTCGGGCTTTGAACAGCGGGGGTTTGATCCTGACACCGCCGTGGCTGAACTGGGTCAGACCGTGCCGATTGGCCGTATCGCCGAACCCGAGGACATTGCCGATGTCGTCATGTTCCTTATCTCGGATGCTGCGCGCTATGTCTGCGGCGCATTGGTCGAGGTGAACGGAGGCAAACCCGTCTCATGATACGGGCTCTGCGGCAAAGGGGTTCTGGTTGCGGGCGGGGCCGTGACAGTGTCTGGCTTGTCATAACACTCATTCCTTGCCCGACCGCCATTCCTTCCAGATCAGATAGCTGTTTATCCCCAGTGACGCGAAGGGTTCCGGTGGCAGGCGCGGCGGGTCCGGTTGTGCCAGAAAATGGTCCGCGATCTCTGATCCGCGTTGCAGCACCAATTCGGCCACGCCCATGCCTTGCAACGTCCCCCGGGCGATGCCCAGCCCGTTCTGGCAGCAGGCCGAAAACACCCCGTCCTCAATTTCGCCAAACGCAGCCGAGCCATTGCGGCTCAGGCACAGCATTCCCGCCCAGCGATGCTCCATCTTCACATCGGGCAGATGTGGAAAGCGCTCGGTGAACTTGCGGTTATGCACCCAGCCCGCGTTGCGCAGCCGCATCTGGCTGGTTTCGATGGTCGGATGAAAGCTGGACCCGGTGCGGATCAGGATGCGGTCACCATAGCTGCCGGACACCCGCCGGACCGACGTCCCCATCGGATTCGCCGGCGTCACTGACCAGCGCGACTGACCGCCCAGCGTGTCGATCTGCGCCTTGCTCAGGGGTGCCGAGATCGAGGCGTAGAGACAGATATGCATCAACTGCCGCTGGTAGAACCCAAAGCTTTCCAGATGGCCGTTATTGGCCAGAATGATCCGCCCGGTGCTGACCTGCGCCTTATCCGTTCTGACCACCCAGCCTGCGCCCTGTTTTTCAAATCTGGTGACCGGGGAATTTTCGAACGCGTCGATCTGCCGGGCCAGCCGGGCCGACAGCGCCCGCACATAAGCCGCAGGCTGGATCATGACCGTTCCCGGCGCATAAAGCCCCGAGGTGTAATGCGGGCTGCCCGTGATCTCATGCATTTGCTGCTGGTCATAGAGCGTATGCGGCTCACCCAGTTTGGCCAGGTGCTCGGCAAAGGCGCGATTATGCGCGTCGCCCTTTCTGGTGGCGGCTGCGTTGAACTTGCCGCAGGGGTCGAAAATGTCCTGCGGAAGGTCGCATTCAGCGGCCACCTCGGTTGCAAATGCGATGGCCTTGCGGTTCAGCGCAATGGCCTTGCGGTCCGCTTCCAGCGCGTCGCCTGCGTAATTATCCGAGGCCAGGTCATGCGGCAGGTCGATCATGAACCCCGAGTTTCGCCCTGCCGAGCCTTCTGCAAAACGCCCCGCTTCCAGCAGAACAACCTTCAGCGACGGATCAAGTTGCAGCAGTCGCCGCGCGGTGCTGAGCCCCGCGAACCCGCCGCCGACGATGGTGATGTCGGCGGTCAGGTCATGATCAAGGACCGGCAGGGGTGTCTGGGGTGGCAGGATGGCATTCCATCCGGCCCGCCCTGTCTGCCGGGGCAGTCTCTTGGCTTCGTGCCGCGTCAATCCACGGCCTCGTCCGCGTCGTCGGCCAGATCGATCCAGATGGTTTTCAGCTGGGTGTATTGGTCATGGGCATGGACCGAGTTGTCGCGTCCGCCGAACCCCGACTGCTTGTAGCCGCCGAAGGGCGTGGTGATGTCGCCCTCACCAAAGCTGTTGACCGTGACTGTCCCGGCCCGGATGGCCCGCGCGCCGCGAATGGCGCGTTTGACATTGGCCGTGAAGATCGAAGCGCAGAGGCCGTATTCCGTGTCATTGGCGATCTGGATGGCCTCGTCAAAGCCCGAGACCTCGATCACGCTCAGCACCGGGCCGAAGATTTCCTCGCGTGCGAGGGTGGCGTCGTTGCCGGGCACTTCGACCACCGTGGCCTCGACAAAGCCGTTTTCGGCCTTGCCGCCGATCACCACATTCTCGGCCTGATCCAGATAGCCGCAGACCTTGTTGTAATGCCCTTCGCTGACCAGCGCGCCCATGCGGGTTTCGGGGTCCAGCGGGTCGCCCACATTCCACTGTTTGGCGTGATGGGCGATGCGCTCCAGCAATTCAGCCTTTACATCCTTATGCACGATCAGGCGGGAGCTGGCCGAGCAGTTCTCACCCATATTCCAAAACGCGCCATTGACCACATGCTGCGCTACGCGGTCCAGGTTTTCGGCATCCTCCATGACCACGGCGGGGTTCTTGCCGCCCATTTCCAGCACCACTTCCTTGGCGTTGCTCTCCGCCGCATAGGTCAGGAACCGCTTGCCGGTGACAGTCGAGCCGGTGAAGGACACCATGTCGATATCCATGTGCCGCCCGATGGGCTCGCCCACCTGCGCGCCACTGCCCGGAACCACATTCAGAACGCCGCGCGGCAGCCCGGCCTCGGCCGCCAGTTCGGCGACGCGCAGGGCGGTCAGCGTGGTCTCGGCTGCCGGTTTCAGCACAATAGAACAGCCTGCGGCCAAGGCAGGCCCGATCTTCCACGCCAGCATCAGCAGCGGGAAGTTCCAGGGCAGCACCAGACCCACGACGCCAATCGGTTCGCGCACCACCATGGCGATGTGGTCATCGCTGGCGGGTGAGACCTGATCGTACAGCTTGTCGATTGCCTCGGCATGCCATTTCAGGCAATGGATGGTCTCGGGCACATCGACGGTTTCGCAATCATAGATGGTCTTGCCGCTGTCGATGCTTTCCATCACCGCCAATTCGCGCGCATTTCGGGTCATCAGCTTGGCGAACCGGATCAGCACATCCTTGCGGTCCGATGGGTGCATCTTGGACCAACGGCCATCGTCAAACGCCTCGCGCGCTTTGGTCACGGCGAAATCAACGTCATCCGCGTTACAGGCGGCGATGCGGGTCAGTTCCTCACCCGTTGCGGGGTTTGTCGAGACAAAAGTCTCTCCCGAGATCGCGGGGCGATAACCGCCGTCGATGAAGGCGCCGTTGGGCAGCGAAAGGCCAGCGGCGATGGATTTGTATTCGTCTTGCGTCAGCAATGTCATGACCTCAGCCCTCTGCCACGATGTCGGCAATTGTCCGTTTCAACACGCGCGTCACCTGTTCCAGCGCACGTTTGTCATCCTTGTTCAGCCCCTTCAGCGGCGGGCGGACCCGACCGGCCTCGATCCCGTTCATGATGACCCCGTGCTTGATGGTCTGGATGAACTTGCCGCCTTGTTCCAGCACCCGCATCAGCGGCATCATCGCCGACATGATGCGGCGACCTTTGGCGAAATTGCCCTGCACCACGCAGGCGTCATACAGCGCGACATGTTCAGCAGGTAGAAAGTTCGAGCCGCCACAGACCCAGAATGGCGCGCCCCAGGCGAAAAACTCCAGCGCCTGATCGTCCATCCCGCAGCCCATCTGGATATGCGGATAGTCCCGGGCCAGCAGATGCACCCGGTTGATATCGCCCGAGCTTTCCTTGATGCCACAGAAATTCCGGCTGCGACCCACGCGGTCCAAGAATTCCTCACCCATCATGGTGCCGGTACGGTGCGGATAGTTATACAGCATCACCGGCAGGTCGGCGGCCTTGTCGATGGCCAGCGCGTTCAGCGCGTTTTCGCGGTCGGTGGGCACCGAATAGGGCGGGCTGGCCAGCAGGATCGCATCCGCCCCGATCTCACGCGCGCCCGAGGCCAGTGCGATGGAGTCCGGCGTCAGCATTGCGCCGGTGCCCACGACCAGCGGCAGGCGGGATTTCAACCTCTCACGAGTAAACCGCGCCAGTTCCAGCCGCTCTTCGACGGTCTGAGCATAGTTCTCGCCGGTCGAGCCGCCCGAGATCAGGCCGTGCACGCCGTTTTCGATCAGAAATTCGATCACCTCGGCCAGGGCGTCCCAATTGACGCTGCCATCAACGTGATAGGGGGTAACGACAGGCGTATATATCCCGTCAAAGCGGAAAATTGGGGTCATTCATTCCTCATTCGGGTTTGTCCTGCGATCCCGTCCGGTGTCTGCGCATGTGACGATTCCACCTTGTTGGCGACAATACAAGCGGCAGGTGCCGGGTGCGGATGTGCAATTGTGTAAAAACCGGATTTTTCCCGCCGCGTGGCCGCTGTTGTCTGACATGTGTTTGACCGTTCTGGCATGAGCGTTCGTTCGGGACATCAGCGTGATGGATGGGTCAGTTTCTCCATACAACGATGTCATAATGTATACAATATAAATATCATCATCGCTATCGTCACTGAAAAATCCAAAATAAATGGCAATCGATCTTCCATATTGACTTCATTAGTATACAATATGAGTGAAAGTAGCGCGACGGGCAGAGTTGGAGCGGCCTGCCGTTGCATAGACAGCCTTGCCCGCTGGTGTCGGGCAGATGCGCAATAGGGTGTAGGAGATGACGCAACCTCAGCATTTCGTTTTCGCATTGGTCCGGGACTTTACCCATATGGCCTTTGCAAGCGCCGTCGAGCCCTTGCGCCTTGCCAATCTCGTCAGCGGGAAAGAGCTGTACAGCTGGTCTTTTGCCTCGGAAAACGGGGAAAGCGCGACCAGTTCCAACGGGGCGGTGACGCTGACCCATCATGGGTTCGATGCCATTCCCAAATGCGATTATCTGTTCGTTCTGTCGGGCGCGAATGTGAAAATGCGGTCTTCTCCGAAACTGCTGGCGCTGGTGCGGCGTGAGCGGACGAAATCAACCCGGATAGGAGCCCTGTGTTCGGGGGCTTATGTTCTGGCGCAGGCCGGTCTGCTGGACGGGCAGCGGGCGGCGCTGCACTGGGAATTTCACGATGCGTTTCAGGAAGAATTCCCCGATGTGCAGCTGGAGCAAAGCGTGTTTGTTGCGGATGGGAAATTCATCACCGCCTCGGGCGGGTCGGCAACTGCGGATCTGATGCTGCATCTGATCGAACGCGATCACGGGCATGACGTTTCCGTATTGGTGGCGGATCAGATGGTCTACAATGCGGTCCGCGATGGGTCGGCCAGTCAGCGGGTGTCGTTGCAGGCCCGCAATGGCATGCGCAACAAACGGGTGGTCGCGGCAGTGCAGATGATGGCGGACTCGATCGAGGACCCGCCGTCGCCTTCGGATATCGCCAGCCGGGTCGGGATTTCCACCCGGCAGTTGGAGCGGCTGTTCGGCAAGCACCTTCAGAAGACGCCCAAGCAGTACTTCATGGACATGCGTCTGGAACGCGCGCGGTATCTGCTGTTGCAGACCGAGGCATCGATCACCGAGGTCGCTCATGCCTGCGGGTTCGTGTCCTCGGGGCATTTCTCGCGCGTGTACCGGACCAGTTTCGGCATTCTGCCAGAACGTCAACGCCACAAGATCACCTGAGAAGGGGACGGAAACCGCATTGAACCTTGCCTAAGCCGCAGGATGACGCGGCACATAACAGTTGCATCCCTCCTGGCCCCGGCCTTGGCGGTGCAGCGCATTCATGAACCCCGCTTTCGGGAAGCCGGAACACCAAAAGCTACGGAAAACGCCCATGTCTGTAAAATTTCGCCATCTCGGTCACCTTGACATCGAAGGAGGCGGGCAGGTCCATGTGCGCGGCGATGTCTGCGCCATCGGTCATATCGAAGGAACCTACGGGACCACGTTGGTCGATGTGAAAGACCCGACGAACCCGAAAGTGCACAGCCGCCTGACCGTGCCCGAAGGCACCCACAGCCACAAGGCGCGGCTGCACGATGATCTGCTGCTGGTGAATTACGAATCCCTGAAGCGCGGACAGGATGACGGGCCACGCGGGCTGCGGGTGATGGATATCTCTGATCCGTCCAACCCGCAGGAGCTGTCCTTTTTCCACACCGCCAAGCGCGGGGTGCACCGGTTTGATTTCGATGGGCGCTATGCGTTCATCTCGACCGAGCTGAACGGGTATGACGGTAACATCCTGATGACCGTTGATCTGGCCGATCCATCCAACCCGGTCGAGGCTTCGCGCTGGTGGTTGCCCGGCCAAAGCCCGCTGGACGGCGTGACCTATGACGGGCCGGGTCTGAACGAAATCCACCATGCGCTGCGCTTTGGTGATCTGCTGATGACTTCGTGCTGCAACGCGGGCTGGACGATACTGGACATCAGTGATGTGACGTCGCCCAAAGTGTTTTCACGCCATCCGACACGGCAGAAATTCACCCATACCGTCGTTCCCAAGCTGGGTGCGGACGGCAAAATCTCGCATATCATCGCGGTCGAGGAAGCTTGGTGGCATCACCCCGAGGCTGGCGTCGTGATCTCGGATGTCAGTGATTGGGACAACCCCCAAATCGTCAACACGATCGAACTGCCCTATGGTGATCCCAGCCAGCTTTGGGGCTCGCACCAGCCCAACGAAACCGCCGTTGACCGGCTGCTGTTCACCGCCTGGTTTGCCCATGGGTTGCAGGTGTTCGATATTAGCGATCCGTTGAATATCACCAAGGTTGGCGAATACAGCCCCGAACGTCTGGGGTCCCAGGTGATGTCCAACGATGTGTTTGTCGACTGGGATCTGAACCGGGTGTATCTGATGGACCGCCTGCGCGGTCTGGACATTCTTGAATTCAGCGAATGACATCTTCCGGAACATTGATCCATGATAATCAGCAAAAGCGCGTCGCGGTCATGGGCGGGCGTCAATATGCAATTGATGGTCTGCGCAGGTGATGACCTCGCGGCAGAGCGCGCTAAAGTAATCTGAACACCCCGTCGAATGGAGGCACGTAATGGGTAACACGGTCAGCATCGGGCAAATTTTGCAGCATGCGCCCGCATCGAATTCGGCCATTCAGGCCCCGGACCGGCCGGGGCTGAGCTATAGTGACCTCTGCGCCTTCATCAGCCGGGTCGGCGGGCAATTGCGGGCGGCTGGCGTCGGGCGTGGGGCGCGGGTGGCGATTGCCCTGCCCAACGGACCCGAGGCGGCAACCGCTTTTCTGGCCGCCGCGAACTGCGCCGTCGCGGCGCCACTGAACCCCGGGTATAAGCAGGATGAGTTTGCCTATTATCTGGACGACCTCAGCGCGGCGATCCTGTTGACGGGTGACCTTGACGGCCCGGCGGCACTGGCGGCGAAAGGGCTTGGCATCCCGGTGGCGCAGATCTCGGTCGATCCAGACACACCCGCTGGAACCTTCTCGCTGGATTTGCCCGAAGGCGACCCGCTGCCGCTGGCCGAGGCCGCGTCGGATGATCAATGTCTGGTGCTGCATACCTCGGGGACCACGTCACGGCCCAAGATCGTGCCGCTGACCCATGGCAATGTCGCCGCATCCGCCCATAACGTTGCCAACAGCCTTGCGCTGACCCAAGGCGATACCTGCCTGAACGTCATGCCGCTGTTTCACATCCACGGGCTGATCGCCGCCGTCTTGTCGTCGCTGACGGCGGGTGCTTCGATCTATTGCACGCCCGGCTTCAACGCGCTGAAGGTCTTTGGCTGGATGCAGGCCAGCAACCCCACGTGGTACACCGCCGTACCAACCATGCATCAGGCGATCCTGGCACGCGCTGCGCGCAATGCCGATGCGGTGGCGGCTGCGCGGCTGCGCTTTATCCGCTCATCCTCGGCCTCACTGCCGCCGAATGTCATGGCAGAGCTACAGGACACCTTTGGCTGTCCTGTGGTCGAGGCCTATGGCATGACCGAGGCCGCGCATCAGATGGCCTGCAACCCGCTGGGGCAGGGCACGCAGGTCGCGGGTTCCGTCGGCTTGCCCGCCGGGCCGGATGTGGCGATCCTGACCGGGGCGGGGCCGACCACACAGGCTGACCAACTGGGTGAGATCGTGATCAGCGGGCCAAACGTCACCGCCGGATATGAAAGCAACGACAAGGCCAATGCCGAATCCTTTGTCAGTGACGCAGCCAGCGGCAAGACATGGTTCCGCACCGGTGATCAGGGCCGGTTCGATGCGGGGGGTTACCTGTTCATCACCGGACGGCTGAAAGAGATCATCAACCGGGGCGGCGAAAAAATCTCTCCGCGTGAGGTGGATGAGATATTGATGGAACACCCCTCGGTCAGTCAGGCGGTCACCTTTGCGGTGGCGCATCCGCAATTGGGCGAGGACGTTGCGGCGGCCATTGTTCTGAACGAGGGCGAGGACGCCGCCGTTTCCGCCCTGCGCGATTTCGCGGCCGAGCGGCTCGCGGGTTTCAAGGTGCCGCGCAAAATCCTGATCCTTGAGGAAATCCCCAAAGGCCCCACCGGCAAGCTGCAACGGATCGGTCTGGCCAAGACCTTGGGGCTGGAGGCGGATGCATGAGCCGGATCTGCATCTTCGGCGCCGGGGCCATCGGTGGCTATCTGGCACATGCCCTGGCAGGAACCGAGGCTGAGGTCAGCGTCGTTGCCCGCGGTCCGCATCTGGAGGCGATCCGGGAGAACGGCCTGACCCTGATCAAGGATGGCGAACGCAGCACCGTTCAGGTGCAGGCCAGCGCCAATGCCGCCGATCTGGGGCCGCAGGATTATGTGATCAGCACGCTCAAGGCGCATTCGGTGCCCGCAATCGTGGATCAGTTTCAGCCGCTGCTGGGGCCTGATACGGCGGTGGTATCGGCCGTGAACGGCATTCCGTGGTGGTATTTCCACAAGGCCGATACCGGCACAGATCTGGACAATCGCTGGCTGGAAACCGTCGATCCGGGCGGGGCGCAATGGCGGGCCTTCAGGCCGGAGCGCGCCATCGGTTGCGTGGTTTACCCGGCCTGTGCGGTCTCGGCCCCCGGCGAGATCACCCATAAAAGCGGCGACCGTTTCACGCTGGGCGAGCCTGACGGCAATCGCAGCGACCGGGCCATGCGGCTGTCGAAACTGCTGCGCGACGCGGGCCTGCGCGCGCCGGTCAAGCCGCGCATCCGGGATGAGATCTGGATCAAGCTCTGGGGCAATTGCTCGTTCAATCCGGTCTCGGCCCTGACCGGCGCCAGTCTGGATCAGATCGGTGGGGATGCGGCCTGCCGCGCCGTGGTGCGCGACATGATGGTCGAATGCCGCAATGTCGGTCAGGCCGTGGGCGCGCGGTTCAGCGTCCCGATTGAACGGCGGATACAGGGCGGGGCCGATATCATCGGCCACAAACCCTCGACCCGCCACGATGTGGAGCAAGGCCGCCCGATGGAGCTGGACGCGCTGGTCAGCACAGTGCTGGAACTGGCGCGGCGGTTGCAGATTCCAACGCCGACGCTGGATGCGGTTGCGGCGCTGGTGCGGATGCAGGGACAGGTTCTGGGGCTGTATAACCGCCGCCCGGATGTCGAAGTGGCAATCACCGGTGACTACATTCCCTGCGCGGATTGACCCGGCAGGGGGTCAGTATCCCAGCTTGAGATTAACCGAATGGGGCAGGTCCTCGCCCCGCTGATAATGCTCCAGCGCCTCACCAAACCGGGTCACGACCCGCTCGACATAGCGCGAGGTCGCCCCGGCGATGTGTGGCGAGAGGATGACATTCTCCATCGCCCAAAGCGGGTTGACCTTGGGCAGCGGTTCCTGCTCGAACACGTCCAGCGCAGCACCTGCGATCTGACCGGATTGCAGCGCCTCGATCAGGGCCGCTTGATCAACGATATCACCGCGCCCGACATTGATCAGAAAGGCGCTGTCCTTCATCAGTCTGAACGCATCTGCCCCCAGAAACTGACGCGTCCCGTCCGTGCCCGGCAGCGCCAGCACGACGAAATCGCAACGCGGCAGGAAATCCGCCAACTGGTCCGGGGCATAGACCTGATCGACATGTGGCGTGGCCCGCGCGCTACGTCGCATCCCCAGCACCGTCATCCCGAACCCGGTGGCGCGCCGTGCGATATCCTGCCCGATTGAGCCCAGCCCGATGACCCCAACGGTGAATTCCTCCAGCGGAGGCGTCTTGAAATGATCCCAAACGCCCGCCCGCTGATCATCGATCAACTTGCGCACGTTCCAGTGCAGCATCAGCACCGCCCCCATCGCGTAATCCGCGACCGAAGGCCGCCCGGCGAAGTTCGTCACCGTGACCCCCTGCAGGTGGTTGCGCGCGGGCAGCAGCGCATCCACGCCAGCGGTTACATAGTGAATCCATTTCAGCGATGTGGCTTCCTTCAGCGCCTCAACCGGGGGCCGGAAACACACCAGAATCTCGGTGTCCGGGATCATTGGCGCAAGGGTTTCCGGGTCTGATGCGACTGACGCGTTCAACTCGGGGAACTCTCTGCCGAGAACCCGATAATATTCCGCCGCTGTCTCGGGGTCGGGGTGATAGACCGTGACATTCGGATAAGCGTTTCTTCGATCCATCAAGCACTTCCGTTACTCAGGCGCCCATGCACCGGGCTGGCAGGCAATCACGAGGCGTAATCAGCGCCCTCATCATCCAGAAATGCGCGCATCTCGGCCAGATGCGCCTTGCTGTAATCGGGATAGTCTTCCAGCTGTTGCGAGGTCTTCTCGGCAATTTCATGCGGCAGATACCGCAGCGGCTGACCGGTTTGCAGCGCGCGGATATAGGTCTCGGCCGCGCGTTCGAAGTAATATAGCCGGTTGAACGCATCCGCCACATTGGCGCCCAGAACCATGACGCCGTGATTGCCCATGATCATGACCTTTTTCTTCGGGTCCGACAGCATGGCGGCACAGCGTTCGCCCTCGGACTTGAAGGACAGTCCGCCATATTCGGTGTCGATGACGTAGCGGTTATAGAAATTCACCGCGCTTTGCGCGATCGGGGGCAGGTTGGCATCCATCAACGTGCCCAGAACGGTTGAATACATGCAATGCACATGGATAACACAGCGCGCATGCGGGCAGTGGCGATGGACCGAGCCATGAACGCCAAGCGCGGTCCGGTTCGTCTTCTCGGCAGAATCCGCCACATCACCGTCGTCATTGGCATCCAGCAACAACATGTCCGAGGCCTTGAGCCGACCGAAATGGGCGGGGCTGGGATTGACCAGAAACCGGGTGCCGTCCGGGCTCACGGCCAGCGAGACGTGATTGGCCACACCTTCATGCAGGTTCAGCTTGTAAATCAGGCGGGCGGCAGCGGCGAGTTCGACCCGTTCATCCCAATGATCCATTTCCTGCGGTTTGAGTTGTGCTGCAACTGACATATCCAATTCTCCGTTTGGGTCGCGTTCAGTGAGTTTCGATCTTTTCAGGGTTTGCGCACGTTGATGCGCGGGCAATCATTCGGGGTGTTGCTTCAGGGCAGGCTAAGCTTGACCATGCGGCCGCCATCCACCGTGTAGACGTGACCGGTGACAAAGCCGGATTCCTCGGCGGCCAGAAAGGCGATAAGGGCGGCGACATCTTCGGGTTTTCCGGTTCTGCCCACGGGGTGTATCTTGCTGAGCCCGCGCAGCAGGGCATCGGGATTCTCGTGCGACTGAATGAAATCGACATTCAGGTCGGTGTCGATCCAACCCGGGGCCACGGCGTTGCACCGGATGCCTTCCCCGCCGTGGTCGACCGCAACCGCGCGGGTCAACCCGTGCAGTCCGGATTTGGTCGCGCAATAGGCCGCATGCAGCGGGTTGGCGCCAATGCCCTCGGTCGAGCCGACATTCACGATGCTGCCCTTTGTGGCGCGCAGATGCGGCAGCGCGGCCTTGATCAGCAAGAAGGGCGTCGTCAGATTGACGGTCAGGTTGCGTTCCCACTGGTCGAGGGTCATGTCCTCGACCTTTATCTCCTGCATCATGCCGGCGTTGTTGACCAGAACATCCAGCCGTCCGGCCCGGTCGATCACGTCCGAGATCACCTGATGTGGGCTTTGCGTGTCGCTGAAATCGGCGCTGATCGCTTCAAATTCGGGGTCATCCCCCCGTTGTGCGGTAAAGACGCGCGCACCTTCGTCGCGGAGCCTTTGCGCGACAGCCCGGCCAATGCCACTGCGACCGCCGGTGACAAGCGCCACCTTGCCTTCAAACCTGGTCATCGTCTTGCCGCTCCTTGCTGCCGGGTGGTGTCACTCTTTGCCCGATCCGTGCCCTGTGGCTGGATTTCAATCTGCCCTTATTTGGATACAAAATATTGTCCAGGTCAAGTGTTTGGGGTGAGTTGTGCTGAATTTCTGTATTTGGGGGTATTGGGCGGTAAATATGGGGAATTGGCAGTGGTTTTGCCGGTTTATCACGTCATGTGCGGGTGATTTCACGAGGGTTGGATTTTTCGATTGTTGACAGGTGTGATCTCATTTGCATACATTTTGAGTGAGACAGCTACATGTGTAACGGCAAACCAAACGCCCTCTGACATGATGTCGCGCCGCGGGCCTGATCATCGGGGCCCTGCGGTGGCCATCAGTCGACCGGGGATAAACTGAACAGGGAACACATACCTCAATGTCCGAATCACAAGCAGCCAACTGGTTGGACCCGTTTTCCGGCAACGCTCTGCCGATCGCCCAGAACTCCGAAAAGGTCATCATGGATTTCCTGGTGGAGAACCGGTCGTTCTTCAATGTCATCAAGGAGCCGGTGGAATATCTTCTGGTGAGCCTTGAAAACACGCTGACGGGCTCGCCACCGCTGGTGGTGCTGGCCTGTGCAGTGCTGATCGCCTGGCAGATGGCGGGGCGCAATCAGGCGATTGTGACCGGGGTTCTGCTGGCCGGTCTGGGCTTTATCGGGCCGGGCATGTGGGAGGCGACGATGACCACCATCTCGGTGGTGTTGTGTTCGCTGTTTCTGTGCCTGTTGCTGGGCATTCCGCTGGGCATCTGGGCGGGGTTGAGTGATCGCGCCTATGCGATCATGCGGCCGATCCTGGATACGATGCAGACGATCCCGTCCTTTGTGTATCTGGTGCCGGTGGCGATCCTGTTTGGCGTGGGCAACGCGCCGGGCGTGGTGGTGACGGCGGTGCATGCGCTGCCGCCGGTGATCCGTCTGACGGCGCTGGGTCTGCGGCAGGTGCCCGAGGATGTGATCGAGGCGTCGGCCTCGTTCGGGGCGACGCCGACGCAGGTTCTGCTGAAGGTGCGTCTGCCGTTGTCGGTGCCCAGTATCATGGTGGGTGTGAACCAGACGCTGATGATGTGCCTGTCGATGGCGGTTGTTGCGTCGATGATCGCGGTTGGCGGTCTGGGGCTTGAGGTTCTGCGCGCCATTGGCCGTCTGGACGTGGGTCTGGCGATTGTCAGCGGCACGGGGATCGTGGTTCTGGCGATCATTCTGGACCGGATCACGCAAGGCCCGGTGGAGCTGGCCAAGAAGGACCCGCATCGCAAGTGGTATCAGCACGGCCCGGCGCGTCTGGTGTGGTTGCTGGTCCGGGGTGTCACCGGCTCGAAGGCGGGTGCGCCCGAGCAGTCGATGGCTGCGGACAGCGCCTCGTGACCGTCCTGTCCGGGACCGCTGCGCGGGGAACAATCAGGAAAGAATGCTCATAGGGAGGGCAACATGAAACGAGTAACACCAAAAGGGCTGACCACCGCGTTCGGCGCGCTGGCCATCGCCGCAACAGCGCTGACCGCAACCGTCGCCAACGCAGCCGACTATATGACACCGGGCGAAGGGGTGACCGTACAGCCCACAGGCCCCGGATTTCTGCGCACGCAACTGGAGGAAGAGGTTGTCATTCGCGGTTTGAAAGAGCTGGGATATGACGTGAAAGAGCCCCTGCACCTGAAATATGCGCTGATGTTTCTAACTGTGGCCAGCGGCGACGCGGATTATGCGGCCGGATATGCGCATCCCTTGCATCAGGCCTTTTTCGACAAGGCGGGCGGCGACCAGAGCCTGAAAATCACCGAAACGGCGCTGTATGGTCCGATGCCGTCGGCGTACTATGTGGACAAGGCATCTTATGACGCGGGCATCCGCTCGATCGAGGATCTGAAGAAGCCCGAGAATGCTGCTCGGTTTGACACCGATGGCGATGGCAAGGCGGATCTGGTCGGCTGCCAGCCCGGCTGGGGCTGCGAACGGGCCATCGAACATCACATGGACGCCTATGAGCTGCGTGACCATGTCACCCATGTGCAGGGCGAATATGCGGTTTTGATCGCCGACGTTGTTGGCCGGGTCGGGCAGAATGACCCGGTTCTTTACTATGCATGGCGCCCCTATTGGGTGAACAACATCCTCAAGCAGGGGGTCGAGGTCGAGCGTCTGGAGGTGCCCTTCACCTCGGTCGGCGATGACCCGAGCATTACCGCCGAGCAGACCACGATTGACGGCAAGAACCTGGGTCACCTTCCGTTCAATCGCCATTTGGTATCCAACAAGGATTTCCTGGAAAACAACCCGGCGGCTGCGACGTTCATTGAACTGGCGCAGATACCGATCGAGGATATCGAGGCGCAGCGCCTGCTGATTTATCAGGGTGAAAAACAGCCCGAAGATATTGAGCGGCATATCACGACCTGGATCTCCGACAACCGCGAGGCTTATGACAGTTGGCTGAAAGCGGCGCGCGACGCGGCGACGAACTGATCCGCTGTTATCCCGGGCCGACGCCCTCATCGCGTTGGCCCGCCATCCACTGTATCGGACCCAAGCCCTTGGTGAACACCCAGCACCCTTTGTTCGATTGTACCGCCGAGGGCGTCCCCATGGGCATCGAACAGAGCCTCCCCAAATCAATCTCAATCCCTGAATCTGAAGCGCTTTGATTGCCACTGACACCCCTATGAAAGCGACGATATCCACGTACAATGACCGCGCCCCGGCTGTGCCGGGCGCGCTGCACTATTCTGCGCGAGAGGCCGAATGAAAGTTGCCATCTATCACCCGGACACATCCATGGCAGGCGATCTTCACGATCACCTCATCGGGCAGCATCCCGAATTGCAGGTCGCGGCGGCATCTGCGCCGGACACGCTGGATGACATATTGACGGAGGCCGAGGTTCTGCTGGCCTTTCGACCCCCTGCCGACAGTCTGGCAAAGGCCGCCAACCTCAGATGGTTGCATCACACCAGTGCGGGCGTGGATGCCCTCATGCCCGCGCGGGATCATCTGAATGGGGTGACGGTGACCAATTCATCGGGCATCCATTCGCTGATCGCGGATTACTGCATCTGCACCATCCTTATGCTGCACTGGAATTTCCCCAAAGTGCTGGAAAACCAGCGCAACCGGAACTGGAGCATGTTCCGCACACCACCGCTTGAAGAGTTCACCCTGGGTATCGTGGGGCTGGGCTCTATCGGGAAAGAGGTCGTGCGTCGGGCGCAGGGCTGTTCGATGAACATTGTCGGGATGCGGCGCAGCGGTGACCCGGTGCCGGGTGTCTCGCAGGTTTACCGCCCAGATCAGATGGCCGAGATGCTGCCGCAATGCGATTTCGTCGTGCTGGCAACGCCGGGAACCGCCGAGACGCGCAAGCTGATCGGGGCACCGGAACTGGAATTGATGAAAGACACCGCCTTTCTGATCAATGTCGGGCGGGGCGATGTGGTGGACGAGGCCGCGGTGACCCATGCGCTGCAATCCGGCCAGATCGCGGGGGCGGCCCTTGATGTCTTTGAGCAGGAGCCGCTGCCTGATGACAGCCCGCTCTGGTCGATGGAGAACGTCATCGTCACGCCGCATGTCTCGGGCACAACCTCGCGCTATACCGAGAGGGTTGTGGGCAAGTTCTGCGAAAACCTTGAGAAATATCGCGCCGGAGAGCCGCTGCCCAATATAGTCGATCTTGATCGAGGGTACTGACCGGCTTTTGCTGTTGAATTGGAGAAACCGATGGACGTGAACAAGAACCTGATCGGGGGCGTCTGGGAGGATGGCGCTTCGGTCACGGAAAACCTTAACCCTGCGCAGCCGGATGAGGTGGTCGGTCGCTATGCGCGTTCGGATACCGAGGCGGTGAAGGCTGCCGTGGCCGCTGCTGCACAGGCTTTTGAGGGCTGGGCCAATGCCTCGCCCCAAATACGGGCCGATCTTCTGGATGCCGTCGGCACGCGCATTCTGGCTGAGAAGGACGAAATCGGTCGTCTACTGGCACGCGAGGAAGGCAAGACCCTGGCCGAGGCCATAGGCGAAACCATCCGGGCCGGGCATCTGTTCAAGTTCTTCGCGGGCGAGGCGCTGCGGGTCGAGGGCGATCTGGTGGCCTCGGTCCGTGCAGGCGTCGATGTCGAGGTCACGCGTGAGCCGCTGGGGGTCGTTGGCCTGATCACTCCGTGGAACTTTCCGATTGCCATTCCGGCGTGGAAGATCGCCCCGGCGCTGGCCTATGGCAATACGGTGGTATTCAAACCGGCGGAGCTGACCCCGGCCTGCGCGCATCTTCTGGCGCGATTGCTGCATGAATGCGGCTGCCCGCCCGGTGTGTTCAATCTGGTGATGGGGCAGGGCTCGGTCATCGGTCCTGCATTGACGGCGCATCCAGATGTGACGGCGATTTCCTTCACCGGATCGGAAGGTATCGGTGCTGGATTGGCCATGGAATGTGCCCGCAGCCGCAAGAAGCTACAGATGGAGATGGGCGGCAAGAACCCGATGGTGGTTCTGGACGACGCCAATCTGGATACGGCGGTTGATACCTGCCTGAACGGTGCGTTTTTCTCGACCGGGCAGCGCTGCACGGCGTCGTCGCGGCTGATCGTGCAGGCGGGCATTCATGACCGTTTCGTCGATGCGCTGACGCAGAAGATGCAAGCGCTGGTGGTGGGCGACCCGCTGGATGGCGCGGTACAGATGGGGCCGGTTTCGTCGCAAAGCCAGTTGGACGGCAATCTGGGTTATGTGACCTTGGCGGGCGAAGAGGGGGCCGAGGTTATCGGTGGCTCCCGTCGCGACAGGCCGGGTTACTTTCAGGACCCCGCGCTGTTTCTGGGGGCCAGCAATGACATGCGCATCTGTCAGGAGGAGATATTCGGTCCCTGCGCCAGCGTGATCAAGGTCGGTGATTTTGATGAGGCGCTTGCGGTCGCCAATGACACCCGGTTCGGGCTGTCCTCGGGCATCTGCACCACCTCGCTGGCCCATGCGCGGGCGTTCAAGCGGCGGTCATCGGCCGGGATGGTGATGGTCAATCTGCCGACGGCGGGGGTCGATTACCACGTGCCCTTCGGCGGGCGCAAAGGCTCCAGCTTTGGCGCGCGCGAACAGGGGCGTTACGCGGTCGAGTTCTTCACCTCGGTCAAGACCGCCTATGTGAACGCGGGCTGAGCCATGGAACTGGCGGCCTCCCTTTCCGCGCTGCTGGGGCCGGAGGGCTGGAAAACCGG
>NZ_JALCBM010000038.1:37307-43039 GCF_028066395.1 Ruegeria sp.
TGGAACTGGCGGCCTCCCTTTCCGCGCTGCTGGGGCCGGAGGGCTGGAAAACCGGTGCCGAGGCTGCGCCTTACAGCCGCGACTGGCTGGATCGGTTTGGCGTCGCGCCCCTTGGCGTGGCCCGGCCTGCGACGACCGAAGCCGTTGCCGAAACCATGCGGCTGTGCCACCAGAATGGCGTGGCCGTGGTGGCGCAAGGCGGTAATACCGGGCTGGTTGGCGGCTCGGTCGCGGCGCGCGAAAACACCGTCATTCTGTCCCTGTCCCGCATGAACCAGATCGAGTCGATTGATCCGATAGATTTCACGGCAACGGTTGGCCCGGGGGTCGTCTTGGCGCAGTTGCACGAGGCTGTCGCTGCCGAAGACCTGCACTTCCCTCTGCATCTGGGCTCGGAGGGCAGCGCGCAGATCGGCGGGCTGATCGCCTGCAATGCAGGCGGGTCGCATGCGTTCCGCTTTGGCATGATGCAGGACCTGGTTTTGGGGCTCGAAGTGGTTCTGCCCGATGGCCGCATCTGGAACGGGGCGCGGCGGTTGATCAAGGACAATGCTGGGTTTCAGCTGCGCAAGCTGTTTGCCGGGTCCGAGGGTCGTCTGGGCGTCGTGACCAAGGCCGTGCTGCGCTTGTTCCCCGCCGCCCGCGACCGGGCCACCGCCCTGATTGCGGTCCCGGACCGACACCGGGCGCTGGCACTGGCAAGCAGCCTGCGCGCCGATGCCGGAGAGTTCCTGACCGGGCTGGAATTCTTCGAAGACCCGACGTTGGATTTGGCTTTGCGGAACGTGCCCAGCCTGAAATGGCCGCTGCAAGGCCGGTCGCCGTTCTATGTTCTGGCTGAGGTTGCAACCTCGATCCCCGGGCTGCGGCTTGAGGATATTTTTGAACGCGCGTTGGAACATCTCTTTGAAAATGACCTGGCCGAGGACGCGGTGATCGCCAGCAGCGAGGCGCAACGTCTGGCCCTTTGGGCCATCCGCGAGGAGCTGCCCGAAGGCGCGCGGCTGGAGGGGCGGCAGATCAAGCATGACATCGCGGTCCCGGTCAGCCAGATCGCTGCTTTTGTCGACCGTTGCAGCCCCTTGGTCGAACGGATTTTGCCGGGTGTGCGTATCTGGGTGTTCGGCCATCTGGCGGATGGCAACATCCACTACAACCTTTCCCCGCCTGTCGGGCAGAATGATTTCGCCGGGCGCGATACCGACCTGTCGGACTGCATCTATCGCACGGTGGTCGAATTCAGTGGCAGTTTCGCCGCTGAACACGGCATGGGGCGCACCAAGGTTGCGATTGCCGACATGCTGCGGTCCCCGGTTGAGCGTGATGTGATGCGGCGCCTTCACAGGGCAATTGATCCGGACGATATCATGAATCCGGGGGTCGTAGTCTGACCCGTTGGGCCTGACTACCGGTGAAACCCATAGAAGGATCGAATTGAACCCGAAAGCGCGTATGCGTCTGGCGGGTTAAGCCCCATGTTTTGATTGGCGTCCTGTCGCTTTGGCAGGTCCCTCGTCACACATCCAGTTCGATCAGGCCATCGCTGCCGGATGCGCGGGACTGGCAGGTGATGATGGTTGTCTCACGCTGTTTGTTGGACAGGACAAAATCCCGATGCTCGACCTCGCCCGAGATCAGCCCGCATTTGCACACCCCGCAAATCCCGTCCGAGCATTTCACATCCACATGAAATCCGTTTTCCTGCAGCACGTCGGCGATGGTCTTGTCCTCGGGCACTGTCAGATCCTTGCCGGAACGGGCCAGGCGCACGGTGAATTCGAAGTTCTCGTATTCCGGCTGTTCCGGGACCGAGAAATATTCCAGATGGCGTGCCTCCTCGGGAAAGCCCTGCCGTTCGGCGGCGTCCATCACGCCATCCATGTAACGGTTCGGGCCACAGGTGTAGACGTGCCAGCCGTCCTGATATCCGGCCATGATGGCATCCAGATCGGCGCGGGTGCCTTCATCCGAGAAATGGTAATGCACCTTGTCGGCCCAGGGCATCGCGGCCAGATCGTCCAGAAACCCGGCACCGGCGCGGGTCGAGGCGGAATAGTGCAATGCGAAATCCGCACCCAATTCGTACAGGCGATGGGCAAAGGCGATCATCGGGGTGATGCCGATACCGCCGCCCATCAGGAAGGTCTTTGTGGCGGTCTCGTCCAGTTCGAAATGGTTGATGGGTTTCGAGATGAAGACCTTGCGCCCTTCGTTGAAAATCCGGTGCAGCAGGGCCGAGCCACCGCGACCCTCATCCTCGCGCAATACACCGATCTGATAGGCCGAGCGGTCGGCGGGGTTGCCGGACATCGAATATTGCCGCAGGAATTCCGGCGCTACCAGCACGTCCAGATGTGCGCCTGCGGTCCATTCCGGCAGCGGCGCGCCATTGAGGCTTGTGAACTCGTACTTGCTGACGCCGTCCGCCATTGCTTCGACCTTGGCCAGTTCCACCTGAATGACCGGCGCGTCGTCATCATTGGAATAGCGATGCAGCATTGATGTATCACCCTGCGCCAGCCGTTCCTGATATTCCTTGGCGGGGATCATCGCTTCATACGCCTCGATCCCGGCTTCGCGGTCCATGGGGAAGGGATAGGGGTAGGGGTGCGGGGCCAGCGGGGCGGGATAGACGGCCAGCGTCTGGTCTTCGAATTTCAGGTCCAGATCGGTTTGCAAATCCCGGCTGTTGACCGGGTTTTTCGGCGCGCGGTAGCCGCCGGTTTCGTCCAGCTCGACATCCCACCACCATTTCTTGACCTCATTGAGGCTGCCATTGCCGATCCGGTCATCCAGTTTCGCCAGCACCGGCGCGGCGGCGGGAATGTTCGATGCGGCCCAGCGGATCGGAGCCTGCGTGAACAAACCTTCCAGATTCCACGGGCAGGTTTTCATGCACCGTCCGCACATGGCACCGCCGGGCTGCGTGACCCGATAGGTGGTGCATTTCTGGCTGTCGGATTTCCAGATCTCATAACCGTTGAACATCAGTTTCGGTCCGGCAGTGATCGCGCCCGAGGGGCATTCGCGGGCGCATTTATTGCAGTTCTCACAGAAATTCTGCAGCCCGAAGTCGATGGGTTTGTCATGCGCCATCGGCATGTCGGTGGTCACCGCACCGGATTTCAGGCGCGGGCCCAGATAGGGGTTAAGGATCACCTCGCCGATGCGGCTGACCTCACCCAGACCTGACAGCAACAACAGCGGCGGTTGCAGCACTTCGCCATCCATCACCGTATGCGCTTTGGCCTTGTAGCCCAGATTGCGGATTTGTTGCGCAATCACACCGCCCAGCAGCGAAAAGCGCAGGTAGGCGCGCATGGACTGGCTGACGGCGATCCAGTCATCGCCGCTGGCACCTTCCATGGTCTCGAACCCCTGATCGATGATCATGCTGACCGCCTGATCATGGGGCGGGTCGATGGGCGTACCGGTGGCGTCATGGCTGTACCATGTCCAATCGGGGCAGCGGCTGGTACCGACCGCATCGACCCCCAGAAAATAGCTGGCCGCCTTGAGGTTCTGCGCATTGCGCTCGGCATCGGTGGGGCGGGTTCCGGCGGCGTCGGACTCACCGTCCTGTAGCAGAACAAAAGCCCCAAGCGCGCGCCGCTGGGCAAAACTGGGCGCGGATTTACGCACATAATGCCCACCTTTGGCGTTGTCCTGCAGGTTCTTGCCCATATCGCCGAATTGCGCGCGGGCGAACATATCGGCGCGTTTCGGGACCCGCGCCACGTTGGCCTCGTCAATATAGGTGGTGGGCTGATCCACCCGCTTGAGCCGCTCAAACGGGTGGGCACCGTCAGCATAATTCCGACGGGCATAGGGGTCGCGGTTCAGGGCGGATTTGCCGAACCCCTTGCCCAGCCACCAGGCCGGGCCACGGGTTTTGAACCAGGGTTGCGCCGACATTGGGGCCAGCGCGGCGTCATGGGCGATCTCCATCTCGGTGGTGATGGCGGCCAGACCGAACCGTGTGCCCAGCCAAGGTGCAACCAATTCGCCATCCTCGGCGCTGACCAGACCGGCGGCCACCGCCAGCTTGTTCAGATCAACCTCGGTTGTGGTCGAGGTATGCGCCCGCGCGTCATACCCCAGAAGCCGGATGTAGTTGGCAATCACCACTGCTGTTTCCGTCGCCCGCAGACAGGCGCGGTGGTCCTGCGCATCCATGATCCAGTCGCTGCCGGGCTCGTCTGCGCGCGGGTCGCGCAAGTGTTCATACAGAAAGACGATAGCATGCGTGTGATGGGTGACCGGACCCGGCTGCGCCTCCATGCTTTCCTTGAGGTCGGCCATGATCATGTCGATCCCCGAGGCCAGCGTCTTGGTCTGCCGGGTCTTCAACGCATGGGCCAGCCGCTCGATATCCGGGTTGCGGCGAGGGGCGTCCAGAAACATGTCGGCCCGCAAAGGCCCGGTTCCCACCATCGAGGCATCGTTGTAATAGCCAAACGCCTTAAGGTGATTGGCCCGCTCGATCGGGTCCGCCGGGATGGCCGCGATTTCCTTGTTCACAAACCCGTCGCGGATCGCGTCCATCATCGCCTGAAACTCTCCCATCGCGTTGACGATGCTTTCGGGATGTTCGGGACGGTGAAAGCTGAGTGGCTTGGTGGCGGACGTGGCAGACAGATCCGGCAGCACGCTTAGGCGTTCCAGACGCTCCAACGGGTAAGAGCCCAGATGAACCGGGCGGTTCTTCGTGGAAAAAATCTTGGTCATGGTGGCATTCCGGGCTTTGAGGGGTTGGCGCGTTGACTACCGCAAACCGGCATTTTATTCTGTCACCCTAATGAGTGACATCTTCCCGCCACGCCCGCTGCCCCGCGATCCGGTGGCCGCATTGGTCGCGACCCTGCGCACCCCCGAATTCCCGGATGCGTTGATGACTTACATCCGGCAGGCCGCGGAAATCGCCAATTTTGGCGCGTTCTACGTGGCTGACATGAACAAGCCGGTTCCGGTCCTGTCGATCTGGGGCGGCGAGATGAGCAGCTATTGGTTCAACCGCAACGCCCGCACGATCCTGGCCAATGACGACCTTGTGGCAGACACAGTGCGCCGGATACGCAGCGCCGGCAAAGGCGAATTGGCCATCGAAAGGTGGCGACCCGATCCCGCTGACCCCCGCACGCCGATCTATATCCGTGATGAGGTGATCGAGCGGGTCACAGTGTCTTCCCGATCCGGCCGGATCGGCCTGATGTCCTTTTTCCTGCGTGGCCGGGAGTCCGGCTGGTTGCAACACGATGAGATGGAGCGCCTTCAGGCCATTCTGCCGATCGTTCACGAGTTGATCGGCCTGCGGCACTATGTTGTGGGTTCGTCGGCCTTTCAGCTTTCGCCCAAGGCACGTGTTTCCGGGCTGCGCCATCGCGATGCCGGATCGTTCGGCATGCTGTCCCCGCGCGAGGCCGAGGTGTGCGACATGCTGGTTCAGGGGGTCGGTGTCTCGGGCACTGCGCTGGAATTGGGGGTCTCTGAGAACACGGTGCGCACTTTGCGCCGCAGGGCGTATGAAAAGCTGGGGGTGCATTCCGCGACACAGATTGCCGCGCTAATCATGAATATCGAGGCTGGCATGGATGGCGGCGTTCCGCCTTCGACCTGAGGCTTTTTACCCCGGTCGTTTGAAACCCCACGTGTTTGCCGCACTGAAAGTCGGAGCACCTGCCAGCCCATCAGGGCAGCGGTTTGGTGGCGCAGGCAAAGGCGAGTCTGTGAAA
>NZ_JALCBM010000039.1:0-25552 GCF_028066395.1 Ruegeria sp.
GGCTTCCTGATCCCCCGGGCAGATGCGCATCAGGGCGAATACGTTGCCCCAAGGGATGAGAGGCTTTCGTGGCTGACCGGCTTCACCGGCTCTGCCGGGTTTTGCGCGGCGCTGACCGATATTGCGGGCGTGTTCATCGACGGGCGTTACCGGACGCAGGTCAAGGCGCAGGTGGCCGATGTTTATACGCCGGTGCCGTGGCCGGATGTCAGCCTCAGTACGTGGCTCAAGGAACAGCTGCCAAATGGCGGCAAGGTCGGGTTTGATCCGTGGCTGCACGCGGCGGGGCAGATCTCGGCGGCGCAGAAAGAGCTGAACGGCAGCGGGATCGAACTGGTGCGCTGTGACAATCTTGTGGACCGGATCTGGGCGGATCAGCCGGACCCACCGATGAACCCGGTCAAGGCACATCCTATTGAGTTTGCCGGGGAAAGTGCTGCCAGCAAGATCGGAAGGCTGGCGGAGGAGCTGCGTCAGGCCGGGCGTGCGGCAGCGGTGATCACCCTGCCGGATTCGATCATGTGGCTGCTGAACATTCGCGGCGCGGATATTGCCTATAACCCGGTGGCGCATGGCTTTGCCATTCTGCATGGCGATGGCCGGGTCGATCTGTTCATGGCTGCCGCCAAGCTGGACGGGCTGGCGGATCATCTGGGGTCGCAGGTGCAGCAGCATGAACCCGAAGGTTTTCTGGAAGCGCTGGACCAGTTGGAAGGCTCAGTTCAGGTCGATCCCGGCACCGTGCCGCAGATCGTGGCCGATGTGCTGGGCGACCGGATGGTCGAAGGCGGTGACCCCTGCGCCCTGCCCAAGGCCCGCAAGAACCCGGCGGAAATCGCAGGCAGCGCCGAGGCGCATCTGCGCGATGCCGCAGCAGTGATCGAAACCCTGTGCTGGCTGGACGCGCAAACCCCGGGCAGCCTGACCGAAACGCAGGTCGTGACCCGGCTGGAGGAGAACCGCCGCAAGGATAACGCCCTGCAGGATATCTCTTTCGATACCATCGCAGGCACCGGACCGAACGGTGCGATCATGCATTACCGGGTGACCGAGGAAACCGACAGCAGGCTGGAAAACGGCCACCTGCTGGTGTTGGACAGCGGCGGGCAATATCTGGACGGCACCACCGACATCACCCGCACCATCGCGATTGGCGAAGTGGGCGAGGATGAAAAAGCCTGCTTTACCCGTGTCCTGAAAGGCATGATCGCCCTGTCGATGCTGCGCTGGCCGGTGGGTCTGGCGGGGCGCGATATCGAATGCGTGGCGCGGCAGCCGCTGTGGTTGGCCGGGCAGGACTTTAATCATGGCGTCGGCCACGGGGTCGGCGCGTATCTCAGCGTTCATGAAGGCCCGCAGCGCCTGTCGCGGGTCAGCCATGTGCCGCTGGAGCCGGGTATGATCCTGTCGAACGAGCCCGGATATTACCGCGAAGGCGCATTTGGCATCCGGATCGAAAATCTGGTGGTGGTGCAAGACGCGCCGTCTCTGCCCAGTGGAGACAGCGAACGCGCGATGCTGAACTGGCGCACGCTGACCTATGTGCCCATCGACAGGCGGCTGATTCTGGTCGATATGCTGACGGGTGACGAACGTGCGTGGCTAAATGCCTATCACCGGGACGTTGCGGAAAAAATTCGACCAAGGCTGGGCGAAGACGCGCAACTGTGGTTGGATGCCGCAACCGCGCCGGTTTGACACCGGACTGTTACATAAAATGGGCAAAGGAGAGGCCCAGAAAAACCAAAGGGAAGGGAAGGAATGACCGATCACATCACGATCCGCAAAGCACCGGGGAAATGGAGCGTCCGTTCAGGCGGGGCCATTCTGGGTGAAACCACCGGTGCGCTGGAATTGCTGGAAGGCGACAAGGACCCTGTGATCTATTTCCCCCGCACCGATATTGCCATGGCCTTTCTGGACCGCACCGACAAGGTGACCCACTGCCCCGGCAAAGGGGATGCGGCGCATTTCTCCATCGTCAACAAATCATCCGTGACCGAAAATGCGGTCTGGAGCTATGAGGATCCGATCCCGCCGGTGGCCGAGATCAAGGAATATCTGGCCTTCTACCCCATCGACTCGGTCAAGGTTGAACAGCTTTAACCCTGTTTACGACTGGCGCAGCTGGTCCAGTTGGGCCAGCAATTCGGTGCTGACGGTGACGCCCTCGCCTGCGGCTGCCGCGCGTTTGCTCAGCCTGCCGTCACCCGGAACACGGGCGGTGCCGTTGCCTTCGATCTCAGCACAGATGCGGGTGACAAAGTCGCCGAAGGCCGGATTGCCGAACTTGGTCGGGTCGATGGCGATCAGGGTCGAACCACCCTTGATGTTCAGCGCGCCATGCGCCTCGCGGTCGGCGTTGTCTACGGACAGGGTGCCGCCTGCAAGGGCTGCGCCCAGAACCTCGATTAGCAGGGCGATGGCCGCGCCCTTATGTTCGCCAAAGGGCAACAGGCTGCGGGTTTCCAGAATGGCGTTCGGATCGGTGCTGGGCGCGCCCGACGGGTCCAGCCCGCCAACACGGGGTAGCTCGTGCCCTTCGGCGGCGGCCATTTTCACATCCATCAAAGCCACGACCGAGGACGCCTGATCCCAGACAATCGGCTCGGCGCCCTCACGCGGGCAGGCAAAGGACATCGGGTTGGTGCCAAAGACCGGCCTGACCCCGCCCTGCGGCACCACCATCGACAGAGAATTCACCACCGCCAACGCCACCAGCCCGGCTTGCGCCAACGGCTCGGTATCAAACCGCAGTGCCGCCAGATGGTGACAGTTGGCGCAGGAAAACGCAGCGATCCCGTTTTCGCGGGCCATCGCGATCAGTTCTTCCCGCGCCTGTTCGGCAGCGATCTGGTAATAGCCATTGTCGCCGTCGCCCCGCAGAACCCCGGGGGCCATCCGCGTGATCGTGGGGCTGGCCGCCGGATTGGCATAACCCGACGAAAAGCTTTGCGCGTAAACCGGCAGCATCCGCAGACCATGACTGCGCGGGCCGTCGCGTTCGGACAGCATCACCAGATGGGACAGGGTATCGCTGCCGCGTTCATCCATCCCGCTGGACACGAGCACGGCTTTGGCCAGGGCTTTGACCTCATCCAGCGAAAGCGTTTTTGTCGAGATGTCAGCCATGTGCGAATTCCTGTCCTGTTGGGCCTCGGATACCGTATGCCTAGCTTTGATAGGCCAAACGCTTTTTGGCAACAAATTCGTCCAGCGCCAAGCGCCGATCATCCGGCATCGGGGGCTGGACGTAGTGATCCAGCATGCGCCGGGCCTCGTCCTGACCGACGGTTTCGGCGGATTTGGCACCCTCGGCTTGCCATTGCTCAAAGCTGTCATTGTTTTGCAGCGCATTCATGTGCATCGGGTTTTCGCGGGTGTGGTCGGTGCCCAGAAAATGCCCTCCGGGTCCGATATCGGCGATATCGCCCAGCAGCGCGTTCAGGTTTTCCTCTTGCAGGCCACTGAAAAAGCGGTGGAAGTTCTCCAGCTGTTTGGCGTCCTGCACCCATTTCGAATAACTGACCCCCAGCGCGCCTTCCAGAAAACCCGCCGCGTGGACGATGTAATTCGCCCCGCCCAGCAGCACGGGCCACATGGAGTTCGCAGTGTCATACCCCGCCTGCAGATCGGGGGATTTCGACCCGGTCCACATGGTGCAAGTCCGCCACGGCACCTGATAGAACCGCGCCATCTGGCCCACCAGCAGGTTCATCAGCCCCGGTTCCGGCGAGCCCATCATCGGCGCGCCCGTCTTCATCGACACCCCCATGATCGCCACGCCCAGCACCATCGGCGCGCCCCGGCGGATGATCTGGCTATAGGCTATGCCCGCAAGGCTTTCCGCGATCAGAAGCGCGACACCGCCCTGCGGGCTTGCGGGGGTCGAGGCCCCGGCCAGCACAAAGGGCGACAGCAGGCAGGGTTGGTTGGCGGCGGCATAGACCCGCAAGCTCTGCAACATGGTTTCGTCCCAGACCAGCGGCGTGTTGCAGTTCAACAGCGCCGCCATCACCACATTGCTGTCCACGAAATCCGCACCGAACACGATGCGGGCCATGTCTACGCTGTCGCGGGCCGCCTGTTCGGACAGGACCGAGCCTTTGATCGGTTTGTCGGTCAGGGTCAGCGCCGCATGCACCAGCTCCAGATGCCGCTGCGGGACGGGTACGTCCTGCGGTTCCACCGGAAGGATACCCGGCACCATCATGGATTGGCTCATCTGGCTGAGCTTGAAGAAGTTGCGCGCGTCATCCAGGGTCGAGGGGCGGCGTTCGCCATCCAGATCATAGACAAACGGCGCGCCATAAGCGTTGGCGAAAACCGCATGCCGGTTGCCCACCCGCAAGGACCGCTCCGGGTTGCGCGCGGCATAGCCCCATTCCGTTGGCACGGATGAGATCAGGTCCATCAACATGTCGCGGCCAATGCGCACCCGCTGACCATCTACATCGGCCCCGTGTTTCTTCCAGTCGGCCAGCGCCACCGGGTCGCGGAATTCGATGCCAGTCGTCTCCAGAATGGTCATCGCCGCATTATGGATTTTCTCGACCCCTTCGGGGCCCAGCAGATCAATCGGCCCAACCCGGTTGTGCAGGGTCGAAAGGTATTCGGGCGGCGGGTTGGTGCGGGCGCGGACCCGGGCGGCGCGGCCACCCCGGGCTGTGCGAGCGTTTGGTTGTGTCATGTCTCGGCTCCTTGCTCAGGCCCGCGCGCGGGCGCTGGTGGGATCGACGGCGCAAGTGTCGATAACCTCGGCCTCGCGCATCTCGTTATGAACCAGCACCTGCATTCTGGTCCCCGGCGCGGTCAGCCCCTGCGGCACCAGCGCCATTGCGATGTCGTGGTTGCAATAATACGAGAACCCGCCCGAGGTGACCCGCCCAACCAGCGTGCCATCCTTGTAGACGCCTTCGTCGAACATTACCGAGGTATCGCAGAACGGCAGTTTCAGCGTGACCAGCCGGTTATACCCACCGTCCTCCTGCTGTTTCAGCAGCGCCGCCTTGCCGGTGAACTCGCGCCCTTCGGTGACGACAAAACGATCAAGGCTTGCCTCGTATGGCGTCAGGTCCTTGCAAATCTCGCGATTGATCGCGCGATAGGACTTCTCAAGCCGCATCGAGTCCAGCGCCTCAAGCCCAAAGGGTTTGACACCCGCCTTCAGCAGCAGATCGACCAGATGGCGGTTGTAGCCGACAGGATGATGAATCTCCCACCCCAACTCGCCCGTATAGGACACGCGCAGCAGGTGGACGCCCTTGGCATAGCCGACCTCACCCATTTGCGCCGAGAGCCACGGAAAGGCTTCGTTTGACAGGTCATTGTCGGTCAGCGGTTGCAGTATCTCGCGCGCCTTGGGTCCGGCCAGTGCGATCACACCCAACTGTTCCGAGATATCCTCCAGGATGACCGAGCCATCCTTGGGCAGCACGCGCTGCAACTGATCCCAGTTATAAGCCCGCCAGTTCGGGGTCGAGATCAGATAGAAGTCATCCTCGGCGTACCGCACGATGGTATATTCCGCGTCCATGCCCCCCCTGTCGTTCAGCATCAGCGACAGGGTCATGCGGCCCACCTTGGGCAACCTGTTGGCCATGAGCCCGTCCAGCCACGCGGCGGCACCCGGGCCGCGCACGGTGAATTTGGTCATCGGCGACATTTCGATAAACCCGGCCTCTTCACGGGTGGTGCGCACCTCGGCCTGCACCAGCTCCATGTGATTGGTGCGGCGGAAGCTGTGTTCGGGGATTGCCTCGGCGGGCGTCCGGGCAAACCAGCGCGGGAACTCATAGCCGTTGAAACTGGTCCAGACAGCGCCATGGGCCGTCAGCAGATCATAGCTGCCCACCGTCTTCATCGGGCGGGCATCGGGGAAATCCTCACCCGGGATATGCGCGTCCATATGGGTGCCCCATGTCTCGCGCACCTTGTCCATGGTCCAGCGTTTCGAGGCGTAATCCGAGAACCGGCGCGGGTCGAGTTCCGACATATCCATCCCCGGATCGCCGTCAACGATCCACTTGGCCAGACGGTTGCCCACGGTGCCGCCCCACAGGATGCCGCCTGGCATCCCTTCGGCCAGCCACAGGTTTTCGTGACCCGGCGCGGGACCGGCCAGGGGCAGCTCATCCGGGGTCATCTGGAACGGGCCGCGTGTGTTGGCCTTGATCCCGACCTCGCCCAGCGTCGGCACCCGTTCGATGGCGCGCTCCCATTGGGTTTCCACTGCGTCAAAATCCTCGGGCAGCAGGTCGGCACCGAAATCCGGTGGCACGCGGTCTTCGGCGAACAGCTTGAGGTCCTTGGTGAATTCATACGGCCCGAACTGGATACCACCCACATCCTCACGCAGATAGGCGCCATAATCCTCATCCCGCAGGATCGGGAATTCCGGCAGCCCCTGTGCGCGCCGCTCTTTCAGCAGCGGCACGGTTTCGGTCGTCCAATACTGGTGAACAATCGGAATGCAGGGCAGATCCAGCCCCACTCGGCGCGCGTTTTCGCGGGCATAGTTGCCGGTGGCAAAGATCAGATGCTCACAGGTGATCTCACCCTGATTGGTGGTCACCTTCCAATGGCCGTTATCCAGCTTTTCATAAGCCTGAGCCTCGGTGTTCTGATACACCGTCGCCCCGGCATCCCGGGCCAGCTTGGCCAGCGCCATGGTGATATCGGCGGGGTTCACATAGCCGTCCTCGGTATGCAGGATGCCGCCGCGAATATGCTCGGACTGGTTCAGCAACGGATGGATTTCCGCGATCTCTTCGGGCGTCACCAGCCTGCAAGGCACGCCCGCGGCCTCGGCGATCGAGATATAGGACTGGAACTCATCCCACCGCTTTTCGGTGTTGGCGATCCGCAGCTGCCCAACTTTGCGCAACCCGACCGAGCTGCCCATCTTCTGTTCGACCTCGGAGTAAATGCGGATCGTCTCCATCGTCATCTTCGAGACATTGTGCGAGCGCACGAAGGTCACCAGCAACCCCGCCGCATGCCATGTCGAGCCCGAAGTCAGCGTCGTGCGTTCCAGCATCACGGCATCCGAACAGCCATGTTCCGTCAGCCCGTAAAGGATCGAGGCGCCGACACAGCCGCCCCCGACAACCACAACCTTTGCATGCGACTTCATCTGAGGGTCCTCCTGATCTCTGCCGGTTTTCCGACCGGTACGAGACCCGGTTTAGGCCTGCGGGGCAATCGCAATAAAATTCACTTTGGATTACTTGACCTAATGCTATTGTCAGCCTGCGCCTTGCATGGCTGCACCCATCAACATATTCAGGACAAAGAGATTTGCCCAACCGTCCCTATGATTTGCCCCCCGTAAGCTCGCTGATCAGCTTCGAGGCCGCCGCCCGTAATGTCAGCTTCAAACGTGCCGCCAGTGAGTTGAATGTGACCCCCGCCGCCATCAGCCATCAGGTCAAAGCGCTAGAGCAAGAGCTGAACTGCACCCTCTTTCACCGCTATCACCGGGGCGTGCAACTGACCGAAAGCGGCGCCTATCTGCTGGTCGCCCTGCAGCGCGGTTTCGAAGGCATCAGCGAGGCGCTGGGGCAATTGCGCGCCCAGCATGGCCGCTCTGCCGTGACCATCCGGTCGACCACGGCGGTCAGTTCCCTGTGGCTGACCCCACGTCTGGCCCAGTTCTGGAAGAAATACGCCCATATCTCGGTGACTCAGGTCGTCAGCGACACGGAATCCGGCGGTCTCGAATGTGATCTGAGCATCCATTACGGCAACCCCGGCACCGACCCCGAGACCTGCTGCGCCCTGTTCCATGATCAGATCATGGCCCTTGGCAGCCCGCGCTTTGCGGCCCAAAATCCGATCACCAATACCGGCGATATCGCCACACTGCCCCTGATCCATCTGGATGCCCCGGAAACCGGCTGGACCGACTGGCGCGCTTGGACCACCGCCCTCGGCTACACCGGCCCCCTCAAGACCACGCACCGCGTCAACAACTACATCATCGCCCTGCAGGCCGCGCAGGACGACATGGGCGCGGTACTTGGATGGGAAGGATTGACGAGTGACCTGATCGCCTCGGGTAAACTGGTGAAACTGCTGCCGGAAACAGTGCCTTCACCGCTTGGATTTTACGTCAAACTGCATAGCACGGCGTCAGACCGGGCAGCGTTGGTGTTTGATTGGCTGTGCGAGATGGGACGGTGACAAATGCTGGACAGCTTTGTTCGATCCAATCGGGCTTCACGCGATTTAGACAGGTCAGGCGCACTTCACCCTGCTATGGCAAGCTACGTGTTTCAACACTCGGCCACACATCGGCAAAAGGTTTGGGCGCGCATTCTCACCCACTTTCAGGGCTTCTGTGAACCAATCGGTTACCCTCTTTCCCCAAACAACCCGTCGATCTTGGGCCGTCTGTTCAACAGGGCCTTTGCCCCGTTGCAATCATAACCTGCCCCGCGGGGCACTAGGCCGCCGCCATAGCACAGGCCGTGTCCAGCATGCGGTTCGAGAACCCCCATTCGTTGTCATACCAACTGAGCACGCGAACCATGCCGCCATCGGTCAGGCGCGTCTGCTGGCTGGCAAAGATCGACGAATGCGGGTCGTGGTTGAAATCGGTCGAGACCAGAGGTTCGTCCGTCACCGCCAGAACACCGCGCATCTCGCCTTCGGCGGCGGTGCGGATAGCGTCGTTGACCTCGTCAACCGTAACGGCGCGTTTGGGCATGAAACACAGGTCTACGGCAGAGACATTGGGCGTTGGCACCCGGATGGCCGAACCGTCCAGCCGGCCCTTGAGCTGTGGAAGCACCTCACCCACCGCGCGCGCGGCCCCGGTCGAGGTGGGGATCATCGACATCGCCGCCGCCCGGGCGCGATAGAGGTCCTTGTGCAGCGTGTCCAGCGTCGGCTGATCTCCGGTATAGGAATGCACGGTGGTCATGTAGCCGGTCTCGATGCCAAACACATCATCCAGAACCTTGGCGACCGGGGACAGGCAATTTGTGGTGCAACTGGCGTTCGACACCACCAGTTCCTTGCCGGTCAGGCTATGATGGTTGACACCATAGACGATGGTCTTGTCGGCACCGCTGGCGGGGGCCGAGACCAGTACCTTTTTCGACCCGTTCCCCAGATGCTGAATGGCGCTTTCGCGTTTGGTGAACAGCCCGGTGCATTCCAGCGCCACATCCACGTCCTGCCAGGGCAGCTTGGCCGGGTCACGTTCAGCGCTGACCCGGATCTGGCGGCCGCCGACCCGCATCACATCACCGTCGATCTGGACATCCGCATTCAGCCGCCCATGCACGCTGTCATATTTCAACAGATGCGCATTGGTCTCGATCGGCCCCAGATCGTTGATCGCAACGACCGAGACATCGTTCCGGCCCGCCTCGACCAGCGACCTCAGAACACAGCGGCCGATGCGGCCAAATCCGTTGATGGCGACTTTTACGGTCATCTCTCTTCTCCCAATACCCGGCACGCCCGCCGACTCGGCTTGCAGAATTTGTTACCGCTAACAATCACCATTCCAGCCAAAAGTCAACAGGTTCGCGTGCGCAGTTGCGCGAGTTACGCGCGAAATGTGGAAAACCGAACATCATGTGCTTGCGAACCTGCGCGTATTCGCGCATTTTTGACAGAAGGGACGATACAGACATGCTCAGCCAGAACCGCAAATCCGAGATCCTTCAACTCGCCCAAAGCGAAGGCACCATCCGGGTCGAGGATCTGGCCCGCCGGTTTGGCGTGGCCGAACAGACCATCCGGCGTGATCTGGCGCAGTTATCGCAATCGGGTCAGCTAGAGCGCGTGCATGGCGGCGCCGTCATGTCCTCGGGTTTGGGCAATCTCGATTATATGCAGCGCCGCAACCGCAATACCGAAGGCAAAGCCCGGATCGGGCGGGAATGCGCGCGGCATATCCCCAATGGCGCGACCGTCTTCATCAATATCGGCACCACGACCGAGGCTGTGGCCCGCGAGATGCTGACCCACACCGATCTTCTGGTGGTCACCAACAGCCTGAACACCGCCAATATCCTGGCCGCCAATCCGAATATCGAGATCGTCGTGGCCGGAGGATCACTGCGCCGCACCGATGGCGGGCTGCTGGGCAACCTGACCACGCAGGTGGTCGATCTGTTCAAGTTTGATTTCGCCATCATCAGCTGTGCCGGAATCGACAACGATCTCGACCTGCTCGATTTCGACTTTCAGGAGGTCCGCGCGACCAAATCCATCATCCGCCAGTCGAAATCCGTCTTCGTGGTGGCGGACAGTTCGAAAATCCTGCGCTCAGCCCCCGGGCGGATTGGCAATCTGGACGATGCGGATACGCTGTTCACCGACGCGCCGCTGCCGGACAGTCTGGATGCAAAATCCCGCGGGCTGGACACTTCGGTGATTGTGGCGGGCCGTTAAAGCAACTGGCCGGACCCTACAGAGAGCCCGGCCAGAACATCATCAGATACAGGATGGGATCAGAACGCCCATCGCAACCCGGCCCGGATATTCGGCCCTTGTGCTGCATCGCCGAATTCCTGCTCCGCCGTCAGTTCCAGTGTCATGTCGGACAGAAGCTCTTTTTCATATCCCACCACCAGGCTGGCACCGTTGAAATCCGTCGACGCAAAGGCCAGCGATTGCGATGTTGTAAAGACTGTCACATTCGCCGCATCATCCCCCTGATCGCGCCGCAACACACCGCTGAGCTGGCCAAACAGCACGCCGCCATTGTTGAACGCTTTCTCAACCTCGACACCCAATCGGGCCTCAATCACCTCGGTCGTGATTTCTCCGACGGTCGCGTTGGCGACTGATCCGGTTTCGGTATAGGCGTCATCCTGTTGCCGGGTATAGCGGACCTCACCAAAGCCCAGCAGGCCGATGTCATTGCGCACATCAAAGGCGCGCTCGACCCCCAGATGTACGGTCAGCAGAGTGCTGTCGTAATCGGCATTGGCGTCCGGGTTGCCGCTGATCTGGCGCGACCGGTCGGTGGACAGCCAGCCGTAGCCCAGCCCGGCCTCGACCGTATAGGCCCCGAACTGGCGTCCGATGGCAGCATCCAGATAGAAACCTGTCGTGTCGAAATCGGTGGTGTCGCTGTCACCATCGGCACGGAACACGCCCATGCCCAAGGCCACGGCAAGCCCGTTGTCCAACTGGCCGGAATACCCGGCGCTGCCATTGAACAGGGTCACATCGGTATCGATGCCAGAGTCACTTTCGAACTGCCGGGCCTCGCCATCGATCATGGCAAAGGGGCGGAAACCGCCAACGGACAGGCCCCGGCTGACCTCCTCGGGGCGGTCAAACCGCAGGGCGTCACTGACACGGCCAACGACGTCGCCGTAGAACGCGGTGATATCGCCCAGCGGGGCAAGATCGCCCCCGTCAACCACCGCATAGATGGGCGCTGCGCCGCCTGCATCCTGCACGAACCAAGCCGACTGGCCATCGGAAACGGTGGTGGTGAACGTGCCCGACCCGGACGCGGCGTCCTCGAAATTGAACACCGCACTGCCGCCTTGCGCATCCAGATTTACGTTGTGGTCCTGCACCCGGATCAGGCCGGTTACCTGATCCATGCTGTCCACATTCAGCGTACCCGTCCCGGTGCCCAGAAAGATCGCGTAGGCATTGCCGTTTTCGGATGTGGCCGTGACCTGACCAACATCCGTGATCACGCCGTCAAAGTTCTGGAAGTTCAGACCAAAGGCATCCGCACTCCCCGTTCCGGTCGCCGTGACGACACCGGTATTCGAAAACTGCCCCTGCAAGTCGCCCACATAGACACCTGCAACCGAGGCGGTGCCGCTCGCGGCATCCGCGCTTGCCGTTATAGTGCCTGTATTGGTGACATCACCCGTAGCAGAGCCCGAGACCAGAAAGCCGCTTGCTTCGGGAACCGAACCAAATGGCCCGGGTCCTCCGGCAGCCAATGCACGGGTCGCTGTAATGTCAATGGTACCGGAATTTTCGAAATTGCCGGTCATGTCACCGGCAATGGCATAGCCAACAGCCGTTGCGCCGTTATCCCCGTCGGCCCGGGCATTCACCGTTCCGCTGTTGGTCACGTCGCCATTGACTGTCCCGATTACGAACAATCCCCCTGCCCGCGCGGCACTTGTGTCAGCGTCAGCCGTTGCCGTCAGCGTGCCAGAGTTTTCGAAATTGCCGTCCAGCCCGTTCTGGAACTGGAACCCGGCGGCATTGGCCGAATCCGATCCGGCAGCCATCGCCGAAATCGTTCCCATATTGGTCACATCACCCGCAACCATATCCTGAACACGCACCCCGATCGAAATGGCATCATTCCCATCTTCCGTGGCCACGGTCGAAATTGTGCCCGAGTTGGTCAGTTTAGCGCCAAGTGTCCCCTGAATATCGATACCTACAGCAATCACTGTCGTCCCATCAGCAGCATTGGCTGTGATGGTGCCATCATTGGTGATACTGCCTTCAGCATCGTCGGCGAATAAAAGGCCAAAAGCCGCCACATCACTGGTGCCGGCCCCGTTGGCCATCGCGGTGATCGTGCCCGAGTTGGAAATGGATGCCCCGGCCTCGGTGCCGTTGACAAACAGCGCCCCCAAAGCGCTGGCGCTGCCACTGGAGGTGACATTCACTGTCGCCCTGACTGTGCCGGTGTTAACGAATGCACCCGCATAGTCAAACAGCATCAGGTAGCCCAGCGCGGCACCCAAACTCGTGCTGTTTACGTCGATGTTGACCGTTCCATTGTTCACGATCTGCCCTGTGGCGGAAAGAATTCCGTTCAGCACCACGCCAAATCCCGATGTCTCGGACGGGGCCGGGCCCATGATGGTGCCGTCATTGGTGAAAACGCTGGTGTAATCCGTGTCGATCAACACCGCCGTGGAACCCGTGGTCAGGTCAACTGACCCCGTAGAGGTGATCGTGTTGTCTTCGTCCAAGTTAAAATCTACCTGCGTGGTCTCCTGTGTCGAGATCACCTCAGCGGTCGCAATGCCCACGGAAAGCGCCGCGACCGAAACCGACGCCAGGAACACAGATGGCGCGACGCTGGCCACCCGCCCTTTCCATTTCAATACACGTCCACCGCGCGCTGCGCCGGGCTGCGTGCGCGCACCTATACCTTTACTCATTTCCGAAACCCCTCTCGGATATACTTTTTAAATTTTTCTAAATTGATAGTTAGCCTCTGAGCTGGGCACAATTGTGACGTCCACGTCAAAGCCGCGAAACTTCCCCGCTATGGCAGAGATCACACATACGCCCTCAGCATCATCCGAAAACCCAGTTGCGTAGACGTCGGAAAGGGAATGGTCTACCACAAACAGGTATCCGGGCACTGCCCGTCGCAAGACCTGATCAGGGGGGCCCATGGCGCAGCAGCAAATCTCGGTTCAGGATGCCTTTGCGCAGGGCATGGCGCATTACGAACAGGGGCGGCTGCAACAGGCCATCCGGATGTTCACCCAAATCGTCCATGCGATACCGGGTTTTGCCCCGGCTCATCACATGCTGGGCCTGATCGCCTTTCAGGCCGGACAGTTCGACCCGGCAATCCAGGCCCTGACGCAGGCGGTGAAACTGCAACCCGAAAACGCGCATTTTCTGACGAATTTCACTGAAATCCTGCGGTCGGCCGGACAGTTGGAGCAGGCCCGCGAGATCGGCCAACGCGCGGTGCGTCTGGCGCCAGGCAGCGCGGCGGCGCATTCCAATCTGGGGTTGGTCTATTACGATCAGGGGGATCTGGATCAGGCCCAAGCCTCGCAGGACCGCGCGCTGGCGCTGGCACCGGAATTCGACCGGGCCATCAATAATCTGGGCAGCATTGCCCGTGATCGCGGCAACCGGGAAGAGGCCGTGCGCCAATATGAAAAGGCGCTGCGGATCAATCCGAACTCGGCCGAAACAGCCAACAACCTGATCTCGGTCCTGATCGAACTGGAACAGGTGACCGAGGCCCGCAAACGCAGCGAAGGGCTGTTGGAGCGTTTTCCGCGCCATGCGGAACTGCATCGCAATTTCGGACGTCTATTCACGCTGGAAAACGATCTGGACAAAGCCGAAACCGCATTCCGCAATGCCATCGCGCTAGATGGAAAAAAGGCCGAAAGCTTTGTTGGCCTGTCTCAGGTCCTGTTTGAAAAGAACCACCCCAAGCTGGCACTGGTCGAGGCTGAACAGGCCCTGCGGCTGGACCCCGACAACGCCTCGGCCTGCCTTCAGGCGGCACTGGTCAAGGCACATCTGGGCGATGTTCAGGCGGCCTCGGACCTGTATCACAAGGCGATTGATCTGAAACCCGACCTGACGGCCAGCCGTCTGGCGCTGGGGCATCTGGCCATGGAACAGGGGGAATTCGATACCGCCCGCCAACATTTCGAAACCGCCGCGCAAGCCAGCGAAGACACGCTCAGCGCCTGGATCGCGTTGGCCCGGTTGGACAAGATCACCGAAGACAGCCCGGCGCTGCGGGCGCTTGAAGCTGAACTGCCCAGGGCCGATACCATGCTGCCGCAAAAGGCGCTCGCCTTTCACTATGCTCTGGGTGAATGCTATGAAAAGCTGCGCCGCCATGATGAGGCGTTCGCGCATTTCACCAAGGGGGCTGCGATCAAGCGGTCTCTGATAACTTATGACCCGGCCGAAACCGACCGCCTGACCGATGACCTGATCGCCACGTTCGATGCGGCCATGATCGACCGGCTGCGCGGCTGCGCCATCCCGGACGAAACGCCAATCTTTGTGGTCGGCATGCCGCGGTCGGGCACAACGCTGACGGAATCCATTCTGAACGCCCATCCCAAGGTGATCGGCGCCGGAGAGTTGAACGACCTGCAAAACCTGTTCGGGCGGTTGGAAGACGGCAGCTCGAACCTGCCCCGCGCCGTTCAGGCCATGTCGGATGCGACACTGACACGGCGGGCCGAGGACTACGTCGAGGTGTTGCGGCAGCACGGCCCCGAGGCGCCGCATGTGGTCGACAAGATGCCTGCCAATTTCCAGTTGATCGGCCTGATCCACGGCCTGCTGCCGAATGCAAAGATCATCCACATCGCCCGCAACCCGCTGGATACCTGCCTGTCCTGCTATACCCGCCTGTTCGAACGCAGCCAGTTGCACAGCTATGATCAGGTCGAACTGGGCCGGTACTTCAACAACTACATACGTGTCATGAACCATTGGCACGACACCTTGCCCAAGGGCGCTTTTCACTCGATCCACTACGAGGCGCTGGTGGATGATATCGAAACCGTGGCCCGTGGCCTGATCGACTTCTGTGGGCTGGACTGGGACGCGGCCTGTCTGGAGTTTCATTCCGCCAAACGTCGGGTGCGGACCGCCAGTGTACAACAGGTGCGCCAGCCGCTCTATTCCTCGTCCAAGGCGAAATGGCACCGGTATCAGGCGCATCTGCAACCGTTGATTGAGACCATCGGCGACAACCACATCACCTTCTGATCGCTGTTTTCCTTGGCAAACGCGCCTGCCCTCTCTCAGTAAGGTAGACCGTGCCGGTGCGGCTGGTGCCGATCATTTCGCCAGATTGGCCAGATACTTGCGCCCCACCGGCAGCTCATGACCGGCAACCGTCAGGCTGCTGGCGCTGCGGTGGCTGACATGTTTGAGGTTGACGATATGGCCACGGTGAACACGCGCGAAGCTGCTGGCGGGCAGCTTGTCCTGCCAGTCCGACAGCGGGCCCGAGACATGAAAATCCCCGATCTGCGTGTGGATACGGACGTAATCGCCATCGGCGCTCAGACAGTGAATATCGCTGAGGTTGACGGTCTGGAACCGGGTCTTGCTCAGCTGGATCTCGATGGTCTTCCCGGCGTCGGCGGCCCACAGGGTCTTGGCGCGGTCAACCGCCGTGCAGAACCGCTCATACGAGATCGGTTTGACCAGATAATCCGCCACCCCGGCCTCATACCCTTCGATGGCGCGGTTGGGAAAGGCGGTGGTCACGATGGTCACCGGCGGGTCGCTGAGGCCCCGCAGAAAGGCAAAGCCATCAGCCTGTGGCAGCGACAGGTCCAGAAACAGCAGATCGACGGTTTCGGCCTCCAGCATCTCGCGCCCGATCGAAGGCAGCGCGGTCGCGCCGATCATCGTCAGGTCGGGGTGGCGCGCGACGTAATCCTCCAGCAAGCGGCGGGCGGGGGCCTGATCTTCCAGAACAACGCAGGTGAGGGTCATTTTGGTGCTCCGAACAGGGTCAGATCGACCTGATAGGTGTCACCCTGCTGGCGGGTTTCAAGCACATGCCGGTCGCCATAAGCCAGTTGCAGCCGCGCCCGCACATTTTCCAACCCCACCCCGCGCGTGCCCGAGCTGTCGGGATGCCCATGGCTGGGGTTGGTGCTGTGGAACTGAATGCGGTCTTCGCTGACCGACAGGCGGAATCGCAGGTTCACCACGTCGGTCTGATCGGTATTGGCCCCGTGTTTAAAGGCGTTTTCAACGATGGGCAGAAAGACCAGCGGCGCGACCTGCAAATCCTCGACCGGGCCCGAGATGTCGAACTGCACGTCCACCCGGCCCTCCAGCCCCAGCTTCTGCATCGCGATATAGTTCCGCAGCAATTCAACCTCACGCGTCAAAGCCACGGCGCGTTGATCGGTTTCATAAAGCGCATAGCGCAGGATGTCTGACAGTTCGAGCACGGCATCGGCAGCAAACTCGCTTTTGCTACTGATCAGCGCGTAGATATTATTGAGCCCATTCAACAGGATATGCGGGTTCAACTGCTGATGCAGGGCGGCCAGTTGGGCGGATTTCTCAAGCTTTTCCAACTGCGCCAGACGCTGCCGTTCCTCCAGCCCGTCGATGAACAGAACCAGCGCCAGAATGGTGATCACCGCCGTCCAGCCATTGACGATGGCCCAGGACACGCCGTCCCAATCGACCGAGTGTCTCTCGCTGCCAGCGGGGAACAGCAACATGTCCACCCCTTCGTCCAGAAGGGCAAAAACCACGATTGTCGCCAGCGTGGCGGCAACAAAGGCCAGCGGTCGGTTGGCATGCAGCAACTTGGGCCGCCACAGGAACACCACGATGCCCGCCGCCGCGATGCGCACGGCCAGATACAGCATCTCGGACAGGGACCAGAGCGTCTCGGACGCGGCGGATGCCACGGCGTATAACAGACAGGCCAGCGCGAAGACGCTGTTGGGGCCGGGAAAGGACAGCATCCGGCGGCGCGGTCTGGCGGGAGTGTTGGTCATGGTGCCTCTTGTCGTTGTCCCGAGACTCAGATCAAGCCAAAGTCGCATGTGCTGTCGCAGTTTTTCGCCGAACGGCCCGAAAAAACCGACGAATAACAATTGCAGTCCACCCGGCGTATATTTTAACCCTCCTGTCGAGATTCATCGGCACCCGCTTATTTGGCACCTATTTTTCGACTATGGCCGGTTGGCGGCCCGATCAGAAGGCGTCAGGACAGCATGATACAGATTTCCCGTCTGAAAACGCAGTTTTTCACGATCCTATGGGCCAGTGTTCTGGCAACGGGTGCGGTCGCGCAAGGCTGGGACGATGACGAAGGTGACGGCCCGGCCAATGTGACCGTGAAACAGGTGCAGCACCTGCCCGACACCCGCACTCACCTGACCATCGGCACCGCGCTGGCGGCGCAGACCACCGCATTGGTGCCGGAATCCGAAGGGATCATCGACACCCTGTTCGTGACCTCGGGCCAGCAGGTGCAAGCGGGTCAGGACGTCCTGAAACTCGATTCCGCGCAAGAGGAGCTGGCCGTGCAACAGGCCAAGGTCCAGCTGCGCGCCGCCCAGAAGATTTTCGACCGCTACAAGGCCCTGGGTGCCAAGGGCGCCGTTCCCGAAGCGCAGCTGGAAACCGCCGAGATTGATCTGGACACCGCCCGGATTGCCCTGCAAGAGGCCGAGCTTGCCCTGTCCCGCCGCGTTGTCACCGCACCGTTTGACGGACGGCTGGGGATGATCGACCTGCACCCCGGCGCGCATATCACCACCGCGACCGAGATCGCACAGCTGGATGACATGTCCACCCTGCTGGTGGATTTCTTTCTGCCTGAATCCGCCATCGGCGCGCTGACGGTCGGGGATGCCGTGCCGATACAGCCGATGAATGGCGCAGAGCCGTTGATGGCGCAGGTTCAGGTGATCTCGCACCGGATCGACCCGCAAGCGCGCACTTTTGGTGTGCGGGCGACGATCGACGCGCCGCAGCCCTGGATGAAACCGGGGATGAGCTTTCGGGTGTCGGTGGTGTCGGATGGCGGTTCGTATCCGGTTGTGTCCGAAACCGCGATCCTGTGGGGCAGCCACGGGGCCTATCTGTGGCGCGTGGATGAAGGCACGGCGAACCGCATTCCCTTGACCGTGGTGCGCCGCCGCGACGGGCAGGTCTGGGTCGAGGCCGATCTGCCGCCCGGCTCTTACATCGTCACCGAAGGGGTGCAGAAACTGCGGCAGGGCGATGCGGTCGCGCTGCCGGGCTCGGCCTCGGACGCTGTCGAGTTGACCTCAAATGACTGATACAAAACAGGACCTCGCTTCGATCTCGGTGCGCCGTCCGCTGCTGGCGATGGTGCTGAATCTGTTGATCGCCATTGCCGGTCTGGCGGCGCTGACCGGGCTGGACGTGCGCGAACTGCCCAATGTGGACCGCCCGGTCGTCATGGTGCGCGCCGATTTTCCCGGTGCCGCCCCCACCACCGTTGACGCCGAACTGACCGGCCCGCTTGAGGACGCGGTGGCGCGCGTTTCGGGCGTGCGCAGCATCGAGGCCGCCAGCGAAGAGGCCAACATGCGCATCCGGGTTGAATTCGAGCCCGGCACCGACATGGACACCGCCGCCGCCGATATCCGCGAGGCGATCAGCCGGGTTGAGGGCGACCTGCCAAGCCGGATGGAAAAGCTGACCATCGTCAAATCCGATTCCAACGCCGCACCCGTGGTGCAGGTTGCGGTCGTGCCGGATTATTTCGACCACATGACCGTCAGCGAGCGGGTCGAGAATGACATCGCGCCGCATTTCTATTCGATCCCCGGCGTGGCCAGCGTCGACCTCTACGGCCTGCGCGCGCGACAGTTGCACGTGGCGCTTGATCCGTTGCAGCTCAGCCGGTTCCGCCTGTCGGTGACCGAGGTCGCCGATGCGTTGCGGCAGGCGCCTTATGACATTCCGGTGGGCAGCTATGCCTCGCGCGATCAGACCCTGCTGGTCCGCGCCGAAGCGTCGGCCATTTCCGCCGATCTGATCGAAGAGATTGTGATCCGAGACGGTATCCGTGTCGGCGACGTGGCGCAGGCTTATTTCGCCCCCGCGCCAGCGGCGAATTTCGTGCGGCTGAACGGCGAACCGGCAATCGGGCTGGGGGTTGTCCGGCAGGCGGGGTCGAACACCGTGGATATCTCGCACGCCGTGCGGCAGGCGGTCGACGATCTGAGCCGGCAATATGACGATCTGACATTCACCATCACCTCGGATCAGGCGGTGTTCATCGAAAGCGCCACAAACGAAGTGCTGCGCACGCTGGCCCTGACCACGATGATCGTAGTGCTGTCGATCCTGCTATTCTTTGGCCGGTTCCGCCCGACGATGATCCCCAGCCTTGCCATTCCCGCCGCATTGGTCGGCGCTTTGGCCGGGTTCTATCTGTTCGGTTTCTCGATCAACCTGATCACCCTGCTGGCGCTGGTGCTGGCCACCGGCCTGACCGTGGATGACGCCATCGTGGTACTGGAAAACATCCAGCGCCGCCAGAAACTGGGCGAGGATCGCAAGACCGCCGCCATCAAGGGCACGCGGCAGGTTTTCTTTGCGGTGCTGGCCACCACTGCCGTTCTGATCGCGGTCTTTATTCCGATCTCGTTCCTGCCGTCAGCCACGGGCCGCCTGTTCCGGGAATTTGGCATCGTGTTGGCGGTGGCTGTCGCGATCTCGTCCTTCGTGGCGCTGACGCTGGTGCCCGCACTCGCCGCCCGCGTGGACCTGAGCCGCAAATCCGACCGCGCCTCGATATTGGAACGGTTCGGCAGCGCGCTGCGCAATAGTTACCTGTTCGCGATCCGCCGGGTGCTGAACCACCCGGTGCTGGTCCTGCTGCTGTGTCTGGGTTTTGCCGGGGGCGTCGCCTACAAGCTGCCGACCCTGACCAGCGAATTGACCCCGCCCGAAGATCGCGGCGCGTTCGAGGTGTTTGCCTTTGGCCCCGACGGGATTGCCATCGAATACATGCAAGGTCAGGCCGATGCGGTCGAAGAAGCCTTGCTGCCGCATCTGGAAACCGGCGCGGTGCAGTCTGTCTATACGGTCGTCGGACGCTGGGACCCGAACATGCTGGCCGCCGAGGTCACGCTGGCCCCCTGGGCCGAACGTAGCCTGACGCAGGACGATGTGATTGCCTCGGTCGAGAACCCTCTGGGGCAGATCCCCGGCTCGGATGTCAGCGCCTTTGGCCGCAGCAGTTTCGAGACCGACTTCTCGGGCCGGTCCGGGATATCCCTGGCGCTGACCGGTCCGACCTATCCCGAAATCCATCAGGCCGCGCTGGCGCTGTCCGACGCGATGGAGGATGGCCCGTTCGAGGATGTCGAGGTCTCCTACAACCCCACCCAGCCGCAGCTGTCGCTTGAGATCGACCGCCAAAGCGCGGCGGATCTGGGTGTCTCGCTGGATGAGCTGGCCGAAACCCTGCGGGTGCTGGTGAACGGAGAGGATCTGGTTGACCTCAATGTCGACGATCAGGCCGTTCCGGTGGTGCTGACCACCCCCACCGGGCTGATCCAGGACCCCGCCGATCTGCGCGATATCTACATCACTTCGGCCTCGGGCAGTCCGGTGCCCCTGTCCAGCCTGACCACCCTGACACAGACCGGCATCGCCGCCGAGCTGGAACGCACCGCGCAACGCCGCGCCATCGAGGTCGAGGCCGAGATCGCCGATATCCCCATCAGCCAGGCCATTGCCGAACTGCGGGTGATCGCCGACGCCACCCTGCCCCCCGGCATCGATTATCTGTTGATGGGTGAGGCCGGAACTTTTGAGGAAACCAACCGCGATCTGCTGCTGACCTATGCCTTTGCCATCGTGATCGTGTTTCTGGTTCTGATCGCCCAGTTTGAAAACCTCACCAGCCCGCTGGTGGTGATGGCAACGATCCCCTTTGGTCTGGCCGCGACGATTGCGGCGATGATGGCCACCGGGGTCACGCTGAACATTTTCTCGCAAATCGGGCTGGTCCTGCTGATCGGGCTGATGGCCAAGAACGGTATCCTGCTGGTCGAATTCGCCGATCAGGAACGCCGCAACGGCACCGCCCTGCGCCCCGCCATCGAAGCGGCGGCCAAGACCCGGCTGCGCCCCATCGCCATGACCCTGCTGTCGACCATGATCGGATCGCTGCCGCTGATCCTGTCGGGTGGCGCCGGGGCCGAGGCCCGCGCCGCCATCGGCTGGACCATCTTTGCCGGTCTGGGCCTGTCGAGCCTGTTCACCCTGTTCCTGACCCCGGCGCTGTATCTGTTGATCGCCCGGGACAAACGGGTATCTGAGGCCCCGCTGCCGCAACAAGCGTGACCCGACTGCCAGCCCGTCATGGGCTTGGTTGAATGGGGCACGCTCTGCTGCGGTGGTCAAAACGGTCCATGGTTTGACCGATACCGGGTCACCTATTCCGGCACGTAGCGCGGGTAGGTCGATTTGCTCTGCCGTGCGAAATCCAGATCGATCTCGGCAGTGGCATAGGGCGTTTCGGTGTCCGTGGTGGCCAGAATATTGCCCTCGGGGTCGACGATCCAGCCCAGCCCGCCAATACTGACGCCTGCACCCGGCGGCATCCACGGGTTGGAGGACAGGCAATAGGCGCCGGAACAGACCGCCGCGGCCTGACCGCCCGCCAGCCATTTATCGACCGATTCATGCGGCGTGGCGCGCGGCACGCACAGCAGATCAACCCGCGAGGCCGCATAGTGGCGCGCCCATTCGAAAAACCACATCTCGGTACAGATCTGCACCCCGATCCGCGCGCCCAGAGCGCGGGCGGTGTCAAAGCTTTTGGGGCCACGATCATACCAGCTGTGTTCCCAATACCCCTCTTCATCGGGCAGGTAGTATTTCTGGTGAACCGGCGATGGAACCGGCGCCTCTTGGGTCCACAGGTAGGCTTCATTCCGGCGGCTGCCCTGCGCGTTGACGATGGGCCGCGTACCCATCACCGCCTTGGCCCCCAGTTGATCCAGCGCCGCGATATGGCGGTCATGGGCCGCCACCGCACGATCCCAGACGGCGGCATCGGCCACCGGGTTAGCAGCAACCCATTCAGCGAAACCCATCTCGGGCAGCAGAACAAAATCGCTGCCCTGTTCGGCAACGTGGTTTTTCAGCCCCTCAAGGCAGGCATCCAGATACCCGTCCCTCGGGTCCAACTGGCAAACGGTGACCTTCATCTTATGTCCTTCCAAATCCAAGCACGCGCAGAGTGCCAAGGTTCCGGGTTGACGAACAGATCAATAAATGTGGCATAATGCCGATATTCTTGCAAAATGCGCATATTGATCGCTAATCGCGCATCCGGAGAAAATATGGACGAAACCGACCGCGAATTACTGCGCCTTCTGGCGCGCGACGCCCGAACCCCGGCGGCCGAGCTGGCGCGGATGCTGGATGTCTCACGCTCGACGGTTCAAAACCGGATCGACCGCTTGTTGTCCGACGGGGTGATTTCAAAATTCACCGTCGAGATGGGGCAAGGGCACAGCGCGGCGCTGATCCGGGCCGTGGTGATGATCAAGCTGGAAACCGGCGACAGCCGCAAGCTCATCTCGCGCCTGCGGGCAATCAACGAAGTCGAGGCGCTGACGGCAGTGAACGGCGCCTTTGATTTCCATCTCGACCTGCAGGTTTCGTCCCTGCCACGTCTGGATGAGGTGTTGTCCGAAATCAGACGTCTGCCTTCGGTTCAGGAAACCAATACCAGCATCTGCCTGAACCGGTTCAAATAGCAAAGCCGCAGCCGGGTCTGGCCCGGCTGCCACCCTTTCAGGTTACGACCGGAACGACATGCGCGGCAGCACGTCATGGCCATCAACCATCTTGTGCTTGACCACGGCAGCCACATGACCAACGGCGACGGCCAGGAACGTATAGGCCAACACCATATGCAACTGTTCGGTCAGGTTCTCCATGTTGATCCCCCACAGGGTTTCCATGGTGGGGAAAATCTTGGGCATAGGCACGCCGAACCAGCGGACCTGATGACCGCCCACATCGACCTCGGACCAACCCAGCAGCAGCACGCAGATGGGCAGGATATAAAGGGCGAGGTGCCCCAGATGGGCCAGTTTGACGTCCAGTTTCGGCATCCCTTCGGGCAGCGACGGAACCGTGCTGGTGGCCCGCACCAGCAGGCGCAGGATCATCAGCCCGACCAGCGTCACGCCGGTGGAAATATGAAGATCGAAAAGCAGTTCTTCGGCCGGGGAATCCTCGGCCGCCAATGTTGTCATGTAATAGCCGCTGGCCCACATCGCCAGAAAGCCGATGGCCATGGCCCAGTGAAGAATTCTGGCCGATAGCGCATATTTGACGGGTGTCACGTGTTGTCTCCGCTTGAGTTTGTGGGTGGTAATACCGGGACGTCCTTCCACGTCCCGATCAGGGTGTCATTGACCGGAATCAGCTTTGTCCGAAATCGGGCAATCAACATGCGACCCGCCGCAGCTTGGGCAGGGCAAAAGCCCAATAGCGGCTCAGCACATAATTGGCCGCCGCCACCAGAACCATGACCATCAGCACCGCGACAGGGGCCGGTATCCAAGGCAGTTGCACAAGACCCCACAACAGTCCCTGCGCCACCGCAAAGCTGGACAGCGACAGGGTGCAATAGCGCGTCAGCGGCTGCCACGCCCCCGACCCGCTGCGCCGGAAGGTAAAGTGATAGTGCCCCAGAAAGCCCAGAACCAATGCGCAGGCAAAACCGGCGGCATTGGCCGTCAGCGCCCCCGCACCCAACAGGATCACCCCCACCGCGATCCCGTAATGCGTGGCCGTTGCAACTGCCCCGACCGAGGCAAATCGCAAAACCTGCCCCAGCGGCATCATCCCCGACCCGCCGAGCTAAGCTCTTCGGAAACGATGTATCCCGGGCGCTGTTTCACCTCGGAAAACACGCGGGACAGGTATTCCCCGATCACGCCGATGGACAACAGCTGCAGACCGCCGAGAAAGCAGATGGCCGCCGTGATCGTAGCAAAACCCGGCACGTCCACACCCCAGACCAACGTCTTGAGCACGATCCAGAAGCTGAACAGCATCGACAAGACCGCGATGAAAAACCCGATCACGGTCCAGATCCGCAGCGGCCAGGTCGAGAATGAGGTCAGCCCCGTCAACGCCAACCGGAACAGGCGCCGCAGGCCGAACTTGGTGGTGCCTGCCTGACGCGGGCGCAGCTCGATCGGGACGGCACAGGATTTGAAGCCGACCCAGCTGAACAGGCCCTTCATGAACTTGTTGCGCTCGGGCAGCGCCAGCAGCGCATCGACCACTTTGCGGTCCATGATGCGATAGTCGCGCGCGTCCGGCGGAATGTCACATTCGCTGCCCAGACACAGCAGTTTGTAGAACCCGCCCGTCAGCACCCGTTTCAGCGCGCTTTCGTCATCGCGATGGGCACGCACCGCATAGACCACGTCATAGCCTTGCTCGAACCGCTCGATCATCTGCCCAAGGGTCGAGATGGGTTCCTGCAGATCAGCGTCCAGAATGACGACCGCATTGCCCCGGGTACGCGACAGCCCGGCAGACATCGCCTGTTCCTTGCCGAAATTACGCGACAGACGCACCGCCACGACCGGCAGGTCTCTCGACAGCGCGATGGCCTGTTCATAGGTTCGGTCCGAGCTTCCGTCATCGACGACAATGATCTCATAGGTCTTGTTCAGCCGCACCGCTTCGTCGGCGACATCCAGTAGCGTGTTCCGCAGGTTTTCTTCTTCGTTGAAGGCGGGGATCACAAAGCTCAGATCCGGGCGCAGATCAACGATGGTGATGGGATTCAACGGGCGAAAACAGGCGTGTTCGGGCATGGTCATTGTTCAACCTCCTGCGCGGCGGACCCGTGATAGAACAGCACATGCCGCCCGTATTGCCCGATCCGCACGTAATCATCGCCCAAGCGCGTGGCGCTGGCGGCCTCGTCCCGCTGTCGGATGGCCAGCGCGTGCGGGGTGTCGGGCAGCTGCGACAACCCCGAAAGATCCGGTAGAACCTGCGCCTGCCCAGACGTATAGAACTCGGCCGAGTAGCTGCGTTTGCCCAGATAATAAAGCGCGGCACCCGAATCGACCTCGTTCAGCTTGGCGACCAGTTCCCGTTCGCTGCGCAGTTTGATGTTATGGGGCGCAACGCCTGCGGTGACTGCGTAAAATCCGCCGACCGCGATGATGAAGGTGGCAAAACCCACAAAGATCGCGCGGAAAGCACGTGGCTGCCGGTCGCCCCACAGATCGGCGTAAAGGCAGACCAACAGCGCGGCAGAGGCTGGCAGGCCCGGCAGGGTATACGCCACAAGAAT
>NZ_JALCBM010000039.1:25652-42908 GCF_028066395.1 Ruegeria sp.
GTCATCGCCAGATCAGTCATGACAAAGGCCGAGGCCCCGAAGAACAGAACCGAGCTGGACAGGACAACAACCGCGCTCAGCGCGGCACCGCTGCCCATCTCATCCCGCAGCCAGCGGTACATCAGGGCCAAAATGGCAATGGCGCAGGCAAAGATCAGAATGCGGGCGCCAAAGGCGTTGATCCCGAATATCTCCATGCCTGCCGCTGACAGCCAGGTATGCAGCGGCGGCTTGCCCCAGAATGGGACATCATATGCGAACTGGGGCGTGATCCAGTCCTGTGTCTCGACCATCTTGCGGGCGATTTCGGCATAGCGCGCCTCAGTCGTGTCCGTGAAAGGCAGCGTGAAAATGCCCACCAGGCGCACCAGCCCAAGGCCCGCAAGCACCCAGACCAGAGTCAGAAATCCTGTGCGTGACAGCGGCAGCCTTTCCCCTGATGTCGTTTTTGTGATTATTTGTGATTGGGTGTAAGTGATGTCCGACACTACTATGCTCCGCCTTTATTAGGCGGCACAGTTAGGTGCGGTTTCTGGCAGCAAAATCATAACAAACTTACAAATCTGTAAGATTTGTATTTTTTCGGCAGCGTGCCTTGTTGACAACACTTGCTATCGCCGCCTTCAAGCTCACCAGTGTTGGCCGGGCGGGATAAAAGGCGGAAATTTCCCCTAGGGTTCAAAGATATAGCCCGCACCGCGTACCGTGCGAATGACCACATCTCCGAAGGGCTTTTCGATCTTGGCGCGCAACCGGCTGACATGGGTTTCCACCACGCTGGTGGTGGGATCGAAGTTCAGGCCCCAAACCTTTTCCAGCAACATGTTGCGGGTCAGAATGCGCCCCTTGGACCGCATGAATGTCTCAAGCAGGCGGAATTCCTTGGTGTTCAGGTCAACCCGTTCGCCGCGCCGGACACATTGCTGTTTCAGCAGATCCAGATGAATGTCGCGCGCCGTCAGGCTGGTCACATCGCCCGATTGCCCGCGCGACGCGCGGCGACCCAGGGCCGAGACCCGGGCCTCAAGCTCGGAAAAGGCGAAGGGCTTGGCAAGGTAGTCGTCGGCACCGGCCTCCAGCCCCTCGACCCGGTCATCGACATCGCCCAGCGCGGTCAACAGCAGAACCGGCGTTTCCACATGGGTCGCCCGCAGGGTGCGCAGTACGCCCATGCCGTCCAGCCCCGGCGTCATCCGGTCGAGAATCAGCACCTCGTATTCCGAGGTCGTCGCCGCGATCAGCGCCTCGCGCCCGTCCACGAACAGATCGACGACATGTCCGCCCCGGGTCAGCCCGTCACGCACCCAGTTGCCGATATCGGCGTCGTCTTCCAACAGCAATACATGCATTGCGCCACCTTTTGGTCAGCCATTCGGCAATTTCCCTGCCCCGACACATAGCGTGTCTGCGCAGGGATTGCATCCGCCAGAATGCGCAATCCCCCGTGCCATTTACCGCATTACTCGGCCGCGATCAGCCGATGCGCACCGATGTTGGTATAGGGAATGACGCTCAGGTCGCATTCAAACGCACCCGGAGCGGCCACGGCCAGCACGTCGCTGGCAATCGGTTCGAAATCGGCGCGGAAATGGGCGGTGCTCTTGACGCAGACCGTGGCGTAATCGCGCGGGTCCAGCCCGATATGGGTGAAATGCGCCTGATCCAGACATTGGTTGCGCAGGCTGGTCACCACCAGATCGATCTTGGCCGCCTGCCCCACCAGCCGCAGCGCCGCTGTCTTGCCCAGCGTGGCCACCCCGCCGCCATACATCTCGCCCGTATATCGGCAGGTGCCGTCGCCGGTGGCCAGAACCTCGAATTCGGCATCGACAGGCTGGTGACCGGGCAGGCCGGATTTACCGCCCACTTGCAGGCGCAGCCGCGCGCCCGGTCCGGCGGTATGGGCCGCCGCCGCGCTGTCGGGGTCATGGAACAGACCCATCAGAACATCCTGCGCCCCGCCCGCGATCAGCGCCGCCAGCAATCCGGTCGTATCCGAGGTTCCGCCTGCCCCCGCATTGTCCTGCACATCCGCCAGAACCAGAGGTTTCGCGCGCGGTTGGCGACTGGCTTCGACCGCCTGTTCCGGGGTCAACATGGTGCAATCCACGTCCCTCTCACGTGCCAGAAACAGGTCAATGATCTCTTGCGCCGCCGCCTCGGCCTGATCGGCGCTGGCGGCATAGGTCACACAGGCCGGGCCGGTATCGGGGAAGTCAGCGGCTGTGAATCCCAGCGCGATATCGGCCAGCACGTGTTTCTGCATCAACTGTTCTGGGAAGGCGTAGATCTCACCGAACGGGGCCGCCTTGGTATATTGCGCATGCAGCGGGATCAGATAGGGCACCTGACGGAACGCCTTGTAGAACCGCTCTCCACCCAGCAGCCGTTGCAGCGCGGGCACGCAGCGCGCGCCGGTTTCGGCCATGTCCAGATGCGGATAGGTGCGGAAGATGGTCAGGAAATCGGCGCGGTCCACCATCTGGGCCGAGACATTGGCATGCAGGTCCAGACTGGCGACAACCGGCACATCCTCGCCAACCACCGCACGCACGCGGCGCAGGACTTCACCTTCGCCATCGGGCAGGCTCTCGGTCACCATGGCACCGTGCAGGTCCAGATAGACCCCGTCCAAAGGACCGGCCTGCCGCAGCCCGTCCTCAATCATCGCGCAGATCGTATCGAAAGCCGCATCCGTCACATGGGCCGAAGGCTCGGCCGCGCACCACAGGATCGGCACCAGATCGAGCCCGGCCTGCTGTGCGGCAGCCGCAAAACCGGCGATGGGCAGGTTCATACCCACAGTCTCGGCAATCACCCGGGGGCCATGCAACATCTCGGGCCAGGAATCGGCCATTTCGAATTCGGCCAACCCGGCCTTGGTGACGCCGAAGCAGTTGGTTTCATGCTGGAAACCAGCAATGGCGATACGTTTTGCGGTCATGAGGGGCCCTTGGTTTCAATTGCGCACGGGGCCAGCCCGGCCCCGCCCGACCCTCCTTAACGGCTTCTTTGAAACAGGTCATCGGCTTTCTGATCCAGCCGGACAGCGTAAGCAATCACACCGGGCAATTTCAATCCGACCGGCGACCCGCGCCTCGACGCATGAGTTGAAGAAAGGTCTTCGCCACCAAATTCGGTGCCTCACCGCGTTTGCGGACCAGTTTGATCTCGGACGTCAGATCGAACCGCCCAGCCCCCACCGGCCGCATCCGACCCTGACGGACCCAGATATCGGCCAGACCTTCGGGCAGGTAACCGATGAAACCGCCGGTCAGGATCAGCATGGCCACACCTTCGATCTGATGCGCATTCCCCGTCGATCGCAACCCGCGTGACACCGGGGCCACCTGATCTTCGTTCAGATAACTGCGTTTGCAGAAATTCGCCTGCGGCAACAGCGCATCGACCTCGGCTTGGGTGTCAGCCGTAAACAGCGGGTGATCCGCGCCGCAGTAAAGCCCGATCCGTTCGGTGCCGAGTGTTTCATAGTCCAGCCCCGGCTTGTGACGATGGAACACCCCGACCCCGACAGCCACCTGCCCATCCTGCACGGCGATTTCGATGTCATCAGGGGCCAGCGAATGCAGGTCGATGGTGACATCGGGGGCAATCCGCGTCATCTCGGCCAGCGCACTGGTGATCCGCGCACCGTCATTGAACACCCAGTTGTCGATGGCGGCGACAGACAAACGCCCGATCAGCTTGCCGCGCGTGCCGTCCACCGTCTCGCCGAAATGATCGAGCGCGGCGAACAGGCGCCCGGCGGCGGCATAAACGATCTCTCCCTTATCGGTCAGGCGGAACCCCTTGCGCCCGCGCTGGCACAACCGCATGCCCAGCCGCGTCTCAAGATCCGAGATTTGCCGCGAAATGGTCGAGGCCGACACGTTCAGAACGATCTGCGCGGCGGAAAAACCGCGCGCCTCGACCACGGTGGAAAAGACATGCAGCAGATGCAGATCAGCTTTGGAAAAACTCGGGGCAACCATGGGGGCAGCATAGTTGTAAAACTATTAAAGTGAAGTTCCTTATTTTGTAATTTATTCCACCTAAGGCCCATGCCAGATTTCGCGCAAAATACCAACCTGGCAGAGGATAAGGACATGGCTATGGATGGCGCACAGGTGCAGAAATGGGGCATCAACAACGACTATGCAAAACTGACGGATGTTTTGCTGGGCAAGCCCGAATATTTCAAATGGGTCGAGGCCGGGCCGCTGATCGGGCGGACGCTGGCCAATGCGCATAAGACCGGGGTCAAGTTCGACCTGCAAACGGCCATGGCGCAGCATGCCGAGATGGTGTCGATCTACGAAGAAAACGGCGTCACCTGCCACTATCTGGACAGTGACGAGGTGCTGCACCGCAATTTCTTTGCCCGTGACAGTTCGGCCATGACGCCTTGGGGTGCCTTGATCTGCCATATGCAGTTGAAATGCCGCCGGGCGGATTATGCCACTGCGATCAAGTTCTATCAGGAAAACAACATCCCGATCTGGAAATTCGCCACGGCGGGCCATTTCGAGGGTGGCGATTTCAACATCATCGAACCGGGCCGCGTGCTGATCGGCTATTGCGGTGAACGGTCGGAACAGGAAGGGTCCGAACAGGTGGCCGAGTTCGTGCGCGCCGAAGGGTGGGAGGCCGTCGTGGCCCCGATCAGCCGCGAATTTGTGCATATGGACGGGCTGATCGTGCCGCTGGCCGAGAAACTGGCCGTGGCCTGCATCGACGCGATGGAACCCTGGCTGGTCGATATCATCAAAGGCTGGGGCATCGAGATCGTCGATGTCGAATATCGCGAGGCCAAGAATCTGGGCGTGAACCTGGTCGCCCTGGGCGATGGCAAAGTGCTGTCCATGGCAGGCGCCACTGAACTGAACGCCAAGATGCGCGCGCTGGGTTTCGAAGTTTACGACCCGGACATGTCGATGTTCACCCTGGGCGGCGGCGGCGTGCATTGTTTGTGTCAGGCATTGCACCGCGACGAAGCTTAAAACACCACCCCCCTCGTCTGCTCCCCCTTATTCAGCCCCGCGTGCGGGGCTGAATCATTTTTTGGGCCCTTCCGCGCCCTTACAGAAATACAGAATATCTTCGACAAACAGCTCAACCGCGCGGCGCGAAGCATGTGCCGTGCGCGTTGCCAGATAAAAGGTCGAGAACCAGTTCAGCCGGTCTGGTGCGATCTCGCGGAATCTGTGCCCAAAGGCCCGTGCGTAATGAACCGGCAACGAGCCCAGATAATGCCCGGTCTCGATCAGCGCGGCCATCGCCTCCATATTCGCGACCACCGCAGGGGGTTCCGCCGATTTCAGCTCGGGTGAAACGAACATGTCGTAGGACCGCTGACAGATCGGATAACCGGACAGGACGCCCGGCCCGATCTCATCCTCCGGGGTGTCGAACAGGGGATGGCCGCGCCCGCAATACAGGCGGTGTTCTTCCTGGCACAACTCGGTATAGCTAAGCTCGGGCGTCTGGTTGCGAAACGGGGCCACCGCCACATGCAGACCGCCGGATATCAACCGCTGCGTCAGTTCGGTGGGCGAAGCCACCACCATTTCCAGACGCACCTCATTCGGGCGGTCCAGAAACCGGTTCAGGGATTTGATCAGGTGCAGATCATCCAGCGTGTTGACCGAATCCACAACGCCGATCCGCAAATCGCCGGTGACGGCGTCGCGCAGGTCCAGCAGCTCGGCATCGAAGTCGCGGACATTACGCAGAATCTCACCGGCCTTGCGGTATGCGATCTCACCCCGTTCGGTCAGGCGAAACCCGCCGCGCCCGCGTTCGCAGACTTTGTAGCCAAGCGCCGCTTCAAGGTCGCGGATTCGGATACTGATCGCCGATTGCGTAATCCCCAACGCATATTGCGCATCGGTAAAACCGCCGCATTCCACGACGGTCACAAAGGTCTCAAGCAGATTATTTCTAAGCAGTTTCAATGGCGGTCAGCCCCGGTTTGATCTCACTGCGGCATACATTAATATTCTTCATGTGAACATAAACAGGATGATATTTTTTCGTGTAAATTTCTATGCTGTGCTGGCGTCTGATCTCCGAACCGCAAATGATCAAAGGGAGGATACCAACATGACGCTTACCCTACGTCACATCAAACACACCGCAGCCGCCGCGCTGCTGAGCATTGCCCCGATTTCAGCCATGGCCGAAGACTGGAAATTCGCCATCGAAGAGATTCCGGGCTCGATCATGGATGCCTATGCGCAGGAGTTCAAATCCCGCATCGAGGCCGCCACCAATGGCGACGTCACCGTCACCGTCTTTCCGATGGGCACGCTGGGCACGCCCACCGAAACCGTGGAACAGGCCGCCGATGGCGTGATCCAGTTCACCAACGTCTCGATCGGCAACCTGGGCACCATCGTGCCGGAAAGCCAGGTCTTCCTGCTGCCCTACCTGCTGCCGTCGGACCCGGTTGCGATCTCGAACATCCTCAGCAGCTCGGACACCATTTACGGCCCGCTGAACGACGATTTCCGCAAGCGTGGTCTGGAAGTGCTGACCATGTACTCGGAAGGCCCGCAGGTCTGGACCACCAACCGCGAGATTCGCACGCCCGAAGATTTCGAGAACTTCAAAATGCGCGTGATGGTGTCGCCGATCCTGGTGGAAACCTACAACAACATGGGCGCAAGCCCGACGCCGCTGCCGTTTGGCGAAGTGTTCGGCGCGCTGCAGCTGGGCGCAATCGACGGTCAGGTCAACCCGATCCCGACCATCGAGGAAATGAAGTTCTACGAGGTCACCAGCCACCTGATCTGGGCCGGCGAGCAGGAACTGGTCACCACCGTCGTGGCCGGCTCGGACTGGTTCGAAACCCTCAGCCCCGACCGTCAGAAACTGGTGCGTGACACCATGGCCGACATGACCGGCTTCATCGACGGCGTGGTCACCGACTTCAACCAGAAACGCCTGGACATCATCAAAGAATCCAAGCCTGACATCGGTCTGGTCGTGCTGACCGAGGAAGAGCGTGACGCCTTCCGCGCCCGCTCGACCGATACCTCGGCGGCTTATGTCGACACCGTTGGCGCACGCGGTCAGGAACTGCTGGACGCGCTGCAGTCGGAACTGTCTGGGAACTGATCCCCTCCCTCGGAAAAACTCAGACAAACCTCCCTCACGCGCGGTCTGTGCGTGAGGGCTTTCACAAAGGGGGGATAGCATGGCAAGCGGAACAACCACTCCTTTCGGCTTTCTGGGCAAGATCGATGCCGTCATCGGGCGGATCGAGGTCTGGATTCTGGGCTGGGGCATCATCCTGATGGCCGTCAACACCATCGCCAATGTGTTTGGCCGGTACGTGTTCAACCAATCCATCTATTTCTCTGAGGAACTGAACGAGTTCCTGATCGTGATCGTCACCTTCATGGGGCTGGGATATGCCACCCGCAAGGGTATCCATATCCGCATGTCGGCGATCTATGACGCGCTGCCCCTCAAGATGCGCAAGGGCCTGATGGTGGTGATTGCGGCCACCACCGCCGTAGTGATGGCGGTTCTGGCCTGGTATGCGCTGGAATATGTGCAGAAGGTTGCCGCGCGCGGACGCATCACCCCGTCGCTGCAGGTGCCGCTGTATCTGACCTATGTCTGGGTCGTGATCGGGCTGGCGCTGGCGTCGTTCCAGTACCTGCTGACCGCAATCCGCAATCTGAATTTCGCCGAGGACGAGGTCTATGTCTCGTATCTTGAGGTCGACAGCTACGAAGACCCCGAAACCACGGCAGCCATTCAACGCTATGAAGAAAACGCGGGGGCAGACAAATGACCGAATTGATGCTGGCCGTGATGATCATCCTGCTGCTGGCAGGGTTTCCAATGAAAATGCCGCTGATCTCGGCGGCGGTGTTGGGGTTTGTTGTCTACTTCCCCACCATGAACATGCAGATCCTGATCCAGCAGATGATCGGAGGAGTCAAACCCGCCGCGCTGATCGCGGTGCCGATGTTCATTCTGGCCGCCGATATCATCACACGCGGCCATTCCGCCAACCGGCTGATTGACCTTGTGATGAGCTTCATGGGTCATATCAAGGGTGGCCTCGCCATTTCCGTCACCTCGGCCTGTGCGCTGTTCGGCGCGGTTTGCGGGTCCACGCAGGCGACGGTGGTGGCCATCGGCGGCGCGATGCGGCCGAGGATGCTGAAATCGGGCTATAGCGACAGTTTCTCAATCGGTCTGATCGTGAACGCCGCCGATCTGGCTTATCTGATCCCGCCCTCGATCGGCATGATCATCTATGGTGTTGTTTCGGGCACCTCAATCTCGCAACTGTTCATCGCGGGCATCCTGCCGGGGCTGCTGATCGTGCTGCTGTTCTCAGCCTATTGCATGTTCTACGCATACCGCCACGACATCCCCGTGCTGCCGCGCGAGGGCTGGGGCCAGCGCTTCACCGCCCTGCGCCGGGCGCTGTGGCCGATGGGATTCCCTGCGATCATCGTTGGCGGCATCTATGGCGGTGTCTTTTCCCCCACCGAAGCCGCCGCAATCTGTGTGCTTTACGCCGTGATCCTTGAGGTCGTCATCTTCCGCTCGATCAAGATCCGCGATTTGTTCGACATCGCGCTGTCGACCGGCGCCATCACCTCGGTCGTGTTCATCCTGATCGCGGCGGGTGCGGCGTTCAGCTGGACGCTCAGCTTTGCGCAGGTGCCGCAGACCATCATCGCCGCATTGGGTCTGGAACAGGCCAGCCCGCTGATGATCCTGCTGGCGATCAACGTGGCGTTCTTTGTCGGCTGCATGTTTGTCGATTCCATCGTGGTGATCCTGATTCTGGTTCCGATCTTTGCCCCCATGATCAAGGCCAGCGGGCTTGATCCGGTACTGGTCGGCGTTCTGATCACCCTGCAGGTCGCCATCGGAGCCGCCACGCCGCCCTTCGGTTGCAATCTGTTCACCGCCATCGCCGTCTTCCGCCGCCCCTTTATCGAGGTGGTGCGCGGGGTGCCGCCCTTCTTGATCATTCTTTTGATTGTGACGGGCTTGCTGGTAGCCTTCCCTCAAATCGCCCTGTTCCTGCCGGAACTGGCCTATCGCTGAACCATAAGAAACGGAGAAAATCATGTCGGGACATGGTTATGAATCTGGTCGTCTGAATCTGCCCTTTGTCGGCATCTCGACCTTTGGCAAGAAACCCTATGTTGAAAACTGGGACGCAATCGACGCCGATGTGGCGATCCTTGGCGCGCCCTTCGATTTCGGCTGCCAGTTCCGCTCGGGCGCGCGGTTTGGACCGCGCTCGGTGCGCGAGGCCTCGACGCTGTTCAGCTTTGGCCATGCCGGGGCCTATGACCACGAGGATGACGCCACCTATCTGGGCGAGGACGTGCGCATTGTCGATCTGGGCGATGCCGACATCATCCACACCAAGACCGAGGAAAGCCACGCCAATATCGAATATGGCGTCAAGAAAATCCTCGACGCAGGTGCCCTGCCCGTCACCATTGGGGGTGACCATTCGGTCAACATCCCCTGCATCAACGCCTTTGCCGAGGATTGCGAAAAGAACGGCCCCGTTCACGTGGTGCAGATCGACGCGCATCTGGATTTCGTCGATGAACGCCACGGCGTCACCATCGGCCACGGCAACCCGATGCGCCGCGCGATCGAGAAAGACTATGTCTCGGGCATGACCCAGCTGGGCATCCGCAACGTGTCTTCGACCGCCAAGGAAGGGTACGAAGACGCCCGCGCGCGTGGGTCCGACATCCTGTCGGTCCGTCAGGTCCGCAAACTGGGGACCGAAGCGGTGCTGGACCGTATCCCCGAGGGCGCACGCTATTATGTCACTATCGACATCGACGCCTTCTGCCCCTCGATCGCGCCGGGCACCGGCACGCCCAGCCATGGCGGTTTTCAGTATTATGACGTGCTGGAAATCCTGCAGGGCCTCAGCAAACGCGGCGATGTGGTGGGCATCGATCTGGTCGAGGTCGCCCCGGCCTATGACCCCAGCGAAAGCACGCAAATTCTGGCGGCGCAACTGCTGCTGAACTTCATCGGGTTCATCTTCCACAACAGGAAAGCCTGATCGCTTTCCGGGGCAGGGCGCGTTAATCGCGCCCTGTTTCCCCCTGCAGCGTAAGCCGTTGTAGGGTTTGCAACATATCGTCCAGCCCTTGGCAGGGCGAGACATCCAGACCGGCCAATTCCTGCGTCACATCCACCGGCAAGTCCGAGTTCGAGTTCTCAGCGATCTGGTTCAGCTTCCCTCCAATCAGCACCGCGATCTGACAATCCTGTGCCCGCAGCGCGTCCCGGACCGCGCGCGCGTAGTTCAGAGCGATGCCGTTGTAGGTGCTGATTGCGATGGCGTCGGCCTCGGCGGCGCAGGCGCGCGCAACCAGTACCTCGGGGTCCAGCGCGACGCCCGCGTCGGTGACGCGTACGCCCAACCCCTCCAGCGCCTGCCGCACCAGATAGGCGCCATGTTCATGGACATCCGTGGTGCCCAGCACCACATGCAGATGGGTGAGGTTTTGACCCGTCTGCCGATTGGCCGAGACCCAGCCCTGCGCCATCTGATCCAGCTCCTGCGCCCAATCCGCCGGGACCAGAGGCTGACGGTAACTCCCCTGCCCCCACAGCGCCTCCATCCGTTTGGCCCCCAACCTGCGAATGGCCAGCATCAGCGCGGCGGGATCGCTGGTATCAACGCCGCGTTCAGCCAAACCGGTCAGAGCCGCACGGGCAAAGCCGCGCCCGCCCCGGATCAGCTTTTGCGCCATGGCGTCAATCATTTCATCATCCGCCAGACGGGCATGTCCCGCCGCATGCTCTGCCAGACGTGCGGCAAAGCATTGGGCATCCAGAATCTCCTCCACATCCGGAATGCGCTGGTTTTCCGTCACCGGCACCGGGTTGATTGCATGGCCCGTGGGCGCGCGGGTCAGGGCACAGATATCGGCTAGCAGGTAATTGGCCAGACTGGCGTAATTCGCCGCTTCAGCGCCGCGATACGCCACCGTATTGCCGAAAATCATCGTACCGGGCGTGTCGACCTCTTGCGCCAGCGCGGCATGAAAGGCGGCACGGGTCAGAGGCTCGGAAAAATGATGGCCGAAACAGAAGGAAGCCCGTGCGCCGATCAGATCCTCGACGATATGTTTTTCGATCAGCATCATGCCAAAGGCGCTGGTCACGTCCAGAAACAGCCCGGCAAAACCGTCATCCAGATTGGAATGCACCAGAATCTCGCCCGGCTGCGCCGCAATCAGACCAAGCGCGGTCACCGTCGCCTCGGTCGTGGCCACATCATCGTCCCAGAAAGGCAGGCGAAAGGTGAAATACTGGCCCAGATTGCCTATCGCCGTCGCCCCGGCAGCAATCGCAGCCTGCGTGTTGTGCAGCGCGCCGGGCAATCCCAGCATGAAATCCCCGAAATGCGCCGCCGCCGGGCTGGCATTGGTGATCCGGCGGAAATCCTCGGGGCTCGACAACACGATCCCCGTCCCCCGCCCGGCCGAGGCGCGATGTTCCGGCGGATAACCCATTGACCAGTCCAGCGTAATGCCGAACCGGTCGATCCGTACATCCCGGGCCTGCGCCGCATCATGCAACCGCGCCATCGCCGCAACCGTGCGGTCAAGGCTGCGGAACCCGATATGGGCATGCTGCATGATCCGGCCCTTGGCGGCACGTTTATATGCGGCCTCGGAGGCCACTTGGTGAGTGTCCAGAAACAGGTTGCGGCCAAGGGTCCAGTCCACGACCATGGCGCGCCCCGCTTGCAGCAACTCGGCACCGGGCCGCATCTGCGCGGCACCTAGATCTGGTTCTGATGTCATCCACACCTCCGCCCCTGATCCGCTATTTCATGCCACACCCTTCGTGACAAGCCGCCTGATTTGGGCGGCAGAGCCTCAATTTTCGGTGAGAAACGGGAATTTTCTTGGTTCAGGGGATCACGTTTATTAGATGAAATTTCATCTACCACCCCATCCCCCTACCCCGCAAAGGAGACATCATGTCCTTACCCCTCCGTTCCTTGACTGCATCACTCGGTGCCCTGACGCTGGGCGCGCATATGGCGCAGGCCGAAATGACCCCACTTGGGGACAATGTATACATGCATTTCAGCAACTATTACTCCAGCCTCGTCGTGATCGGCGATAACGGTGTGCTGGTGGTCGATCCGGCCTGGACAGATCGTGCGAAGACCATGCAGGCCGAAATCGCCGGGATCACCGACAAACCCGTCACGCATGTGGTGCTGACCCATGAACATTATGACCATGTCGGTGGCACCGAGGTGTTCGAAGACGCCCAGATCGTCTGTCACGCGACCTGCCAGAAATTCTTTGACCTCGATGTGCTGGGCGGCGCCCCTGACACAGTGAACCAGAGCTTTGAGGATGAGCTGACCATTGATCTGGGCGGCAAACAGGTTGAACTGCTGCATATGGGCAGCGGGGATGGCGTCGCCACAACCATCGTCAGCGTCCCTGCGGACAAGGTCGTGGCCACTGCGGACATGTATGACGCTGACAGCCTGACCGACAGCATGTGGCTGGAAGATCGCAACTATCTGGGCATGCGCAAAATCCTGAATGAATTGGCCAGCTGGGATCTGAACCACTCGGTGAGCGGCCATTCCGCTTCCACGGATGTGGCGGCGCTGCGCGACCATGCCGCGTTCCTGAATGATCTGTATGACGCCGTAAAGACCGAACTGGATGCGGCCATGGCCGAAGGCGGACCACAGGCGGCTTTCGCCCTGTTGGGCGGCGATCTGCCCGGGCAGATTGACCTGCCCGCCTACAAGGACTGGAACGGATATGACGAACACCTGTCCACCCATGCCTGGCGCATGGGCATGTCCATCATGCATGGCGGCTGATTGAGATACCGGGCGGCCCTGCGGGGCCGTCCATCCTGGGTTCTACTTCCGATCAGACTCCACCCGTTGCAACCGATCCCGCACCGCCAGGACCGAGGAATAGGTCGAAACGCAATAGGGCACCAGAAAGGTCAGGATGATCTTCACGACCGCGCCCATATCGAACGATCCGGTCAGCAGACGATCCCCGTGATTGATGATGGCCAGCACAAACCCCACGATCAAAGCGATCCTGAGCGCGCGCAAAACCACGCTGCGTTCAGTGGCGATCTGCCAAAATCCCGTGACCTCGGCGTCGCGTGACATATCTGAAATCCTGCCTTTTCCCTGTTCCACGCTCGATAGCAGCTTCGGCGCTGCGTTCCAAGTTTACCGCACTACTCTGCCACATCGAACCGAACCGTCCTGATCGAGGGGTCAACACGCCCATAAGCGGCCAGCACCCGCCCGCTCCATTTCTGCGCAATGTAGTCGGCCATAAAGCGCGAGGGCGCCATCAAGGTTACAATGCCCCCTCCCCTCTCGGCTTCGACCAAGTGCTGGAACCAGCTGGACCAAAGTTCGGGGTCGCGCGCGTGTAATATGGCCTGAACCGCGCTCCAGACATCCTGCCCATCGGGCGGTTCGGGCGGAGGTTTGACTTGAAAGGGCACCACATTGGTCTCTGGCTGGTCCCCCTGCCCCATCCTGTCCTGAAAATCCGGGCCGATGACGGGCCAGATATCCGCCGTGTCCAGCATGATCTGTTTCAGATCCAACTCATACACGGCAACGCGCCCGCGGGCAGCAGCGCGTTTGACCGTGACCCATCCCATGGTCCGCAGCTTCGCCATTTCCCGTTTGACCGTCCTGGGATCAACCGACCACAGCCGCGCAATTTCGTCCCGTCCGATGGACAGCTCATTCTTTCGCCAGTTATAGCGTGTAGTGATCAGGCACAGAATGCGTAGAACAATGCGCTGCCGATGCTTGTCGTTAGACAGGGCATGCACGGTCAGCGCAGATAGAATATCATATTTGAGGGCTGGCGCATTACGACCAACCGGCTTCGTGACCTGCATTCCTGTCCTCACCGCTCTGACTGCCTCGGTGCGGTTATACCGCTGCCTTGCGTCGTTTCCCAACGCTTTTCGTGATGTTGCCCTGATTAGCGTCCAAAGCTTCGATTCTGTCAAGAGGAGTCTGAGAACCACCTGATTTCGGCCCCAATTCAGCAATCAAAAATATAAAGAAATTGGTGAAGTATTGGTGATGGGGGACATCTTGGGTGTCCCCTTAAAGTGATATTATGTCCCCCTAAATCCGGAGGTAACCCTCAAACTGACCCCCTAAATAGAGTGGCTTTGCCGTCTGCGTTAGCGCCTATAGCGATTCGTTGTGCCGAATCGGCAAAGGCCCCTGAACCCCTTTGTTTTCTTACCCGTGGGTAAGATCGCTATCTGATGATAATTTCTTTTGCCAATTATGCAAATCAAGCGTAAAAAGCGATCAGGTCAAAATTTACGTCCCAACAATCAGAGAAGCAGAGGCATGTACACGCACGAAGACCTGAACGCATTGCGTACCCAGTCGCTCAAGCTGCAAGGATGGATCCGGCAGCAAACCTTCAGCCCCGAGATGGAGAAGACCCTGCGGCGGTTTTCCAGCTGGGAGGTGTCCGAGCTGATCTTCCGGGTCAACCAGTCCACCTTTCGCGGTAAACTGGCCGCTGATCCCTCACTGCCCGGCGGCGAGGTCGAACCCGATGGCCGTCAACGTTGGTTCTCTCTGGAAGAGGTCAATGAGCTGCGCCGCCGCCTGAAGGTGAACCGCAAGTCCCTGATGCCACCCCGCCCGGCAGGCAAGCGCGCGGTTCGGGCCGCTGTTGCCAATTTCAAAGGCGGTGCGGGCAAGTCGACGGTCGCGCTGCATCTGGCGCATGCTGCCGCGTTGGATGGATACCGGGTGCTGGTGGTGGATTTCGATCCGCAGGCGACGCTGAGCCATTCGATGGGACTGACGGACGTGGCCGAGGACTTTACGGTCTGGGGAATCATGGCGCGCGATCTGATCCGCGAGACCGAGCGGATGAACAACCGTCCCGCCGCTGCGGAATCCGGCACCGCCCTGCCCCGTCGGAACCTGCCGCCGTCGATCTCGGACATGGGGCTGGGCGACTTGCGCGTCTCGGACTTCATCAAGCAGACCTCTTGGTCGACCATTGATGCGATCCCCTCTTGCGCCAATGCCGCCTTTGTCGAGTTCGCCTCGGCCCAGTACCGGCACCTGAACCCGGAATGGTCATTCTTTGCAGCCGTGTCGCGCTATCTCGATCAAATCCCGGACGATGCCTATGACCTGATCCTGTTCGATTGCCCGCCCGCAATTGGTTACCAGTCGATGAATGCGGTCTTTGCGGCGGACATGCTCTATATCCCCTCGGGGCCCGGCTATTGGGAATATGACTCGACAACCTCGTTCATCGGCCAATTGGCCGAAGCGCTGGAGGATCTGGCCTATGGGTTCGACAAGACATTACCCACGGGTAAGATCGGCTTGCCCAAAACCTTTTGCGAGCTGCGCTTTCTGCTGACCCGCTATGAACCGGGTAATGCGCTGCACCTGGCGATGTTCGACGCGTTCCGCAAGGTTTTCGGCGAACATGTCGCCGCCCACCCTGTCGAGATGACGCGCGCGGTTGAACAATCCGGTCGGTTCCTCAGTTCGGTCTATGAAATGGATTATCGCGAGATGACGCGCGAAACCTGGCGCCGGGCGCGGTCGACCTTTGACAATGTATACGAGGAATTCCGGGGCGTGATGCTTTCGGCCTGGGATAAGCTGGAGGATGACGCATGAGCCGCAAACGCAGAATGTTCGATATCGACATGCCAGCGATGGAGGATATCCCGGTTGGCAAGGTCCCCGACAAAGTGCTGGAAAAGCGCCGTGGCCCAATGGCGGCTGCGATTTCCGAGAATGCGGATGCATTGCGGGGTCAGCAGTCGACCGAGGACGCGATCCGCGCCGAAAACGACCGCCTCGCGCATGAGTTGGTGAAGCTGCGCGCCGACGGTTTGGTGATTGACCGGATTGCATTGTCGGATGTGGTAACCGAAAAACTAACCCGGGATCGTAAACCTGGCGTGGATGCGGACTTGGATGAGCTGATCGCATCAATCCGCGAGATTGGCCTGTCGAACCCGATCCGGGTCGAGCGCCGCACCGATGGCCGCTATGATCTGATCCAGGGCATGCGCCGTCTGTCCGCTTATCGTGCGCTTTTGGAAGAAACGGGCGACGACATTTATGCGACCATCCCCGCAGGTATTTCGGAACCCGCCGCGCTGGATGACAGCTACCGTCGGATGGTGGATGAGAACCTGATCCGCAAGGATATCTCATTTGCTGAAATGGGGGCATTGGCGCGGGCGTATTCTCAGGACCCGGAGAATGATTGCGCGGATGTGGACAAGGCCGTGTCCATTCTGTTCAAGTCCGCCAGCTATACTAAGCGGAGCTATATCCGGGCTTTTGCCAGTTTGCTGGCGATGCTGGACAAGGTCCTGATGCATCCGAATGACATTCCGCGCAATGTCGGCGTTGAGCTCAAGCGCAAGCTGGATGCTGACCCCGGACTTATCCGACAGGTCAGCACAGCGCTGATGGCCGAACCGGATCGCGACAGCATGCGTGAAGTTTCCATTTTGCGCGGGTTTTTGTCGTCGGTTTCAGCGCCGGTTCCCAAGGTGAGTTCAGAGAAGGCGAAGAAACCGCGCCGCGCCAAAACAACGTTTCAGGTGTCCGGCCGGGCAGGGATCGCGAAATGCTCTGCTTCAAGTGGACGCATCGAGTTGCAGTATGATCTGGATTTCACTCGGGTCGATCGGTCAAAGCTGGAAACTGCCATTGCGACATTGCTCGACGATCTGCAGGAAGAAGATGATCTTACCCACGGGTAAGATCACACCTCGCTCTTGGTGACTTGCTTTGAAAGACATCTCACCCCAACAGGTCTGCTGCCGGGTTCTCTGCGATATCAACATCATCGTAGTATTTCTGCGCCTGTGCCATGGAGCGGTGCAGGGACAGGCGCATGGTGGCCTGGATCGGAGCGCCGTCCAGCGCGGCCTGGGTCAGGAAGCCCGATCGCAGCCCATGGGGTGAGGCAAACCCCTCGGGCAGCCCGGCCAGCGCCAGCCGGTGCTTGACGATCTGATAGATGGCGTCCGGGGACAGGCGGCGTTTCAGAACAGTGTCGGCTTTGGAGATCGGGCGGAACAGCGGACCATCCTTGATCTCGCCAATCTCGATCCAATGCACCAGCGCCTGCGCGGCACGACCCTTCAGCACCAGCCGCGGCGTTTCCCCCTTGGCCGTGGTCTTGGTCTCCAGCA
>NZ_JALCBM010000040.1:0-8703 GCF_028066395.1 Ruegeria sp.
CGGCGCATTTCTCGGGGCCTTTGGCCAGCAGCTTGGCGGTCCAGCTGGAGTCGGGGTCGGCGCTTTTGCGCTTCTCAATGGTCTTTTCAAGATCGAACAATATCATGATAGCTGCAGTTCCTTGAGCCTGCTGTCCTTCGTTATCACTGCATCAACCATAGCCCATAATTCTTCCGCAAACTCTGAACCCAAAACGTCGTCGCGGTTAAGACAAGTAAACAGATCGTTGCCTTCGCGATCTTCAGCGTCCCAATCCAGTAAAGAGCACCCTTCGGAATGCCAGGAGACAACGACTCCCCAACGTGAATCAGCGGGTGCTCCGTCTGACCAATCTCCAACATACACCTTGATGATCGGTGAGTGAGAAGCAGAGTTTTCTGAAAAGTTTACTGTAAACCATCCAATAAAATCCTCGTCCCACAACAAATCCCCTGCTCCATGGGTCGTGACCTGTTGGCAGCAATCGCAATGGGTTCGTTTGGTTTCCAGCTCAACGACCGTAATGTCTTCCCACTGCACTACGCCAACCTCATCGGGATGCCTGCGGCGGCCATGTGTTCCTTGGCCTCGCGGATGGTGTATTCGCCGAAATGAAAGATCGAGGCCGCCAGCACAGCGCTGGCCCCGCCCTTGGTGACGCCTTCAACCAGATGATCCAGATTACCCACGCCACCCGAGGCGATCACCGGCACATCCACCGCGTCACTGATCGCGCGGGTCAGGGGCAGGTTGAACCCGGCCTTGGTGCCGTCGCGGTCCATCGAGGTCAGCAAAATCTCGCCCGCACCCTTGGCAACAACGGTTTTGGCAAACTCCACCGCGTCGATGCCGGTGGGTTTGCGGCCGCCATGGGTAAAAATCTCCCACTTGCCGGGGCTGACGGTTTTGGCGTCGATGGCGCAGACGATGCATTGGCTGCCGAACTGATCCGCCGCTTCGGCGATCACATCTGGGTTGGCCACGGCGGCCGAGTTGAAGCTGACCTTGTCCGCCCCCGCCAGCAGCAGGGCGCGCACGTCGTCCTTGGTCCGCACGCCGCCACCCACGGTCAGAGGGACGAAACACTGTTCGGCGGTGCGCTGCACCACATCGAACATGGTGCCCCGGTTTTCATGGGTCGCGTGGATGTCCAGAAAACAGATCTCATCCGCGCCGGCGGCATCATAGGCCTTGGCCGATTCCACCGGGTCGCCCGCATCGCGCAGGCCGACGAAATTGACACCCTTGACCACACGGCCATCGGCGACATCAAGGCAGGGAATGATCCGGGTTTTCAGCATGGTGCATCCTTTGTTGGGGCACCTCTACCGGCAAAGCCCCGCTGATGCCAGACTTGTTGAGCCACGAATGATCCGGGGCGGATGATACGCAAATTCCAACTGATGTGCCTTTGGGGCTTGCCGCCGCGCTATTTCAGCAGCTTGAGGGCGGAAATGAGGTTGGCCTTGTCATCGGTCCACGGCGTTTCCCCGTCAGATGTGACACCGGTCCAGTTGCCCTCGGCGATGAAACCATCGATCAAGGATTTGTCCGGGCTGACAATCGCGACAATGCTGGATAGGGCGCCAGACTTCTTGTCCTCTTCTTTGACGGTGTGAAACTGGGTGGCGGCATGCAGACCCAGACTGCCCGAGATCCGTGCGAGCGGGTCGATCAGGTCGTAGTAATTGTTGCTGATGTGGAAAACCAAAACACCATCTTCGGTCAGCCGCTCGGTGTACAATTTGACAGCCTCTTGCGTCATCAAATGCAACGGAATGGCGTCGGAACTATACGCATCCAGCACCAGAATATCGAATTCAAAGGGGTTCTGCGCCAGAACGACCCGGGCGTCGCCAAGATAGGTCTCGGATTCTGGGGCACATTCGGACAGGTATGTGAACATGGACGGATCGCGGGCCACCTGATCGACCATCGCGTCAATCTCGAAGAATGACCATGTCTGAGAAGGTTGCTTGTAACAGGCAAGCGCACCGGTCCCCAGACCGACGATGCCGATATGCTCGGATCGTTGCCCGAATTCCGAGGTGATCACCTGCGCCATCGGACCCTTTGGGTGATAGTAGGTCAGGGGCGTCGGGCGTTTGCCGAAATCTTCCTCTTTCTGCCAGCCATGGATGGTGGTGCCGTTTCTGTAGACCCGCAGTCCTGCAAGTGAAAATACCTGATGCGTGCCAAAGAAGCTGCGATCCTGGAACAAGGTTTCCTGTTTGGAAATGAGAGAGGGCAGCATGACAACGCACAGCAAGACAGCGGCGCGAACCAGGCTGTTTCGGAACAGCAGCAAAATCACGGCCAGAACCAGGGTTGCGGCAAGGGCGTGGGACATGCCGTTGCCCCAAAAGTTGAACCCTTTGAACACCCCGAACACGCAAAGAACCGGAATGCTGGTCAGCAAGCCAATCATGACATTGCGTGGCGTAAGCGAAGACGGCAGCAGCAATAGCAGCCCGCCGGCCAGGATCAGGGTGATCTGAGCTTCGATCTCTTGAAAGAAGACCGCCGGCGCGATGATCGAGTTGAAGAGCCCGCCGAGGGCGCCACCGACCGACAGGGCGATATAGAAGACGGTCAATTGGTCAGCAGGTGGGCGGCGTTCGTACAGCAGCCTGTGCGCAAACAATGCGATCACGAACAGCACCGGAACGTAAGCCAGAATGGTGATCGGCGCGGCGTGTTGGCTAACCAGATTTGACAGCAACACAGCGCCAACCGCCAGCGCCAGAAGCACCGGGATGCGCAGGCTGTCAGTGGTCAACTTCTTCCAGGTGGCAAATGCGACGACAAATGACAGGATATACACGGCAAGCGGCACAACCCAGATTAGCGGGATAGAGCCCAGATCCGTACTGACTTTGGTGGTGATAGAAAGCATCAGCGATGACGGAACAAAGGCGACGGCAATCCAGATTGCGATTTGCTTCGGGTTGAGAGCGTGAGACGATGTATGACGTTCCGCACTGGTCACTGCGGGTCCCGGCCCGTGCATAGCCATCAGACCGCTGATCAGAAGCAGGCCACCAAACAGGATAAAGCCGAAAAACCAAATCGTGCTGGTCGCTTTTGCGCCCAACAGCGGATCGGCCAACAAAGGGAAGGCCAGCAAGGCCAGCAGAGAACCCACGTTACTGGCGCTATAGAGGAAATAGGGGTCATCCCGCGACGGGCCATTCGACCGTGTATACCACGCCTGAAGCAAGGGGGCGTTTGCCGATAAGACTGCGAAAGGCAGGCCGACGCCGATGGCAAACAGCTCGAGCGTTTGCAGGGTGGTCGACCGCGACGGGTCATGGCCCCATGTATCGCTGGCCGAAAGTGGCAGAAAGAGCAATGCCGCCAGCCAGAGCGTGATATGCGTGCATAATTGCCAGCGCAACGGCAGCCATTTTGTCAGCAGATGGGCATAGACATAGCCCAGAATCAGGATGACCTGAAAAAACAGCATAGCCGTGGTCCAGACAGCCGGAGCACCACCGATTTTGGGCAGGGCAAGCTTGGTAAACAGGGGCTGAACAAAGAAAAGCAATCCGGCACTGAGGAACATTGTGGTGCAAAAAACCACAACCGTTGCGGTCCGCAGCCTGAAACTGATCGGATACTCGGTACTTGAAAGGCTCATCTGAAACGGTCCTGCTTGCGTTCTTTGATGTGTCGATTAGCCGGGAAATGCGGCCAATATGGGGCTACTTTGTGTGAAATGCCCGCAGAATGGCGGTATTGTTCACAGGTGAGTTACTGTTTTCAGGGGGGCAGATCGCGCGGCCAAGACATCAAAGTGGCAAAGCCCCGCTGATGCCAGACTTGTGATTGCCATCGCTCTCGAACCTGTGAAAAATGCCCCCAAATTCATCAGGAGATCAATGAGATGCGTAAACTCATTCTGACAACAACATTCATTTTCGGAGGGACTGTCGCAGCAATGGCAGACGATATCATCAAGGTGAGCACGGACAAATCGGTGCCCGAAGCTCTGGACGCGCTCGAAGCGGCTGTTGGCAATGCAGGGGCCACGGTGTTTGCGCGTGTGGATCACGCGGCGGGGGCTGAAAAGGTCGGGCTGAGCATTCCGGCCAATCAGGTGCTGATCTTCGGCAACCCGGCGCTGGGCACGCCCGCGATGCAACTGGACCCGCGCGCGGGGCTGTTCCTGCCGCTCAAGGTGCAGGCCTACGAGGATGCGAACGGGCAGGTCTGGCTGGCCTATGAAGACCCGAAAGAGACCATGGACGAGCTTGACGCGGTCGAAGACGCACCCGTGATCGAGAAGATGCGCGGCGCGCTGGCCAAGCTGACTTCGGTCGCCGCGCAATAAACCTTTAAGACAGGGCGCGAATGGCCTCTGCCAGGTCAATCGCGCCATCATACAGCGCGCGCCCCGAAATCGCGCCGTTCAACGCCACGCCGCAATCGCGCAGCGCAATCAGATCATCCAGCGAACTGACCCCTCCGCTTGCGATCACGGGGATGGAAACGGCCTGCGCCAGCGCCGCCGTGGCCTCGATATTCGGGCCCTGCATGGCGCCATCGCGGTTGATGTCGGTGTAGATGATGGCGGCCACGCCCGCGTCCTCGAAGCTGCGGGCCAGATCGGTGACCTGCACATCGGTTTCCTCGGCCCAACCCTTGGTGGCGACCATTCCGTTGCGCGCATCGATGCCGACGGCAACCCTGCCGGGGAAGGCGCGCGCCGCCTCGCGCACCAGATCGGGGTTTTCCACTGCCACAGTGCCCAGAATGACGCGCGCCAGCCCCTTGTCGATCCATGTCTCGATCGTGGCCATATCCCGGATGCCACCGCCCAACTGCGCGGGCACGTTGCAGGCTTTCAGGATCGCCTCGACCGGGGCGGCGTTGACCGGCTCGCCTGCGAAAGCGCCGTTCAGGTCAACCAGATGCAGCCAATCACACCCGGCATCCACAAAAGCGCGGGCCTGCGCGGCGGGGTCTTCGTTGAACACGGTGGCCTTGTCCATCTCACCACGCAGCAGGCGCACGGCATTGCCGTCTTTGAGGTCAATAGCGGGGTAGAGGATCATGTCAGGCGGCCCTTTGCTGAGGTTTGCGCGGGATATGGCACGGGAAGGACGGGGGATGCAACGCGACGCTAAGTCATTCTTGCCCGGCGGCCTGTTGACGGTCAGACTGATCCGCAAAACAGGGAGATTGTCATGAGAACATTCACACTTGCGGTTGCATTTGCTGCGTTGGCGACCAGCGCCTGGGCGGATGATCCGGTTGACGGGCTGTGGAAGACCGCGCCGGGCGATACGGGCGGCTATCTGCATGTCTCGATCGGCCCCTGCGGCAGCGCGATCTGCGGCACCATCGACACGGCGTTCAACAAGGACGGCGACGAGCAACTGGAATACGAAAACCTGGGCAAACAGATCATCTGGGACATGGTGCCAGAGGGCGGCGGCAGCTATGACAACGGCAAGATCTGGGCGCCGGACCGGGACAAGACCTATAACTCGAAAATGGCGTTGGACGGGCAGAACAAGCTGACCGTCAAAGGCTGCGTTGCGGGCGGGTTGATCTGCCGGGGCCAGACCTGGACACGGGTCGAGTAAGCCTTACGGGGTCCAGGTCAGAAAGTTCCCGATCATGCGCAGGCCCACATCCTGACTTTTCTCGGGGTGGAACTGCATGCCAATCATCGTGTCGCGGCCAATCACGGCCGTGACCTCTTGCCCATAATCCACATAGGCCAGCCGCTGCGCCGGATCGGTAACGCGGAAATGGTAGGAGTGGACGAAATAGGCGTGATCGCCTGTTTCAATCCCTGCAAAGACCGGATGATCGCTCTCCAACACCAGATCGTTCCAGCCCATATGCGGCACTTTCAACGCGGCGTCCGAAGGTTCGATCCGAACAACATCTCCGGCAACCCAGCCCAACCCATCGGTTTCGCTGTATTCATGACCCTTGCTGGCCATCAACTGCATTCCGACGCAGATGCCCAGAAACGGACGCCCCTTCTGCTCGACCGCCTCGACCATCGCGTCATAAATGCCTTTATGGCCCCGCAGTTCCGCCGCGCAGGCCGGAAACGCCCCGTCGCCGGGCAGCACCAGCCGATCCGCCCGCGCGACAACATCCGCATCCGAGGTCACGACAACCTCGCCCGCATCCATCTCACGCGCCATGCGCTGGAACGCCTTCTCAGCCGAGTGCAGATTGCCCGACTCATAATCAATGATCGCAGTCAGCATGGTAGGGCCCAGTTCTTCTTCTTGTCTCAAATACGGCGGGGTGAATTGGCCGCAGGCCAAGAGGGGCAGCGCCCCTCACGCCAACCTCTCAAAGCGCGCCCTTGGTGGACGGAATCGCATCCGCCTTGCGCGGGTCGGTTTCCACCGCGTCGCGCAGCGCGCGGGCGACGGCCTTAAAGGCGGCCTCGGCAATGTGGTGGCTGTTGAATCCGTGCAACTGATCCACATGCAGGGTGATGCCGCCATGGGTGCTGAACGCCTGAAAGAACTCTCGCACCAGTTCGGTGTCGAAATTGCCGATTTTGGGCGTCGGCAGGTCGACATTCCAGATCAGGAAAGGGCGTGCCGACAGGTCCAGCGCGCAGCGAACCTGGGCGTCATCCATGGGCAGGTGACACTCGCCATATCGCCGAATACCCTTCTTGTCGCCCAGAGCGGCGGTCAGCGCCTGACCCAGCGCAATCCCGGTATCCTCGACCGTGTGGTGATCGTCGATGTGGTAATCGCCCTTGGCGCGGATCGTCATGTCGATCAGAGAATGGCGCGCCAACTGGTCCAGCATATGGTCAAAGAACCCGACGCCGGTCTGGTTGTCATATGTGCCGGTGCCGTCCAGATTGACCTGAACCGAGATTTCGGTCTCGGCGGTCTGACGGCTGATCGAAGCGGTGCGCATGGGCGAATTCCTTTTGCTACAGGCGCGCTTATAGACGGGGAAGGCTGGGCATATCCAGACCAAGCGTGGCGATCAGGACAAACTGTTGCAGGGGATTGCACACGGGCACGGCCCGTGCCAGCCTGCGCGGCAACACGAACCAACAGGGCCAATCCCATGTCCACCTGCGTTTTCATCCAGATCCGTTGCAAACCCGGCACTACCTACAAGGTCGCCGAAGACATCGCGCTGCGCGAAATCCACTCCGAGCTTTACTCGACCAGCGGCGAATACGACCTGCTGCTAAAGCTCTACATCCCGACAGATGAAGACGTAGGCCATTTTATCAATGAAAACCTGCTGGTGATCCCCGACATCGAACGCTCGCTGACCACCATGACGTTCAAGGCGTTCTGACACGCCGGGCCCGAGCCTTTTACCCGACCGTTGCCTTTACCATCAGCCCGCGTTTCGCCAGATTGACGCCTGCGCTCAGACGTCCTCGTCCAGAACGGCAATCGCCTCAATCTCGATCACCATGTCTTTGTAGACCAACGCGGGCACGGGTATGCCCGTGGTGGCTGGCCCCGGGGCCGCGTAAGACCCGGACCGAATCAACAGATTTTCATGCAGCGTCTCGGCAGAGGCGCTGCCCTGATAGAAGGTTGTGACCTTCACGACATTGTCCAGCGTCGCCCCGAATTCGGCCAGCACCTTCGACAAATTGTCCATCGCGATCCGGGTCTGCGCCACCATGTCGCCGGGATGCAGGACATTCGCGCCACTGTCCAAGGCAACCTGCCCACCGATGTGAATAACGCCATGGCTCAGGTTTCCGTGCTTATAGGGAAGGGGCGTGGTCCAGTTCCAATGGCCATCCGGCCACGAAAATTGCTTGGGTTCGGAACCGCTGTCACAGATGGCCGTTACTGAAATCCGGGTCGCCAGCCCGGGTTGCGCAAAAGCGGGAAGTGAAATTCCAGTCGGGGCCGGGCCCGGGTCGGGGAAATATCCGGCCCGAATACGGGCGGGTTCTTCCCAGTTGCTGCCGTTCAGGTCATCGCAATAGAAAACATTGATCTTGACCACATCTGAATACTCTGCGCCCACGGCCGCAAGCGCCCGGCCCAGTCGGTCCATTGCAATAGACGTTTGCAAGGCGATTTCCGCCGCGCCTTCGGCCGAACCTTCTGCAGACATGTCGCTGGTGAAGACCATGTCACCTGCGCGCAAAACATGCGAGAACGCTGCTGGCAGGGGTGGCATATCCTCAAGCTGCAAGGATTGTCGCTCAATCCGCGCGCCGTCCGGTGCGCGCATGGCAACGCCCTCGATTTCAACAAGCATGCCCGGATAGCACAATTCAGGTAGGTTGATCATGCTGATCACCGGTCGTGCCTTGGTGCCGATGACAAGCGCCAGTTGATCCAGCAGACGGGTTTCATCCGCTGCATCCCCGACATAATAAACGACAAGGCGCACCAGATCGTCGAAATCAACGTCCAGATCGCTGAAAAGCGCCTCCATGTAAGCCATGGCGTTTGCGCACTGGGCCGGCAAATCGCCGATATTGCGCACGGTCCCCTGATCATCCAGATCGACCTGACCACCGGTAAAGATCAGATCTCCGGCGCGTACCGCATGCTGGTGGGTCAGCTTGACGGGCCAATCCCAATGCCCTTCGGGAAAGCTGTATCGTCTGGCCAAACCGGTCCTCCTTGCATGTTGCCCGGGGGACTAAAGCGAAAACAGCACCAAAGCACAACGCGTCACCGCATCGGGCTATTCAGGATTTGTAAGTCGGAGGGTCTGTATCTGGAGCGGGCGAGGCGATTC
>NZ_JALCBM010000040.1:8803-24335 GCF_028066395.1 Ruegeria sp.
GAACGCCCGACCCTAACCTTGGCAAGGTTATGCTCTACCCCTGAGCTACGCCCGCATCAGATACATATGTTGGTCCAATGGACCTCTCAATGGAGCGGGCGAGGCGATTCGAACGCCCGACCCTAACCTTGGCAAGGTTATGCTCTACCCCTGAGCTACGCCCGCGCCGTTGAGTGAGGAGGGATGTATAAATTCCCACGCGAGGCTGCAAGCGGAAAAACGCAAAAACCTGCAAAAATCTTTCGACGGAATGCCCCGGTCGGGCCGTTGAAAGATCAGACCAAGAAGAACAGGCAAAGAGGAGAGGGTCATGCTTTTGTCCCAGTCAGTGAAAACGACGCTGCTTATTGCATCCATCCTGACCGCATGCGCGATTTCCCGTATCACGCAGGAAACGGTAGAGGCACCGCACGCCCCCTTCGCACACCCACCTGAAATCAAAGTGGACATTCTGGCAGGGTAGGACCGCCCCCTGTGCGAACCGTCAAAGCCGGGTGGAATTTCGCGCCGTCGGTGTCGGAATTGGATTAGACGTCGCTCGGGTGCCGCTGGCACGGTTAGCCATCGATTGTATGTGAGGAAAGGAATGGCCATGTCAGCGACACTTCACCAAGCGCCGCAGAATTGCTCGGCTGCCGAATGGCAGGCCCGCGTTGATCTGGCGGCGCTGTTTCGCCTCATCGCGCATTACGGCATGTCCGATCTGGCCAATGGCGCTGTCTGCGCGCGGGTGCCGGATCAGCCGGATCATTATCTTGTGCATCCCTATGGCATGTTCTGGGAAGAAGCGCGCGCCTCGGACATGGTGAAGATTGATGCCAGCGGTCAGCCGGTTGAAGCGGATGCGCCCTGGCTGAATGACGGTGTTCAGAACCTGTGCCAGTGGATTTTGGGATCGCGGTCTGATGCCAATTTCTTTGTTCACGGTCACGAAGAAGAGGTCATGGCAGTTGGGTCCATCAAGGACGGTTTACTGCCCCTGAACCAGCCAGCGGTCTATCTGGGCAACATCACCGGCTACATCGAATATGAGTTCGAAGAGGACGAAGCCTTCGGCAACCATTTCGTGCAATGTCTGGGGGACAACCAGATTCTCATCAGCCGGAACCACGGGTATTATGCCTTGGGTGAGACGGCGGCTGCGGCGTTCTTCCGCGCCTATTTCCTGCGGCAAACCTGTTCGACCCAGATCAAAACCCTGTCCATGGGGCGCGAGCCGCATTTGATCGATCCGCAAAAAGTGGCCCGCTATCAGGACCAGATGGCAGAATCCGAGCACTATAACTACAACGGTGAAACCGAATGGCCGGGGCTGATCCGAATGCTGGACAGGCGCGGCGCGGATTACGCGAGTTGAGGCAGAGCAGGCCGCAAGCGCGCCAGTATTTTGGATGTTGAGATATAAAACAGGCGGGATCACGGACCCCGCCTGTTTTATTTTTGTCCGTTACTCCAACTCGACCAGCAGATCCTTTGCGTCGATCTGTGCGCCGGGCTGGACATGCAGCGCCTTGACGATAGCGTCGCGTTCGGCGTGGATGCCGGTTTCCATTTTCATCGCCTCGATGGTCAGCAGCAGATCGCCTTCCTTGACCTCTTGCCCCGCGGTGACCGCAACGGTGGCGACAACGCCGGGCATCGGGGCGCCGATGTGGTTTGAATTGCCGACATCGGCCTTGGGACGTTGCGCCGTGGTCGCCTTGACCAGACGGTTGGGCACCCGGATCACGCGCGGCTGGCCGTTGAGTTCGAAGAACACCTTCACCTCGCCCTTTTCATCGGTCTCACCAATGGCCTGGCAACGGATTTCCAACGTCTTGCCCGGATCGATCTCGGCGGTGATCTCCTCGCCCGGCTCCATCCCGTAGAAGAAGGTGCGGGTGGGCAGGGTGCGCACCGGGCCGTATTGGCGGTGGCGGCCCATGTAGTCCAGAAACACCTTGGGATACATCAGATAGCCGTTCAGGTCCTCGTCATCGACCTCCATGCCTTCCAGCTGTTTCGAAAGATCGGCCCGGGTGGCCTCCAGATCGACCGGATCGACATGTTTGCCGGGGCGTTCGGTATTGGGGGCCTCGTCCTTCAGCACCTTCTGGATGATCGCGTCGGGGAAGCCGCCCGGAGGCTGGCCCAGATTGCCGCGCATCATGTCCACGACCGAATCCGGGAAGGCCACATCGGTGCCGGGGCTTTCCACATCGTCACGCGTCAGGCCCTGGCTGACCATCATCAACGCCATGTCACCGACCACCTTGGACGATGGTGTCACCTTGACGATATCGCCGAACATCCGGTTCACATCCGCATAGGTCTGGGCAACTTCGTGCCAGCGTTCCTCCAGCCCGAGGGACCGCGCCTGTGCCTTGAGGTTGGTAAACTGGCCGCCCGGCATTTCGTGCAGATAAACCTCGGAGGCCGGGGCCTGCAGGCCGCTTTCAAAGGCCGCGTACTGGCCGCGTACCGCCTCGAAATAGTCGCTGATCTCGCGGATGGCCTTGATGTCCAGCCCGGTGTCGCGGTCGGTGTGGCGCAGCGCCTCGACCACCGTGCCCAGCGTCGCTTGCGAGGTGTTGCCCGAGAACGCATCCATCGCGCAATCCACCGCATCCACACCAGCCTCGGAGGCGGCAAGAATGGTGGCGCTGGCGATACCGGCGGTGTCGTGGGTGTGGAAGTGGATTGGCAGCCCGACCTCCTCCTTCAGTGCACGGATCAGGATACGGGCCGAGGCCGGTTTCAGCAGCCCCGCCATATCCTTCAGGCCCAACACATGAGCGCCTGCGTCGCGCAGTTCCTTGGCCATGCCGACATAGTATTTCAGGTCATACTTGGCGCGGTCGGGGTCGAGGATATCGCCGGTGTAGCAAACCGTGCCCTCGCAAACCTTGCCGTTTTCCACCACCGCATCCATGGCGACGCGCATGTTTTCGACCCAGTTGAGGCTGTCGAACACGCGGAACACATCAATCCCTGTGGCAGCTTGCCGGACGAATTCCCGCACCACATTGTCGGGATAGTTGGTGTAGCCCACCCCGTTGGCGCCGCGCAGCAGCATCTGGGTCATCAGGTTCGGCATCGCCTCGCGCAGGTCGCGCAAACGTTGCCATGGGCATTCCTGCAGGAAGCGATAGGCCACGTCAAAGGTCGCACCGCCCCAGCATTCGACGCTGAACAGTTGCGGCAGGTTGGCCGCATAGCTGGGGGCCACCTTGATCATGTCGATCGAACGCATCCGCGTGGCCAGCAGCGACTGGTGCCCGTCGCGCATGGTTGTGTCGGTGATCAGCAACTGCCGCTGCGCCTTCATCCAGTCGGCGACAGCCTGCGGGCCTTTTTGTTCCAGCAGGTTGCGGGTACCCATCTGCGGCTCGCCTTTTGGCGCAGGAGGCCGGGCCTCTTTCAGATCGGCACGCGGTTCGGGGCGGTCCTTGGTCTCGGGGTGGCCGTTGACGGTGATGTCGGCAATGTAGTTCAGAACCTTGGTGCCCCGGTCGCGGCGCTTTTTGAAGTGGAACAGATCAGGCGTCTCGTCGATGAACTTGGTGGTGTATTCGTTCGACAGGAAGATCGGGTGTTTCAGCAGGTTCTCGACAAAGGCGATGTTGGTGGAAACGCCGCGCACACGGAATTCCCGCAGCGCGCGGTCCATCCGGGCAATCGCCTTTTCTGGTGTCGGCGCCCATGCGGTGACCTTGGTCAGCAGCGAGTCATAGTACCGCGTGATCACCCCGCCCGCATAAGCGGTACCACCGTCCAGCCGGATACCCATGCCCGTGGCCGAGCGATAGGCGGTGATGCGGCCGTAATCGGGGATGAAGTTGTTCAGCGGGTCCTCGGTGGTCACCCGTGTCTGCAGCGCGTGGCCGTTCAGGCGGATGTCGTCCTGCGCAGATTTGCCGGTTGCCTCGGCCAGGGTCTTGCCCTCGGCAATCAGAATCTGCGCCTGCACGATGTCGATGCCGGTGACCTCTTCGGTGACGGTGTGTTCGACCTGCACGCGGGGGTTCACCTCGATGAAGTAGAACTTGCCGGTGTTCATATCCATCAGGAATTCAACCGTGCCCGCGCATTCATAATTCACATGGGCGCAGATGCGGCGGCCCAGCTCGCAAATCTCGGCGCGCTGTTCGTCGGTCAGATAGGGGGCAGGGGCGCGTTCCACGACTTTCTGGTTGCGGCGCTGGACCGAGCAGTCGCGCTCATACAGGTGGTAAATCTCACCATGCTTGTCGCCGAGGATCTGGACCTCGACATGGCGGGCGCGGGTGATCATCTTTTCCAGATAGCCCTCGCCATTGCCGAATGCGGCCTCAGCCTCGCGGCGGCCTTCCAGCACCTTTTCTTCCAGCTCATCCTCGGACAGGATCGGGCGCATGCCGCGTCCGCCGCCGCCCCAGCTGGCTTTCAGCATCAGGGGATAACCGATCTCGGCCGCCTCGGCCCGGATCGCATCCATGTCGTCGCCCAGTACTTCGGTGGCCGGGATCACCGGCACATCCGCCGCAATCGCCACCTTGCGCGCGCTGGCCTTGTCGCCAAGCGCTCGCATGGTTTCGGCCTTGGGGCCGATGAAGGTGATGCCGTTCTGCACGCAGGCGTCGACGAAATCGGGGTTTTCGGACAACAGCCCATAACCCGGGTGGATCGCATCCGCGCCGCATTCCTTGGCGACCCGGATGATCTCATCAATCGAGAGATAGGCCGCAACCGGACCCAGCCCCGCGCCAATCCGATACGCCTCATCCGCTTTGAACCGGTGCAGGCCCAGCTTGTCTTCTTCGGCAAAGACCGCAACGGTGCGTTTGCCCATCTCATTCGCGGCCCGCATCACGCGGATCGCGATTTCACCACGATTGGCTATCAGGATTTTGTTGAAGTCCGTCATGTCTTGTCCAGGTCCCTCGGATTTGGGCGTATTGATAGGGCGAGATTAAGCGCAGTGATATCAGTTCTTCTGGGTAGAACCGGCATGTTAACGCTCGCAAACGCCACCTATTCGTGCAAATCTCTTACCAATGCTGCGACGCAGCATCAATTGTATGAGCAAAACCGTGACAGTTTGTTGCGGCAGTACACCATGTTTCGGGGTTGGCGGGATCAAGGCGCCGGGGAATGACTGCATTGTAGGCAGCAATTTGGCGCTTTACCCGCCTTCCCGAGGTAGCGTTTGGTGCCGTCAGCCTTTGGCTAGGCGGTGGAGGCCGGAGGGTGCAATTTGGCCACTTCTTTGGGGCTGCCCTCTGCCGTTTGCGCGGCCCCGGCCACCTGTACCTGATTGCGCCCTTTGTCTTTGGCGAGGTAAAGCGCATCATCCGCCGCCCGCATAAGGTCCTGCGGCATGGTGCCATGGGCCGGATAATGTGCCACCCCGACCGAAATGGTGATGCGGGGCAGGGACTTTTCGCCATAGCGTACGGTTACAGCCTCGACCGCCTGACGTAGCTGTTCGGCATGAGTCATCGCGTCGTCAGCGCTGTTGTCGGGCAGGATCAGCATGAATTCCTCACCGCCGATTCGGCAGGCGACCTCATCCCTGTCGCAGCCTTGTTCCAACGCGGCGCCAACAGCGCGCAGCACCATGTCACCCGCGTCATGGCCATGCGTATCGTTGAACTTCTTGAAATGATCGACATCCACCGCAATCAGGCTCAACCGAGCCCCGGTCTGCTGGCTGCGGCTGATCGATTTGCGCAACGTCTCAGTCATGTGGCGACGATTGAACAGCCCGGTCAGAGGGTCGCGGACCGATTGGTCGTGCAACTGATCGCGCATGCGGACGTTGGCGATCGCCATACTGATCTGTTCGGCGCAAAGCTGCGCCAGCTTTTTGCTGTCGTGAAAGGCCTCTCCGCTGCCGTCATGGGCGCGCAGGTGCAGCAATCCGACCGTTTCACCATGGGCGAGAATGGGAAAGCAGAAGTAAGGCCGCCCGTCATGAGGTTCTGCGTGTTCACAGACGAAATCAATCTCGGACGCACCGAATTCATAAGTCCGGCCACGGCGCAGGCCCCAGCAGCCCTCGGGGTGGATATGGGCCTTGTGCGACCCGCCGTTCCAACTGGCGCAGCCGTCCAGAACATCGCGGGAATTGGAATAGACATACACGCTGCCCTCGGCCTCGGGCAGGATATGGGTCATGAAACGGGTGACCATATCGAACAGCTCATCCAAGGACCGGCTGGATTGCAGCCATTCGTTCAACTCGCCCAACAGACGCACCTCGCGCGCCAGACGCAGTTGTTCATCCATCAGGTCCCGTTCCTTGGCCGATTGCTTGTGTAGCGCCTGAACCTGAAACCGGTTGGTGCGGTAGGTCACCAACAGCACCATGGCCAGCGCCAACAGGGCAATCGTGCTGAGAACCGCCAGCGAAACCCTGAGTCGCGCTATGAATGTGGTCCGCAAATCCGAGATATCGGTGAAAAACTCGACCGCGCCGAGGAAGCGGCCATTGTCCATGATCGGCATAAAAACCTCGGCCACGTTATGCTGCGTTGCGTTGGCCGAGTTTTCGGTATGCAGATCAAGCCCGTCGATTTCCGACAGCGGCACGATTTCCTGAATATAGTGCACCATGCCGCGGGCGACGTCGTTGCGGAAAAAGGCGCGATCTTCGGTGGTGCCGACCTCATCCGGGCGGGTGGACCAGATCACGCGGCCCGTCGTGTCGAACAGCTTGAACCGATAGACATCCGATGCCTCGGGCATTGAGGAGAGGAATTCGGCGTCATGACCATCAATCGCACCGGTGCTCAGCGCGACCTCAGGGTTTGCAAGGTGCAAAACAACACGGCGCTTCCACAGCTCGGACTGTTTGAGGATGTCGATCTGCAACATCCGATCAACCAGTGGCGCGGGCAGTTTGTAAATGCCCCATCCTGCCGTCGCCGCCAAGGCCATCAGCAATAGGACGATGCTTATCCATTTCAGCCGGTGGCTGAGGGGTCCCCGATCCGGTTGTGTCATGCTCTCACGCTCCCACGGTCATGGGACAAGCATCCGGCCCAAGTTTTGACAGAGGGTTAATGCGCGCATGAGGCCGCGGCGTTTTTGTTTAGAATTAAACGTAAAGGGTCAGGCAAAAACCCTGTGAACAAGCCGTGAACAAACCCTTTCCCTTGCCGTCAATCCGGCGTAGTTTGGGGCCATGAGCAGTTTTGACGAAATGGACGCCTTTGAGGGCGCATCGCTGTCGGCGCGGGCCATGGCCGCGCGTCCTACGCCCTATCTGGACGAGTTGAACCCGGCGCAGCGTGAAGCGGTTGAAAAGCTGGACGGCCCTGTGTTGATGCTGGCCGGGGCGGGGACGGGCAAGACCAAGGCGCTGACCACGCGAATAGCGCATCTGCTGTCCACCGGGCGGGCACGTCCGAATGAGATTCTGGCGGTGACCTTTACCAACAAGGCCGCGCGCGAGATGAAGAATCGGGTGGGTCGCCTGTTGGGTCAACCGGCCGAGGGGATGCCCTGGCTGGGCACCTTCCACGCCATCTGCGTGAAACTGCTGCGCCGTCACGCGGAACTGGTCGAGTTGAAATCGAACTTCACGATTCTGGACAGCGATGACCAGCTGCGGCTGCTCAAGCAGTTGGTTCAGGCGGCCAATATCGACGACAAACGTTGGCCCGCGCGGATGCTGGCCGGGATCATTGATGACTGGAAGAACCGCGCGCTGACGCCCGACAAGGTGCCTGTCGCCGATGCCGGGGCCTATAATCACAAGGGCGTCGAGCTATACACACAATACCAGACCCGCCTGCGCGAGCTGAACGCCTGCGATTTTGGCGATCTGCTGCTGCATATGGTGACGATCTTTCAGACTCACTCGGATGTGCTGGAGCAATATCAACGCTGGTTCCGCTATATCCTTGTGGACGAATATCAGGACACCAACGTGGCCCAGTACCTGTGGCTGCGGCTGCTGGCCGGGGGGCACAAGAATATCTGCTGCGTGGGCGACGATGACCAGTCGATCTATGGCTGGCGCGGGGCCGAAGTGGGCAATATCCTGCGGTTCGAAAAGGATTTTCCCGGCGCGTATGTGGTGCGGTTGGAGCAGAACTACCGCTCGACCCCGCATATTCTGGCGGCGGCGTCGAATGTCATCCGAGGCAATGAAAACCGGCTGGGTAAGGAACTTTGGACCGATGCTCAGGACGGCGAAAAGGTCCGCCTGATCGGCCATTGGGATGGCGAGGAAGAGGCGCGCTGGATCGGCGAAGAGATCGACGCCATGCAGGGCGGCACCCGGGGTGGGCGTCCGATGAATCTGGACGAGATCGCCATCCTCGTGCGGGCCTCTCACCAGATGCGCGCCTTCGAGGATCGCTTTCTGACTATCGGTCTGCCTTACAAGGTGATCGGCGGCCCGCGATTCTATGAGCGGATGGAGATCCGCGATGCCATGGCCTATTTCCGGCTTGTGGTGAGCCCCGAGGATGATCTGGCGTTCGAGCGGATTGTGAATACTCCGAAACGCGGGCTTGGCGACAAGGCGCAGCAGACGATTCAGGTCACGGCGCGGGAAAACGGGGTGTCTCTGGTTGATGGTGCCCGGATCGCGGTCGATAACGGGTTGATCAAGGGCAAGGGCGGCAAGGCTCTGCGCGAATTGATCGACGGCTTGGCGCGGTGGAACGCGATGACGCGCGGCCCGCGGATCGAGGTGGACGACGATTCGGTGATCGATGACGGCACCGCACCGATGCGTTTTGGCGAGCCCGAGGTCTCGCATATCGAACTGGCCCAGATCGTGTTGGACGAATCCGGCTATACCGCGCATTGGCAGAACGAAAAGACGCCCGAGGCACCGGGGCGGCTGGAGAACCTCAAGGAACTGGTCAACCAGTTGGACAATTTCGAAAACCTGCAGGGGTTTTTGGAGCATGTCAGCCTGGTCATGGACAATGAGCAGGACTCGGACGGGGCCAAGGTCTCGATCATGACGCTGCATGCGGCCAAGGGGCTGGAATTTCCCGCTGTGTTTCTGCCGGGGTGGGAGGACGGGCTGTTCCCCTCACAACGCTCGATGGACGAATCGGGAATCAAAGGGCTCGAAGAAGAACGGCGGCTGGCCTATGTCGGTATCACCCGTGCCGAAGAGGTCTGTACCATTTCCTTTGCCGCCAACCGGCGGGTGTTCGGGCAATGGCAGAATTCGATGCCGTCGCGATTCATCGACGAATTGCCCGAAGATCATGTGGAGGTGCTGACGCCTCCGGGGCTTTATGGCGGGGGTCAACCGACGGCGGGTATCGAAACCCGCGCGGCCGAGGCGAATGTCTATAACTCACCCGGCTGGAAGCGGTTGCAGGCACGGCAGGGCCAATACGGCATGTCGCAACCGCGCGAGAGCCGCAATACGGTGATCGACGCCACCGCCATGGCCAGCTTTACGCTGGGCGAGCGGGTGTTTCACCAGAAATTCGGCTATGGCGCGGTGATCGGGATCGAGGGTGATAAGGTCGAGGTGGATTTCGACAAGGCGGGGGTGAAGAAGGTCGTCGCGCGTTTTCTGTCTGCCAAGGATGACGTGCCGTTTTGATTTTGTGCGAGGCTCTGCCTCGCGCTCCGAGGTATTTTTGAACAGAAGAAGCAAGGGGGCGCGGCGCCAGAGGGGGCTGCGCTTTTTTGATGCGGGAATGAAAAACGGCGGTTCCCAGGGAGGAGGAGAGGGAACCGCCGTTCTTTTCAACACCGGAGCAGGGAGGAGGAGGGCCCCGATGTATTCGAACCCGGGTCTGATCCCGGTATGAGGAAGACGCGGCGACGTCAGGGAGGAGGAGGACGTCGCCGCGCGCTTTCAACATCGGGTTAAGGGAGGAGGAGACCCGATGTGTCTGCGTCCGGCATTTGGGGCCGGTATAATCTGCGGCAACGTCAGGGAGGAGAAGGGACGTTGCCGCTGAAATACAGACCCAAAGGGAGGAGGTGGGCCTGATCTCGGTTGTTCTTCGGGCGCTTAGCGCGCGATGTAATCTTCGGTCGCCCGTTGCGCCAGCTGGCGGATCATCGAGCGGTGCAGGCCCAGATCGGCCAGTTCGCGGTCCGACAGGGCCGACAGTTCATTCACGGTGTGACGATAGATGCGGTAGCGCGCAAAACGGGTTTTTGCGGCCTCGAACAGGGCCGTCAGGCCGTTTGCCTGGACACCCTTCAGTGTGGAAATGTTGCTTGCTACTGCCATCGTCGTCTTCCGGTATCTCGTGTTGCTGGCCGTTGTGTTCGGCGCTTGCTTGAGACTGAAGATAGGCGAATGCTGCGGATGCACAATCCTGGACGTCGTCAATGCCGCTATGCAGCAAATGCATGGATATCATGATGATGTCGCTTGACCTTTCGAATGCCTTCGGACACGGGCGATCAGGATAGAGCCTATCGCGTGATCGGAGATTGAGGCCGTTTGGCGTGTTCACGTGGTGTCGAAGCCTGAGCGTGCGTGCGATTGGGAATTCAGGGGAATTCGGGGCGGACGTCCGGGCAGCAGCCTGTGACCGGTTTGGCATGGGAAATCATGGGTCAGCCTTGGTTTCGGGAACTCCCCGGCCCAAAAGGGCGCGGTTTGATTCGAGAGAGATTGCCTGGAATCCGTGGCTTTTTGAGATCACGTTGAGAAAAAGTTCGATTTTTGCGGGAAATCGTGGGGCGCGGCAATCTCTGCGATTTAGCATATATATAGTGGATCACCTCAAAGAGAGGGCAATTTGTGGTATGTATGCTCGCGTGCGGCTCGTATCTCATCGTCTGAAACGCTTTAATTCATGGCGTTCGCCCAAAAAAGACTATTGATTTCCATGAATTCCCATGTCATCCCTTATGCATCCGATGAGGACGAGGCACATGGGGCACCAAACGACCCCGAACCAAAAAGACTAATCAGGTTTCATACAGGCATCTCGCTTTCATCACTCAAGAGATCCGGCGCGCGGGCGAGCAGACATCCCCCCAGGTGGCGCGCGCAGCTGGACATCCCGCACAGCGGGTCAATGCGGCGGGTTGATCAGTGGCAGCAGATCAACCCGCCGTTTTTCATCCGGGGGGCGAAGTTTTGGTGAGGCGCAAGCGAAAGGGACAGTCGTCTTGGCGCGCAGGTTCAGAGGTGAAAGCCACCATAAGGTGGACACGAAGGGCAGGGTCTCGATCCCGGCCTCGTTTCGCCGTGTGCTTGAAGCGTCCGATCCCAATTGGCAGCCCGGTGACAATCCTGAACTTGTGATTGTCTATGGCGACCACCGCCGCAAATACCTTGAATGTTATACGATGCAGGCGATTGACGAGGTCGACGCCAAGATTGATGCGTTGCCGCGCGGGTCGATGCAGCGCCGGATGCTGCAGCGGATGTTCCACGGGCAATCCTTCCCGACCAATGTGGATGAAACCGGGCGGCTGGTGCTGCCCGCCAAGCTGCGCACCAAGATCGATCTGGAAGGCGAGGCGTTCTTTATCGCCGCTGGTGACACGTTCCAAATCTGGAAACCCGAGACATACGAGGCCGAGGAACTGGCCGCCGCCGAAGAATGGCTGGACGATCTGCCGGATGATTTCGATCCGATGCAGTTCCTCGATGGCACTGGGGATGCGTGACGGCATGGCCGGCGCTGCGACCCCTTCGGACAAACCTCATATCCCTGTTTTGCTGCGCCCGTTGCTGGCGGCGGTGGCCCCGGTGTCGGGGCGGTGGCTGGATGGCACGTTTGGTGCAGGCGGCTATACGCGCGGGCTGCTGGAGGCTGGGGCCGACACGGTCATCGGCGTGGATCGCGACCCGTTGGCTTTTGAGATGGCCTCCGATTGGGCCGGGGACTATGGCGACCGTTTGGTCATGCAGCCGGGCGTGTTTTCTCGCATGGATGAATATGCGCAGGACTTGGACGGCGTGGTGCTGGACCTTGGCGTGTCCTCAATGCAGCTGGATCAGGCCGAACGGGGCTTTTCCTTCATGAAAGACGGCCCGCTGGATATGCGGATGAGCCAGGAGGGAGAAAGCGCCGCCGATCTGGTCAACACGGCGACCGAGGCGCAATTGGCCGATATCCTGTTCCATTATGGTGAGGAACGTGCCAGCCGTCGCATCGCCAAGGCTATTGTCAAAGCGCGGGCTGAGGAACCGATCACCACCACTTTGCGTCTGGTCGAGATCATCGAATCCTGTCTGCCTCGTCCCAAGCCCGGGCAATCGCATCCCGCGACCCGCAGCTTTCAGGGGCTGCGCATCGCCGTGAACGCGGAATATGAGGAACTGTTTCAAGGGCTTACGGCGGCTGAGCGTGCTTTGAAGCCGGGCGGACAGCTGGCCGTGGTTACGTTCCATTCCATCGAGGACCGGATGGTCAAACGGTTCTTCCAATCTCGTGCAGGCAAAACCGGCCGCGCCAATCGCTATGCGCCCGAGATGGAACAGGCACAGCCGCAATTCACGTTGAAGACCCGCAAGGCCGTTGGCCCGGATGATCAGGAATTGCAGGAAAACCCACGCGCACGCTCGGCCAAGCTGCGGGTGGCTATTCGAACGGATGCCCCGGCGGGGGAAATTGACGCCCGCGCCATCGGCATGCCGCAACTGGGGGGAAGGGCAAGATGAAGAGTATTTTGTATGTGTTGACCGCCCTGTCCGTGTTCGGGCTGGCGCTTTGGGCGTATCAAGAGAATTACCGCACTCAGCAGGTGTTGAAGGAAACGCAATCCCTGCAACGCCAGATCGGCACCGCGCAAGCACGGCTGGCGGTCTTGAACGCCGAATGGGCCTATCTGAATCGCCCCGACCGGTTGCGAGAGCTGGCGGATCTGAATTTCGAACGTCTGGGCCTGTTGCCGCTGCGGGCAGAACAGTTCGGACGTGCCGACCTGATCTCCTACGGCGAGGACCCCGATCTGCCCTCGGTCGATCCGGATGAATTGCAGGCGATCACCGAGGTTCAGGCGCTGTATGAGGTGCAGGTCCCATGACACGTACCCCTCTGCGCCCTCTGGCCCGTATCCTCGACGCCCGTGCACGTGGCGAAAACCCCAAGGCGATCGAGCGCGAAAACATCCGTCAGCGCCACGAAGATATGAAAGACCGCGCCCGGGCGCGTGCCGAGGGCCGTCTGCTGGTGCTGGGCCTGTTCTTCTTCTGTGCGTTCTCGGTGGTTGGCTTCCGCATGGGCATGCTGGCCACGTCCGAGGCGCAAGAGCCATTGGCCACAGCCCCCGGCGCGTCGATTGCCATGCAGCGCGCCAATATCGTGGACCGCGAAGGCCGTATTCTGGCAACGAATCTGGACACCTATTCGGTTTACGCCCAGCCGCCCCTGATGATCGACCCGATTGCCGCCGCTGATCAGTTGGTCGCGATCTTCCCCGATCTGGAAAAAGAGCGTCTGGTCAAGGACTTCACCGGCCCGCGCAAATTCCTGTGGATCAAGAAACGCATCTCGCCGGAACAGAAACAGGCAGTGCATGACATCGGCGATCCCGGCATTCTGTTTGGCCCGCGTGAGATGCGTCTGTACCCCAACGGCAAACTGGCCGCGCATATTCTGGGTGGTTCGGGCTTTGGCCGCGAAGGCGTCAGCGCGGCTGAGGTGATCGGCGTGGCGGGTGTCGAAAAGCAGTTCGACGACTACCTGCGCGACCCGGCCAACGGCAACAAGCCGCTGCAACTGTCGCTGGACCTGACCATTCAGGCGGCGGTCGAACAGGTGCTGTTCGGCGGTATGAAGATCATGAACGCCAAGGGCGCCTCGGCCGTTCTGATGAACGCGCATACGGGTGAGGTTGTTTCGGCCGCCTCATTGCCCTCGTTTGACCCCAATGACCGGCCGCGCCCGCCGACCTCGGGTTTTGATCCGTCGGACAGCCCACTGTTCAACCGCTATGTGCAGGGCGTGTACGAGCTGGGCTCGGTCTTCAAGATTTTCACGGCGGCGCAGGCGGTGCAGCTTGGGCTGGTGAATTCGAACACGATCATCGACACCTCGGGGCCGATGCGGATCGGACGCTTTCCGATTGGTGAGTTCAACGGCAAGAATTACGGCAAGATCAGCGTGGCGGATGTAATCGTCCACAGCTCGAACCGGGGCACCGGGCGGCTGGCGCTGCAGATCGGGGCGCAGCGGCAGCAGGATTTCCTGCAATCGCTGGGCATGTTCGACCCGACTCCGTTCGAGATTGTCGAGGCTAAGGGCGGCGCGCCGCTAAAACCCAAGAAATGGGGTGAGTTGAGCACGGTCACTATCTCTTACGGTCATGGGCTCTCGACCAGCCCGATGCACCTGGCGGCGGGATATGCGGCGATTGCCAATGGCGGGCATTATGTCAGTCCGACGATCCTGCGGAAGAACGGGGCGCAGTATGGCCCCCGGGTGATGTCGCAGGGAGCGGCGCGGCAGGCGCAGAAGATGCTGCGCCGGGTGGTGACCGATGGCACGGCCAGCTTTGGTGACGTGCGCGGATATGCGGTGGCGGGCAAAACCGGTACGGCGGACAAGCCGAAACCGCGCGGCGGCTACTATGATGACAAGGTCATTGCCACCTTTGCCACCCTGTTTCCGGCGGACAATCCGCAATATGTGCTGGTGGTGACGCTGGATGAACCCTCGATCGTGGCCTATGGCGAAAAGCGCCGCACGGCGGGTTGGACAGCGGTGCCGGTGGCTGCCGAACTGATCGGTCGCGTGGCCCCCTTGCTGGGCCTGCGTCCCCGGCTTGAGCCTGAGGCGGGCGCTGCTATAACGCTGACTTCGAATTAGGCTGTCCGGCAAGAGGTGGGTCATGGGCGCAAGGTCAAAGAAACTCAGCCAGCTGGCCCTGACCGCACGCGGGGGCGCAAACCCGCAGATCACCGGGCTGGCCGTTGACAGCCGCGAGGTGCAGGATGGTTTCCTGTTCGCAGCCCTTCCCGGCACACGGGTTCATGGCGGAGAGTTCATTCAATACGCCCTGCGCATGGGGGCCGCCGCCATACTGACCGATGCCGAAGGGGCCGAGATCGCGGCAGATGAACTGGCCGCCTCTGACGCTGCCCTGATCGTGGTCGAGGACCCGCGTCAGGCGCTGGCCGGCGCTGCCGCGCTGTGGTTCGGGGCGCAGCCGCAGACCATCGTGGCGGTCACCGGCACCAATGGCAAAACCTCGGTCGCCAGCTTCGTGCGCCAGATTTGGGCTGAGCTGGGGCACGCCGCCGTCAACCTCGGCACTACCGGGGTCGAAGGTGCCTGGACCGCGCCGCTGGCCCATACCACGCCGGAACCGATCACTCTGCATCGCTGTCTGGCCGAGGCGGCTGAGAACGGCGTGACCCATGCGGCGATGGAGGCCTCGTCCCACGGCCTAGAACAACGCCGTCTGGATGGGGTGCATCTGGCTGCTGCGGGGTTCTCGAACTTCACGCAGGACCATCTGGATTATCACGAAACGTTTGAGGCGTATTTCGACGCCAAGGCCGCTCTGTTCGACCGGGTCCTGCCGCAGGACGGTACGGCGGTGATCAACCTCAGCGACCCGAAGGGCGCGCAGATGCGCCGGATTGCCGAGGCGCGCGGGCAATCCGTGC
>NZ_JALCBM010000040.1:24435-40953 GCF_028066395.1 Ruegeria sp.
GACCCGAAGGGCGCGCAGATGCGCCGGATTGCCGAGGCGCGCGGGCAATCCGTGCTGACTGTTGGGCTGGGCGAGGCCGATCTTTGCCTGCTGAACCAACGGTTTGACGCCACCGGGCAGGATCTGCGCTTTTCCTGGCAGGGCAAGGTGTTCCTGACCCGCCTGAACCTGATCGGCGGGTTTCAGGCTGAAAACGTTCTGCTGGCCTGCGGGCTGGTCATTGCTGCCGGGGACGATCCCGAACGGGTGTTCGAGACCTTGCCGCATCTGACCACCGTCCGGGGCCGCATGCAGCTGGCCGCCACGCGCGAAAACGGCGCGGCAGTGTTTGTCGATTACGCCCATACGCCCGATGCGGTGGCTACGGCGCTCAAAGCAATGCGCCCGCATGTGATGGGCCGCTTGATCGCCATCGTCGGCGCGGGCGGAGATCGGGATGCCACCAAGCGCCCGTTGATGGGGCAAGCAGCAGCGAACCATGCCGACGTGGTGTTCGTCACCGATGACAACCCGCGCTCGGAAGACCCGGCCACGATCCGCTCGGCCGTTATGCTGGGCGCGCCCGAGGCCACCGAAGTGGGCGACCGGGCCGAGGCCATCCTGCGCGGCGTTGATGCTCTGCAACCGGGTGACGCGCTGCTAATCGCGGGCAAGGGGCATGAGACCGGGCAGATCGTGGGCGATCAGGTTCTGCCCTTTGATGATGTGGAACAGGCCAGCATCGCGGTAGCGGCGCTGGACGGGCGGGTGGCATGACGCTTTGGACAGCACAAGAGGCCGCAGAGGTCACGGGCGGGAAAGCAACCGGCGACTGGTCGGTCAATGGTGTCTCGATTGACACGCGTACCCTGCAGCCGGGTGACCTGTTCGTGGCGTTGAAGGCGGCGCGGGACGGGCATGATTTTGTGGCGCAGGCGTTGCAAAAAGGCGCGGGGGCTGCTCTGGTGTCGCGGGTGCCTGAAGGGGTGGCCCAAGACGCGCCGTTGCTGATTGTTGATGACGTGCAGGCGGGGCTTGAAGCGCTGGGAAAGGCTGCGCGTGCCCGCAGCGGCGCGAAAGTTGTGGGTGTGACCGGCAGTGTCGGCAAGACCTCGACCAAGGAAATGCTGGCCACGATCCTGGAGACGCAGGGCAAAACCCATGCCAGTGTCGCCAGTTACAACAATCATTGGGGCGTGCCGCTAACATTGGCGCGGATGCCGCGTGATACGGAATTTGCAGTGATCGAGATCGGGATGAACCACCCGGGCGAGATCGCTCCGCTGGCCCGTCAGGCCCGCCCGCATGTGGCGCTGGTCACAACCGTTGCTGCGGTACATCTGGAGGCATTCGAGTCGGTTGCAGGCATCGCCCACGAAAAGGCCGCCATTTTCGAAGGCTTGACCGAGGGCGGCGCGGCCATCGTGAACGCCGATATAGATCACGCGGATATCCTGCGGGATTGCGCGGCGGATGCCAAAACCGTTGAATTTGGCCGCAACGCGGCAGATTACGTGCTGACCGACGTCAGCCAATCCGCAAACGCTGTCCGCGCACAGGCGCAGGTCGCTGGCAGGACGGTTGCGTTTGATGTGCAATCTGCAGGCACTCATTTTGCGATGAACGCTTTGGGGGCCTTGGCGGCCTGCGTTGAAATGGGTGTGGATCTGGATCAGGCGATTGCCGGTCTTGCACATTGGTCCCCGGTCACCGGGCGCGGCGTGCGGGAAAGCCTGCCCTTGGCCGGTGGCGGACAGATCGAGCTGCTGGATGACAGTTATAACGCCAACCCGACCTCGATGGAGGCGGCGCTGGACGTGCTCGCGGCCTCGCATGGCGCGCGCCGGATCGCGTTTCTGGGCGATATGAAAGAGTTGGGCGCGCAGGAGCACGCGATGCATGCGGCGATGGCGGATGTCCCGGCGATGGCGCGAGTGGATCAGGTGCATTGCATCGGTCCGCTGATGCAGGCGCTGCATCGAACCCTGCCAGACGCCAAGCGCGGGCTGTGGTTTGAGACCAGCGATGAGATGGCCGCGCATCTGCCCGAAATGATCCGGGATGGAGATGTGGTGCTGGCCAAAGGCTCGCTGAGCATGGCGCTGGCGCGGATTGTTGACGGTTTGCGGAAAATGGGGCATGAGCGCGCGCTTGAGCCATGACCCCCGCGTGAGAGAGGTTTTGTAATGCTGTATTGGTTGACCGCCTTGTCGGACGGAGGGGATTTCTGGAACCTCTTCCGCTATATCACCTTCCGCGCGGGCGGCGCCTTTCTGACCGCGCTGGTGTTCGGGTTTCTGTTCGGCAAACCTTTGATCAACGTGTTGCGTCGCAAGCAGGGCAAGGGTCAGCCGATCCGCGATGATGGGCCCGAGGGGCATTTCAGCAAAGCGGGCACACCCACCATGGGCGGGTTGCTGATCGTGGGCGCGCTGGTGACCTCGACCCTGATCTGGGCGCGGTGGGACAACCCTTATGTCTGGATGGTTCTGTTTGTCACGCTGGGCTATGCGGCGATTGGGTTTGCCGATGATTATGCCAAGGTCTCGAAACAGAACACCAAGGGCGTGTCGGGCAAGATGCGGCTGGCGCTGGGCATTCTGATTGCGGTTCTGGCGGCCTTCTGGGCCTCGCTGCACCACCCCGAGGCGTTGCAGAACCAGCTGGCCTTGCCGATTTTCAAGGATACGCTGCTGAATCTCGGCCTGTTCTACATCCCCTTTGCGATTGTGGTGATCGTGGGTGCAGCCAATGCGGTGAACCTGACCGATGGTTTGGACGGGCTGGCGATCATGCCGGCGATGATCGCGGCCTCGACCCTTGGGGTGATCGCTTATGCGGTGGGTCGCGTCGACTTTACCGAATATCTGGATGTGCATTATGTGCCCGGAACGGGTGAGATTTTCATCTTCACCTCGGCGCTTTTTGGCGCGGGTCTGGGGTTCCTGTGGTACAACGCCCCGCCTGCGGCTGTGTTCATGGGTGATACCGGATCACTGGCACTGGGCGGTGCGCTGGGTGCCATCGCCGTAGCCACCAAGCACGAGCTGGTTCTGGCCGTGGTCGGCGGGTTGTTCGTGGTCGAGGCGCTGAGCGTGATCATTCAGGTTCTGTACTTCAAACGCACCGGCAAGCGGGTGTTCCTGATGGCACCGATCCACCACCATTATGAGAAAAAGGGCTGGGCCGAACCCACCATCGTGATCCGGTTCTGGATCATCTCGCTGATCCTGGCGATGATTGGTCTGGCGACGCTGAAAGTCCGGTAGCCCTCCCGCCAGGTTCGGCGGGCCTACGGCCAGCCTGCCACCTGTTGGGCCCGGCTCGCGCTGCCGCGCGAGCCTGATCGTACCCTTGATATTGGGAAATTCTTCGGTGCAGTGTGGCGGCGCATCAGATGTCATAAGAAGGTGGGCGGCATGATCCCGGTCAAAGGGTTTTCCGGACAAATACTTGCGGTTCTGGGATTGGGCCGGTCGGGGTTGGCCACTGCGCGGGCCTTGCGTGCCGGTGGGGCGGAGGCGATTTGCTGGGACGATAACCCAGCCGCCCGCGAAACGGCTGAGGCCGAGGGGTTTGCCTGCACCGATCTGCGCCGTGGCGGAGCCTTTGACGGGGTTGCTTCGCTGATCGTGTCGCCGGGTATCCCGCATCTTTACCCCGTGCCCAACCCGGTTGTGGCCGCCGCGCTGGAGGCCGGGGTGCCGGTCGACAACGACATCGGCCTGTTCTTCCGATCTTTCGCGGGGCCGGAGTGGAACAATTTCGACACCCCTCCGCGTGTGATTGCGGTGACCGGGTCAAACGGGAAATCCACCACCGCCGCGCTGATCCATCACATCCTGTCCGAAGCCGGGCGCGCGGCGCAACTGGCGGGCAATATCGGGCGTGGCGTGTTGGATATCGATCCGGGCGGAGACGGCTCGGTCGTGGTGCTGGAACTCTCCAGCTATCAGACCGAACTGGCCCGGGCCTTGACGCCGGATATCGCGGTTTTCACCAACCTTTCGCCCGACCATCTGGACCGGCACGGGGGCATGGGCGGGTATTTCTCGGCCAAACGACGCCTGTTCGCCGAAGGTGGGCCGGATCGCGCCGTGATCGGAGTGGACGAAACCGAAGGCGCATTTCTGGCCGGGCAATTGGCCGAGGGGTCGGCGGATGACCGGGTGATCCGTATCTCGGTGGCACGCAAACTGACCGGCCCGGGCTGGCAGGTTTTTGCCCGCAAGGGGTTCCTGTCGGAATACCGCAAGGGCCGTCAGGCGGGTGCGATTGATTTGCGCAATATCCGGGGCCTGCCTGGCGCGCATAACCACCAGAACGCTTGCGCCGCCTATGCCGCCTGCCGTGCGCTGGGCCTTGCGCCGCGGGTGATCGAACAGGCGATGCACAGCTTCCCCGGCCTACCGCATCGCAGCCAGATCATCGCCGAGGCGGATGGGGTGACCTATGTCAACGACTCCAAAGCCACCAATGTGGATAGCGCCCTGAAAGCGCTGAGCGCGTTCAAAAACATTCGCTGGATTTGCGGAGGGCTTGAGAAAGAGGGCGGGCTTGCCGCGTTAAACGGGGCCGGGGATCAGGTGATCAAAGCCTATGTGATCGGGCGCGAAGCGGCGAATTTCGCCATGCAGCTTGAAACCGAGGCGCAGGTCTGCACCACCATGGCTGCCGCCGTCGAACAGGCCATGGCTGATGCGCAACCGGGTGAGACGATCCTGCTGGCCCCGGCGGCGGCCAGCTTTGACCAATACGACAACTTCGAACAGCGCGGAGAGGATTTCGCGGCGCAGGTCCGGCAAAGGCTGCCTGTATAGAAATTTGCAATAGACCGCCGTTTCGGCAAAGCTGAGCGCTATCAACTTGACGCGCCATACCTATTGGTTTTGCCTTTCGAAGTTTCAACACGAGGTCATGACGATGCAATACCGTAAGTTCTCTTTGATCATCCCTGCCATTCTGAGCATTGGTGCCTGCACAAATGTCGGGGCGAATTACCAGCCGATTGTCGACGGTCCGGTCGGTCCAAACTACAACGCCGATCTGGCGCAATGTCAGGCGCTGGCGAGATCGCAGCCGACCTTGGACAGCAACACGGCAGGGGCTGCGGCCATCGGTGCCGCAGGGGCGGCCGGTGTGAAGGCCATCGTTGACGACAGCGCCAGTGATCTGGGCCGCACGGCGGTTGCCGGTGCCCTTGTCGGGGCGGGTGCCAGTGCGATCAGCAATACACAGAATCAGGAAGTCATCGTGCGCAACTGCATGCGCGGACGTGGCTATAACGTCGTAGGTTAACGGGCCGCGATGGCAGTTCCGGCGGCGTGCCCCGAGGACCACGCCCACTGGAAATTATAGCCGCCCAACCAGCCGGTGACATCCACCGCTTCGCCAATCGCATAGAGGCCAGGGACATCATTGGCCTCCATCGTTTTGGAGGACAGGTTGTCGGTGGCAATCCCGCCCAGCGTGACCTCGGCCGTGCGATAGCCTTCGGTGCCAGACGGTGCCAACTGCCAGTCAGAGAGCGCTGAAATCAGGTCCTTCAGCGCCGCGTCGGACTGATCGGCCAGATTGCCCGTCATCGGGATATGTTGGCTCAGATACTCGACCAACCGCGCGGGCAGGTGCCGCGCCAGTTCGGTGGTCAGCGCCTTGCGCCCGCCGCTTTGCCGCTGTTCACGCAGCAGCTCGAACAGGGGCAGGTCGGGGATCAGGTTGACCCGGATCACCTCACCCTCGCGCCAATAAGACGACAGCTGCAGCACCGATGGTCCGCTGAGACCGCGATGAGTGAACAGAAGCGCCTCATCAAAGCTGGTGCGGTCATTCGACAGCCGCGCGGGCAGTGAGACACCGGACAGGTCGCTGAATTTCCAATCCGAAAAGGTGAAGGGCACCAGCGCGGCCCGGGTTTCGGTCACTGTCAGGCCAAACTGCTGCGCGATGTCATAGGCCAGACCGGTCGCGCCCATCTTGGGGATCGACTTGCCTCCGGTGGCCAGCACCAGATTGCGGCAGGTCAGGGCATGTCGCTGGCCTTCGCGCTCGACCTCCAAAGCAAAACCCGTTTCGGTCTGGCGCAGGTTCTTCAGCGTTGTCTGCACCCACAGTTCGGCGCCTGCGCGCTGCATCTCGTCCAGCAACATGGCGATGATCTGTTTCGAGGACCCATCGCAGAACAACTGCCCTAGCGTCTTTTCATGCCACGTGATGCCATGGCGATTCACCAGATCAAGGAAATCCCACTGCGTATATCGCGCCAGCGCCGATTTGCAGAAATGCAGGTTCTGCGACAGGAAGTTCTCGGGACCGGCATAGAGATTGGTAAAATTGCACCGCCCCCCGCCCGAGATACGGATCTTTTCGCCCGGCGCCTTGGCATGGTCGATCACCAGAACACGCCCGCCGCAATGGGCGGCGCACATCATACCGGCGGCCCCGGCACCCAGGATGATCGTATCAAAGCGCATCCCGGGGCATTGGCTTGAATTCACGGCAAAGACAAGGGGGAACCGTTCAGTTGCGCCGTTCGGAAAATCCTGCGCGCGCCCTTTGAAACGCATTGTATTCAGAGGCCGGTCGTCTTACTGATTTCACAGGCCCGACCCGAGGCCAGCGCCGTGCGGGCGTGATGGAATGGTAGACATATCAGACTTAAAATCTGAAGGGCGTACGCCCGTGTGGGTTCGAGTCCCACCGCCCGCACCAATTGTCCAAACGACACTCAAGCCGGATATCCCAACTGCCGGATCAATTGCCAGATGTCGCGGTTGATGGTCGAGAGTTGGTCGACTACAGCCTCGATCTCTTGCATTGCGGCGTCGTCCATGGTGTCTTCTCGCCCCAGCTTGATATCGTTCTTACGGTCAGCAATGCGCATCAGGATGGTCTTGGGATTGCCGCTTTCGGGGTCGAAGGAATAGATGCAGTGATTGTATCTGTTGCGGATCGCGGACAGGCGGGCAAGGCGGTGAGTGTGGTCCAGGATCGGGTCCCGCTCGGTTGCGGGGCGGCCATCCATCTTGGCCAGACGTTCGACCAGATCCAGCCGCGCGCGGGTGGTGTTGAGGGTCAGAAAGATGATGACGGCCACGTCCTTGCTGGTCCCTGACAGCCCGGCGATCAGGTGGATCAACAGGCTTTCGGTATTGGTCCACATATAGTTCAGCCGACCGACCAGCAGGATCAGCCTGTCGAACCGGGTTTCGAATGTCTCAGTCACGGTTGGACTCGTGCGGGGCGACCTCGAAATAGAAATGCGCGGCGGCGGTGCGATTGCTGACCCCGATCTTGCCCGAGACATTATGCAGATGCAGTTTCACCGTGTGCTCGGTAATGCCCAGTTGTGCCGCAATGACCTTGTTGCTCTCCCCCTGCGATACCAACTTGAGCACCTGTTTTTCCCGCCGCGTGAGCGAGGTATAAAGCGGCAGCTTTTCCGACGCCTGTGCGCTGGGCTGCGGTTGGGCGTCCGGCGTTTGCGGCAAGCAATCGGCGACAAAGCTGGGCAGGTGCAGTTCCTCATGCATCAAAAGCCGCAGGATGGCCCGCCAGACATCCGGGGCCACGTTCATCGGCAGATATCCGATATCGCCGTGCTGCTGCCGATCCCAATGTTCAAACAGAAACCGGGCCGAGCTTTCCTTGCGATAGGCAAAGGCCAGGCAACCTGCCCCTGCCACCCGCCGATAATCCGACGGGCGCGCCAGCAGGTCTTCGAGCAGCATTTGATCGACGATAATTATACGTTCGGTCAGGATCTGCCTGCCGTCCTGTGATTGCAGCCTGTCCAGACTGTCATAGCGAAAGGCAAGGACGCCGAACTCGCTTTGTACGCTTCGAAGGGTCTGGTTGGAATAAAACAGTTCTTTTCCAATGAAAATGACCGACAATTCAATTGGGTAATCATTTTCATCACGGGTATTTCTCTTCAATGAATCAATCATTGTCTACCCCACTCGTAACTGCGCCATAATATCAAAAATACCGTGAAAAATAATTGGCGCGGATAACATTAATGGTAAAATAAAATGAACCCCTATCATAACTGAAAGTTTGAATGTGGACAATAGATGGACCTGTGGAATTCGACCTTCCTAGAACTTTCGATTAGGGTGAAAAATTCACACTCAGCGTAACCTAAAGAAAAGGCTGAAATAAATTTGAGCGTCAATGAGAGCTCAAATTTGTTGTGCGCGGGTTGGGTTTTTCCGGGAAATTTTAAAAACCGTTTAATAACAGTTGGAAACGCCAACTAGACCTTTCGGTCAGCTAGTCACGATCACGTGTCGCTGCAAACATGATCGGGCTTCAATTTTCGAAGTGACCTTGTATCTGACCACCCAACAGACCGCTTATTTCGCGTGTTCTCTTGTGGTCAGGGAATCGGCTTGGCCGGGAAAGGGGGTGCGCTTAGAGAGAAAAGAAATCCCATCGGCAAACGCGCGATATTATCCGTGCGGGTGCAGTTCATTTTGTTTCAACCGCGCTTGTTACCGCTTTGTAGATGAATGGCGGTCTGGCGCATCACGAGTGGAAAATTATTATGAGACGCAATACAAATAATACAAATGTCACGACCGTTGACGAAATTGAAATCGAAAATCTGGACGCTGATTTTGAAACCAATGTCGAGATTGCCGAAGCCTCAATCGACGCCGATATCAATGCCCAACAGCAGGATCAGGCTGTCGAGAACAACAACAGCGATCAGAATGAAAACGAACAGCTCCAGGTTCAGGGTCAGTCGACCGAGGTCGGCAATGAACAGGGTCAGGAGCAGGATCAGAACCAGGCTCAGCAACAAGCGCAACATCAGGCCAACGTCAATGGTGGTGATGACAGCAACGACAACTCGAACTCCAACTCGATCAATATCGATTTCGGCGGTGGCGAGTGGATTCCGCGCGACGACGACAAGGTCGATGTGGACGTAAGCAAGGGCGGTTCAGTCGGTGGTGATGTGATCACTGCGGGCGACGCGCTGGATTATGATCCGGGCGATGACCTTAACCTGAGTGTGTCGCAGAACGGTGCGGGCAATGATATGTCATCAATCAACAATCAGGTGGCCAGCCTGAATGATGATGACTGGTTGTCGGGTGCATCCGTGTCCAACAATGCGGGCTTCACGCAGAATGGCAACGCCAATGGCGGTACAGCCACAGCGCATGAAGGCATCGGCGCGACCTCGGATGGTGGCAATTCCGGCAGCGGTGGCACTAGCTATGGCGGTGCAGCTGGCGCGGATACCAACGGCAGTCACGCACTGGCCTTTGGTGGTGATTCCGGTGGTGCCAATGCAAGTTCGCAAGGTGGAACCGGCGGTGCGTCCGGATCTGCCAGCAACCATAGCGCGGGTCTTGGCCTGTCAGGCGCAGGCGCGTCCGGCGACAGCTCGGGCGGTGCTGGTGGTAGTGCGACCGGGACATCCAGTGCCAACAACACAGGCAGCTCGAACGTAGATGCCGACGGTACTGGTGGTAACGGCGGCAGCGCGGATTCCTTCGGTCTGGGTCTCGGCCTGGGTCTGTCGGGGTCCAATGCCCAAGGCGACGCTGATGGCGGCGACAACACGTCGGGTTCCGGCGCGGCGGGCTATGGCTCGGCCGGGAACTATTCGCCGGCGCAGGGCGCAAGTGGCGGTGACGGCACCGGGACCACGCAAGGGACGGCCAACAACACGACCGACCTGGAAACCGAGGCCAATGACGCCACCGCAGGCGGCAACTCGGCATCGGGCGCCGCAGGCAGTGCGGCTGGCAGCACCGCAAATGGTGCTGGTGGTGATGGCACGGGTGGTGACGGAACCGGTGGTGACGGCACTGGCGGTGATGGCACCGGCGGCGACGGAACCGGCGGATTCTCGGATATGGTCGAAGAAGCCATCATGGCGCTGCAGGAAGAGATCCTGGGGCCGGGTGACATGGTGCCGGGCGATAGCGGTGATGGCACCGGTGGCAACGGTACTGGCGGTAATGGCACCGGCGGCAGCGGTACGGGTGGAACCGGGACCGGTGGCACCGGAACCGGCGGAACTTCGGCAGCTGATTCCTCGGCACAGGGTGTCGGCGATCAGGCGGCCAGCGGTCCGGACATTTCGCAGAACCCGGGCGATGCCAACGGCAATGCCAGCAACACGCAGGCAACCGATGCCTCGGGCGGTGCCGGTGGCACCAACGATGCCGACGGCACGGCAACCGGGTCGGGCTCCGGCTCATCCGCGGCTGACGGTGTTGCTGGTGCAGGTGGTACGACCACGCCGACGTCGGCCTCGACCGGCAGCGGTGCAGGATCGGCCGATGCGGCCAATACCGCAGGCGGTGGTGGTGCAGCGGACGTCATGGGCGACGCCGAAACCAACAGCGCGGCTGACAGTCTGGCCGAAGCCATCGCCGGTTACGGCGGAGCGGCCAACAGCGACAATGATGCCACCTCGACCGGGTCGGGCAGCGCCACGGGCGCGGCAAGCTCGGGCGCGGGCGGTGCAGGCGGTGCGTCCGCGGCAACCGGCGGCACCAGCGGCGCGGCGACTGGCAGTGCGATGTCGGGCGACACCATGGGTGCGACCGTTACCGGCGGCAGCGCGGCGGGTGCCTATTCGGGCGACGGCGGTGCTGGCGGCAATGCCGGGGCCTGGGGCTCGAACAATGGTGGCGACGGCACGGTGCATGGCGAATCCTACGCATCGGCAGCGGCTGTGGTCGACACATCGGCCTTCAACCAGTCGATCGTCATGGGCGCCAACATCCTTGGCAACTCGGTCGATACGACCATGGTCGGTGGTTCGATGACCTCGACCTATGCCAGCGACGACACCGACGTCTAAGACCAATCGCGGGGGCCGCATTACCGGCCCCCGATCTTGTCAAAAACGTCGGGGCCGGTTCATCGGCCCCGGCACAGTGAACCCCGATCCGGAAATTTCAGGCCGGTGACGGAGATAGGGATCATTCAGATGTCTCTCGACAGTGTTACCGAAACGATTGCCCATTTTGTGGGAACTTTTAACCTTACGATTGAACAGGCCCGTCTGAGGGATCAGTACGAAGAGTTCACTGGGCTGCGGCGCAAGGTCGAACTGGAAGAACTGCAAGACCCGACGACCATCCGTATCAAGGCCGATCTGGACGACGCACCGGGGGATTATGATCCCCTGTCGATGCGATTCACGGCACCCCCGGCGGAACCGGGACTGCCCCCGGCACTGGATGGGCCAGCGTTGCAAAGCTTCATCTCAGTCGGCCCGCCGTTCCTGCTGCAGATACAGGTGCCCGAGGCGGAACAGGTGATTTCCGTCGAACAGACCCTCATTATCCTGCAACCTCAGATCGTGACCGAGATCATCGGATCGGCGGTCACCTATACGTTCCAGACGTTGTTCTTGCGCGACAATGACACGGTCGGGCAGGGCGATTTCCGGGATGTGGACGCGCTGATGGCGCAGGCTGAATCCCTGCTGGATGTGGCAACGTCGCTGCATGCGCTGTCTGCGCCGTCCCTTGATATCTCGGATTATCTCTCGGTCGAGTATGTCGAGGCGCTGGCGGCCGAGATGCAGGCCCCGATGACCGCGCAACTGGATGGGGTCACCATCCACCAGTTCCATGGCGATGATGCGATCGGCACCATCGTCAACGGACAGCATGTGGACGAAGCCCCCGAATGGAGCGATCTTCTGCCCGCCTATCATCAGCCCGACGAGGTTGAAGAGGGCGAGGAGCCCGACTTTACCCCGGCGGAATGGGATCAGGACAAGGAGTCCGAATTTGCCGATGGCCACACCGTCGTCACCGGCGGCAATCTGGCGGTGAACGAGGTTGCGATGACCGTCGCCTGGGTAGACGCGCCGTTTATCGCGGTGGGTGGGCAGGCGATCAGCCTGACCATGATCAGTCAGGTGGCCGTGGTCTCGGACCATGATCAGGGCAATCCCGGCACCGGATCAGGAACAGAGGTGGTTCAGTCCGCCGAGATCAAGACCGAGGCGAACGCCCCGCATTGGCTGGACGATACCGGCACGGCCAACGGCCAGCCCACGGATATCCAGATCGACTGGATCGACGGGGATCTGATCGTCTCGAACATCATCCAGCAGGTGATCGACGCCACTGATATCGACCAGATACAGGCCGATATCACGGCAGCAACGACCCTTTACACGATGGGTGCAAACCAGTTGGTCAATGTCACCGATATCGTGCAACTGGGCAGTTACTATGACCTGATCATGGTCGGCGGCGACATGATCTCGGTCGATATGCTGTTCCAGACCCTTGTTCTGGTGGATGACGATGTGGTGACCGGCGGCATGCCCGGCCCTGTGGATGGGGCTGATGACAATCTGCTGATGAACCAAGCGTCGCTGACCACCCTGGGCGAGGATATCGAGGCCGAGGTTGATCAGAATATCGCGGATGCAATGTCGATGGCTGCGGCCGATATGGACGCGCTTGAGGATGCGTTGCTGAACGACCCGATGTTTGCGGGAATGGAGCAGATGCGCGTCCTGAAGATCGATGGCGACCTGCTGCAACTGAACATCGTCGATCAGGTGACGATGCTGGCGGATCAGGACGATGTGGACCTGAGCGGGCCAAACGCTGCGGTGACCGAGGTGATGGCGGGCAGCAACGCCATGCTGAACGCAGCCAACATCACCAAGGCGGGCGTGGATTCGCAGGTGATGGCGGCAAACGGCACCTATTCCGATCTGCTGCTGCATCAGGCCAGTCTGATCGACGCCCCGGAGCCCAACGGCACCGACATGGCGAATGAGGCGATTGCCCTTCTGATGGAGGATATGAACACCCCGGGGGTGCAGCCCGGTGCCGATCCGGCGGGTTCCGATCTGACCCCGACAGAAACAATGAGTTCATCCGACGGCCTGCAATCCATGCTGGCCTGATTTCCCCAAGTGTTACGAGTGATCCGAAGGTTATCATATGTCGATTTGTTTTTCGTCGCGTCGCACCCGGTACGCCAGTCCGCTGGATCGAAACGGGGGCGGTCAGGCAACCGCGACCAGGCCGAAGGCGGTCAAAAGCCCGGCAAAGCTGCGCCTGACCGAGGCGATGCAGGTGCCGGGGCAAGCCAAGCCGGTGCAATCCGATGCAGCCCGGCCCGCTGCGCAATCGCTGCGGGTCCAGCGGATTGATCCGGCGGTGGAACAGGCACCGAAAATTTCCGAAAGTACCGTGCGCGCCAGCTCTCCCCAGCGGCGGGCACAGCCGCAACCTGCCTCCGAAACTTCCAGCGCGGGTGACGGCAACGGGGTGGCCAGCCAAAAGACCCCTGATCGTGACACCTCCGACCAGACGCATGCACGCATGACCCCCTCAGCGGCGTCAGAGGACGGAAATCGCATAGGCACTACGATCGAGGTCAAGGCGAATGAGCCCCTGCTGCGGTCGGGCACCGGCGGCGGCGATGGCAAAGGGCCACCCCAACCCTTTCACAAACGTACCCCGCCCGAGGATTTCCAGAAAACTCTGCGCACGTCGCTGCGGGCGATCTGGCGCAATCTGGCCTTTGTGCTGGTGCTGACCTGCGCCACCAATGTTTTGATCCTGGCGATCCCGATCTATCTGTTTCAGATCAGCGACCGGGTGCTGACCAGCCGGTCGCTGGACACGCTGATCATGCTGACCGCCATTGTGGCGGGCGCGGTGATCTTCCAATCCGCTTTCGATGCCGTGCGCCGCTTTATGCTGATGCGCACAGCGGTCGAGGTCGCGGCACGCCTTGGCGCCCCGGTGCTGAGCGCGGCGGCCCATGCCTCGCTTCACGGCAATGGGCGCGAATATCAGACGCTGGGCGACTTGCAGCAGGTGCGGGGCTTTCTGGTCTCGGGCACGTTGATTTCCTTCCTCGACGTGCCATTCGCGCCGCTTTTCATCCTGATGATCTTTCTGGTGCACCCGCAGTTGGGCATGATCGTCGTGACCACCGCGCTGATCCTGATGGTGATCGCGCTTGTGAACCAGAAGATGACCGCAAAACCTTTTGCCAAGGCCAATCAGGCGCAAGCCATGGCGAACCAGCATCTGGATTCCATGTCGCGCAACAGCCAGATCATCAACGCGCTGGCGATGATCCCCGAAGCCGTCCGCATCTGGGGCCGCGACACCGCGCAGTCGCTGACATGGCAGGTGCGCGCGCAGGATCGCAACGTGATCTTCGCCGCCATCTCGCGCGCTGTACGCCTGCTGACGCAGATCGGCATTCTGGGCTGGGGTGCGTTTCTTGCCCTACAGGGCGAGATCACCGGCGGCATGGTCATCGCGGCGTCAATCATCGCGGGGCGGGCCTTTGCGCCGATCGAAGGCTCGATCGAGGGTTGGAATACCTTCCTGCTGACACGCGGGGCCTTTGGCCGGATCAAGGGCCTGCTGTCAAACTCGGCCCTGCAATATGAGAAACTGCGCCTGCCCAAGCCCGAGGGGCGGCTGGATGTGGAACGCCTGCTTTACGTGCCCGGCGGCACCAAGCGGGTGGTTCTGAACGGCATCAACTTCTCGCTCAACCCCGGTGAGACGCTGGCTATTATCGGCAACTCCGGGGCGGGCAAGACGACGCTGGGCAAGGCGCTGGTCGGCTCGGTCCTGCCCACATCGGGCAGCGTGCGGCTGGACCTGATGGATATCCGCAACTGGGACCCGCGCCAGTTTGGTGAAAGCATCGGCTATCTGCCGCAGGACGTGCAGCTGTTCCCCGGCACCATCAAGGACAATATCGGCCGCATGCGCGCCGATGTAACCGACGAGCAAATTCACGATGCCGCTGTTCTGGCCGATGTCCACAACATGATCGCCACCTTGCCCGAAGGGTATGAGACGGTGGTGGCCGCCGATGGCGCACCGCTGTCGGGTGGCCAGAAACAACGCATCGCACTGGCGCGCGCCTTTTTCGGCAACCCCCGGATGGTGGTTCTGGATGAGCCGAACTCGAACCTCGACGTGGCGGGCGACAAGGCGCTGGCACGGGCGATTGAACAGGCGCGGGAAAGCAAGATCACCGTGGTGGTGATCACGCAGAAACCCACATTGTTGAGCGTGGTGGACAAGATCATGCTGCTGACCGACGGGCGCGTGGCGCTGTTTGGTCAGCGCGAACAGGTTCTGCAACAACTGAACGCGCCCCGGCAGCAGCCCGAGTTGAAAGGGTAGGGAAAAGTCATGAACGAACTGGTCCGCAAAGACGAACCCACCCTTTGGTATTCCGAGGTTCCACGCTCGATCAACCGGCTGATTGTCATCGGGTTGTTGATGCTGGTCCTGTGTTTCGGCGGCTTTGGCCTGTGGTCTTTTAGCGCCCCTCTGGCGGCGGCGGTGATTGCGCAAGGCAGCTTTGTCGCCACCGGGCGCAACAAGATCGTGCAACATCTTGAGGGCGGCATCATTCAGGATATTCTGGTCTCGGAAGGTGAGGCCGTCGAAGCCGGGCAGGTCCTGATGACCCTCGACCAGACCTCGGCCGAGGCCAATGAACGCGAGTTGTTCATCCGCAAGATCCGTCTGCAAGCCATGACTGAACGGTTGCTGGCCGAGCATAGCGAACAGGAACAGCTGGCCTTTTCACCTGCCCTGATCGAGGCCTCCAGCGATGTCGAAGTGATGACCATTCTCGACAGCCAGAAGCTCAGCTTTGATGTGTCGCGCAAGACCTTGCTGAACGACATCGCCCTGCTGCAACGCAACATGGAGGCGCTGCGTATCCGCGCCGCCGGGTTCGAGGCGCAGCTAAGCAGTCTGGAACGCCGCTCGGACATCCTGCAGGAAGAGTTTGATACGAAACAGTCCCTGTTCGAGAAGGGTTTGGTGCGCAAAGGTGATCTGAACACGATCCGCCGGGTTCAGGCCGAGGCCGAAGGGCAACTGGCGCGGCTGACGGCGGAAACAGCCGAAGTCAATCAGATGCTGTTGAAATATGAAGAACAGATTTTGCGCACCCGGTCGGCCTATCGCGAGGCCGCCTTGGATGAGCTGGGCGTGATCGAGGCTGATCTGGAAAGCGTGCGTGAAAAGGCCCGGCAGGCCCGCAGCGTTCTTGACCGCGCCGTGGTGCGTGCGCCGGTCACCGGCACGGTCGTGCGCCTGCACCATCACACACCCGGCGGCGTGATCGAAACCGGTGAACCCATCGCCGAAATTCTACCCGCCGATGCGCCCCTGATCATCGAAGCGCAAATCCCCCGGACCGAGATCGACAGCGTGGTCACGGGCCAGGCCGCCACTGTGCGTCTTGTCGCGCTGAACCAGCGCACCACCCCGGTGCTGAGCGGTGAGGTCTTTTATGTCTCCGCCGACGCGCTGCTGGAGGACAACGCCGGTATCCCGCAAGAGGTCTATCTGGCCCGCGTCTCGCTAACCCCGGATGAGCTGGGCCGCGTGCGTGGGTTCGTGCCAACCCCCGGCATGCCCGCCGAGATCATGATCCAGACCGAGGAACGGACCTTTGCGGCCTATATCGCCAAACCCGTGGTCGACAGCATGTCCCGCGCGTTTCGCGAGCATTGACGTCACGGTCTGACGAATA
>NZ_JALCBM010000040.1:41053-42604 GCF_028066395.1 Ruegeria sp.
CCCGGCCATGTTACGCCTAGCATCCATTCTGTATTCCCTGATCGCCACCGCGATGGCGGGCACGGCGGTGATCGCGGTTTTGTCGGCGGGCATGGTCTCGGCCATGGCAATTCTGGCCGCAGCCGGGGCCGGGGCGGTTGTTGCCGCACCGGTGTCGTGGCTGGTGGCCCGGCGGCTGTACAAAACAGCCTAGGCGTTCAGGAACGCACGCACCGCAGCTTCGAACTCACGTGGTTTTTCGGCATGCAGCCAATGGCCCGCACCGGGGATTTTCGCGAACCGCGCTGACGGGAACAGGCTGCGGATACGGTCGCGGTGTTCAGGCAGCACGTAATCTGAGTCCGCGCCCGACAGAAACAGGGTAGGGCCGTCCCAATGGGATGAGATTTCAGGGAAACCCATGATCTTGGGCATTTCGGCGGCCAGAACATCCAGATTCAGACGCCACTTCTTGCCTTCGATATCAAGGGATTGGGTGAAAAAGCTCTGCAACGCCTTTTCGACGCCCTGTTCGGCCAGTTGCGTCTCGGCGTCCGAGCGTCGGTCGACGCGGGACAGGTCCACCGCGCGCATGGCGTGAATGTACTGGATCTGGCTATGGGTATAAGCCACTGGCGCGATATCAGCGACCACCAGCTTGCGCACCAGATCACCATGCTGCAGCGCCAGCACCATCGACGCCTTGCCGCCCATGGAATGCCCCACCACGTCTGCCGTCCCGCCGATGCTGTCGATCACCTCGGCCAGATCATCCGCCAGATGAGGGTAATCATGCTGCGGCTGCCACGGGCTGTGGGCGTGGTTGCGCATATCGACCGCAATCACCTGCCGTTCATCGGCCAGTCTGCGGGCGATGACCCCCCAATTGCGGGCCGATCCATACAGCCCATGCGCAATCAGCAAGGGCGGGTTCTGCGTCGGTTCACCGTGGATAATCGTGTTCAGCATAGGTCCCGTGATACAAGTCGCCGCCCGGAACGACCAGCCCCATTGTAGCCCGCTACCCACGCGGCTACATTGCCCCGTCAGGAGGGCCAATGTCGCAGGAAACCGATATTCAGACCCGGATCGCCGAGACGATCCTGTTGCTGCGCAAAAAGCTGGGTGTGCGGGACAAAACGCTGGCGGCCTCGGTTCGGCGGGCCAAGCGGCGTTTGCCGCGCGACGTCTATAAGCAGGTGCTGATTCTGGCGCAGGCCGAGCCGATGGTGGATCATCCCAAGCTGCGCTTAGTACTGGATACGCCCGCTTTGGTGAAAGCCTCGGACGCGGTGCAGGCCCATCTGAAGGCCATCAACCTGTCCGAGCGGCGCTGGGCCCTGTTTCTGAGCATGCTGGGGTCGCTGGCGCTTGGGATTCTGGTCCTGTCCCTGCTGGCGCTGGTCGTATTGCGCTGGCGCGGATACATCTGAGGTTTAACAAAACACCGTAACGTGCTGAAATGAAAAGCGGCGCCCGGGGCGCCGCTTTCTGAATTCTGGGAACCTTACAGGTTCGGATAGATCGGGAAGCGTGCGCAGAGGTCTGCGACTTCTGCCTTGACCTTGGCTT
>NZ_JALCBM010000041.1:0-28017 GCF_028066395.1 Ruegeria sp.
GCGCCGAGGTCAGGATGTTGCGCAGATCATGGCTGACCTTGGCGACCGCGCCGCCCAGTTGAGCCAGCCGTTCGCGCTGTTTCAGGGCTTGCGTCAGATCGGTTTGCAGCGTTTGCAGGGCCTCTTCGGCCTCGCGCAGCTCGGTGATCTTGGAATTGGGTGAGATAATGCCCCGCGCGTCCTCGGGCGCGGTGGCGTAGCGCTGCATATAGCCGACAACGCCCTTGATCGGACGCACCAGCACCACGCGCACCGCGAGAAACAGGAATGAGGCCGTGATGATTGAGATCACGAAGGACAGACCCAGAATACGCAACCCGTAATCGGTCATCGCCATGCGCAGGGGATCGCTGTCCATGGTTACTTCGATCAGCAGCCCGGCATCTTTCACCGGGGCGCCGATCACTCGGATGACCTCGTTTTCAGGTGTGAACAGGCGTTTGGTGGCGTCGCGTATCAGCACCCACGCACCGGCATCGCGCAAATCGTAGGTCTTGGTGATCTGCTCGGGGATGGGCGAGGACAGCATCAGCTGCCGCACCTCGTCCCGTCGCAGCACCACGTTGTAGACGCCTGCATTGACCAGCAACTCGGCCTCAAGCTCATCCGCCAGCATGTCATCGGCCAGCAGCGCCAGCGAGGCGATCTGGGCGCGTTCCAGACGGTTCAGCAGGAAATCCTCGCGGAACCGCGCGATCGAGGGCACAAAGATCAGGATCTCGGCCAACATCACGAAGACCGTTGTCAGGATCAGGAACCGGCCGGACAGCGAGTTCAAATGGCGCTCCTTTCCCGGTCAGGGTATCCAGCGTTGGACAAACCTGACCACTCGTTTAACCGTCTGATTCTCAAACAGCCTTGGCGAGAAATAGGCCCCCGCCACACGTTTGTTAAGCTCTCCGATCGTCGGATAGGGTGAGACCATCGCGGCGATCTGACCCATTTTCAGATTATTGGCCAATGCCAGCGACCACAAGTTGATCAATTCGCCCGCCTGATGACCTACGATTGTGGCCCCCACGGGTCGGCCTTTTACGACCATGACCTTAATGAAGCCTTTCGTTTTCCGTTCCGATATAGCGCGGTCATTGTGGTGATAATCAAAGCGGGCGATCTCCATCCTGTCGCCGTGCAGCTCACGCGCCTGCGCCTCGGTCAGGCCGACCTGCGCCAGTTCCGGGTCGGTATAGGTCGCCCATGGGATATGCGATGTCTTGGCTTTGGACGGCAGGCCAAAAAGCGCCGAGCGGATGATGATCCCGGCCTGATACCCGGCCACATGGGTGAATTGCAGTCCGCCCGCGACATCGCCAATCGCATAGACACGACGATTCGAGGTGCGCAGGCTTTCATCGGTCTTGATCCCGGTGCGGGTGCGGTCGATCCCTGCGGCCTCAAGGTTCAGGCGGTCGATATTGGCTTTCCGCCCGACCGCCAGCAACAGATGAGTGCCCGAAAAGATCTGGCCGTTCTCGGTCACCACATCGATGGCCCCGGCCTCACCCCGGATCTGGGCCACCATGGCGTCTTCGTGGATGGTGACACCTTCGGCGCGCAGGCTGTCCAGCACGATCCCGGCCGCCTCTGGGTCGTCCTTGCCCAGCGCCTTCATGCCCTCGATCACGGTCACCTGACAGCCGAGCCGGATATGGGCCTGCGCCATCTCCATCCCAATCGGGCCACCGCCGATGATCAGCAGGTGCTCGGGCTTGTCGCGCAGGTCAAAGATGGTCTCGTTGGTGTCATAGGGCACCTGATCCAGCCCCGGGATCGGCGGAACCAGAGGCGACGAGCCGGTCGCCACAACCACCCGGCGCGCGGTGATCATGTGATCTCCGGCCTGTACCTGCGTGGGCGACACGAAGGACCCGTATTCCCGGATGACCTTGACGCCGAAGCCCTCGAACCTTTCTTGACTGTCCATCGGTTCGATCTGGGCGATCACGTCGTGAACGTGATCCTTGGCGGCAGCATAGTCCACCTGCGCCTGCACATCGGCCACGCCAAAGGCCGAGGCATGGGATTGCCCGTAAGCCGCCTTGCCACTGGCGATCAGCGCCTTGGACGGGACACAGCCGAAATTCAGGCAATCGCCGCCCATTTTATGACCTTCCAGCAGGATCACATCCGCGCCCATCTGACTGGCCCCTGCAGCGACGGACAATCCGCCCGACCCTGCCCCGATCACAAGGATATCGGTCTTCAACTGCTGCATCGGTTAATTGCCCCTTTGGCCGCGCAAGGATTTGATGAGGATCGGCAAGGCCGCCAGAACACACAAGCCCAGAATCGGGCCGATCACGAATGGCTCCCACAACAGGGACACATCCGGCGTCTCGCCCCGGTCGAACACGCCACCCAGCCCGACACCGATCCAGGTATAGACGATGCCGCCGGGGATGATGCCCAGCGCGGTGGTGATCAGGAAATTGCGGAATTTGACCCCCACCAGCGCAGGCACGAGATTGGCCACAAAGAAGGGCACCACCGGCACAAGACGCAGCAGGAACAGAACCGAAATCTCATTCTCGCGCAGGCCGTCTTTCAGCTTTTTGACCGTGCCTTCGGACGATTCCAGTTTCGCGGTCAGGGATTCTCCCAACCCCCAGCGGGCCGCCAGAAAGATGGCAGAGGCCCCGATGGTGGCGGCTACGACGTTGAACACCGTACCTGCGAAAAGGCCAAAAAGGAACCCGCCGGTCATCGACGCCACCGCCGCGCCGGGCAGTGAGAAGGCAACGATCACGATGTAGATCGCTACAAAGGCCAGCGCCATGGTCCAGTAATTGCTGTCACGCCAGGCCAGCAGCGACTCGCGGTTGTCACGCAGGGTCTCGAAGGTCAGGTAGTCGCCCAGCGCAAAGAACCCGACCGCGGCAACGGCCAGAATCACAAGCAATGGAATATGGCGCGCCACCCCTCTGCGCGGCGTCTGAGACATTTCGCTCATCTGGCTTTCCGGTTTTTGTTCGTCCATTCCGCCCCAACATGCGCGTTGCGGTGACCCGGCAACAGGGACTTCACAGGGCCTTGAAGATTATGGCAGCGAATGTGAGGGTTTGTGGCATCAAACCGGGATTTTGAAATCTTTTGTAAGGGCGGATAGCAGAATTGTTGCAAAAGGCGTAAAAACCCGGTCCACAGGGTTTGACTTAGCCCCCGCTTGGCAGTAGAGGACGGGCTTCGAACACCACGGGCAGGCGAATCCGCGCTGCACCCGACCGCCAAAGATTGGAGACGGAGCGATGAAACGCACCTATCAGCCTTCGAACCTGGTTCGCAAACGCCGCCACGGTTTCCGCGCGCGCATGGCTACCAAAGCCGGCCGCAAAATCCTGAACGCACGCCGCGCCCGCGGCCGCAAATCGCTGAGCGCGTAAAACCGCCCACCGATCAGGTTATGAACATGACGCCGCCGGAGGCCCCTGAGGATGGTAAACACCAACCCCGGGTTACGCCCCCGGCGGCGTCTGTTTGCGCATCTGACATTTTGACCGTTCTGAAAAACCGGTCCGAATTCCTGAAGGCCGCCCGTGCGCGGCGTCAGGGGACATCCTCGATGATGGTGCAGGCCCGCAAGCGCGCGCCGGACGAGGCGGACGGCATTCGCGTTGGCTTCACCTGCTCCAAGAAGGTTGGCAATGCCGTCGCCCGCAACCGCGCCAAACGCCGCCTGCGTGAGGCCGCGCGGACCGTTCTTGCCACCGAAGGTCGTGCAGGCTGGGATTACGTCCTGATCGGGCGTGCCCAAGTCACCGCCGAACGCCCTTTCGAGGCGTTGAAAGACGATCTGCGCTATGCCCTGCGCAAGCTGCATGGTCAGGGCAAGTGACACTGCTGGCGCATATCCTCGCCCTGCCCGTCCGGGCCTATCGACTGATCTTCAGCCCCTGGGTCGGGTTCAACTGCCGCTATCAGCCGACCTGTTCCGCCTATGCGCTGGAGGCGCTGGAAAAACACGGTGCACTCAAAGGCGCCTGGCTGGCCGCCCGCCGCATCGGGCGCTGCCACCCCTGGGGCGGCGATGGCTATGACCCGGTGCCGGACAAGCCCAAAGACTGAACCGGTTAGAACAGCGCCAGATTGCCCTGGGTCGAGCGCCCCCGCGTCGGGATCACCTCGCGATCCAGCTTGCCCATAAGCGTGTGATGCAAATCCTCGTAAAACCGTGGCGCATCGAAATACCAGCTGTGCGAGGCAGATTTCCCATCGGGATAATCATCGCGGGTCTTCTTGAAGAACTCTCCGCAATACAGGTTCACCACCTTTTCCGGGCGGTCCTGCGGCATCCCGACCCGCCCCAATCGGCGCGATACGCCCACACGCTTGACTTCCGAGATCGAAAGGACCTCGTCAAAGGGGCTGTAGTAGCAGGTCAGCCGGGTGCAACGGCGGATCAGGGATGAGGTTTTCGGGCTGCCGGTGCGGAAGGATTTCGCCGAAATATCCGCCGCGACAAAGGCGACCTGACTGGTGGTCCAGCTGTGCTGCGCGGTTGCGTGGTCGTCATCGGCGTAATCCATCGCCTCGCGCACCAGAAACGTGCCCATGGAATGGGCCAGAACGTGAATGTTGTACTGACAATCCGGCGTCTGCATGCGCGACAGCCGCGTGATCCCGTGGCTGAACAGCTTGTCCGCCGACCGCCGCGCATCGGCCCGGTCCGAACTGTAGCCCAGAACCGACCCGTCGCTGGGCCAGTCGAAGCTGATGACCACACCGTTGAACCCATGCGCCTCAAGTCCGGCGCGAATCTTCCGGTGCCGCTCCAGCATCTCGTATTGCTCGGTGTTAAAGCCATGTACAAAGACGACGATATGCCCCTTTTCATCCTCGGTCGCACCCGCTTCATTCTGCACGCGATCCACCCAATCCGAGACACGGATTTCATGCTGCCGCGCGGGTTGCTGAACATTGTCGGGAATCGCCAGATATCGCGCCGCGCCCAGTTTGTTCGAATAATGATCGCCACTGCGCGCGCGGACAGAAAAGAAATAGTCCATAATATGCTCCTTTGAAAATACGCGCAGCATACCATACCCAGCGATCTGCCCCAAACCGGCCCGGGTCGGGCCGTCACACCTTGCCCGGACGCGCGGTCCGCTGTAACCACGGCCCATGTTTGATGAAGCAGACGATATCCACCCCCTGTTCGCCGGTGCGCCATCGACCACCGAGTTCAAGAAGCTGCGCAAACGCATCGTGCGCCAGACGCGCGAGGCGATTGAGCAGTACGGGATGGTGGACGCAGGTGCCCATGACAAGGATGCCAAGCCACCGCGTTGGCTGGTCTGCCTGTCGGGCGGCAAGGACAGCTATACCCTGCTGGCGGTTCTGTATGAGCTGAAATGGCGCGGCCTGCTGCCCGTCGATCTGCTGGCGTGCAATCTGGATCAGGGTCAGCCGGGCTTTCCCGCCACGGTCCTGCCCGAGTTTCTGGACCGGATGGATGTGCCCCATCGCATCGAATATCAGGACACCTATTCCGTCGTGATGGACAAGGTCCCGCAGGGCCGCACCTATTGCGCCCTGTGTTCACGCCTGCGTCGCGGCAACCTTTACCGCATCGCCCGGGAAGAAGGCTGTTCCGCCGTCGTTCTGGGCCATCACCGCGACGATATTCTTGAGACGTTCTTCATGAACCTCTTCCACGGCGGGCGTCTGGCCACCATGCCACCGAAGCTGGTGAATGAAGAGGGCGACCTGTTCGTCTACCGCCCCCTCGCCCATGTGGCCGAGGCTGATTGCGAGAAGTTCGCCAAGGCCATGAACTACCCGATCATTCCCTGCGATCTGTGCGGCAGTCAGGACGGTCTGCAACGCCAGCAAGTCAAGCAGATCCTCGATCAGTGGGAAAAGAACTCACCCGGGCGACGGCAGGTGATGTTCCGGGCGCTGACCAACGCCCGGCCCTCGCATCTGCTGGACCCGAAACTGTTCGATTTCGCCGGGCTTTCCATCGAGACGATTCAAAAAGACGAAAATTCGGACGAAATTCCCGTGCTGCGTTAACGTCTGACTCAGAATGGTTTCCTACGGTCGGGCCTGTGCGATCCATGCCCCAGCCGAAGGCCGTTGAAACCGATGCCCAAACCCTCGTCCGTTGAACGAATTCGCAAGACCCTGCAATCTGCCGTGAACGGCCCTCAGGCGCTGGCCTTTATGCCTGCGCTGTGTCTTGCCGCGTTCTGGCTGGGCGGAGAGATGGCGTTGGTCAGTACGGCGCTGGGGTTGCCGGTGGTATTTGCGATGGCGGGTGTGCTGGGCAGCAAAACCCATATTCTGGCCGATGCCGGGGGCCGTCCCAGCGGGGCGGTTGCAAGGGATGTTTTCCGGGTGGAGCTGCAGGATATCCATGACACCGCGCATGATGCCGGTGACAACGCCGTTTGCATCGCCATCGCACTGGATGATTATGCCGGGATTCTGGACCTGCATGGGCAGGCGGCAGCGGATCATGTCTCGATGCAGTTCGGTGATCGCCTGCTGTCGGTGATCCGCAGCCATGACGTGTTCACGCAACTGACCGCCAACCGTTTTCTGATCGGCCTGCGTGCGTCCCCACATCTTGATCTTGAGGCTTGCATTCAGATGTCCGGCCGAATTCAGGCCGCAATTGAAGAGCCTGTTCTTCTGAACGGCACCGGCGTCTACATGTCCTGTTCCGTTGGGTTCTGCCTGCTGTCCAACCTGCCCGAAGGTGGGGTAGAGGACTGGATCGAAGCCGCCACCGCCGCGTTGACCGAGGCGCAGCGCAATGGCCCGTCAACCATCCGCGCCTATTCCAGCGAAACCCGTCGTCGGTCTCTGGTCCGCGCCAATCTGCGCCGTGAATTCGAAGCGGCGCTGGACAATGGCGAGATTTGCCCCTGGTTCCAGCCACAGGTCTCAACCGATACCGGCGACATTACGGGGTTTGAGGCGCTCGCCCGGTGGGAGCATCCGACAAAGGGCATCATGGGTCCGCAGGTCTTTTTACCCTTCGCAGAACAGGCCGAGTTGATGGAACGTTTGGGCCAGGTCATGCGCCACAACGCATTCAAGGCTCTGAACGCCTGGGACCGCGCCGGGATTGTTGTGCCTCGGGTGGGCGTGAATTTCTCCTCCGATGAATTGCGCGACCCCAGCCTGATCGACCGCCTGAAATGGGAGTTGGACCAGTGCGACCTGACGCCCGACAGGCTTGCGGTCGAGATTCTGGAAACCGTGTTTTCGCGACGGCCTGACGATGTCATCACCCGGAACGTGGCCGGGATGGCGGCGATGGGATGTTTCATCGATCTGGATGATTTCGGCACCGGCCATGCCTCGATTGCCTCGATCAAACGGTTCGACGTCTCACGCATCAAGATCGACCGGACCTTTGTCACCAAGGCGGATCAGGACCCCAGTCAGCAGCAGCTTGTAAGCGCCATTCTGACCATGGCGGAGCGTCTGAACATCGAAACTCTGGCCGAAGGTGTGGAAACGCCTGGCGAGCACGCCCTTATGGCGCAACTGGGCAGCGATCATGTGCAGGGTTTCGGGATCGGCAGACCGATGCCGTTCGAGAAAACGCTGGACTGGATCACTGCCTACCGCACCAAGGCCAAGGGCATTCCGGAAATCCGGCGTCAAATGGGGCGGAAAACGTAAGTTCACGCCGCAGATCGCCGCGTCGGACGGATTCGAGGGGCGATTCCACTTGACCTTTGGGGCTGCACTCTGTTGAACCCACCGGGTGTGTTTCAATGCTCAAGGTGGCTGTCCCAGATGGACGATCAGAACAAGAATCTCATCCTCGCAACCGTGCTCAGCTTTCTGGTGATCCTGGTCTGGTTCGTCCTGTTCCCCCCTCCGGAACAGACTGTGACGCCCGAGCAGGCTGAAATCGCTGCTGTCGAGACGGATGGGGTGCAGACCCCCAGCGCAGCGGGGACCGGCACCGTGGGTGAGGCGACCGCTGCCCCCGAGGAAACCCTGCCCGAAGCCGAAGCCCCCCGCGTGCAGATCGACACACCGCGCCTGTCGGGCAGCCTGTCCCTGTCCGGTGGCCGCATTGATGAGCTGTTTCTGAAAGACTACAAGGTCTCGCTTGCCGAAGACGCCCCGATTGTTGAACTGCTGTCTCCGGTCGGGTCGGAATCCGCCTATTACGCGATCTACGGCTGGGCACCCGGCGCCGGAGTTTCCGGCGCGGATGTGCCGGGGCCCAACACGCTGTGGACCCTGGATCAGGGTGAGACGCTGGGCGTAGACAGCCCGGTCACGCTGGCCTGGGACAATGGCAATGGCCTGACCTTCCGCCGCACGATCTCGGTAGACGAAAACTATATGTTCACCGTAAGCCAGTCGGTTGAAAACACCACCGCAGCCGAGGTCGGCATGGCCCCTTACGGCATTCTGGCCCGTCATGGTATCGGAGAAGATGGCGACCTGCCCGAGCTGAAGAACTTCTTCATCCTGCATGAAGGCGTGATCGGCATGGCCGACGGCACCCTGTCCGAGGTCGATTATGGTGATGTCCGCGACTTCGACATCGACCCCAACGAACGCGCGCAGGCCGAGGTCTATCAGGTCAAGGAAAACGGCTGGATCGGCTTTACCGATCACTACTGGATGACGACCCTGATCCCGGACCCCGGCTCCGCTTTCAAGGCTGCCGCCAAATACGACGCCCGCCGCAAGATTTACCAGACCGAAACCGTTCTGCCGACCCTCACTGTCGCGCCCGGTGAAACGGCCGAGGTCACAACCCGCCTGTTCGCCGGCGCCAAGGAATGGGAAGCCATCCGCGAGTATCAGGCGGACGGCGTGCAGAAATTCATCGACAGCATCGACTGGGGCTGGTTCTTCTTCCTGACCAAGCCGATCTTCTGGCTGCTGCACAATATCAACGCGCTGATCGGCAATATGGGCTGGTCGATCATCGGCCTGACGCTGATCATCAAGGCGATCCTGTTCCCGCTGGCCTTCAAATCCTACGTCTCGATGGCGAAGATGAAGGAATTGCAGCCGCAGATGGAGGCCCTGAAAGAGGCCGCTGGCGACGACCGCCAGAAGATGCAGCAGGGCATGATGGAACTGTACAAGAAGGAAAAGGTGAACCCCGCCGCGGGCTGTTTGCCGATCCTGATGCAGATCCCGATCTTCTTCTCGCTCTATAAGGTGATTTTCGTCACCATCGAACTGCGTCAGGCCCCATGGTTCGGCCCGTTCCGCGACCTGAGCGCGCCGGACCCGACCTCGATCATGAACCTGTTTGGCCTGCTGCCCTGGGCCGGACCGCAACCTGAAACCTTCATGGCGCTGATCTTCCTGGGCATCCTGCCGCTGTTGCTGGGCATCTCGATGTGGCTGCAGCAGAAACTGAACCCGGCACCCACTGATCCAACGCAGGCGATGATCTTTGCCTGGATGCCATGGGTATTCATGTTCATGCTGGGCAGCTTTGCCAGCGGGCTGGTGGTTTACTGGATCGCGAACAACACGATCACCTTCACGCAGCAATATCTGATCATGCGCAGTCAAGGCTACACGCCCGATGTGTTCGGCAACATCAAGTCCAGCTTCAAGCGGACGCCAAAGACGGACGGCAAATGACCGGCGCTGTCAGCAGCCTCTGGCGGCACCCGATCAAAAGCCATGGCCGCGAGGCTTTGGAGAATGTCATAGTGACCCCCGGGCAGACCATGCCCGGGGATCGCGTTTGGGCGGTTGCGCATGAGGCATCCAAGGCGGACGGCTCTGAATGGGTTCCTTGCACCAATTTCAGCCGCACGGCCAAAGCGCCACAGCTGATGGCGATCTCGGCGCAATTGCAGGGCGACCGGGTCACCCTGAGCCATCCGAACCAGCCCGATATCAGCTTTGCCCCGGATACCGAGCAGCAGGCGTTTCTGGACTGGGTCAAACCGCTGATGCCCGCAGATCGCGCAGCCTCGGCCCGGATCATGCGCGTGCCGGGGCGCGGCATGACCGACAGCGATTTCCCCTCGATCAGCCTGTTCAACACAGCCTCGCATCGCGCGGTCGAAGAAAAACTGGGACATGATCTGTCCATCGCCCGCTGGCGCGGCAATATCTGGCTCGACGGGCTGCCCGCATGGCAGGAATTCGATTGGCTGGGTCGCGATGTCCGGATCGGAGAGGCTGTGTTCCACGTCCGCGAACGCATCACCCGCTGTCTGGCCACCACCGCCAATCCCGAAACCGGAGAGCGGGACGCAGACACTCTGGGCGCGCTCAGCAGTTGGGGTCATCAGGATTTCGGTGTCTATGCCGAGGTCATTCAGGGCGGCTCCATCCGTCTGGGCGATACGGTTGAACTGCTATGACCACCCTGCCCTTCCCTCTGGCTGATGCACCCGACGACTTCGCCGCCGAACAGGGCCGCAAGCTGTTTGCCGGACCGTCCGAGTTTGTCAAAGGCGTCGTTGCCATGAACGGCCTGCCCGCCCCCGACCGGCTGGAGGTCTGCTTTGCGGGTCGCTCGAATGTGGGCAAGTCCAGCCTGATCAATGCGCTGACCGGCACCAAGGGTCTGGCACGCGCCTCGAACACGCCGGGTCGCACGCAAGAGATCAACTTTTTCACCCAAGGGCCTGAGCTGTATCTGGTCGACCTGCCCGGCTATGGCTACGCCAATGCGCCGCTGAAGGTGGTGGAAAAGTGGCAAAGGTTGTTGAAACAATACCTCAGCGGGCGACAGACCCTGCGCCGGGCCTTTGTGCTGATCGATGCGCGCCATGGGGTGAAACCGGTCGATGCCGAGATCATGAAACTGCTGGATACCAGCGCCGTGACCTTTCAATGCGTCCTGACCAAGGCCGATAAGGTCAAGGCCAATGACCGCGAAAAGGTGCTGAAGCAAGTACGCGGCGCGCTGTCGAAACACCCGGCGGCCTTCCCCGAGATCGTGCTGACCTCGTCCGAGAAGGGGGATGGGATCGCGACCCTGCGCTCGATCATCGCGCATCTGGAATAGCTTGGGCCTTGGCAGGGCCGTGCAAAGGTCCTAACAGGGAAGGCCAGAAGGACCTTAGCCATGAAGACACGAGACATGAACCGGGACTGGATTGCCACCGCCGCCACACTGAACAGCGCCTTGCCCTATCTGCAACGCTATGATGGTGCGATTGTCGTCATCAAGCTGGGCGGCCACGCCATGGGCAGTGACGAAGCGATGGAAAGCTTTGCCCGAGACGTCGTGCTGATGCGGCAGGTCGGGGTGAACCCGGTGGTCGTGCATGGCGGTGGCCCGATGATCAACGCGATGCTGGACAAGCTGGATATCCAGTCCGAGTTTGTGAACGGCAAGCGCGTAACCGACAAGGCCACCGTTGAAGTGGTCGAGATGGTTCTGTCCGGCCTCGTCAACAAACGCATCGTTCAGGCGATCAACGGTCAGGGTGGTTCAGCCGTGGGCCTGTCGGGCAAGGATGCCAATTTGATCCACTGCGATCAGGCCGATCCGTCCCTTGGGTTTGTCGGCTCTCCGTCCGAGATGAACCCGGCGATTCTGCACGACTTGTTCTCGCATGACGTGATCCCCGTGATCGCGCCGCTGGGCGCAGGCAAGAATGGTGAGACGTTCAACATCAATGGCGACACCGCTGCCGGGGCTATCGCATCGGCGCTTAAGGCCGACCGGCTGCTGCTGTTGACGGATGTCTCGGGCGTGAAGAACGCAGGCGGAGAGGTCGTGACCGAGCTGAAGGCCGGTCAAATCCGTGAAATGACGATGGACGGCACGATTGCGGGCGGCATGATCCCCAAGACGGAAACCGCGCTGGATGCGCTGCACAGCGGTGTGCGGGCGGTGGTCATTCTGGATGGCCGCGCGCCCAATGCCGTACTGTTGGAGTTGTTTACCGAACACGGCGCGGGTTCACTGATCCGGCCCGACTAGGGGGCACATGCCAAAGGGGGGGCACATGGCACACAATACCGGAACCACCCCCGCCATGTCCTATGCCCGCGCAGATCAGGCCGCGCAGGCGGCGGGGCTGATCCTCATGGGCGCGCTGCATCCGCGCCTGACGCACACCAAGCAACTGGACAGCGGCACCCTGATCCTGCTAGGGGCAGGGCCAGACTTCTGGCCGGTGTTGAAATCCTCGCCGGAATGGGAGGGGGACGACCCGGTTGATCGCTGGTCCTCTCGCGTGATCATCCAGATGGCGCTGGATCTGGGGGCGGATGCGTATTTCCCCTTTGGTGGCCCGCCCTATACGCCCTTTATCGACTGGGCGCTGAAATCCGGGCGCACCTTCAGCAGCCCCGTGGGGGCGCTAGTGCATGACACCGTGGGTATGCTGATCTCATTCCGCGGCGCGTTGCACTTTGCACAGGAATTCTCGATCCCCGAGGCAACCGCCCCCTCACCCTGCTCCACCTGCCCTGCCCCTTGCGCGCAGGCTTGCCCAGTGGGGGCCCTGAACACACACAGCTTTTATGACGTGGACGCGTGCCACGGCCACCTGCGCACACCCGAAGGGCAGGTCTGCATGACGGGCGGGTGCCTCGCGCGGCTGTCCTGTCCGCTCAGCAAGGGGGCCGGACGTGATCCGGAACAATCCGCCCACCATATGCGCGCGTTTCACCCGTCATGACCCGCACCCTGATCCTGACCCGCCACGCGAAATCCAGTTGGGACAGCCCGGCGCTTGGCGATCATGACCGTCCCTTGAACAAACGCGGCCGCAGATCGGCCCCCGCGATCGGGGCGTGGCTGCACCAAAACGGCTGGCAGCCGGACGAGGTGCTGAGTTCAAGCGCAGCCCGAACGCGCGAGACCTGGGATCGGATGGGCTTGCAGGCCGACACTGTCAGCTTTCACCGCAGCCTTTATCATGCAGACCCCGAGGACATGCTGTTGGCACTTTCAGGGGCCACCGGGCAGGCGGTTCTGATGCTGGGCCACAATCCCGGTATCGCCACATTTGCCAGCCGGATTGTGCAAAACCCGCCGGACCATGCCCGGTTTCACGACTATCCCACCTGCGCAACAACTGTGATCCGCTTTGACATTGACGACTGGGCAGATATTCGGTGGCACAGCGGCACTGTTCAGGGATTTGTCGTTCCACGCGAGTTGCTGGAATAGAAAAAGGCGGGGCAAAACCCCGCCTTTCGTTTCGATTGCAGTCGGACTCAGTGCCCCAGAATCTGGCTGAGGAACAGTTTGGTGCGCTCCGATTTCGGGTTGTTGAAGAACTCTTCCGGTTCGTTCTGCTCCACGATCTGCCCGGCATCCATAAAGATCACGCGGTTCGCAACCTGACGGGCAAAGCCCATCTCATGCGTCACGCACAGCATGGTCATGCCTTCCTCGGCCAGTTCGATCATGGTGTCGAGCACCTCTTTGATCATTTCCGGATCAAGGGCCGAGGTCGGTTCATCAAACAGCATGATCCGCGGCATCATGCACAGGCTTCGCGCAATCGCCACACGCTGCTGCTGACCGCCCGAAAGTTGACCGGGATATTTCAGCGCCTGATCCGGGATCTTCACCTTTTCCAGGAAATGCATCGCCCGCTCTTCAGCCTCTTTCTTGGGCGTCTTGCGCACCCAGATCGGGGCCAGCGTGCAGTTTTCCAGAATGGTCAGATGCGGGAACAGGTTGAAGTGCTGGAACACCATGCCAACTTCGGACCGGATCTTGTCGATGTTTTTGAGGTCATTCGACAGTTCCGTCCCGTCCACTACGATCGTGCCCTGCTGATGTTCCTCCAGCGCGTTCAGGCAGCGGATCAGGGTGGATTTTCCCGACCCCGACGGCCCCGCGATCACGATCCTTTCGCCCTGATTGACGGTCAGATTGATGTCGCGCAGCACGTGGAAGGACCCGTACCACTTGTTCATGTTGTTGATTTCGATGGCGACCTCGTCGCTCACCTGCATCTTGGAACGGTCGATTTCGCGTTCTACGGCAAGTTCAGACATGGCTTGAACTCCTTAACGGTGGTCGGTGGCAAGGCGACGCTCAAGCCACTGTGAATATTGAGAGATGCCGTAGCAGACGACAAAGAACAGAAGCGCGGCAAAGCCGAGAAGCTCCCAATAGACGCCGTTCCATTCGGTCGACGCCAGGATGGGGCCCCGGATCATGCCCACCAGATCGAACATCGAGATGACCGAAACCAGTGTGGTATCCTTGAACAGGCCAACGGCCACGTTCACGATACCGGGGATCGAGATCTTCAAAGCCTGCGGCAGGATGATCAGACGCATCGCCTGCGGGTAATCCAGACCCAGACTGTCTGCAGCTTCGTACTGCCCGCGTGGCAGGGCGGCCAGACCGCCCCGGATCACCTCGGCGATATAGGCAGCCGAGAACATGGTGATCATGATCACCACGCGCAGGAACAGATCGACCGTGCTTTCAGGCGGGAAGAAATAGGACAGCATCACCGAAGCCACGAACAACAGCGTGATCAAAGGCACGCCGCGAATGAATTCGATGAAAATGACGCAGACCCATTTGATCAGCGGCATGTCCGACTGACGACCCAGCGCCAACGCTATGCCCAAAGGCACCGACAGCGACACACAGGTCACACCCAGCATCATGTTCAGCATGAACCCACCCAGATCGCGACTGGGAACAGCCGAGAGCCACGCGTTGTCCGACGCGCCCTCGGGGATCAGCGCACCGCCCACGTTCCAGACGACCAGAGCCACGATGATGGCGGTAAAGAACCCTGCTGCAAAGCTGTTCTTGCCCAGTTTCTGAAAGGCAACCGCCGCAGCGACACAGCCCAGAAAGGCCACCAGCGGAACCAGAATGGTGCCACCCCAGATCAGCCAGAAGGCAATGAACGGATACACGACCGTGAACAGAAGCAGCTTGCGCGGCAGATCAAAGAACAGCACCGGCGCAGCAGCAACCAGCAGCAGCAGCAGCGCCAGATTGGGTCGCCAATAGGCGTCGCCGGGATATTTGAACCCATACAGCAACTGATGCCAGCGTTCGGTCAGAACCGCAAAACAGGCCCCGACGTTGCCATTCAGAATCTCACGGCATTGGGCCAGAGAGTCCGCCTGCCAAATCCCGTTCAAAAACCACGGCAAAGTGTTCTTGAGCAGCAGGTAGATCAGGACCAGCGACGCAAATGTCAGAAGCCCGTTTGTGAAATTCGAGAACAGATTGTCTCGCAGCCATTTGACCACGCCCGTCTCGTTCGCGGGCGGCGGCGAGGGCGGGATGGTTCCGTCGGCCACAAAGGCGATCGAATTGGTTGTTTGATCACTCATGGCTCAGCGTTCCTTCAACTTGACGGATGCGTTGTAGATATTCATCCCCGTCGAGATCAGCAGCGACGCCGTCAGATAGAACAGCATCATCAAGAGAACGCATTCAATCGCGCGGCCCGTCTGGTTCAGGGTGATACCGCCCAGCGTGGCTGTGATATCCGCATAGCCCACGGCAATCGCCAGCGACGAGTTCTTGGTGATGTTCAGGTACTGCGAAATCAACGGCGGGATGATCACCCGCAGCGCTTGCGGCAAGATCACAAGGTTCATGATCCGGCCCTGACGCAAGCCCAGCGCCGCTGCAGCCTCGGTCTGTCCCTTGTTGATCGCCTGAATGCCAGCACGGACATTTTCCGCAATGAACGCACCGGTATAGATCGACAGCGCAAACCACAAAGCGATCAGCGGAGCCCCGATCTGTAGGCCTCCTCGAAGATTGAAGCGGTTTGCCAGCGGATCAGGAAAATCCCAGGACAACCCCAAAATGAACAAAACAGCGACAAGCGGCACGAGCCAAATTAGCCCGTTCAACAAAAGCGTATTCGGTCTGTTACCCGTTTGCTCTTGCTTGATCTGCGCATTTTTGTTCACAAACCGTGTCGCGAAATGCGACAGGATCAACACAGCGATCACCACCAGCCAATTCACAGCGCTGCCGCCTTCTGCACCAAACCCGTTGGTGAAAAAGGGTGATGGGACATAAATTCCGCGATTGGTGAACGCGAACAGCCCTAACACCAGGTCACGCTCGGCTTGCTCGCCCAGATACGCTCTGGGTGCCGGCATGGCGGCTGTCACGATGAAGAAAATGATCAGAATCCAGATCAGTACCGGAATATTCCGGAAGATCTCGACATAGATCGCCATCAGTTTGGAGACGAGCCAGTTGTTCGATAGCCGCAGCACACCGGCAAAGACACCAAAGAACGTGGCCGTGATACAGGCAAGTACCGCCACCAGCAGTGTGTTGAGAATACCGACGATCGCCGCACGCGCATGCGAGGACTGGCTGTCGTATTCGATCAGGCGCTGGTTGATATCGTACCCAGCGGGATCACCCAGAAACGAATAGGAAATGTTCAGGCCCGCGGCCCTGAGGTTCTGGATCAGGTTGTTTCCCAGGTACCAGATAGAAAGCGCAATAGCGACGGCCGCAATCACCTGAAACGTCAGTGAACGATAGCGGGTGTCGTTTATGAGCATAGACAACCGAAAGTCAGCTTTCGGTGGGTCAGTCATAGTTGACATATTTTGGAATCCCCGTGCAATTCGGGTGCTTCATTCTCGGCGGGGTTTTCCCCGCTCTTGAGCATCCCTAGCATTCTAATGAAAAAGAGGGCGCGGGGTACCCCGCGCCCTCCTCATTGGATGTATTAGCGGAACGGTGGTGCGTATAGCAGACCGCCATCGGTCCATTGCCCGTTCAGGCCGCGTGCAAGGCCAATCGGAGTTTCTTCACCGATATTCTTGGCGAAGATTTCACCATAGTTGCCATCTGCCGCGATTGCACGAGCCGCCCAATCAGCATCTAGACCCAGCATCTCGCCCAGTGTGCCTTCGGTGCCGAGCAGCCGCTTGACCTCGGGATTGGCTTCAGGGTTCCCCGACATGTCTTCAAGGTTCGCCGAAGTTACACCCAGCTCTTCAGCCGCAATAAGCGCATTCAGAGTCCAGCGGACAACATCACCCCACTCGTGGTCACCATGACGAACCAGCGGGCCCAGAGGCTCTTTCGAGATGATTTCAGGCAGGATCACGTGATCACCCGGGCTTTCGAAAGTAGCACGGGTTGCGGCCAGGCCCGATGCGTCTGTGGTGTAGACGTCACAGGCACCGGCCAGATACTGCTGCTGACCTTCGGCGTTGGTTTCGACTGGAACCGGTTCGTAGCTGATGTTGTTCGAACGGAAGAAATCCGCCAGGTTCAATTCGGTGGTGGTACCGGTCTGAACACAGACCGTCGCGCCGTCCAGTTCCTTGGCCGAGCTGACGCCCAGCGCCTTTGGCGCAAGGAAGCCCTGACCGTCATAGTAGTTAATGCCGGTGAATTCGAACTTCAGGTCAACGTCGCGGCTGAAGGTCCAGGTCGTGTTCCGGGCCAGCATGTCGATCTCGCCCGAGGCCAGCGCGGTAAAGCGGGTTTTGCCGGTGGTCGGCACAAACTCCACTGCATTCGCGTCACCCAGAACGGCAGCTGCCACAGCACGGCACAGCGAAACGTCAAAGCCTTTCCACTCGCCATTTGCATCAGGCGCCGCAAAGCCGACCAGACCGGTGGTCACACCACAGTTCAGTGTACCGCGCGCCTTGACGTCGTCCACCGTGCCAGCCACGGCTGCACCAGCGGCCAGACCGGCAATCGTGGCCGCGCCCAAAAATACGGATTTTTTCATTTTTACCTCTTCCTGATTTTCCATCCCTGTAGGAACGGTTCGATCCGGCGCTGACGCGCCGGAAAGGTTACCCAAAAGGTGTCTCCCCTTTCGTGGGCCGAGTTTGGGCGCAATCATAAACAAACGTCAAGGGCTGGATCAGGGAAAACGATGGGTCAACCGCAAAGGTTCCCGGCGTCATACCGGAAAAATCGGCACAGAAATCTCAAACCGAGAGGTCGAAGAACCGTTTGGCGTGCAAAAAGGCGGCCCTCTTGACCTCGGCCGCCTCATGCGCCTCGTCATCGTGACCCCATTGTTCGATCTGCCAAAGCTCGTCCAGCCGCGACAGGGTCCAGATGTCATCGGCACTGCGCCAGTTGTGCGCGGCCGCAAAGCCCAGGATCAGCGAGCCGGACAGGCTGACAAGATCATGAAACGCGGCCAGTTGAAAATCGTTCAGCGCATGGACGCGGGCGCGCAGGGTCTGAATCGCATCCTCGGACTGTGGCTGGTGCAGAACGCCCACCACCGCGAACAGCCGCGCGCCCAGTGCCTCGGCGGCCCAATCCAGCGCCGGGTCCCAGTGTTGGGCCTGTCTTTGCTGCAACGCCTCGGGATGCGCGGCGCGATAACTCAGCAAATCGGAATCGCCATAATCAGCCAGCATATCGGCAACTTCGGCATGCTGGTGGCCCACCTTGTCGATGGCCGCATTGGCCGAACGGGTGAAGGGCATGGTGGTCGGATCGACCTCTTTTTCCTGCGCATCCCATTCCTCGGCCACGGCCTGTGCCATGGCGTGGGTCGGCAGGATCAATGCGGCCTTGGCCGGTGTCTTGACCCGACGGCCATCCAGTTCGACCGTATAGCCGCCCTCACCCTCGACCACCGCGCTGGAGGTCCAGAAGCGTTTCGGTTTCCACTCGCTCATGTCATTGATCCCAAAGTTCGGTCAGCGTTTGCGGCAACTGCTCAAAAGCGTCAATCACCCGGTTCGCCCGATGCAGGGCCGTGTGATCGTGATAGCCCCAACTGACGCCAATGCTGGCAATACCGGCGGCGGCGGCCATGTCCATGTCATAGCTGGTATCGCCGATCATTACCGCATCCGCCGGGGCCACGCCGGTCTCCGCCAGCGCGGTTTCGATCATCGACGGGTGCGGTTTCGACGGATGATGGTCGGCCACCTGCCGGGTGACGAAATAGTGCTGCAGCCCGTGCCCTTCCAACAGAGCATCCAGCCCACGCTGCGACTTACCGGTCGCCACGCCCAACAGGATTTCGGGGGTCGCATGCAGCGCTTCGATCACCGCTCGCGCACCGGGATAGAGCGGAGAGCTGGTCACCCCCTGCTGCAATCGCTGTGCGTGGTAGGCTTGTTTGTATCCCTCGACCAGTTGCGCCTGTACTTGCGCAGATTGATCCGGCGCCAGACGCGCCATGGCCTGCGGCAACGACAACCCCACGATCGACAACGTCGCCTCGCGGGTTGGCACGGGCAGAGACAGCGCCTGAAAACAGGCATTCATGGCCGAGACGATACTGCCCTGACTGTCGACCAGAGTACCATCCACGTCGAACAGAACCAGCCGCAGGGGCGTGCTCATCGCAGTTCCTCGAACGGGTCGTCGGCGGCCAGATCCTCGGTCCAGCCCAGCGTGTCCCAGCTGTGTTTCATATGGTCGGGCAGCGGTGCGGTGATCGAGACGGGCTTGCGCGTCATCGGATGTTCAAACGACAGGCAGCGGGCGTGCAGATGCAGCTTCTTGCTGATGATCCCGCCCAATTGCGCGCCCCAGCCATCGCCCAGATTCTCTTGCCCCGAGCCGCCATATTTGCCGTCCCCGATGATCGGATGCCCTATCGCCGCCATATGCGCGCGCAACTGATGGGTGCGCCCCGTGACCGGCTCCATCGCCACCCACGCGGCGCGACCCGCCACCCGGTAGAGCGTGGCATAAAGCGTATGGGCACGTTTCGCGCCGGGTGTCGCGTCGACCTCGTCCAGATGCACGGGGATCATCTTTTCGCCCTCACCCTGCTTGCCATGGCCCGAGGCCTTGACCAGCCCGGTCTTGATCTCGCCCAGATAAGGGGTTGGCACACCGGCGACCAAAGCCCAGTAGATCTTGCGCGTATTGCGGTGCCGGAATGCCGCCGTCAGCCCCTTGGCCGCCTCGCGCGTGCGCGCCATCAGCAACACGCCCGAAGTGTCCTTGTCCAGCCGATGCACCAGCCGGGGGTTTTCGTCATAGCCAAAGCGCAAAGCCTCGGACAGGCTGTCCACATGCCGGGTCTGCCCGCTGCCGCCCTGCACCGGTAGCCCGTGCGGCTTGTTCAGCGCCAGAACATGATCGTCGCGGTAGATCACGCAGGACTGAATCATCTTCGCATCCGCATCACTGATACGCCGCTTGATCTCGGCCGGTTTGTGATCGGCATCGGGCAAAGGCGGCACACGCACCGATTGCCCGGCCTCCAACCGGGTCGAGGCCTTGACCCGACCGCCATCCACCCGCAGCTCACCCTTGCGGCACATCTTTTCGATACGGCCCTGACTGACATGGGGAAACAGGCGACGCAGCCAGCGATCCAACCGCTGGTCGCCATCGCCCTTTGCCACGGTGATTGTCTGTACGCCGCTCATGCCATCGCCCCTTGCCCCGCGCGGCGGACCCGCCCGGATTGCGTCTGTTTCAGGTGTTTAGAAAACATGCGCGTCTGTCGCCCGCATCCATCAAAGAGTCAACCCGGCCCCGAGGCCCGCTGCGCCCGCAGCTTGGCGAAATACTCCAGGCGCTTTTTCAATTCCCGCTCGAACCCACGTTCGACCGGCTGGTATAGCGCGGGGCGTTCCATATCCTCGGGGAAGTAGTTCTGACCGGAAAAACCGTCCTCGGCATCGTGGTCATAGGCATAGCCCGCGCCATAGCCCTGATCCTTCATCAGAGAGGTCGGCGCGTTCAGGATATGCTTGGGCGGCGGCGCGCTGCCGGATTGCTTGGCCAGCCGCATTGCCGCCTTGTAGCCCACATAGGCCCCGTTCGATTTCGGCGCCAGCGCCAGATAAACCAAGGCCTGTGCAAGCGCCAATTCCCCCTCGGGGCTGCCCAGCCGTTCATAGGTTTCCCACGCATGCAGGCAGATCGTCTGCGCCTGTGGATCGGCCAGCCCGATATCCTCGACCGCCATCCTTGTGATCCGACGGGCCAGATAGCGCGGGTCTTCGCCCCCCGTCAGCATCCGCGCGAACCAATAGAGCGCCGCATCCGGGTCCGACCCGCGCACCGATTTGTGCAGGGCCGAGATCAGATTGTAATGCTCATCCCCCGACTTGTCGTATTTCGCCGCCCGCCGCATCAGCCGCTTGGCCAGAGCGTCCGGGTCCAGCGGCGTGCTGACCGCCCAGGCCGAGACCTGCTCGATCAGGTTCAGCAATGCGCGCCCGTCCCCATCCGCCATCTCTTGCAACGCTTCGCGTGCCAGGCCGGTCAGGGGCAGCGCCTGCCCCAGCTCTTTCTCGGCCCGCTGGGTCAGGCGTTCCAGATCTCCCAGATCCAGCCGTTCCAACACCAGAACCTGCGCCCGGCTGAGCACGGCGGCGTTCAGCTCGAACGAAGGGTTTTCCGTCGTCGCGCCCACCAGAAGGATGGTGCCATCCTCCATATGCGGCAGGAACCCATCCTGCTGCGCCTTGTTGAAACGGTGAATCTCGTCAACGAACAGCAAGGTGCCCTGCCCGTTCTGGCGACGGATTTTCGCAGCCTCAAACACCTTTTTCAGGTCCGGTACGCCGGTGAAAATGGCGCTGATCTGGACGAAATGCAGATCGGTTTCCTGCGCCAGAAGCCGTGCGATGGTGGTCTTGCCCACACCCGGCGGACCCCAGAAGATCAGGCTGGAGAGGCTGCCCGATGCCAGCATCACACCCAAGGGGGCCTCAGCCCCCAAAACCTGTTCCTGCCCGATCACCTCAGCCAGTGTCTGCGGACGCAACCGGTCGGCCAAGGGGCGATGCGGCGCGGCAGCGGGCGTATCGCCGGGGGTGCCGAACAGGTCCGTCATAACCGAAAGCGCAGAGTCACTGCCTGACCGCCGCGCTGCAACGCAATCTGCACCCGACGGCCCGGATCGGTCAGAGCGCGTGGTACATCATCCGGATTTTGCACCGTCTCGCCATTGATCGCGGTTACCACATCGCCTACCCGCAACCCCGCCCGCGCGCCATAGGGGCCGGGTTCAACCACCACGATGCCGGTCTGCGACAACCCGAGACCCAACCGCGTGATTTGCGCCGGATTGATCCGCGCCACGACCAGACCGGGTAACACAGTGTCTTCATCCAAAGTGGTCTCATCCGCCGCGGGCGTATCGGGCGCAGGGATCAGCTCAACCTCGACCTCAGTCTTCGCATCGCCGCGCAGGCGCGTCAGAACAGAGGTCCCACCCACCCCCGCGATCGACATGCGGAATTTCATCTCGGCGGGCGAGTTCACCTCTTTCCCGTCCACATGGGTGACCACATCACCCACTTTCAGCCCAGCCTCACCCAGCGGGCTCAGCGGATGCAGGTCCGAGATCACAACCCCTTGCGGCAATACCAGACCCAGCGATTCCGCGATATCCGCGCTCATATGCTGACCGCTCATTCCGGCCCAGGGACTGACAAAGCGGTCATTCCCCGCACGCGCCTGTTGCAGATATTCAGCGACCAGATTGGCCGGGATCGCAAACCCGATCCCGTTCGACCCGCCTGACCGCGTCAGGATCGAGGTATTGATGCCGATCAGATCACCATTCACATCTATCAGCGCCCCGCCCGAATTGCCCGGATTGATCGGCGCATCAGTCTGAATGAAATACCCCCGCGCATTGCCCGTCGCCGTGCCGGTCCGCGCCAGCCCCGAGATAATGCCCGAGGACACCGTCTGCCCCACCCCGAACGGGTTGCCGATGGCCAGCGCCAGCTCTCCGACCTCAACCAGATCGGAATCGCGCATGGCGAGGAAGGGCAGGTCTTCGGCCTCATCCAACCGCAGGATCGCGATATCGCTTTCCTTGTCGCCCAACACCACCGACGCGGAGTATTCCCGCCGGTCAGTGGTCACGATCCTGATCTCGGTCGCCGCCCCCACGACATGGTAATTGGACACGACATAGCCATCCTCGGACAGGATCACGCCGGAACCCAGCGAGTTCTGAACCCTCGGTCTCGGTGCCCCAAATCCGTTACCAAAGAAATCTTGGAAAAACGGGTCCGAGAACAGCGCATTCCCACGCCCCTGCCGCACGATCTTGGCGTAAATGTTCACAACCGCCGGCGCGGCCTGTTTTACCACCGGCGCAAATCCGAGGCTGATTTCGGCTTGCGAATTCGGCACCTTGGTTTCGGCATGTGCAGAAACCGCACAGGTCGCCAACAGCAATGAACACAATAGATTTCGCATGATCTGTCCGTTGTTTATTTGCCCCTCGGATATGCGAGGCCATTGCCGGGATTGCAAGCGTGTTAGGCGTTGACGCGGCCGGGTCAGGCTGAAACTGTCAGATCAGTGCACTCAACCAGAACGGACATATTGTGATAAAAGCGTTTCGTCTAAACAGGTTGGCAAAACCCGGGTTTTTCATTTTCTTCGTAGCCGCAGCATTTGGATCAACCATCCAGTCTGCGCAAGCCGCAGATACCAAACTGACCATGGGAACCGGCGGCAAAGGTGGGTATTACTTCCACATTGGCGATCTTTTGTGCGAATCCTTCGCACAAGGCACCAACGGCTACAAATGTCGTGCCGTGGCAACCGACGGGCCAAGGGAAAACCTGCCGAAACTCCGTCGTGGCAAGTTCGATATCGTCGTAGCCCGGTCGGATTGGGCCAAACGCGCGCTTGATGGGTCTGGCGCCTTTGAAGGCAAAGGGGCGGATACCTCCCTGCGATCGCTGTTTTCAATCCACAGCGAACCGCTGACGATCATTGCCAGAAAAGGGGCTGGGATTGGCACTTTCGGCGATCTGAATGGAAAACGTGTGCGCCTTGGATCATCCGCCACGCAATTGTTTCGGCAATCACCACAAGCGGCGAACTGGGGTACCTCTGGCTTTAAAACCCTCAAGTTCCGCGACCTGAGCCAACAGAGCGCGGCCTTGTGCGCTGGCGAAATCGATGCCATTGCCAGTGTAGTCGGTTATCCTTCTGGTTGGGTGCAGAAGACCGCAAAAACCTGCCCAATTCAGTTGGTAACTGTCCCTAGCGGTCAAGTCTCAGGCTCTGGCGAACTTGCCAAAGCAACGATCCCGGCAAGCACCTATACGGGCGTGACCTCGCCAACAAACACCCTCGGCTACAAGGCGACCATTCTAAGCAGCGCCGAGGTTTCCGAGGACGACGTTTATGCCTTCGTCAAATCCACTTTTGAAAATCTGGCCGAGTTGGGGCGCCAACACCCTGCCCTGAGTGGTTTGCATCCGTCTGGCATGATCCGTGACGGCCTACCCGCACCTTTGCATCCGGGAGCCGCACGATATTACCGGGAACAGGGGTGGATCAAATAGGCCCGGTCTGAACGGACTTGAAAAGAAAAAACCCCCACGTCCAGGACGCGGGGGTTTGCATTCAGAAAGCCGGGCTTTCTTATTCTTCGTCTGCGGCCTCTTCGGCGGCAACGCGGGCTTTGTCGGCCGCGCCTTTGGCGTCCAGATCGCGGTCAACGAATTCGATGATCGCCATCGGGGCCATGTCGCCATAGCGGAAGCCAGCCTTCAGGATACGGACATAACCGCCCTGACGCTCGGCGTAGCGGGGGCCCAGAACTTCGAACAGCTTTGCGACGTCTTTGTCTTCTTTCAGCTGCGATGCGGCCTGACGGCGGGCGTGCAGGTCGCCGCGCTTGCCCAGGGTGATCAGTTTTTCAACGATCGGGCGCAGTTCTTTTGCCTTGGGCAGAGTCGTTTTGATTTGCTCATGCTCGATGAGCGAGCCAGCCATGTTCGCAAACAGCGCCTTGCGGTGCTCATGAGTACGGTTCAGGCGGCGGTAACCACGTGCGTGACGCATTTTCTAATTCCTTCTTTCGCGTTTTGCTTTGTCTGTCCGGCGATGCGTGTCACCGGCTCTCCTTGGGGCGGAAGTGCCCGTTTTGTCCCCGGAATCCCGGGCATTTGCGTATGGCGGGCTGAAGCCCGCCCTACGATTTGATCCGAAGTAGGCCGGGCTTCAGCCCGGCACTGCCTTAAAAGGCGTCTTCGAATTTCTTAGCCAGATCTTCGATGTTGTCAGGCGGCCAGTCCTCGACATCCATGCCGAGGTGCAGACCCATGCCGGACAGCACTTCTTTGATCTCGTTCAGCGATTTGCGGCCGAAGTTCGGGGTGCGCAGCATCTCGGCTTCGGTCTTCTGGATCAGGTCGCCGATGTAAACGATGTTGTCGTTCTTCAGGCAGTTTGCCGAACGGACCGACAGTTCCAACTCGTCCACTTTCTTCAGCAGCAGCGGGTTGAACTCCAGACCATCGTCTTCGTCCTGGCGGCCAGCCGATTCCGGCTCGTCGAAGTTGACGAAGATCGACAGCTGATCCTGCAGGATACGTGCGGCAAAGGCCAGCGCGTCTTCCGGGGTGATCGAACCGTCGGTTTCGATCTTCAGGGTCAGCTTGTCATAATCCAGAACCTGACCTTCACGGGTCGGCTGAACGTCATAGGCAACCTTTTTGACCGGCGAATAGATCGCGTCGATCGGGATCAGGCCGATGGGGGCGTCTTCGGGCTTGTTCTTCTCAGCCGAGACATAACCCTTGCCGGTGTTGACGGTCAGTTCCATGAACAGGTCGGCGCCATCGTCCAGGTGGCAGATGACGTGGTCGCGGTTCAGAACCTCGATACCGGCGCTTTCGCTGATGTCGCCTGCGGTGACAACGGCGGGGCCTTTGGCATTGATCGACAGGCGCTTGGGGCCTTCGACTTCCATGCGCAGGGCAACCTGTTTGAGGTTCAGGATGATGTCGGTGACGTCTTCACGAACGCCCGCGACCGAGCTGAACTCGTGCAGGACGTTATCGATCTGGACGCTGGTGATGGCCGCACCTTGCAGCGAGCTCATCAGAACGCGGCGCAGCGCGTTGCCCAGGGTCAGACCAAAGCCACGCTCCAGCGGTTCGGCAACCAGGGTCGCCTGACGTGCGGGATCGTTGCCCGGCTTCGCTTCCAGCTGGGTCGGCTTGATCAATTCTGCCCAATTCTTATGGATCATGTAATCCCTCCATTCCTGTCCGCGCCCCATGACCAACAAGGTGCAGACGCCCGAGGTTCAAAATGACGTGCTGGGGCCGTGCAAAAACACTGGCCCCAGCTCAATTTAATATCGCTTAGACGCGGCGGCGCTTCGGCGGGCGGCAGCCGTTGTGGGCAATCGGCGTCACGTCGCGGATCGACGTGATGTTGAAGCCCACGGCAGCCAGCGCGCGCAGAGCCGATTCACGACCCGAACCGGGGCCCTGAACTTCGACTTCCAGCGTCTTGACGCCATGTTCCTGCGCCTTCTTGCCTGCGTCTTCTGCAGCCATCTGAGCGGCGTAGGGGGTCGATTTCCGCGATCCTTTGAAGCCCATGGTACCGGCAGACGACCACGAGATGGCGTTGCCCTGCACGTCCGAGATCAGGATCTTGGTGTTGTTGAAGGTCGAGTTCACATGGGCAACGCCCGATGCGATGTTCTTACGCTCTTTGCGCTTGATGCGAGTCTTGTCACGTGCCATCGGTCAGACCCCCTCTTATTTCTTCTTACCGGCAATGGCCTTTGCGGGGCCTTTGCGGGTACGAGCGTTGGTGTGGGTGCGCTGACCGCGAACCGGCAGGTTGCGGCGGTGACGCAGACCGCGATAGCAGCCCAGGTCCATCAGGCGCTTGACGTTCATCTGAACTTCACGACGCAGGTCACCTTCGACGGTGTAGTTGGCGTCGATATGTTCACGGATGGCCAGAACTTCGGCATCCGACAGTTCATTGACGCGACGGGTTGCGTCGATGCCCACGGCTTCGCAGATCGCTTTGGCCGAGGTGTTGCCGATACCGGTGATATATGTGAGGGCGATAGGTACCCGCTTTGCAGTCGGGATGTTTACGCCGGCAATACGTGCCACGTGTCACTTTCCTTTTCGTTGCGGTTCCGTAGCTCCAGAACCTTTTTTCACAACATAAGCCCGAGGCGTTTCTGCCATCGGGCCATAGCTGATCAGGTGATCTGTTTTTCGGGCGCGACCCGGAAAACAAGGATTTGATTCTCTGAAAGAGATGATGTGCATTACGGGGGATTCGTAAGGCGGTCAAGTAGGAAGTCACGCTTATGTTACCGCGCCATGCAACTTCCTGAATTCACTTGCCCTAACAGGGTCGGTTTGCGCAACTGTTCTACCATGGTTCCATGGCAATTCGAAAGGTGGGAAAACGATGAATGCGAACACCGTGACGCTGAACGGATCAGAGATTTTTCACGACGTCGCAGGCAGCGGCCCACCAATTCTGATGATGCATGGCGGTCTGGGGCTGAGCCACGATTACCTGCGCCCCTATTTCGACCGGCTGGCCCAGGATCATACGGTCATCTACTACGATCATTTCGGCAATGGTCGGTCTGCCCGTCCCGCAGATTACGCCGAGATGACCTTTGACCGGCTGGTCTCGGACGCCATGGCGCTGATGGATCATCTTGGGCATGAGCGGTTCGTGCTGATCGGCCATTCTTATGGCGGCTTTATCGGACAGGTCCTTGCCGCGCGGCATCAGGACCGGCTGAACGGGCTGGTTTTGGTCGATACCGTGCCGGTTCTGGACTACCAACCTCCGGTCGCGGGGCCCGACCATCTGATGGAGGCGTTCGGCAAGCTGTTCAGCCAGCCTATGGCCGATGACGCCGATTGGCAGGACACCTGGGGCAAGGTCGTCCAGCTGTATTTCCACAACTGGGACGACGCGACCGGGGCCGATCTGGACGCCCGCACACGGTATGAACACCGCGCGTGGAATGCCGCGGGTGGGTTGCTGGAAGACTTCAATGTGCTTGAGGACCTGCCCAAGATGGCGACCCCCACGCTTGCCATGTCCGGGGCACATGACGGTATCACCCCACCCGAACCCGGCGCGCAACGCATTGCCAGCCTGATGCCAAATGCCGAGGCGGTCGTGTTCGACAACTCGGGCCACTATCCCTTTATCGAAGAGGAAGAGGCATTCTTCGACAAACTGACTGGCTGGCTGAAAGCCCTGTAACGCGCCTGACCCGGAATACAAAAAAGCCCCGCGGTCCGGACGCGGGGCTTTTTGATTTCATACTGAACGGGCGTCAGCCCAGAATAGCCTTGATCGACGCCGTCACTTCCTTGATCTCGGCCAGACCGTTGACCGGGCGCAGATCG
>NZ_JALCBM010000041.1:28117-42474 GCF_028066395.1 Ruegeria sp.
GATCGACGCCGTCACTTCCTTGATCTCGGCCAGACCGTTGACCGGGCGCAGATCGCCCTTGGCATAGTAATAGCCGATCAGCGGCGAGGTCTTCTTGTAGTATTCCATCAGACGGGTGCGAAGGCTGTCTTCGTTGTCGTCCGCCCGGCGGGTGAATTCTTTCTTCTGGCCGCAATTGGTGCAGACACCATCGTCCGGGATCGGCTTGGTGATGTCATTATAGACTTCACCACAACCCGAACAGGTGGACCGCGCCGTGATCCGTTCGACCAGAGCTTCGTCATCGACACGCATCTCGATCACGGTGTGCAGCGACTGGCCCAGCTTGGTCAGAAGCGCCGACAGCGCATCCGCCTGTGCCAGCGTCCGGGGGAAACCGTCAAAGATGAAACCAGCGCCCTTTTCGGTGGTCAGCTTCTCTTCGATCAGGCCGATCACGATCTCATCGGTAACCAGCTTGCCCGCGTCCATGATCGCGGCAACCTTTTGACCCATCTCTGTGCCCGAGGTCTTGGCTTCGCGCAGCATGTCGCCAGTGCTCAGCTGAACCATGCCGCGTGTTTCGACGAGGTGGCGCGCCTGCGTCCCCTTGCCGGCCCCCGGGGGGCCAAGAAGAATGATGTTCATCGACGAGCAGCTCCCTTTCTGCCACGTTTCTTGCCTTTGCCGCGCAGCTGGGACTTTTCGATAAGCCCTTCATATTGATGCGCCAGCAGGTGGCTCTGGACCTGTTGGATCGTATCCATGGTCACAGAGACGATAATCAGAACCGAGGTGCCGCCGAAATAGAACGGAATGGCGAACTGACCCCGCAGGATTTCCGGCAGCAGACACACCAGCGCCAGATAGCCCGAGCCCAGAACCAGCACGCGGTTGACCACGTATTCCAGATATTCCGAGGTCTTCTTGCCCGGACGGATACCCGGCACAAAGCCGTTCTGTTTCTTCAGATTGTCCGCCACGTCATCGGGTTTGAAGGCCACGTTGAACGTGTAGAAATAGGCGAAGAACACGATCATCGACGCAAAGAACAACAGGTACAACGGCTGTCCGGGGCCAAAGTTGGCCAGCAGCCACGACATGATCGGCCCGTTGGTTGCCCCCGACGAGAAGGTCGAGATCGTCACCGGCAACAGCAACAGCGAGCTGGCAAAGATCGCCGGGATCACGCCTGCGGGGTTGACCTTGACCGGCAGGTGGCTGGAGCCGCCCTCATAGATCTTCATACCGGCCTGACGGCGCGGGTATTGGATATGGATCTTGCGCAGGGCGCGTTCCATGAAAACCACGAAGGTGATCACCGCGATGACCATCACGATGACGCCCACGATCACGGCCGGGCTGATCGCACCCGAACGACCTGAGGCAAAGAACTGTGCCAGCGCAGCGGGAACCTCGGCAATGATGCCGACAAAGATGATCAGCGAAATACCGTTACCGATGCCGCGCGCGGTGATCTGTTCACCCAGCCACATCAGGAACATGGTGCCGCCGACCAGAGTGATCATGGTCGAGAAGCGGAAATACAGCCCCGGATCGGTCGCCAGATCACCCGATTCCAACGAAACGGCCAAGCCATAAGCCTGCACAGTGGCCAGCGCCACGGTGCCGAAACGGGTATATTGGTTGATCTTCTTGCGCCCCTGCTCGCCCTCTTTCTTGAGTTGTTCGAGCGCGGGAACCATGGATGTCAGCAGCTGCACGATGATCGAGGCCGAAATATAGGGCATGATGCCGAGGGCAAAGATACCCATCCGCCCCAGCGCCCCGCCGGTGAACATCGAAACCATGCCGCCGATGCCCTGCCCCGCCTGCTCCATGAATTCGCGCAGGGCCTGCCCGTCGATCCCCGGCACCGGAATGAAGGTGCCCAGACGATAGACGATCAGCAAACCCAGCGTGAACAGGATGCGGTTGCGCAGATCGGTGGCTTTGCCAAGGGCAGCCCAGCTAGTGTTGGCTGCCATTTGTTCTGCTGCTGATACCATAAATCGGTCTCTCTTATGCAAACGCCGCCCGGAACCGTTTTCCGGCTCGGACGGCGTCTTGGAAAACTCTGAAGTCTATGTAAGCGGGTCTGTGCCCGCTCACAAGCGCTTACTCTGCCGCAGCAGCTTTTGTGACTTTCAGTGAACCGCCCGCTTTTTCCACTGCCTCAACAGCGGATTTCGATGCGCCGGTGACTTCCAGGTTCACCTTGGCGGTGATTTCACCTTTGGCCAGAACGCGGACACCGTCCAGTTTGCGACGCACCAGACCCGAGGCAACCAGAGCGTCCTCGGTGATCGCAGCTTTGGCGTCCAGCTTCTTGGCGTCGATGAATTTCTGGATCAGACCCAGGTTGATAACGGCGAATTCCTTGCGGTTCGGCTTGCTGAAGCCACGCTTGGGCAGGCGCTGATACAGCGGCATCTGGCCGCCTTCATAGCCATTGATGGCCACACCCGAACGGGATTTCTGGCCTTTGATACCACGGCCACCCATTTTACCCTTGCCGGAGCCGGGACCACGGCCAACGCGGGTCCGTTTCGGTGCGGCGCCAGGATTGTCGCGCAATTCGTGCAGTTTCATATCGCTTCTCCTAAGCCGGATGTGACCCCCGAAGCGTGATGGGCCAAACACGGCATTTCTTGATTTTGATTCTCGTGGGCAGAAAGCCACCGCAGGCGTATAGGCCCGTTGAACGAAGTTGGCAAGCCCGCGTTCAATCCTCTGTGTCTTCGGCCTGATCAGGCTGCGGGGCCTTCGGTGGCACCGGTGCAGCATGCGGGTCGATTCCATGCTTTTTCACCAGATGTCCGATCAGGCTGTCGGGATGTGGCACACCACCGAACCGATTGCGGATAAAGGCCCGCATACGGCGACCATAGAAATGGATCGACATGGTGTTGTCGGTCAGAAAACGCTCGGCCTTGCCGGTTGGCCGCGACATCGTCCGGCGGTCTTTATAGGTGATCGGGTACAGGACCTCTTGTGGAGAGGTGAACCGGGATTCCTTGTTCCGCTGCAGCAACCAGGTCAGCGCCCGCGGTCCCCAGACGCCCCAGACCATCTCGCTGACATGTTTGGGATTTCCGGCCAAAGCATCCCGGACCAGATCGTTGCGGAACTTGGGCGGCAACCAAAGTGGAATGCGATAGGGATCGGCCGTGTGGTCGAGCATGTCGTACAAGGTCGGACTGTCGGGCGGCAGACACAGAACCCCGCCATTGATCTCATGCGGCGCCAGCCAGCCATGCAGATGGCCGTTTTCGGTGGTAAATGGCTTGACGCAATAGGCATCCGTATCCGCCCAGATCATATCCTGATTCTGGGCCAGCATGTGAAAACGGAACTTATCGGAATGCAGCGCAGGGCTGCCCGTGCGCCCATGCAATATGACGTCCTGATCCGACAGAACCGTGCGCGCATCACGCAGTTCGACGCCTTCGGGCACGTTGGTCACAGTACCATAGGTATAAAGACAAACATGTTGGCCGACATCGAGAAACGATTTGATGCAAAGCTGTTCTAGAAAGCTCAGCGGACCTTCGATCCACAGCATTCCGATCTGATATTCCCGCGCCATACCCGGCCTTCCCATCACATTGCACAGGCCGTCAACGACCGTGTTAAAGGATGTGGCGTATCTGTTTCAGTTTGGCAATTGCGCTGGTGAAAAATCCCCATGCGGTGATGCGATCCGACCCCAAAAACAAAAGAGGCGCCCGATTGGCGCCCCTGATCCTCATCAATTTTGTGCGGCCTTACCCGCGATATGCATGCTCGCGTGCGATATCCACGATGTCGCACCGGCGGATGCCGATGTCGTTCAGTTCACGATCCGACAGGCGCTGCAGTTCCGAAAACGTCCTGTTGTATTCCGCCGCCTGCGCCCGAGCGCGCTGGACGCGTTCGACGAAAGTCGCAAACCGGGCGCTCAGGTTGAAGCCGCCATGTGTCAGTATTGCTGTGTGTGCCATATCTCAATTCCTTTCACAGGTCGGGGCGTATTCCCCGACGTCTCTTGATGTGTTCCTTCTTGGGACAAGGGTGAGATAGGAGTGCTGGATAACGCTAACAACGCGCGTTTTGGTCTAGCCGGTATGCGTTTGGTGAATGGTAAAAAACACACATTCTGAAGTTTGTTCGTCTGCTCCGACTGGCTTCAACAACTCGATTCATTGAAGTCGGTGTAGGGGATTGCCATTATGTCAATCGGCAAACTCAAAAGCGACCATGGAATTTACTTTATGCGGCTAACAGCACTAACTATCATAGCTTTGCTTTCTTTATCAGCATGTTCGACTTCTCAAAGCAAATCGGTTTCGCGGCAAATTACGACTACCAGTGACTTCTCAACAGGCACACTGACGTGGTGCTCACCCCCAGCGCGTTGCGGGGTCACTGGGTCCTACCTATTTCGCTGGAAACCAATAGTTAAAGACGGGCAAATTGAAATCTGTGGCATTGGCCGCATTAGAAATACCAGGCTTCTTCCCGCTAAAAGGAAAGCGATGCGCATGGCACGGGTTGAGTATCAGGGACAGACTATCCTGACCAATTTGAACTTTTTCTACGACGCCGGAATAAAAACCGATTTAGTTGGCCGGCCCTCAAACTGCCAACAAACCGGAATTGAGGCAGTTGGCTCTGAGTTTAATGTTCAGCTCATTGTTCCGGCAAGTACATCACCTTTCCATTGGTAGCATGAACCGAAAATCGTCGATTTCGCCGCCAAAGTTTCGAGTTTGACAAACGGCCTTGATGAGGAACAACTTAACGTCGGGGGCTATTGATCTTGCCGATCGCACATTGTGCTCAAACTTGGCATCCTTTGAAGAAGGCCGACGAAAAACGCCTCTGACCGAAGTCAGAGGCGTTTCAGTACTTGTATCGAACTCGCGCTTAGCCGCGTTCTTCGATGATCTCAACCAGATGCGGGATCTTGTTGACCATGCCGCGGACCGAAGGAGTGTCCTCCAGCTCACGGGTGCGGTTCATCTTGTTCAGGCCCAGGCCGATCAGGGTTGCGCGCTGTTCGGCGGGGCGACGGATCGGGGAACCGATCTGCTTGACGACGATGGTTTTTGCCATGGATCGCTCTCCTTACGCTTCGGCTTCAGCAGCCGGTGCTTCGTCCCGCTTGGGCAGGATGTCGGCAACTTTTTTACCACGACGCGCGGCAACCGAACGCGGGCTCTGCTCTTTCTGCAGGCCGTTGATGGTGGCGCGGATCATGTTGTACGGGTTCTGCGAACCCAGCGACTTGGACACAACGTCCTTGACGCCCAGCATCTCGAACACGGCACGCATCGGACCACCGGCGATGATACCAGTACCTTCAGGTGCGGTGCGCATAACCACTTTACCGGCGCCGTGACGGCCTTCGATGTCGTGGTGCAGGGTCCGACCTTCGCGCAGTTGTACGCGGATCATCTGACGCTTGGCTTGCTCAGTCGCCTTACGGATGGCCTCAGGTACTTCTTTCGCTTTACCCTTGCCAAAGCCGACGCGGCCTTTCTGATCGCCGACAACCACCAGAGCGGCGAAGCCAAAGCGCTTACCACCTTTTACGGTTTTCGACACACGGTTGATTGCGACCAGGCGATCTGCAAATTCCGGTGCTTCTTCACGGTCGCGGCCACGGCCCCGACGGTTTTCACGTTCTGCCATTTGGCATCCCTTTTCTCATGTGGCGCATGGCGCCAATTTTCTCAATCGAAGTGAGCCCGAAAGCTCCCCGATCATCGAGGCGGGCGGCCCGCCTTCAGGTTTGCCGAAGCCGGGCTGAAGCCCGGCCTACGGCGTCGTCTCAGGTAGGCCGGGCTTCAGCCCGGCACACCATCAGATCTTCAGACCACCTTCACGCGCAGCGTCGGCAACTGCCTTCACCTTGCCGTGGAACAGGAAGCCACCACGATCGAAATAGGCCTCTTCGACGCCTGCCTTCTTGGCACGCTCGGCGATGGCCGCGCCCACTTTGGTGGCCGCTTCGACGTTGTTCTTGCCAACAACACCCAGATCTTTTTCCAGGGTCGAGGCCGAGGCCAGGGTCACGCCACGAACGTCGTCGATCAGCTGAACGCTGATGTTCTTGTTCGAGCGGTGAACCGACAGGCGTGCACGGCCGGCGTTGACTTTGCGAAGTTTGTTCCGAACGCGCAGGCGGCGCTTCAGAAACAGGGTTCTTTTGCTGTTTGCCATTGTTTGCGTCCTTACTTCTTCTTGCCTTCCTTGCGGAAGATGAACTCGCCCTTATAGCGGATGCCCTTGCCTTTATACGGCTCGGGACGGCGCCACTCGCGGATTTTAGCCGCGGTTTCGCCCACCAACTGCTGGTCGATACCTTCCACAACGATCTCGGTCTGCTTCGGCGCGGTGATGGTCACACCTTCCGGAGCAGTGAAATCGACATCGTGGCTGTAGCCCAGGTTCAGCTTCAGGGTGTTGCCCTGCATCTGAGCCCGATAACCAACACCCTGGATCTCCAGCTCTTTTTTGAAGCCTTGGGTCACGCCGGTTACCAGGTTGGCAACCATGGTGCGGCTCATGCCCCACTGCTGGCGGGCACGCTTGGACATGCCACGGGGGTCGATCTTGACCACGTTGTCTTCTACCGACAGCGTAACGTCGTCGGTGGCGGTGAAGCTGCGGGTGCCTTTCGGACCTTTCACTTCGATGGTCTGACCCGACACAGAGGCGGTAACGCCGCTGGGCAGCTCGACCGGTTTTTTACCAATACGAGACATTGCAGACCTCCTTAGAAGACGGTGCAGAGCACTTCGCCGCCAACATTGTTGGAGCGCGCATTTGCGTCCGACATCACACCTTTCGGAGTGCTGACAATCGACACGCCCAGACCCTGACGGACCTGCGGGATGTCATTGACGCCCATGTATACGCGGCGACCGGGTTTCGAAACCCGCTTCAGTTCGCGAATAACAGGGGTGCCTTCGTAGTATTTCAGGCTGATTTCGATGGCCGGATGACCGTTTTCACCGGTCGTCGCTTCGTAGCCACGGATGTAACCTTCGTCCGCCAGCACGTCCAGAACCCAACCGCGCAGCTTGGATGCGGGGGTGGAAACGGTGGACTTGCCGCGCATTTGCGCGTTGCGGATACGGGTGAGCATATCGCCGATAGGATCATTCATATCTATGTCTCCCTTACCAGCTCGATTTCACCATGCCGGGGATCTGACCAGCAGAACCCAGCTCGCGCAGCGCGATACGGCTGACCTTCAGCTTACGGTAGTAAGCGTGGGGACGACCGGTCAGCTGACAGCGGTTGTGTAGACGGGTAGCCGAGCTGTTGCGCGGCAGTTTCGCCAGTTTCAGACGCGCTTTGAAGCGCTCTTCCATCGGGCGGCTCTCGTCATTCGCGATTTCCTTCAGCTCGGCACGCTTTGCGGCATATTTGGCCACCAGGCGTTCGCGCTTCTTCTCGCGTTCGATCATTGCTTTTTTAGCCATGTCTCAATCCTCCCGGCGCTTACGCGTTGAACGGCATGTTGAATGCTTTCAACAGGCTCTTCGCTTCAGCGTCGGTTTTCGCTGTGGTGGCAATTACGATATCCAGGCCCCAGACCTCGTCGACCTTGTCGAAGTCGATTTCCGGGAACACGATGTGCTCTTTCATGCCCATGGCAAAGTTGCCACGACCATCGAAAGACGGCTTCACACCGCGGAAGTCACGAACGCGCGGCAGCGCGATGGTGATCAGACGATCCAGGAATTCGTACATCCGGTCACCGCGCAGGGTCACCTTGGCACCCAGCGGCATGTCTTCACGGACGCGGAAACCCGCGATCGACTTCTTCGCCTTGGTTGCAACGGCCTGCTGACCGGCAATCGCAGTCAGATCCTCGACAGCAGCTTTCGCTTTCTTCGAGTCTTTGACGGCCTCGGCACCACACCCGATGTTCAGAACGATTTTTTCCAGCTTGGGCAGCTGCATGTCGTTCTTGTAGCCGAACTCTTCTTTCAGAGCGGCACGGATGGTTTCAACGTACTGAGTTTTCAGACGCGGGGTATAGTTTGCGGAATCAAGCATCGATCACGTCCCCTGTGGTCTTGGCGAAGCGGACCTTCTTGTCGCCTTCCATGCGGAAGCCAACGCGGGTTGCTTTGCCGTTCTTGTCCAGCAGCGCCAGGTTCGACAGCTCGATCGGGTTTGCCTGAGGCAGGCGACCCCCTTGCGAGGTTTGCGACTGACGGGTGTGGCGGATGGCGATGTTGATGCCGTCGACAACAGCTTTACCGGCTTTGGGGTCAACCGAGGTGATGGTTCCCTCTTTGCCCTTGTCCTTGCCGGCCAGCACGACGACCTTGTCGCCTTTGCGGAGTTTAGCAGCCATGATTACAGCACCTCCGGAGCGAGCGAGATGATTTTCATGAAGTTCTTGCTGCGCAGTTCGCGAACAACCGGGCCAAAGATACGGGTACCTACGGGCTCGTTGTTGTTGTTCAGGATGACGGCGGCGTTGCGATCAAAACGGATCGCGGTACCGTCCGCGCGGCGGACTTCCTTGGCGGTGCGCACGACGACGGCCTTGCGGACGTCACCTTTCTTTACGCGGCCGCGCGGGATGGCTTCCTTCACCGAGACGACAATGATGTCGCCGACGGAGGCGTATTTACGCTTGGAACCACCCAGGACCTTGATGCACTGAACTCGGCGTGCGCCGGAGTTGTCAGCGACATCCAGATTGGTCTGCATCTGGATCATGTGGTTTCTCCCGACCTGTGGGGGCTGGTCTTGTTAAATCCCCCAGGGTTTCGACAAATGGGAAAATCCCGGGGGCTTACGCCTCCAGAACTTCCCAACGTTTCGTCTTCGATTTCGGCGCGCATTCGATGATGCGGACTGTATCGCCGACCTTGAAGGCGTTCTTTTCGTCATGAGCCCGGTATTTCTTGGACTTACGAACGGTTTTTTGCAGCAGCGGGTGCTTGAAACGGCGCTCGACAGATACGGTTACGGTCTGTTCGTTGGCGTCGCTGGTCACGGTGCCTTGCAGGATACGCTTGGGCATCTGATTACTCCTCGGATGCCGCGGCAGCGGCCTTTTCGTTCAGAATGGTTTTGACGCGGGCAGCATTGCGGCGGGCCGCTTTGATACCAGCGGTGTTTTCCAGCTGACCGGTTGCCTGTTGAAAGCGCAGGTTAAAGCTTTCTTTCTTCAGGTTGGCCAGTTCCTCGCGGAGCTGGTCCGGGGTCTTGTCACGCAGTTCTTGGGCGTTCATCGCCTTTTTCCTTTGCTCAAAACACCAGAAGGCCCCCTTACAGGGTCACCTTTGACCTGGTGGATGAATGATAGACATACGAATCGCCCGACAAGGCCGGGAGATCGCAGGATGCCGCCGTATAAGGGTTTGGGGGGTGGGTGGCAAGAGGAAGTTTGGGGAAACAAAGCATGGTCGGCCAGACACAGCTCAGCGCAATGATACAAGATATTACAGCATCCACTTTACGCTGAATAGAAGGTGTCGCATTTAACCCAAAAGCGAATTTCACAAAAGTAACTCTGCTATGGATTCTTCAACAACACTCGACATTCTCATCGTACTGAACGCAGCAAGCATCATCTACCTGATTTGGTATGCGTGGTACCTGTTCATCGCGAACAAAGGTGACCTTGGTGCACTTGGACTTGGCCTTGCCGCCATGGCTTTCCTGAACTTGATGAGCCAAGCCAAAGATTGGATCGAGGACAGCTATGATGAACGGGGACGCAACTCGTCAATTCAGCAAAGTGAACCCGGGCTCAACGACACGCCGGAAAACTAGGGCGGCAATTGACATCGCAAACCTGATCGATATGTCCGCCTCGCCCAAAAGTTTGCACAAAAGGACCAAATAGCCTTAACATCAAAGACAGTTTTTTGATTGATGAGGTTGACCGTGAAAATTCTGAAAGTTTGCTCTATTGCTTTTGCCATCCTTGCCCCCACAGCTTTTGCCCATGCTGCGCCAGACGGAAAATGGACACTGACCATCAATTCCAGCCGTCCGTGGCAGATGGATATCGTGGTGAAGGATAACGTCCCACAGGTTCTTGCTGCACATGACATAACACCTGAAGGTGTCAAAATGCGGAAAGCGACCGATGATCGCCTTCAGTTCGACGCTCTTATCTCGAAAAAGGGCAGTTGCGCCTCTGGAAGCGTGATGAAGTTCGACTTGAAGTTCAAGAACGGGGCCTACAGGTCGGGGTCGGTGAACGGTAACTGTATCGGGTTTCCCAGATTCCGCGCACGTGTCACTGCGAAATAGCGGATCGGGGCTCACTCCCACTTATAGTTGAAACTCACCGAAATCCGCTCGTCCTCGGCCATGTTCATCGGCACCTCGTGGCGCAGCCAGCTTTCCCACAGCAGGACGTCGCCCACCTGCGGCTTCATATAGATGAACGGCTGCAAATCCCGCCGCCCGCCCTTGATGCGTGTCGGCGCGGCCATCATGCGGCCTGATCGCGGGTCTTCCAGTTTCAATGCGCTCGCCCCTTCGGGCATCGCCACATAGGTCGTGCCCGAGATCACGCTGTGCGGGTGCAGGTGGCTGGAGTGCATACCCCCCTCGGGCAGGATGTTGATCCACAGGTCTTCCAGCTTCAACTCGCCCTCGCCCAGATCGAACTCCAGATCCTTGGCAAAGGCCGCCACATGGCTATCCAGCGCCGCGACCAGATCGGCAAAGATCGGGAACCGCCACGGCAGATCGGTCAGCGAGGCATAGCTGGTGTAACCGGGATATCCATTCTCCTCACACCATTCCTGCCCGGCCTCATCATCCTCGGCGATGACAATGCAGGAGTTCTCCAGCTCTTCCGGGTCGATCTTGGGATCAAAATCGGACAAGGCTGCGCGGTAGAGACGGGTTACGAAGAGCGATTCAATCTGTGCCATGGGGACGTCATAACCCAGTCAGCACCTGTGTGCGAGGGCAATGACCGGCGGAAATCGCGACCTATTGCTTCAGCAGATCAGGCCAGTAGCCGTTTGCTTTCTCGATGTTTCCATCAATATCACTGGCCCAGATACGCCGCACCTGAGGGCTGTAGTTCAGATACAGCTTGTCCTCCCATATCCGCCACGCGAACGGGTCGACATCCGCCACCGCGTTCTGGCTGGCCGCATAGGCACAATATCCCCCGAATTGCGGCGCGAACTTGCCCGGGTCCGACAGGAATGCCTGCCGGTTCGCCTCATCCACAAACACCCAGGTGGCCCCGTTGTATTCGGCCGTGATCTCTGGATCACCTTTCTGCGGATCACCACCCAGCCAATAGGTCATGACGTCATAGCCATTCATTGCCAGACCGTTGAAATGGCCAAGATTGACCTCGGACGACGACGCCCACGCCTTGGGAGGCTCGACAAGAGCGAAAGACACAAGAAGTAACGTGAAGATCAGACGCGGCATATATGCCCCTCCCGATGGCAGCGCAGCTCGGGCGGATCATAACCGTGCACAGCGGCTGATGACCAGTCACGTATCCGTGGCACTATGGGTCCAATAGAAAACCCCGCCAGTTTCCCGGCGGGGTCGTCCATTTCGTAGGATGGGGTTTCACCCCATCGACTTACCAGTCTTCGCGGACCACGACGCGGGTCTTGATCGGCAGCTTCATCGCAGCCAGGCGCAGGGCCTCGCGGGCGATGTCGTCATTGACGCCGTCGATCTCGAACATCACGCGGCCAGGCTTGACCTTGCAGGCCCAGCGGTCGACCGAACCTTTACCTTTACCCATACGAACTTCGATCGGCTTGGCCGTGACCGGAGTGTCGGGGAAGATGCGGATCCAGACGCGACCCTGACGTTTCATGTGACGCGTCATGGCACGACGTGCAGCTTCGATCTGGCGTGCAGTTACACGCTCAGGCTCAAGAGCTTTCAGGCCGTAGGTGCCAAAGTTCAGATCAGAGCCGCCCTTGGCGAGACCCTTGATCCGGCCTTTGTGCATCTTGCGGAATTTTGTACGCTTTGGTTGAAGCATATCTTTCCCTCCTTAGCGACGACCGCCACCAGCACCACGAGGTGCAGGGCCGTCCTGGAGTTCCTGTGCTTTACGGTCACGTGCCTGCGGATCGTGCTCCATGATCTCACCTTTGAAGATCCAGACCTTGATCCCGATGATCCCGTAGGGGGTCATCGCTTCGGCATGTGCGTAATCGATGTCGGCACGCAGGGTGTGCAGAGGCACGCGGCCTTCGCGGTACCACTCGGTCCGTGCGATTTCGGCGCCGCCCAGACGGCCAGCGACGTTCACCCGGATACCCAGGGCGCCCATGCGCATGGCGTTCTGAACCGAGCGCTTCATCGCGCGGCGGAACGAGACGCGGCGCTCCAGCTGCTGAGCGATGGACTCGGCAACCAGCTGCGCGTCAAGCTCGGGCTTGCGCACTTCGACGATGTTCAGGTGCAGTTCGCTGTCGGTCATGGCAGCAAGCTTTTTGCGCAGAACTTCGATGTCTGCACCTTTCTTGCCGATGATGACACCGGGACGTGCTGTGTGGATCGTAACGCGGCACTTTTTGTGCGGACGTTCGATGATCACACGGGCAACACCGGCCTGCTTGCACTCTTTGTTGATGAACTCACGGATCTTGAGGTCTTCCAGCAGAAGATCACCGTAGTCCTTGGTGTCGGCGTACCAGCGGCTGTCCCAGGTGCGGTTGACCTGCAGGCGCATGCCGATCGGATTTACTTTATGACCCATTAGGCTTGCTCCTCAACTTGACGCACCTTGATGGTGATCTCCGAGAACGGCTTTTTCAGCGCACCAAAACGGCCACGAGCCCGCGGGCGACCGCGTTTCATGACCAGGTTCTTGCCAACCCAGGCTTCGGCGACGATCAGCTCGTCCACGTCCAGGTTGTGGTTGTTCTCGGCGTTGGCGATTGCGGACTGAAGGCATTTCTTCACGTCCTGCGCGATACGCTTGTTCGAGAAAGTCAGGTCGGTCAGCGCCTTCTCGACTTTCTTGCCGCGGATCATCGCTGCAACCAGGTTCAGTTTCTGCGGGCTGGTGCGAAGCATGCGGGTTTTCGCCATTGCTTCGTTTTCGGCCACGCGGCGGGGGTTCTTTTCCTTGCCCATGACTTACTTCCGCTTCGCTTTTTTGTCTGCGGCGTGGCCATAATAGGTGCGGGTCGGCGAGTATTCACCGAACTTCTGACCGATCATGTCTTCCGAGACGTTGACGGGGATATGCTTCTGGCCGTTGTACACACCAAAGGTCAGACCCACGAACTGGGGCAGAATGGTGGAACGACGCGACCAGATTTTGATGACTTCGTTGCGGCCCGACTCGCGCGCTGCTTCGGCTTTTTTCAGCACGTAAGCATCGACGAAAGGACCCTTCCAAACAGAGCGAGACATAGATTAACGTCCCTTCTTCTTGGCGTGCCGCGAGCGGATGATCAGCTTCTGGGACGCTTTGTTCTTGTTGCGGGTACGCTTACCCTTGGTGTCCTTACCCCACGGCGTAACCGGCGTACGGCCACCCGAGGTACGACCCTCACCACCACCATGCGGGTGATCGAACGGGTTCATTGCAACACCGCGAACCGACGGACGCACGCCCTTGTGGCGCATACGACCGGCTTTACCGAGGTTCTGGTTGCTGTTGTCGGGGTTGGACACGGCACCAACGGTGGCCATGCATTCCTGACGGACCATGCGCAGCTCGCCCGAGCTCAGACGGATCTGAGCGTAGCCGCCATCGCGACCAACGAATTGCGCGTAAGTACCGGCCGCACGTGCGATCTGACCGCCTTTGCCAGGCTTCATCTCGATGTTGTGGACGATGGTACCAATCGGCATGCCCGAGAACGGCATTGCGTTGCCCGGCTTGATGTCGGCCTTTGCCGACGCGATGACCTTGTCACCAACAGCCAGACGCTGCGGAGCCAGGATATAGGCCTGCTCGCCGTCTTCGTATTTTACCAGTGCGATGAATGCGGTCCGGTTCGGGTCGTATTCGATCCGCTCGACGGTTGCCGCGACATCAAATTTGTTCCGTTTGAAGTCAACGATCCGGTAGAGACGCTTTGCGCCACCGCCGCGGCGGCGTGAAGTGATCCGTCCGGTGTTGTTCCGGCCGCCCGATTTGGTCAAACCCTCTGTGAGAGACTTGACCGGACGTCCTTTCCAAAGCTCCGAACGGTCGATCAGCACCAGCCCGCGCTGGCCCGGCGTCGTCGGCTTGTACGACTTGAGTGCCATGCTTTCTGTCTTCCGTTTAGCAAGTGCGAGGCGCTGCCCCGCTATGTGATAGGCCCCCGTAGGTGCCAAGGGTATAGGGCCCCGAAGGTCCCCGGTTACAAATATCAGAGGCCCCGGAACGAATCCGAGGCCGCAAGATTGGGAGC